>JAVRCF010000003.1:0-194772 GCA_034530935.1 Aulosira sp. DedQUE10 | reverse complement strand
CAACTTCAGGGTTGACGTTTCCGTGTTTCGCGTAGCCTGTAGCAACTTCAGGGTTGACGTTTCCGTGTTTCGCGTAGCCTGTAGCAACTTCAGGGTTCCCGGAATCAACTTCAGGGTTGACGTTTCCGTGTTTCGCGTAGCCTGTAGCAACTTCAGGGTTCCCGAAATCAAATTCAGGGTTGATGTTTCCGTATTTCGCGTAGCCGGAATAAACTTCAGTTAGTAGGGTGGGCATTGCCCACCTTACCCTAATTGAGAAAGTGCATGATGTCAGTTAACTGAAGCAGCTTCTGATAATTTCCCATCAAGACGGCGAAACAGAAATATCCAAATAGGTAGGGAACTGTTAATTGCAATCAGTCTGACTAAATGACCAGTTGTGACAACTTCAACATTATGATTCAATACCAAGGAAACTAGAATCATTTCTGCTGAACCTCCTGGCGCTGTCACCAACAGACAAGTTAACCAATCCCAAGAAGTTAATTGCATAGCCAGCATAGCAGCGATCGCACCAGCAATTAAAGTCATCACAACAGACATTACCGCGTAGCCTATAGTTCGGGTGTTGAAGCTGGGTTTATCTCCCCAATACTCCCCGATGGTAATTCCTAACAGCATTTGACCAACTAAATTGATTAGTCGCGGTGGTGTAAAGTGAATATCATGAGCAAAAGGCAGCAAATCTAGGAAAGGATTAAATGCTATGCCAATCAATATAGCACCAAAGAAATCGGCTGCTGGAATCTTCAAGAATACCGACAGATAAACTATTAATCCAGTTACACCAAGTGCCAATAATAGTAATCCTAATTGAGATGGCTCAAAATTTAGTAAATTACTTTGAATCGGAATTGTTTGTTGATTCCAGGAATTACCTACTGCGGTTCTGGCAATAAAAGGAATGAGAAAAACTACAGTTGTTACCCGCAAAGCCTGAACTAGTGCCACTAAAGTGACATTTCTGCCATAATCCGCTGCAATAGCTGCCATAATTCCCACACCGCCAGGAACTGTAGCTAGCATTGCTGTTAACAAGTTAGTTTGGCTGAGGCGAGAATAAATGTAGCCAATACAGCTACCACAAAGTAAGAGAAAAAACGTCAATAAAATAAATATCGGAATACTAGAAGCAACGCTGGCTAAATCGCTATGGCTACTGGATGCACCAACTGTCAGCCCTACAAGTGCCATCCCAACCTTTCTTGCAGTCCGGTTAGGTTTAGGGTAATATTGGTAAAAAATTCGGCATCCCTGCAAAACTACAGTACCAGCAGCAATACCCCCAAATATCCAAGCTATTCCACCAATATGGAATTTTGCTAGGCTGAAACCTAAAGGCAATGCCAGCAGCATTTCTAAAATCAAGACAGCTAATTGCTTGATTAAAAGATGTTGTTGAGCATCAATAGGATTCGCAGCAGTTGATTCCTCGACTATGGGAGCAACGCTAAAGCTATGATTCATTGATACGAACTTTTTTAATTAGTTTAATACGTGCAACAGCTTATGCGCTCGCGCAATACCTCCTGACAGCATCTAAATTCAAATGTTGTAACCAATGACATAGGATTTGTATACAGAGAATGTAGCTTTAGCATGATCAAAAGCAGTTTCTAAATAATTTTTGCGATTAATCTTACAGTAAAGACACAACATTAGTTGTGCCCTTACTTACAAACTGTATTTTTTCCAGAGTCTATTGGTTGACTGTTTCAGCTATCCTCGCATCTTTATTTAATTAGTCTTCATCAAGCGCCGGGAAAGCTTCCTCTAATTGCCATAACTCATCTTTGTGTTCCATGAACCAAATTCGAGTTTCTGGTGTCAATTGGCTCCAAATCATTTCCACAGGGATGTGGGGAGATGCATATCGATACTGCTCCCCAATTAATTTGAGATTTTCCGCCACATCAAGAGGAATGCCGAACTCTCGCCAATCAACTTTTACGTTTCTGCCAGAAAGTCCTGCTGCGGGGTCAAAAATTAATTGTGCAGCTCTAACTAAATCAGCAAAGTGATTTGCTTTAAGTCCGATTATTTGCTGAATTTGGGGTGATTCATTATGCTGTTGAGACATTGTCGCTGGAGTGGTGAAGATTGGTCTTTGGTTGGACTTACTGCCAGAGATTTTTATCCCAATGCTTCTAGTCTAGCGCACAGCAGCTAAGGTTGATAGATTGACCTGCAAAAATGGTAATTTTAAGAACGCAGTTGCGCTACCATTGCGGCTGGATTCCAGTAAGCGCGAGTGGTTTGAATCTTATCTGCTGCGTTAATTTCAAAAATTGTAATTCCCTCAAAGGTTACTGATTTACCAGTTTTGCTAATTCCTCGCATTGTCCACTTCACTGCTGCTTCATTACCAGCTACAAAAATATGCTCGGTTGTTGGTTCTAGCTTTTCAAATACTGCTTGCAACTGCCCAATAAACTCACGAAATCCTTCATGCACTTTTGTGGGTGGTTCCCCAACAGGATCGTAACTTAATGCATCTTCGGCAAAATTTTCTACCCAGCCTTCAGGATTCATAGTTGCAATATTCGTAAAATAAGCAGCAACTACTTTTTCAATGGTTGTCGTTGACATAACATCAGTTTCCTTTGATATAAAGTTTTCCAAATTATCTATTCCAAAAGCCGATGAAATATTTCTGAAATCAATAGCTGAAAATTCCCTAAAGTGTCATATTGGGCTATCAGCCTCTTAAATTGTTTTTCAGATACAAACTTACCAGCTATAATGTTAAATTCTTGACCAATTCTCAAAGTTGTAGGAGCATTGATAACTATGCCATCAGGTAAAAAGAAGGTTTGATTCTTATTTTCTAAAGGAACTAACACCAGATTTTGAATAAGTTCAGCATTTGAAACTGTTAAATCAGGAGTTAAGTACTGTTTTTCCCCTATCCATTTACCCTCAGTAGTTTTCACCTCTGCACTAGCAGGTTGGGCGGGAAAGCTACCTAAATGTTCGCGAATATGAGTAATTTTTTCAAGATTGCTATTTTCTCCATAAATAGCCGCGACGCTAGTTCGCCAATGTTCATGTCTGAAGAATAACTCCAATCCAAAGTGTTTACCTAGTGCAACTTTTTTACTTAACCAAGCATATACACCAGGCGCAATCGACACTGCCCTCATAGAAGGTGCGGCTCTATGAATTATGCCATCAGGTTGGTTAGCAGTTTGCTTATCAAGTTGCCAGTTTTTTTCTTCGCTACTGCCATCGGCATAAGTGTAATTATTGGTTTGGTAAATAACTGTTTTATCTTCGTTAGCCCGAAAACTTCTGACACCTTGATAAGACTTAATCACCTCTTGCTCTGGAGAATAAATAGTCCATGTTCCATGCCAGCTAATACTTTCATCAGGATGATGATCAAATAAAGTTGACCAGTTTTGCTCTTGTACATTCATGATATTTTTAGTGACGAGTATAAGCACGCTCAAACCTAGTTTTGAGATTTTGTGCTAACGCAGCCAAAGCAATTGCTATCAAAGAGCCAGAAACAGTGACAATTTTTAGGCGAGAATCATCTGTAAGTATAGCCACAGATGCCAGAGCGATCGCAAACCCTATTAAGGTTTTTCGTAAACTATTCGTGGCTTGATATGTCTGATTGCAAGAACTACACAGTTGTGTATGCCGCAGATATCGGTCTATTTCTACCGGATGGCGATCGCACTGCTCTAATTCTACATTTTTAGATGTAGAATAACCTTGATAAAAAGGTAAGGTAGAACCAAATCTATCTAACCATTTGCGGTATTCCATGACAAAAGTGTCGGATGTTTTAAGTGGTAAATACACATCTTGGAGATTTTTTCCCAACCGCTGAATTGCAGCTTGTTGTCCGACAACTAGTGACAAATCCTCCTCTAATATTTTGCTCTGCTTTAAATGTATGAGCCAACGAGGTTTAAACTTAATTTCCCAAGTTACAAAGTTGCGGTAGCTACGGGTGAGAACTCGACATCGATTCTTACCTAGAGGGAAAGAATAAAGCGCCAGTCCAAAATTCCAACCCTTTTGTTCGATGTTAAAGTGGAAAAACACCAAATTAGGCGCAATAAAATCAAGCCTGCGCCAAGCATCATTAGGTTTTCTAATGTCACGAAACTTTCCGCGAAATCCTTTAACTGAACTTTCAATTACCTCCATTTCTAGAGGTTGAGCATTGTTGCGATTACCTTGGCTACCGTCATGGCTAATATTAACGTGTGCCGGATCTACAACATTCTCAATAAAATAGCTTTGTTCATAGGGTAAATCAGTTATTTTATCTGTATGGAGAAATCCAGGCTTGTCTACATGATCTAACGTGGGGATTAACTCTTCAACAGCTGCTTCACTTTCTCCTCGCCACATCCAAATAATGCCTTGACGTTCCACAACTTTAAAAGATGTTACGCAAGCATTACTAGGAATTTTTGCATCACTTGGTAGTTGAGGAATATGCAGACATTCACCGTTAATGCCAAACTGCCAACCGTGGTATAAGCACTCAATTTTACCATCGATAATTTGCCCATCAGATAGTTTAGCGGCACGATGAGGGCAACGATCTGTTAAACAAATTAGTTGTCCTTCGTTATTTTTGAATAAAACAAAAGGTTCATCGTACAAAGAAAAGCTATAAGGACGTTTTTGAGGTAAATCTTGCAGAAAGCAGATAGGATACCAACATTGCTGCCAGTTAAATTCTTGTTGTTCTTCAGACACATTAAAGGTAGCTGTTAGTGGTGTCACTTCTGATGTTTTAATTTCTAATGTCATAACTTGCTTCAGGCTGATATTTAGCCTGTCTATATTTCTATTATGATAGATAAAATTCTGATGCAAAAAGGCTGATCAAATATTCAGTCCTAGGATTGAAATATTGCTAAGGTAAAGCTTGTAAAAGCAGAATCATGATATTTACAGATTCCCCGTTGCAATAGATTAGAATTTACAGGCCAATCTACTGCATAGAAAAAATCTTTCTTGCTAGTTATTTTTGACGGACAATATATTGTAATTCCGTCTGCAAAATGTAGCTGTTGATAATTATCTGCCAAATCTGTTATTGGCTGCCATGATTTTGCTACTGGTGCAGATAGAACCCAATCAGATGTGATTGTTTTACTAGTACCTTGCCAGTCAATACTTAACTCTTTAATAGGTGAACTAGTTGCTATTTCTGCCACAGTTTTTAGTTGTTCACGAATGATGGTCATTCTTTGTAAACTGCCGCGATCGCTGTAAATTGCAATCACCTCTATCCGTCTATCTTCATGCTTAAAACCTATCTCGCAACCAAAGATAGAACCGAGGGCGATTTTGGGAGAACTAGCACATAAGCTATTATCTAAAACCAAAGCTCTAATAATTGGTTTTTTGTATGGGCCGAAGGTTTTTGTTTCCTGCTTGCCATCAGCATAAGTATAGTGATTCTGATGCTGTATTTCACTGCCATCTTCAGCGATTTTAAAGCTTCTGATAGCTTGCAATGTTTCAGTTATTTGTCCATCGGCAGCATATCTCGTCCAAATTCCATGCCAATCACTATTGGCAGTATATCTACAGAAACGTTCCCAGTTTTGTAGTTGTGGTTCCATTATTATTTGCCTAATCTTGTAAGTCAAATATTTCGGATATCAGTTGTTCAAAAGTGCCAGAATTATCATATTTAGCAGTGAGGCGTTTATATTTGTTGGGAGCAACTAACTTACCAGCTATAATCTCAAATGCTTCTCCCATCTTTAGTCTTTGCGGAATATTCACGACAACGCCATCAGGTAAAAAGAATGTCTCATTTTTGCCTGTGGTTGGATCTAATACAAGCGCTTTAATCTCTTCAGTTTCTGAGATTGTTAAATTAGGTGCGATCGCTTCTTTTTTGCCAATCCAATTGCCCGGTAAAGTTTCTAGCTCTGTGCCTATTGAGAGTACTTCAGGAAAGCTAACTGAATTTTCGCGCAAATGTAAAATTCTATCTAAATCGCCACTTTCAGCATAAATACTACCGATGCTGGTATTCCAATCTTCATGCTTTAAAAATAATTCAACTGAAAAACCGTTTCCCGTTTCTAGTTGTTGAAGAACCCAAGCATTAGCACCATAATCTACAACAGCAATTCCTCGTTTAGATGGATCGGCTGGATGTAATAATCCATCAGGTAGGTTACAAGTTTCTTTTTCAATCAACCATTGTTTTTCTAAAGTAGTTCCCTCAGGGGATGGAAATTGATTGGTGTGAGTAATTGCTGTTTTATCAGCATTTGCTCGCAAATTCCTGATACCTCGAGAAGACTTAATGAGTTCTTTTGTGGGAGAGTAAACAGTCCATGTACCATACATAGAGGTGCCCTCTGTGGTCACAAAGCCAAATAATCTTTGCCAATGTTGCTCTTGTAAATTCGTCATTTTATTGACTAAATCTTTCAATTACTGCCACAGTTATTCAGTTTCAACCAAAACCGTAACAGCAGCAACAGCTATAAACATTTCGTCATTTTTATCGTTGAGTGAGGCAATGGCTCGTCCTTGAACTACCATCCCCCCAGACTCTACAGTGAGAGTTTTACGCCCAAAAGGTAGTACTGCTAGTACTTCCTCTTGTCTGACTTGTTCTGGGTATGGTACTGCTACTTGGACTTCCACAATCATCTCATTGGGGTCAGTTAAACCGGCAACTTCCCAAACACCAGGTAAAGCATTATGTGCGTAGGCGTAGCCCGTCGTAGACATCGCATTTCGTACTGCCCTAGCTGCTGCTACTGTGGGTTCTTGTCCGTGTTGATCGATTCCCATCGCCATCTCGATAATTAAGCGTTTTCTCGCCACAGCTACCTCCAATCCGTAAGTTTGACAATCAGCTGCTTTTATGTATATCAACCGCCGACAATTTCTTACCAACGTTGGGTTAGCGACTTTAGCCACGCAGTTACAACCATTTACAGCCCACGGTCAATTATCTCGCAATACCACCCTTAAACCACCCCACCTGCAAATAGGCGATACTGTAGGATTAATTGCTCCTGCAAGTATCGTTGACAGCCAAGATATAGAAACTGCACAGCGTAATATTGCAGATTTAAGTCTGAAAGTGAAGTTAGGAAAACATATTTTAGATCGTTATGGTTATTTAGCTGGTAAAGATCGCGATCGCGCTTTTGACTTAAACTCTATGTTTGCCGATCCATCAGTGAAGGCGATTATTGCTATGCGCGGTGGCTGGGGCTGCAATCGCATTTTACCCTTGCTCAACTACACTAATATCCGCACTCATCCCAAAATCTTGATGGGATACAGCGATATTACTTCTTTGTTATTAGCAATCAATGCTCGCAGTCAGGTAATTACTTTTCATGGCCCAGTTGCCACCTCTACCTGGAATCAGTTTACCGTGGATTACGTCAAGCGCATCCTATTTAATAGAGAAGCTGTAACCATGCAAAATCCCACCACTGGCGAAGTGCAAATGCAGATAATTGCACCGGGAAAAGCTAAGGGTAAACTTCTCGGTGGTAACTTATCAGTACTATCAGCAATGGTAGGTTCACTTTACCTCCCTTCATGGCACAACAGCATTTTGTTTGTGGAAGAAATTGGTGAGGATATTTATCGTGTAGACCGGATGCTTACGCAATTAAAAAATGCTGGCATACTTAACCAAATTGCTGGCTTGATTTTTGCACAATGCACTAATTGCAGTCCTGGTGATGAACCAAATTTTACTTTAATTCAACTATTAAAAGACCACATACTGCCCTTAAATATTCCCGCTTGGTACGGTTCGATGATTGGTCACATTAAAGATAAATTTACCCTACCAGTGGGCGGGCAGGTAGAAATTGATGCGAATGCTGGCACAATTCAGATGTTAGAATCGGCTGTTGTTTAATGCTAAAAATCTCAAATAATTGGTTGTGATATTAATAGTAACCTATCTTAAAAATGGGCAAGCGCTTTCCTACATCCCGCCCAGAACTAAAGTTCCGGGCTAATAGCTAAAGTCCACTTAAGTGGACTAAAATACAGCAGATTGCAAAGGAGTGAGGTGCAGATTATCGTCGCTCGTGGGGGCACAACATATTCATTGGTGTCAACTTAACGTGAAACCCTGATGGAGGCTTGATTTTACGTTTTCTCAATTCCTATCAAGATCCGCGTTACCCCACCCCAGTTTTGTCTAAAGCCAAAACGTCCCCTTCCCGCAGGCGAAGAGAAGTTGCGTGCGGGGGTTCCCCCCGCCCTTGCAAACTTCTCCCAAGGGGAGACGCGAAGCGCGAACGGGGGAGGGAGGGGATTAAGGGGAGGGGTAAAAGGCTTGTGGGATAAGCGTTTGAGCTTAAGTTGACACCAATGCAACATATTGTGCCCCTACCCGTGTACTTCATTTACCTGCAATACGCTGTATGCAGCTTAGTCTACTTCAGTAGACTTCAGCTATTAGACTGGGAATTAATTCCCAGGCGGGATAACAGCGAAGCGAGAGATTGAAAAGATTTGAGTAATGATAATGATTGATCTGTGGAAGCAATCCAAAATTGTCTGAAGCTTGACAACCTCCACGAAAAACAAAATTATCCTTGCATAACTCCCAATTCTATTAAGCACTGAATGCAGGTTTTAATAAATCGGTTGCCGATAATTTATCCGCCGCAGTTTTAATCTCATCAAATGTCATTCCCGACCTTTGGGCAATATCTAGCAGGGTATGATTACCATCAGCCAAATTCAATACCCACAAAACAGCCATTTCGTTTAGTCCACTATCTTTCTGACCGCCTACTGATCTATATAGCCCTCTTTTTCCTAATTGTGGTTCACATTTGGGTTTTTGATTTACGTAAACTTGATTACTGTCAAGTATATGTAATATAGAAACACATTGAGAAAATGAATCAGCAAGATATTTGGGTTTTACAAAATCTAAATTATCTGCTGAAGTGTGATATTCCGGAAAACTACCATGAGGCGATCGCATAAAGCAACCTACAGCTAAATTAAATCCTGGTGAGCAATATTGTCGCTCATCATAGCCATAGGGAAAGAAGTCAATAATTTTATAATCCTGAGTTGAGTTTTTCAGCACATAACTCACAATCTCATCAATCTCAGTATTCCCTCTCCGGCTTTTTTTGTAGGTAAAATTACCCGCATCGCCCAAACAAGTTAATACTAGACCATGTTTGATGCGATTAACATTCGCTTCATTCACAGCCAGCCAGGTAATTGAACCAATTGTTCCTGGTATAAAAACAAACCGATAAGAATAGTTGGGTACAGTTTGACTGAGTTGTTTGGCGAGAAAAATTGCGATCGCAATTCCCGAAAGATTATCATTGCACAGTGAGGGATGACAGGAGTGACAAGAAATCAATACTTCATCACTGCTTTCTCCTGGAATAAAATACTCGCCATAGGTAAGATGTCCAGGTTCTAGAGAAGAATCAATACATACTTCATATTCTTCATCCTTTAGTTGTAAAAACTGATTGTGACTGAGGCAAAAACCCCAACTTTCCTTATAATATGAAGTGCGGTAAGGAACCCAATCAGGATAATCCGGAAGTGTAAATAGATGTGTTTTCAGTTCTGCAAGAGATAACTTTTGATGTACAGGAATACTGTAATTAACAACGTGTAAATTAGAGTTAGCGAAATCTACAATTTTTTCACCTTGAGAGTTTTTAATATAAGCATCTTTAATATTCCATTCTTTAGGAACTTTCCAATCAAAAACTTCAGTTCCCGTTGGTACTTCATGAACTGACAGCGGAATATGTTGCTGGAGAATTTTTAGAGTTTCTCTAAAACCATCACCTGTAATACTGCGACAGATCGGATATAGTTCAGTAATTAGTTTATATATCTCTTGAGCAATATCAATACTTTTTACAGTAGTTTCTAGCTTGCTATCAATTACTGGTTCCTGAAGATTTACCATGATAATTTCCCTGAAATAATGTCATTTTTAATTTATAGTAAACACAGTAGAGGCACAACATTGTTCATTGGTGTCAACTTAAGCTTAAACGCTTATTACACAAGCATTTTACCCCACCCCTAACCCCTCCCCTTGCCAAGGGAGGGGAGGTTTTGCGTCAGCAAAGCCGGGGTGGGGTAACGCGGATCGTGATGGTAAATGAGCTATCGCATCTGGGCAAGGGTTTCACGTTAAGTTGACACGTATGAACATTGTTGTGCCCTTACAGAATTTAGTGTTTAAAGCGCGTACTCCATGAAAAAGAAAAGCGCTGGATTTATAGATGTAACCCTAGAAGTTCTCCACTTAAAACCTAATATCAACTTGCACTGGGAACTTGAAATATTTCATTGTAGAGACATTTCATGAAATGTCTCTAAACTATCCTAACAATATTTTCTAAACACAGGTTTGACTGGACGGCCAATCAGGTAGTCCTCAATTCCATATTCTAGAGCTTTGCGGTAAATCTTTAAAGATTCTCCAATCGCATCAATCGTGAAATCAATATCTTGATTACTATGAGAGAAGCTAACAACAAGAGAAGGCAGAATCAACCCTCGTTTAATAGTTTCTTGCATAAAGAGAGTTCTAAATGCCTGGGATGGTTGCTTGTTTTGGTCACGGGTGCCATAAACTAAATTGCAAGGGAGTCCCACAATCTGGAAGTAATCTTGAAGTTCATTAGCTGCGATCGCCTGATTAATCCCCTGGCGTAATCTTTCCCCTTGTTGATACAGGTACTCTATTACACCTTCTGTGCGGAAAGTGTTCATGGTCGCGATCGCCGCAGCTAGTCCATGATTTTCGGCTCCGTGAGTAGTGGACAGCAGAAATACGCGCTCTTGATCGTGGTAAATTCCACCTAACTCCATAAGTTCTCGTTTACCAACCAATGCAGAAACAGCGAAACCATTTCCCATACTTTTACCAAATGTTGATAAGTCGGGAACAACATCGTAATAGGTTTGGGCATTCCCGCTAGACCAACGAAATCCAGTAATCATCTCATCCAAGATAAAAACCGCGCCATTTTCTTGACAGAGTTTTTGTAACTCATGGAGAAACCCCTTGGCAGGGTCTTCATATTTAGCTGGTTCTAAAATCACACAAGCAATCTTTCCCGGATGATTGGCAAAAATGGTTTTCAGACTTTCAAGATCATTGAAATTGAATTTGACCGTCAAATCTTTAATCACTTGAGGAATCCCAGCAGACATCGGAGTACTGCCAATAAACCACTCATTGTAAGAAAAGAAAGGATGATCGCCACAAATAGCAACCAAATCCCGCCCTGTATAAGCCCTAGCCAATGTAATCGCTGCGGTCGTGACTGTTGAGCCATCCTTGGCAAATTTCACCATTTCTGCGCCGGGAACCCAACTCAGGAGTTTTTCGGCACATTCTACTTCAATGAATGCTGGCCGGGTGAAGTTATTGCCCAGCAGCATTTGCTGATAAGCTGCTTCTACGACAGCCGGATAAGCGTGTCCCAAAGTAATGGCACGCAGACCCATGCCGTATTCAATAAATTCATTGCCATCTACATCCCATACATGACACCCTTCACCTCTGACAATGAAGCCTGGCGCATTTTCTGGAAATTGGTCATCACCTTTAGCGTAAGTATGAGAACCACCAGGAATCAGAGAATGGCTCTTTTGTTGTAAAGCCTTGGATTGTGCAAAAGACTGTGTTGTTGAGGGTTTAAAGTCAGCTAAAGTCATAGGTTTGCTTCCTTGATGAGGATTAAGTTTGAATTGGCGATCGCACAAAATTAAGAAACCAAGCACTCTACTGGTGCTGGGGTGTCATAAAGAGCCACTAAATCTTTAGAAATCGGACTAAAGTCAGAACCTCTTAAGAAGTCTCCTAAAGAGGTTCCTGTACAAGCTGAATCTATATTTGGCGCACCCTTTCTAGCTATCACATCATCAAGATGCACAGTTCTAAAATCGATACTAAAGCGGGTATAGCCTGATGTGTTGGGTACAGTTGAGTGCATCTGCGCTCCAGAGAAGAGAGTCATGCCTCCAACTTTTGTAATCAATCGCAATTGTGGTTCTATTTCTAAAATTTCTTCCGCACGGGGTTGCTTGCGCGTATCAGTTTTAATATGTTTCGCAGCAGTTTTGCGGCTCTCTTGATTCCACTGAGTATAGTTGTAGTCTCTAGAACTATTTTGTACTGCTTGATTCCAGTAGCGAGGATGGAATGCCATCACATTCTCAGATGTCACATCATAGACAGGCAACCACCAGTTAATCTGGCACTGAGGCGCAGAGTACCAAGTGTCACGATGGGGATGGAAAGCGTAAGCAATACCAGAAGTCAGATAGCCATCACTGGTTGCAGTTCTTAAGCGAGGCACATCAAAATATGTTTTGCTCAAATCACATCCACTTTCCTGCAAGATGCCCTGAATCAGTTGTTTAGATTTAGGGTGATGGATAAAGGCTGGTTTAAGTTTTGCCAAAATCTCAACGTATTTCTCCACAGGCAAACTATGCTGTGCTGAGGTTGGATCTAAAGGAGCAAAAGCATCCTCGACCATTTCCCGCGCAAATTTACAAAGAGCGATCGCACTTTTAGAAGGGGAATAGCTGAATATTTGTCCGTTATACAGATGAGCGCGTCTGATATTGTCATTGATAGTTGAATCGAAATAGATTGTATTCACTTTTTTGTTCCTTATGTTCAAGTTAGGGGTTATGGAAAATTACTTAATCGCGATAAATTCTCAATATCGGCTGCTATGAAAAACGGGGAAAACCGTTTGCATACTCAAATATTGCACCCGTTACTGGATGGCATTTTTTGTTGGTGGGTATTGCCTACTATTCTTTCAAACCCTGATGTTTACGTTGTCAAAATCGCCCACTCTATGGTATGTAAATAGTCGCACAGACAGCATATTTACTTGAGTGACAAGCATTGTCCTTGAAAGTTTTATGTTCCAGCCAGAGCCGCAATACTTTTCTGCTCAAATAAATTCCAATCGAGATCTTTTTCGGAGATTTCACTCACTGGTAGAGGCCATACAATTCCAAAAGCTGGGTCATCGTAGCGATAGCCTGTGGAATATTCTGGCGCATAAAAATCACCCATTTGATACATCACTTCGGTATCATCAGTTAAAGTTTGAAAACCGTGGGCAAATCTATCAGGTATGTATAATGCACGGCGATTTTCAGCAGTCAACTCAACACCAATGTAAGATAAATAGGTTGGAGATTCTGGACGTAAGTCGATAATTACATCATAGATAGCCCCGTGGATACAACGGACTAACTTAGTTTCTTGGGAGGGAAGGGTTTGATAATGCATTCCCCGCAGTGTCCCTTTCTTATTATTAAAAGATAAATTACATTGGGCGATTGTCGGTTTTAGCCCATGAGCTTCAAATTCATCGATGCAAAAAGTCCTAGCAAAAAAGCCACGAGTATCCTTTCGTAACTCTAAATCAATAATGAATGACCCTTGTAGCTGCGTTTCTGTGAAAATCATGTATTTGGTTACAACTGTGGTTACAAAAAATGTGGTTACAAAAAGATTTTTCGACAGTAAAATGCTTCAGCGTAATTACCAGGTGAATTAGATTCAATTCCCCTGATTCTCAAAATTGAACGGAAAGTTTCATCCGTAAACCATTGTTTATTATTCTGTGTAGCGAATGCATCCAGAATATACTGGATTTTTCGCCGACAGATACCTTCATCTAGATGCACAAAGAAATTGGGAATCCCCAAGTCACCGTCATACTTGGGTATCTCATATTCTAAAATTAAATGATTTCTAAACGTATTCCAGGCTAAATCTGAAATTAAGCGATGATCTTGATGGCGATCGTCTCGGTAATGAGTAAAAATTATATCTGGTGAAAATTCTTGCTTTAACTGCTCAAAACATTCTTTCACCTCTATTCCGTGAAAAGGCAGAAAGCCATCTCGGAAATTTTTAATAATAATTTTTTTTGTCTGTACTTCTTTGAGAAATATATTGGCGCTGGCACTAGCTTCTGCTGCTCTTTGCTCATTAGAACTAAATACTACCCAATAGATAATCACATTTTTGTAATTCTCTATTAGCTTTAAAATTGTGCCTCCACAGCCAATCTCAATATCATCGCAATGAGCACCCAGACAGAGAATTCTATACTCAGATTCGTCTGTCTTATTAAAGCTAAGTTTGAGCATAGCGAAATCCTATTTGATTCGGGAAAACTTAGAACACTTGCGTTGGGTAGTCATTGCCCACATATTGTTATTTTTGGGTATTTTGGTGGGCATTGCCCACCAAATACGATTATTAACTTTTCACTAATGATTGAGGCTAGCTATACATTAGTGACTTCTAGTTTTTTATCTCTCCAGACTTCCCAAGGTCTATGACCTTGAGTATACATATCATCTAAAACTTGCTTTTCTTTAAAGGTGTCCATTACCCCAAAAAAGCCGGTATGCTTGTAAGCAATAAGCTGCTCTTGGGCAATTAGTCTTTGAAAAGGCTCAAGGACAAGTTCTTCACCGTAATTAATATATTTAAATATGTCCTTTTTAAAGATAAAATATCCTCCATTAATCCAGATTTCTCGCTGCTTGACATCCTTGATATCATGCACAAGATCATTTTCACCAATGTCAACTAAATGAAAGCTTTGGCTTGGCCTCACACATAAAAAACTTCCAATTTTATCACGCTGATAAAAATTATCAATATATGTTGGGAGATGCAAATCTGTTAGCCCATCACTGTAGTTGGCTAAGAAAACTTCTTCTCCTTCTAAATATTCTTCCGCCGCCTTGAATCTTTGACCAATATTAGCAGTTAAACCTGTATCTACAAATGTGATATTCCAATCTTGAATATCATGATTAAATAGTTGAATCTTGCTGCCACCAGTTAAAGTAAAATTATTAGAAAGCCACTCATTATAGTTTAAGAAGTAGCTCTTAACTAGATCAGCTTTATAGCCCAAGCATAATATAAAATCTTTATGTCCATAGTGGGCATAATATTTCATCACATGCCATAATATCGGTCTGTATCCGATATTCACCATTGGTTTAGGGATACTTTCGGAATAATCTCTCATTCTCGTACCTAAACCGCCACAAAATAAAACTACTTTCATTATGCACCTCTTTTTGGCTAATCTTTAAGCTTTGTTGGAAAAAAATCTTAGATTTTTGCAGAAGATAGAACAATGTAAAAGCAATTAAATCTTCACTATGCTTGACGCAAGCGTGGCATATATCTTCTGCTATTGAAGTAAAAAAACTTGAAGTAATGCTGGTATATTTATTCTGAATCTTATTTAGCCCTCTGGGTAGATCAGAAGGCTAATCAAATATTTAAGAGTAGATTTGAACTTCCGGAATAGGAACCACAAATTTACCGCCCCAATCCCGAATATAAGCCATTTGTACCATAATTTCATCCTTAAGATTCCAAGGTAAAATCAGCACATAATCTGGTTTAGTTTCTTTAATCTTGTCAGGATGAAAAATTGGGATATGAGTACCAGGTAAAAACTGACCTTGTTTGTAAGGGCTACGGTCTACTGTGTAATCCAAAAAGTCTGTACGGATACCACAGTAGTTTAACAAAGTATTGCCCTTACCTGGCGCACCGTAACCTGCAATTGATTTGCCTTCTCGCTTCGCCTGAATTAGAAAATCCAATAACTTGCGTTTGGTTTCTTTGACTTGTTCACCAAAAGAAAAATAGTATTCTAATTGCGTAAAATCAGCCGCTTCTTCTCTAGCTTTCAGTTCTAATACTTGGTGGCTAACTGGTTTAGAAGAGTCTTCAGTATGGCGAGCATAAATTCTTAAAGAACCGCCATGAGTAGTTAATTCTTGGACATCAAAAATCGTCAAACCATGAGTTGCAAAAATTTTTTCTACTGTCAGGAAGGAAAAATAAGAGAAATGCTCATGGTAAATAGTATCAAACTGATTTTCCTCAATTAACCGCATGAGGTGGGGAAATTCCATTGTAATTACACCTTGCGGTTTGAGGATAATTTTCATCCCCTTAATAAAATCATTGAGATATGGTGTATGGGCTAGGACATTGTTACCTAGTAGTAAATCCGCCTGTACGCCCTTAGCAACCTGTTCTTTAGCTGTTTCCTGTCCAAAAAATTTGACAACTGTGGGAATACCTTTTTTAATTGCTACCTCAGCAACATTTGCTGCTGGCTCTACTCCCAGCGCCGGAATATTTTTGGCAACGAAGTATTGCAACAAGTAGCCATCATTACTGGCAATTTCGATTACCTGACTTTCCTGATTTAATTGGAAACGCTCTACCACCAAATCAACGTAGTTCTTGGCGTGTTGTAACCAACTATCAGAATAGGAAGAAAAATACGCGTAATCGCTAAAGATATTCTCCGGACTAATGTATTCTTGCAGTTGAACTAACAGGCACTCTTCGCAAACATATACATGTAATGGATAAAAAGGCTCCACTTCATTGAGTTGTTTGAGGCTGCGATAGCTTTCGCAGGGAGGTGACATACCTAAATCTACAAAGGTATGCCGCAATCCTGTGCCACAAAATAGACATTCACCAGTGATTGGTTGATTATTTGTTGTTTTTGGTGGATTCATGATTTATATTTTTTTGGCAAAAATCAGATTTCCAATTTAAACAGTCTGCCAGAAGAAATCCTGATCGATTTGCTGAGTGCGAATGAGATACTCTAGTTGTTTAAGGCGAGTAAAGCCTCTAGACTCAAATGTTTCTTTTGTCATGTCAATTTGCTGAAAGACATTATAGAGTTGTTGGGCACCACGTTGAGCATCCCACTCACATTTGAATCCAGGTAAATTTTGATTAATTTTATCGAAAGAAACTCGATAGCTGCGGTTGTCAGGATCGTGTTTACCAAAGCTCAATTGGCAACCTGTAAACACATCTGCAACTATTTGGGCAATTTGTTTAACTTGATAGTTGCTATTGGTATCACCAACATTAAAAATTTGGTTGTGAATTACATCCCGTGGAGCTTCTAAGGTACAGATAATCGCTTTACAGATATCCAATATATGCACGAGAGGCCGCCACGGTGTACCGTCGCTATTCATCTTGATTTCTTTAATTGTCCATGCCCAACCTGCTAGATTGTTTAAGACAATATCAAAGCGCATCCGAGGAGAAGCTCCATAGGCTGTAGCATTCCTGAGAAAAGTAGGAGAAAAGCTGTCATCAGCGAGAAGCTTCACATCTTGTTCTACCAGCGCTTTGCACTTGGCATAGGCGGTTTGGGGATTTATAGTAGATTCTTCGTGAACATCATCTTCAGTAGCAAATCCATAGACACTACATGAAGATGTGTAGACAAAGCGACGCACTCCTGCATCCTTAGCCAGCTTTGCTATATGTACTGAGCCTTTATGGTTGATATCGTAAGTAATAGTCGGGGCTAACTGACCTAAAGGGTCATTAGAGAGTTCTGCCATGTGAACTACAGCGTCAACTCCTGCGAGATCAGCAGCAGTAATATTACGGATGTCTTTGTTTAATGTTTGAGCCGTTAGCTCAGTGCCGTTGTACAACCAACCTACCTTATAAAAGCCCGTATCAACGGCCATAACTTCGTAACCTTGTTGTATTAACAGCGGTGCTAATAACGAGCCTATATAACCTTCAGTTCCAGTTACAAGTATTTTCATAGCTAAAATTTTAAGCTGTAATTACGGGTCGCCGGTGCTTAGACTCAGTAGAAACACTAGCTAGGATACTTTTCTCTGAGGACAAAAGCAATACTTTAAAGATAATTTCATCGTGTAAGGAGACTTCTTCATGTTGCCTTTATCAAGCAATTAACTTTGCTACTGATTGTGAAGAGATATCAATTTTGAGAGCCTCTAAATTCAGATAAAAATACCCTTGCAAGATTACCAGTCTTTAGGGACATTGCCGAATGGATTATACAGTAGTCAAATTGTACGTAATAACAATTCGGTAGTAGCATTGCTAGAAAGCTTGCGATCGCAAGCCAAAATTGCTGGATAGTACCACCAATCTTTAGCAGCGACAATACATTTATCAATTTCCCACTCACAAGTAGAGATTGATTCAGAATGCTAGCCGCCTAATTTGTTCATGGGCTTTACGTCGAATCATAACTTCAACTTTATTCAAGGTATTTAAAACTTCAATCTTCCACAAATAATCTTGCTAAAAGTTTCATGATTTTTATCAAGGAAATTTAGGATAAGGGACTTCCAAATAAAAAAATCACCAATCGCTTTTGGGCTGGAGAGGCTGGGAAAGCCGGGGGAGAAGAATTTGATCATCTTGTTAAGGGAACTTATGATCCAAAATTCAGGATGTTGTATAAATGCTGTATTTGCAAGGGTGTACTAGCGATCGCAAATCTAATCCACATTTTTATACTACATTCCTGAAGTACTGACATTCTTGTTGAGACTTGGTAGATACCGTTAATGGTGAGTCGTTTTTAACTAGTGTCAGTTGATAAAGTGTCACTCACCACATTCCTGGTGTTGTCCTTGAACAGATATTCTTAATTAGTGCAAGGAGTGATACCACTTCACAACATGTTTGTCACTAGTTATCCTCGTAATGCCCCTCCTTCAGGGGTTGTTGCGGATTTCAAATGTTGCATCAAACAAGTGGGTTGGTATAAAGTTATACGGGGGAGCGCTTGGGGGAGCAAAAATCTCAAGCGCTTTTTCGTGTATAAATAAAAAATTTTCCCTCTGTCCCAAAATAAGTAGGTTTTTAAAAGCACACGATCGCGCAAGGGTATAATTATAGAACTACCTTTAGATATTGATCCTCTTCACTTAAATTGCAAACCACTCTCTAGTAATTCTCACGGAGATTCGCAGTTTAGGGGTTTTTGGTTGAAGGCAATCTTATTTCACAAGAAAACCCACAGTAAACTGCTACTTAACCAAGTAGCAACATAAAAGCTGTTCTCTACCCGCCATAATTGGGCAGACCACAACTAATGGTCTGTTTTAAGTAAGTAATACCGATTTGAAAAATGATTGCGACAGATGGAAAATTGAAACGCTTATCCAATAGATGTTTCATATCACAATCCAAAATCCGTCTTGGAAAGTTTGCTTCCTTCGGGGAACCCTTTCGGCAGTCGCTCATGGGGGAAACCCCCTTGGCGTAGCCTCTCCCTTTGGGAGAAGACCGCGTCTCCTGACGGAGACGCTACGCGAACACCACGCAACGCCAGTTGCTTCTCCAAAGGGGAGACGCGCAAGGAACAAGCCGGGGAACCCGTTCAACGCACTGGCTCAACTTTCCGCAAAATCTAAAATCCAAAATGGTATAAGCGCTAATATTTCAAACTATTTTAAGAAATTTAAATGTAGGAGAGACAGTGCGTTGCGGAGCTAGTTGTGTGGAGGGCTACCCGACTTGAGTGTTAGCGTAGCGGTAGCGACGTAGGAGCGTCACTGGCGTGAAGTTCTGGCGTTAGCGACGCAGGAGCTTCACCCGTTCGACTTTGGGCGCAGCCCTTCTCGCAGAGTAGTCGTTCCCGCAGGGTAGAACGTTGCGTTGTCGCCAAGCGCCGCACCATCAACAATTCAAGGTGCGTCATACCGTAGATTAACGCACCGCACCTTACAAAACTAACATCTGCTATTTTTTGCTACTCTTAACTGATGACAAAATTCACCAGTTTCCCAGGTACCACAATCACCTTTTTAATCTCTTTCCCCTCAATGTAACGCTGGGCAACTTCTGATTCTCTGGCATATTTCTCCAAAGCAGCTTTATCGGCTTGCGATGGCACTTGAATTGCACCGCGAGTTTTGCCCATAACTTGAATTACCAAAGTAATTTCATCAGCTACCAACGCCGCAGGGTCGAAAGACGGCCAAGTTTGGGTGTGAACAGAATCGCTGTTACCCAATAAATGCCACAATTCGTCAGCAATGTGTGGTGCAAAGGGGGCTAGCAATACTACTAAAGTCTGAATCCCTTCAGCATAAATTGGTGAATTTTTGCTGCTGGTATCAGCCAGGGCATTACTCAACTTCATCAATTCCGAAATAGCTGTGTTGAATTGATATTCGTCTTCTACATCTTCTGTAACTGCTTGAATAGCAGTGTGAATGGCCCGCCGCAATTCTTTTTCTGGTTTCGTCAAGTTTGAGATATCGGCTTTCTTTTTCGATACCCCAGCAGCAATATAGTCTGTTAGCAAGCGCCAAACTCGATTCAAAAAGCGGAATTGTCCTTCTACATCAGCTTCATCCCATTCCAGGTCTTTTTCTGGTGGCGCTTTAAATAAGATGAACATCCGCGCTGTGTCTATACCGTATTTGCTAATTACGTCTTCTGGTGCAACACCATTACCCTTGGATTTGGACATGGTGGCGTAGAGGCGTTGCAATGGTTCACCTGTCTGAGGATCTCGCGGGTTAGTTGGATCTACTAAATGGGAAGGAATCCATTTATCTTTACCGCCCTTATTGGGATTCATGTAAGTTAAACCTTGCACCATCCCTTGAGTCAACAGGCGTTGGAAAGGTTCGTCAAAGCTCAACAAACCTCTATCCCGCAGCACCTTAGTAAAGAACCGCGAATACAACAAATGCAAAATCGCGTGTTCAATGCCGCCCACATACTGCTCTACTGGCATCCAGTCATTGGTTTTACTAGAATCAAAAACCTGTTGTTGATTCTTAGCGTCAGTAAATCGCAAGAAATACCACGAGGAATCAATAAAGGTATCCATCGTGTCGGTTTCTCGTTTCGCTGGAGTCCCGCAAGTTGGACAAGGCACATTTACCCAGCTTTCTAACTGAGTTAAAGGTGAACCACCACGTCCGGTAAATTCCACTTCTTCTGGTAACTCAACGGGTAAATCTTTGTCAGGAACTGGCACTATCCCACAGTTGGGACAGTGAATCACGGGGATTGGCGCACCCCAATACCGTTGCCGCGAAATCAGCCAATCCCGCAAGCGATATTGCACCCGTGTTTTACCAAAACCTTGTTGTTCGGCATATTCAACGATTGCTTGCTTGGCATCTGTCGAAGCCATGCCACTAAAAGTCCCAGAATTAATTAAAATTCCTGGTTCTGTATATGCCTCGTTGTATTCAATCTGAATAATGTTGGAGACTTCACCATTTTCATCCGGGATTGTGGCGCTGAAATCTTTATCTGCAACTGCCTCCGGTTCGACAATCACAAACTCAATGGGCAAATTATATTTATTGGCAAACTTGAAATCTCGCGCATCGTGGGCAGGCACACCCATCACTGCCCCTGTACCATACTCATACAGTACATAGTCAGCAATCCATATTGGTAGTTCGTCCCCAGTATATGGGTTAATTGCCTTACCACCTGTGGGGATACCCCGCTTAGGTTTGTCTTCAGCAGTCCGTTCCAATTCACTTTGATTGGCAACTTCTTGAACAAAAGCATCTACTGCTGCTTGCTGTTCTTTTTTTGTAACGCGCTTTGTTAAAGGATGTTCTGGTGCTAACACTAAATAGCTCACACCATAAACTGTATCTGGGCGTGTAGTGTAGACGCTAATTTTTTCATCCAACCCCACGATAGGAAATTCTAAGTAAGCACCTGTTGATTTGCCAATCCAATTAGCCTGCATCAGCTTGACACGTTCTGGCCACCCTGACAATTTATCCAGGTCATTGAGTAACTCTTCGGCGTAGTCAGTAATTTTGAAAAACCACTGCCGTAAGAGTTTACGCTCAACTTTTGCGCCACTGCGCCAAGAACGCCCTTCGTTATCAACTTGCTCGTTTGCTAGTACAGTTTGATCGATGGGGTCCCAGTTAACTGCGGCTTCTTTTTGGTAAGCTAACCCCGCTTGCAAAAACTGCAAGAAAATCCATTGTGTCCACTTGTAATAATCTGGTGAACAGGTAGCAACTTCACAGTCCCAATCAATAGACAAACCAAGACGCTGCAATTGCTGCCGCATCTGGGAAATATTTTGATAAGTCCACTTAGCTGGCGGTACACCACGGTCAATGGCGGCGTTTTCTGCTGGCAAGCCAAAAGCATCCCAACCCATTGGGTGCAATACCCGATACCCTTGCATTCGCTTGAGGCGAGCAATCACATCGGTAATTGTATAATTACGAACGTGACCCATGTGTAGGCTGCCCGATGGGTAGGGGAACATGGACAAAGCGTAGAATTTTGGCTTGACACTATTTGTAGGGGTTTTATCTAAGCCAAGTTCTGCCCATGTTTGTTGCCATTTTTCCTCAATTGCTGCTGGGTTATATCGGGAATCCACCAAAAAATGCTCCTACTGGAATCTTTGTCTATATCTGCCTCCATATTGTAATGGTAGGCAAACAATTTCAGTTGGGTAAAATTAAGCTATGACTGAATTAAAAATAAAATTTTCTGGGACTTTGCGTGTCTTTGTCTACGGCACCCTGAAACCAGGTGAAGTTAATTATAAAAGGTACTGTGCTGGCAAAGTCATAGATACCAAAAGAGCTATAGCCCCAGGTAAACTGTTTGCGCTACCAATGGGCTACCCAGCGATGACACTGGAGGATAGCCAAGTCCAGGGATATTTACTTTCATTTCCCGACTCAGAAGTTTTAAGTCAGCTAGATGAACTAGAAGATTACCAACCACATCGACAAATGTCAGAAAATCTCTACAATCGCCAGCAAATTGAAATCTACGATTTACAAGGGCTATCCTTGGGTTTGGCTTGGGTTTACATCATGTCGCCAGACAGAGTTAAGCAGCTAAAAGCTACCCCTCAAGCCTATGGCTGGTGGACTGGCGGCAGTTTAACTCTTAGCGAAGTGCAGTCGTAATTTGCCTTCTTTACAGTTAATTAGGCGATTAGTTAATATTTTGCTCAAGATGCTTTTGTTTAGGCTGTTCTTGATGCCCCGTTTTTGTGGGAGAGGCGACTGCTGCTTTGGGAATTTCAATAACTGGGTTATTTATGGCCACCATCAGAGGTGAAGCCGATTCAGCAGCAGGTTCTGGTATGGTTTGGTGTCTAGGTTCTATGCGTTGTTGTGCCAGTTGTAGCGTCTTGGAATCGCCACCTGGGATAATGCCAACTAGTGAGCCAATGACACAAGCAGCAACGGCCGCACCGCCAAATGCCCACGCTAATTGAGAACGGCGGCGCAAACGAGCCATAACTTGTTGGACTGTTTTTTCTATCTGCTGTTCAGCGGCTGGCACTGGCATAGTCCGCAAGCCTTGTCGTAGGTTTAACAATCGAGAATACAAGCATTTAACGGCGGTATCGTTTGCTAGCCATTCTTCTACTTGCCTACGTTCAGCAGCTGTTACCTCGCCATCGAGGTAAGCACTTAATAATTCAAAGCGATCGCGCTTCACCATATCATCCATAGCACCCGTTGATTCATTGGTAGGCTTAGCCATTCCATCTGCTAAATCTTGAGATATTTGCCAGCGAGAACGGTCATAAAACTGAGAATCAGTAGTCATCTTAACATTATTACCAATTCATACACGGGTAAAGACAGCGGATATTTTTGAGAAATTCATCGATTTTCTTCCTCATGGCAGAGTCTCTTTAAAATTTTTACACACTTAATTAATCTTTATTAATTAACACCTAAATTCTGCCATTTGGCAGAGGAAAGAGCCTGTAAACTAAATATCTATATAGTTTTGCAACTGAGCTTGCAATCTAGATCTAGCTCTAGCTATTCTGGACTTCACCGTTCCCAAGGAAACACCAGTGATTTCGGCAATTTCTTCATATGCCAAACCTTCGATTTCTCTAAGAACAATAGTAGTGCGGAACACCTCTGGTAAATCGGCGATCGCTTCTCGCAGTTGCTCGTAAAATTCTCTAGTTGTCAGTTCTTCCTCTGGCCCAGGGGTATCTCCAGCGATTTCCCAATCCATCTCACCATCATCTACCGAGCGGGGAGCATCCAGGGATAAGGGACTAACAACCCGTTTGCGTTTGCGTAACTCATCGTAAAACAAGTTTGTAGCAATCCGGCTTAACCAGCCCCTAAATTTAGATGGCTCTTGTAATCGGTTAATATTCCGATACACACGAATCCAAACTTCTTGAGCTAAATCAGCTCTGTCAGCCCAATCTGGTGCTAAGTGGTATAACACCCTATCGACTTGAGTTTGATAGCGGCGCAGTAGTTCTGCAAACGCAGCACGATCTGGGCGCAGTCCAACTTGACAGCGCAAAATTAAATCGTGATTAGAGAGTTTGTCAACTTGCACTGATGCTTCCGGAAAACTCGCATCAACCGTTGACCAGGATACAGTAATCGATTGGCTCATAGATCGTACTGGCTTGTAAATCATCCCTTACCATTAGACCTGGTAATTGGCAGGAAGTTCCGCAATCAGGGACGGATTTATGACTGGAACAATGAGGTATATAAGTTTGAGCTAATAATTGGCAATCAGGAGCGTTTATTTTTGACTCTGACAATTGCATAGTATGCTTTTGAGCCATAATCCACCAAATGCCAGATACACAGCAATGTTACTTATATTTGTGCTGTTAGTGACAACTGGCATCATACGCTTGACATAAATAGCAAAAAACGTATAAGGCGGATAGGGAAATTGGGCATTGGGGATTTACTATTTTTTCCTTGCTTCCTCTGCTTCCTCATCCCCTTTGTGCCGCTTGTCCCCATCCCTGCTGCCTATTTGAATTGGTGTAAGTTTTAATGAATCAGGGGAGTGACTATTCTTCCCCAAAAATTCCCTTAAAAACTAAAATAGGCAAAGTTTTTATATAAGCAAGATCTCACATCGGGACAAAATCAGAATTTCCGGATTTTAGGCTGTTGTAACTGCTTGGACTTTTATTTATTTGGTCTTGTGACTAGAATTGTTGCTGATGTTTCTATGTGCGGCTGATAATTGGTACCTGTCTTCTGTTGATCTGGTACACGAACTTGCAAAAAGAAATTAAGGGAAAATGTAATTGTGACTGCTAGCAATAGTTTTTCAAACATGGTCTTCCTCCCACCCACACCATTAATGATTGATTGCTGCACCTCAAAAGTTTCAAGGAGTGAAGTCTCACATTTAAAGTTTTGCTGGCTGAGACTTCCGCATAGCCTTAGTGTGCCCACTGGTATTAGTCAATTCATAAGGGAATTAAGAAGTATTTATAAATTTTTGATGATTGGATGATCGGTAAATCCAATTAGCCAACGGATATGTCAGGGATCAAAAATAGGTGGTGGCAATGATCAGAAATTTAACTGTAACGCGGATAATCATGTGGCTCTGTTTTGGAACAGCAATCTTATCTCTGGCTGTCCATTGGCGCGTTATGTCAACAGGAGAGCAGTTTGAGCAGCTAGCCTCCAGCAAGGATAAGCATGAAAAATTGCCCAAAAGAGGTCTAGGGACTACCGCCTTGGGTGCATTTGTACTCCCTGGTGAATCTACTCAGAGGGTGTCTGCATCCAACAAATCTTCGACAACAAAGCTTCATAATACTAAGTCGGGAACAGCCAATAAAAATGTAGCTAGAGCAACTGATAACTCCCAAAATACGCGGCTAGTGTCGCCAGAACAAAAAAAGAACTCAACTTTGTTTTTTCTGCCACAGTCGCTGCTACCGCAAGTTTTAGCTCAACAGAAATCAATATCTAGTAACAGGCAAGTGGTGGTTGATTTAAGCGATCGCCGCGCCTATGTTTATCGTTCAGATGTGGTTATAGCCAGTTACCCCATTGCGGTGGGTAAGAAGGGTTGGGACACGCCTACAGGTTCTTTTCAAGTGCATCACATGCAACACAACCCGATATGGCGGCATCCAATTACTGATAAAGTATTTCAAGCAGGTCCTGATAGTCCTCTGGGAGACCGATGGATTGGGTTTTGGTCAGATGGACATAACGAAATTGGCTTTCACGGTACGCCAGATACCAACGTTTTAGGAACTGCTATTTCTCACGGTTGTTTAAGAATGCGTAATCCTGATGTCCGATTGCTGTATGAGCAAGTGAAGGTGGGGACACCAGTGATAGTACAAGATTGATTTAGTCAAGAGGAGCCACTGCGGTTTTGGGGTCTCCCCAAGTAAAGCAAGTGGCGTTCAAGAGTCAACGGTCAATAGAGCCTTGACAGTTGACCTTGGACTTTGAACACTTGAACATTAAGATTGGGCTTTTTGCTCAAAAGTGGGTGCGTAAACTTGGAGTAAGTTACTAACTTGGCGTAGAACTTCGTTACCTGTGCTTTTGCCCAAGACAGGCGTTCTTTTGTCATTGGGTTGGTCAAGGTTACGACCAATCGCTTCACCTATTTGATGGGCAATTAATTCTTGAAGTTCTGCCTTAGCTCTTTGGCGCTGGTAGTTAGCACCTTCTTCAGTAGTGGCGTATAGGGGGGGAAGGCGGTTAAGAGCATAAGCTGCAATATCTCCGACATCCAACGAGCTTTCGCTAGTAGCTTCTATTTCGGCTACGCGGGCGATCGCTTCTGTTAATACCAACTCTTCCATGACGTTAATAAATTGTTTGCGAGGTACCGCCACAACTTCGCCAGTTAATAGCGCCCCCATTAATCTATCCAGCGCCATATACTCTTCTATTGAAAGTTCAGAGGCATTATCACAGATGCGCCCAACTTCTGCTTCCATTGCTGGTGTCAAATAACCATCCTGGAGAGCTTGTTCTACAATTTTTTCAATACTCATAACGCTCATCATCTTTTAGCCACCGAAGCAAGGTATGGACGCTACCAATCTAGTTTATTTTGCCTAATTATAGGCAAAATAATATACAAATTATGTACAGTCTTGCTCAATCTGATCTTTGCTAATCAACAACCTTAGTTCGCCAAGGTGTAGGATCAACAGATACCCCATTAACATATAGACCCCAGTGCAAATGTGGACCAGTGGAAGCACCCGTTGCACCTACTGCGCCAATTAGCTGACCGGCTTTGACCAAATCGCCTTCTTTGACATTAATGCGACTTAGGTGCATGAAAATACTGGTTACTCCTTGACCGTGATCAATGCCAATGACATTACCGTGAACCCGGAACCCTTGCGATACTCTGCCGACTAAAGCAACTTTTCCTGCGGTTGGAGCAATTACGGGTGAACCCGCTGCACCAGCGTAGTCAACGCCACGATGATAGTAATCATCTGCAAATTTACCATTATAGTAACGGCGTACACCATAGATTGTACTAATGCGCCCTTCATTTGGCTTCAAAAAAGGGCCACTCCAATACTTTTCGGGTGTTTGTAATGCCTTAAAAGCTGCCACACGCTTGAGTTCAAGCTCTGTGGCTTCTACTCCGGCTTTCCCTGGTGGTAAATTAATTCGTTGTACGGGAAATGTGCGTTTTTGCACCTGCAATGATAAGTTTTGCACCTGATCGTCCCCCGAAATGCGAAGGGTTCTATTTCCTGCTTTTTCCAGGGGAGTTGTGGGGATCAAAGCCCGATATTGATTAGGTGCAATTTCAAAGGCAGGGTAAGTTTTCTCGCCGCTAACCACTGTGGGATTTTTACCATTCGCTGGATTATCTAGATTAATCACAACTGAGATTGTGTCACCCAACTTAGGATTATTAGGATTTACCTGTACCTGCAAAGCATCGACAGGTAATGTTAAAGCGACGGGAACAGCAGCAAACATCCCAATGAAAAAATTTGCTGTACGCCGATGGGGTGTAAAACCTTTGATCTTAAAACCAAGCAACTTAGTTTGAGAATTATTAGTACGATCCTCGATAGTCATAGAGCCACAAAAAAACCTTACTTCTGTGGACAACAGACTAGCTTACTACTACTAGTGTTTCCTCAGTGAAGTAAATTTTCTCTAAAAAGATAAATCTCCGTAAATTTTCCAGAAACTAAACTCTAATGGCCGTTTTGTCAAGAATCGGGAACAAAAATTATTTTAAATCTTTAGGCTAGCTGAGACAGCTGGTTTGCCTAAGGGAAACGAAATCTAGTAAATTACTGATTAGTTTAACTGTATTTTTAGATCAATTTAGCGATCGCAGACAATTATTTTTATACTGTTACAAAATTTTAGCTAAACCAGGCAAGCCACAGGGGAAGAGTGAGGAGTAATCCCACAAAAGTCAAGGCAATACTACTCGCCAGCAAATTCCGATCTAACTCATAAACTTCTGCCAAAATCAGTACAGAAAGCCCTGTGGGTGTGCCGGACATCAGCACTAGTACTAGACGTGGTTCACCAATCACACCTAAATAGGTAGCACTTAACCCCACTAAGAGAGGCACAATCAGAACTTTCAGCAGACTGGCAACTAAAGCCATTTTCAGACTGCTTCCGCCTTTGATGGCTGTCATCCGTAAGCCAACCAATAATAATGCAAAGGCAATCACTACCCAGACTGCTTGTTCTAGCCCTGACTCCACCACTTGGGGCAATTTTATAAATTGGGTATTCAAGCCGATAAAAAATGCCCACAAACTAGGGACAGTTAGCAAATCCCGCACCTGAATCCACCAATGGTTTTTGCTTTCCCTGTTACCAAAATAGCTGGCGATTAAGACAGCAATGCCGTATGTACCGACAACATTGTTGGTGACACTGAATAATACTGCCCAGTCCATATTGGCGGGGCCAGTTAGCACTTGTGCGAGTGTCAATCCGACGAAGCCTGTATTGCCTAAAATCGTAGCCAAAATAAAACTACCTAAACTTGCTCGCACCAAAGGATCATCAAATAAATGATCAATCGGCAAATCCAAACTTCCGGGTTCTGGTTGCAGTTGGCGAATAGCTAGCGATCGCAGTCCCCACCAAAATAAGAGTGCGAAAACCAGACTCAGCAGCAAGACTCCGATTGCGATCGCTGGTATTAGTCCCCCATGAGATAAATCAGTGTGACGCGCTAAAACGAAAAGTTGCAGGGGAACTCCTACCCAGTAAAGCCCATATCCCAGTAATTTGAGAAAACTCTCGGGGATAAACCGAGATAGTAGTAGTCCTAGCCCTATCCAGGTTAATAGAGGAGTGTAAGCATGGAACAGGTTTTCAATCATCGTCAAATTGGCACCTTTATTCAGGTGTCAGCAGGATTGCTGTGAGCAGCACTTTCCTATTGTCAAACTGTTAAGACTCTTTAGTATCACTTTACAAAATTTAAAATACTTGAGATTCAGACCTCACAGGTTATAGCTTAACTTGAAGAAAAGCAGTATCTCAACGCCTTTTAAGCATCTATAAAAAGCTTTTGGTAGCAATGGCAAATTTTTTAGATAAAAAAGTTTAATTTTAGTTGTTTAATTCATAATTTTAACTTTTGACTTCTAGGGACTAGGGACTAGGGGATGAGGGGAATAAAGAAGCAGAGGAGAAATGACAAATCACTTTTGACTTCATACTTCAGCCTTCAATTGACCGTCTTCTAGATGCACAATGCGATCGGCGATATCGAGGATACGGTTGTCATGAGTCACCATGAGGATAGTACAGCCTTGTTCCTTTGCTAATTTTCGCATGAGATTGACGACATCTCGACCGGACTGACTGTCAAGAGCAGCTGTAGGTTCATCGGCTAGGACAATTTGCGGATGACTGACTAAAGCACGAGCGATCGCTACTCGTTGTTTTTGTCCACCCGATAATTGATCGGGGTAGTATTGCAAGCAATTTTCTAAGCCTACTTGCTCTAACATCTGGGCTGAACGAATAAGCATTTTACTTAATTCAATATGCTGGTGTAGTTCCAAGCCCATTTTGACGTTCTGAAGTGCCGTCAAGCTACCGTGTAAATTGTGCGCTTGGAAAATATAACCGTTAAGCTGTCGGGACTCCACTAGTTCTTGGGGACTAGCACCACAGAGTTCTCGCCCCAAAACCCGCAAACTACCAGATTGGGTAGAACGCAGCCCACCCACCAAGGTGAGAAGTGTTGTCTTACCAGAACCAGACGGCCCAGTCATGAACACAATTTCACCACTGTAAATCTCCAGGTTAATATGAAATAAAATTTGTTTGCGGAGTTGACAGTGACCAAAGTAGTGGTCGAGATTGCGGATCGAGATCACCGGGTTGGGAGTCATGGTGGGGAATGGGGACTGGGGATTGGGGATTGGGGATAACAGAGCAATGACAAATGACAAATGACCAATGACAAATGACAAATGACCAATGACAAATGACAAATGACCAATGACAAATGCCATTTAAAACATATCAGCGGGGTCAGCAGATTGGAGTTTACGAGTAGCGATCGCGCCAGAAATTGCACACATAATGACAGTAAGCAATAGCACCTGCAAAGCCCTACATACAGTCATGTAAATTGGTAAATTTGTAGCGTTGCGAGTTAGATAATAAAGCCCTAAAGATGCTGCTGTTCCAGGGATAAAGCCTAACATTGCCAAAATTACTGCCTCTTCAAACACCACGAATAACAGGTATAAATTGCGATAACCCATTGCTTTAAACGTGGCATATTCTCTAACATGAGTATTCACATCTGTAGAAAGGACCTGATAAACAAGAATCACCCCTACTGAAAAACCCATTGAGACACCGAGGTTAAAAATAAAACCAATTGGGGAGTTTCTGCTCCAAAAATCATTTTCAAATTGAATGAATTGTTCATGAGTCAGCACTTTAACCTCATTTCCTAGATGGGATTTTAATGCTGCTGCTACCTGTTGAAGGCCAGCGCCTGGTTGCACCTGAATCAAACCTACACTGACATTGGCTGCTGGTTGGCGCGAAAATAGCCGCAGAAAGTTCTCATCGCTAGTCATCAAAGTGCCATCAGCACCGAAGGAAGCCCCGACTGTAAATAAACCACTAATAGTAACCGTCCGGCGTTCAATTTCGGTCTTCACAGGTTTACCCTGTTCAAGTTGGGCAATTGTTTTTTGATATTCGCCCCTAGCACCACGGTCGAACAAGACGGTATATGGTTGTTTAATCGCCTGCAATTGTTGATGAACTTCTGGTAGGTCAAAAATTGGCTTGTCTGGATTGAACCCAATCACGAGAATTTCTGTCTCACGTCGTGTTTGCGGATTCTTCCAGATCATAGTGCCGATATATATTGCTTCGGCTGATTTTACTCCTGGGATATCCATAGCTTGGTAAAGCCGCCGCCGAGAAAAGGTAGATATTCTTTGCAGGTTACGGGTTTGGGAACCGATTACAACAATATCTGAGAGTAAACTGTGATGTAGTCTAGTGTTACTGTCATACAAAGCACTCTGAAAGCCAAACTGCATGAACATCAAAACATCAGCAAAGGCGATGCCTGATAATGCTACCAGCAGCCGACTTTTTTCGTGACTCAGTTGTAGCCATCCTAAAGGTGTTCGTCGTCGCAGTTGTTGGAGAAATCCCATTATTAAAGGTGGTGAGTAATGCTAATTTGTCAAGAGTCAAAAGTCAAAAGTCAAAAGTCAAGGGTTGAAAGTGAAATGTGAGTTTTAAAGGTGCAACTTTCAGGCTCAAAGGTGCAACCTCCAACCTCAAAGCCTCAACCTCCAACCTCAAAGCCTCAAAAGACATCATCAGTTCACAAGCAATTTTTCTCCTTGTCCCCCATGTCCCCATTACCAATTACCCATTACCAATTACCCAAAATTTTCAAAATTTAATCACCACTTTGACTTGCATATTGGTAAACTTGGCAGCTTTCTGGCTGGAATCTGGATCTAGACGCACATGAACTTCAATGACTCGGCCGTCAATGTTGCTAGCAGGATCGGTATTAATTACATTTTGGCGACGCACTTGTAAGCCGATCAAATCGACTGTTCCCTGCAATTCATGCGAGAGAAATTCATTAACTACTTGCACTCTTTGTCCCGGATGTACTTTGCTGATATCGCTTTCGTAAACTTCGGCGACTGCATACATCTGGTTGGTTTGCCCAATATTGACGATACCGTCATCTGAGACTATTTCTCCCGGACGGCTGTGGATCTCAAATACTTGTCCCTCTTGAGGCGATCGCACGTAAGCTTGTTGTAAATTTGCTTGTGCTAGATTCATCGCTGCTAAGGCACGATCTACTTCTGCTTTAGCTGCTGCGACATCTACGCTGCGAACTTCACTAATTTGATCTAGATTGGCGGTGGCTTCTTTAAGTTGTTGCTGGCTGGCTGATTGAATGCTAAGCAACTGTGCTTGGGCTGCTTGCAGATTTTTGCGTGCAGTTTCTAGGGTGAGGCGTTTGCTATCTTTTTGGGAGGCGGAAATTGCTCCTTGCTGATACAACTGCTGATAGCGGCTATCTTCGGCGGCGGCGTTTTCTACTTGAGCCTGCAAACGTGCGACTGTAGCGAGTTGTGCCTCAATATTGCCTTTGCGTTCTGCTGCTAAACGTGCGATCGCGGCTTGTTGGGCTACGATTTCACCGCGTTTAACTCCTGCTTGCGTTTTAGCGAGATTCGCTTGGGCAACTTTGACTTGTTCTTGGGCTTCGTTTAATGCTGCTTGTAGGCGATCGCGACTGTCTAAAATGGCAATTATCTGACCTTTTTTGATTCTATCTCCTTCCTTTACTAACAACTGCTCTACCCGACTTCCTTGTGTAGAGACAGTAGCAGAAAGTTTAATTACCTCTCCTTTTGGCTCTAGCCTTCCCAAGGCTGTTACCGTTTTGATTTCTAGTAATTTTTTGGCTGCGACTTGTGTATCTGAATTGCCGGAATATTGCAAACGTTTCACTGTATAAAAGCTGATTCCGCCAACCAATAAAGATGCAATTATACTCATAAAAACGAATGGACGCAGAATAGACTTAGGGGACAATGTGTACCCTAACTTTGAGTTTTGCACCATACATTACCTCTTATTGGTGGCGCAGAAAATCTGAGTTTTTAAAACAACTAATTTTTTGACACCCTAAGTAATTTATACAATTCTCAATTCGTAATTAAGAAATTATGAGTTAATTTGGCTTTTTGAGTTTGAATGTAATATCGAATGTTATACCAATTCTCTGTGAGGTTGCACATTATTTTGGCCCCTCCCAACCTCACGCCACTTTGCTTCCTTCAGGAAACCCGCCCACGCAAGTGGCTCCCCTTAATAAGAGGATGTGCCGCAGGCGGTGGGGTTTTTTCTATGCGTCTTCATATGGAAATGGTATTAGAGAGTTGGTATTACAAGTAATAGACTATTTTTCTTGCTCAACACTCAACTTATTTTTATTTAGTAAGTTAATGTTGAGCAATTTTTGTTTTATAATTTCCGACTCCATAAAAAATATTCAAATTGTTGACAAGTGAGCTACATCAATGATGCTGCGGCAGTATACAACAAAAACAAGCCTCCCTTAAGCATGAAAGACTTATGCTTAGTTAAACTACTTTTGTTTTGTTAAGGTCTGGATGTATATTAGACGCTTTCAATTCGATGAGATGTAACAGCGCCAACAATCACAGGTAAATAACTGAGTTTCCTGACTTTTACAATTTTATACAAACTATACAAAATTTAACAAAAAAATCAATTTACTGATGTTTGCGTAACAATGATAAATTGTTGATACTCAGGTTAAATCCAAAATTTTCTGTTTAATTCTAAACATGAGTTGGAAAAACAACTGACAAACATAACGGTAGCATCCTCAATCTATCAAAAATCAAATCTCGAACTTTTTTTACAGTGGCGTGTAGTTAGTTTAATCATTTGGTTCAATAAACTATTGTATATCGTAAAACAAAGATATTTAAATTTTATGAATTTTAACAAATTTAGCCTTAGCTTATTCAGAAACCCCCTAATTACAGCCTTTATATCCTTAAATGCTAACTTTTTAGTCCTATTCCCCAATACGTTAGTATTGGCACAGCCAGCTTCATCTTTGAAAAACTCCTATTCGGTCAATTACATACCTAGCGGAGCAATGGAGCCGAACTTACAAATTAACGATTCTATCCTAATTGATAAAAGAGTTTACCAATCTCAATTACCCAAGCGTGGCGATATTATCTTATTTAAAGCTAATGAAAATCTCCTCCGAGAACATCCAAGTTGGACTGCTCCATTTGCTATGCGTATCATTGCTTTGCCAGTAGAAAAAGTAAAACTTAAAAATGGCAAAGTTTACATTAATAACAAACCTTTAAATGAAAGCAAATATCTCAGTCAACAACAACGTACAGCTATTGATGTTTGCCCATCAGGGCAACAAGTACCTTTTTTGTCTAAATTAGTTACTATACCGCCAAATTCATATTTAGTATTGGCAGATAACCGTGATAATAGTTACGATGGCCGCTGCTGGGGTGTTATTTCCAAAGAACTTATCATTGGCCAAGTAGTCAGAATAGTTTGGCCTCCTACTCGCCAACAGGAACTTGCGCCGGGACGTAAAAATCGTAATCACTCAGTAGAGGAATTATTTATTAATAGTGGAAACTTAGTTTTATCTAATATTAGAGATTTAGGCGATTTGACCACAGTTATTAAATATTTTGAGCAGCGTTTAGCTGTTGCTCAGAAAAATCCAGAACGCCAAAATCAAATTACACCTTTGATGCAACTTGCAAGAGCTTACAGCAAGTTAGGTGAATCGGAGAAAGCAGTTGCTTACTCTGGGCAACTTTTACCAATAGCAGCAGACAGTAAAAACTATGAAGCACAATTAGCTGCTTTAGTATTTTTAGGTAAATATCACTTGGAATTAGAAAAATATGATGAAGCAATTAATTATAATCAACAAGTAATAGCTATTATACCCAAGCTAGATAATCGAGATAATCAAGAAAAAATTGCAGCAGCAGCTTTTTATAGTCTTGGATTTGCTTATATCAATAAGGGAGATTATAACAAAGCTATTGATTACGCCAAACAGATATTAAGTAAAACTGCACACATTAATGATATAAATCAAACTGTAGAGGCATTAGCTTTTGAAATTATGGGACTTGCTTATTTGAGCATCGGGAACTATGAACAAGCTGATAATTACTCTCAACGTATGTTAAAAAGCGTAGAGTTCAGTAACTTGCAATTGCAAGCAGAAGCTTTGACTCTTCAAGGATTAGTTCTTTTGGGTAAAGTAAATTTTGCAGCGGCAGAGTCCGCATTATTTGAGGCAATTAATATCCAAGAATCTCTACGAAACCAGTTAGGTAATGAAGATAGCAACAATATTTTCAAGGTATCAGTTTTTGATATAGCGTTTCCTAGTCTAGTGAAGTACAAAATTATCGGCGTTTATCCTCTTCCATCGGCGGTTAATTTTTTATTGGTGTACCTCACCAGTATGGGAAGCGCTATAAGCAAATCGATAATTATATCGCGCTGCAACAAGTACTAATTATGCAAAAGAAAACTGAAGCCGCGCTAGAAATTGCTGAGAGAGGTAGAGCGCGTGCTTTTGTAGAGTTATTAGCCAAGCGTCAAGCTTTATCTAACTCTGATACACCAAATATCGCTCCACCCAATATTGAAAAAATTAAACAACTCGCTAAAGACCAAAATGCTACCCTTGTCGAATATTCGGCGGTATGGGATGAATTGTACATTTGGGTGGTTAAACCTACAGGAGAAGTCGCGTTCCGCTCAGTTGACCTCAAGAAAGTTAATTTGCTAGATGCAGCACAGGGAACTTTGAGATCTGCTGCCACAATGTCTATAGGTCGGGGATTAGCCGATACTGCCATACTAGACTTTGTTCGTAGTACCCGTGAAGCTGTTGAGATGAAAGGTGATAACGCATCTAACGAGCAAGTTGTTGATAGAAAAGTAAATTCTTCAAGTTGCATGGGTAAAAAATGTTTCAAGCAAATGTACTCTTTATTGATTGAACCAATTGCCGATTTACTACCTACTAATCCTGAATCCCATGTTATTTTTATCCCTAATCAGTCTCTATTTTTAGTTCCTTTTGCAGCGTTAATGGACAAGGATGGTAACTACTTAATAGATAAACATACTATCCGCATAGCTCCTTCAATACAAGTATTAGATTTGACTCAGAAACAAAGGCTGCAACAAGCAAAACAGAATCAGGTGTTATTAGTTGGGAATCCGACAATGCCTACCATTCCGCCATTGCATCCTGGGGAAACGCCTCAACAGTTAGACCCATTACCAGGAGCAGAACAGGAGGTTTTAGCCATCTCCAAGTTGCTGAATGCTAGAGTGCTGCGTGGTAATCAGGCGACAAAAGCCGCAGTCATGCAACAGATGTCTGGGGCTAAAATTATTCATCTAGCAACACATGGGCTGCTAGATGATTTTAAGGGAACAGGAATTCCTGGTGTAATCGCATTGGCTCCATCGACGCAGGATAATGGTCTGCTAACTTCTGATGAAATTTTTAATTTAAAACTGAATGCTGAGTTAGTTGTCCTGAGTGCCTGTGATACAGGGCGAGGTCGTATTACCGGAGATGGAGTAATAGGATTGTCCCGTTCCTTTATTACCGCTGGTAGCAAGAGCGTAGTTGTGTCCTTGTGGCAAGTGCCAGACGAATCTACAGCTTTCCTGATGCTGGAATTTTATCGTCAATTACAACAAAATCCCGATAAAGCACAGGCATTACGGCAAGCGATGTTGGCAACTAGGAAACAGTATTCTGCTCCTCGCGACTGGGCAGCTTTTTCTGTGATAGGTCAGGCAAACTAAGCATCTTGATAATTTACATTACTTGCGAATGCCATCATTATCAATTGCACTGTAATTTTCATTACTCATCAATCCCAACCAAGGATCGGAATTGGGAGTTAAAAACAATTCAGCATAAACTTTTTCATTCAATGTATTCACATTATTTGTTGCATTACCCTGCATAAACCACTGATGAATTTGGTTGTGCAGTGTATATTCATTTCTGATCGTATCTAATGCCATTACAGTTTCAAAATTGCCCACAACGCGCTGTAAATTATCAGCTTTAGTTGCTTGAAAACGTTTGCTGCGTATTAATGCCACACTGTTATTATCTAACTTGGCATCTGCTGTGTAGAGTTGAGCAATTCGCTGCCATTTTGCTGAGTCTGTAATCTCTTGAAGTGCTGTTTGATTGCTAGTAGCAAGATTGAGATTTCGGAGTAGGGGAGATTCGACTCGCATCTTGCTGACAGCTAGGGTACCAGCCACAGCCGCATTGGGTGTTTCATTATTACCAGGTATTTCCACAAGACGAGGGAGATTTTTAATGCCTAGTTTTGCTAAATCTGCACCCCATTGACGTTGGCTAGATGCTAATTGTTGGCGGTGGTAGTCGCGTAAAAAGCTAGCGCGGGCTACACCTGTAGAATTAGTATATTCTTTAACTGCTTTTTCCCCACCACCTAACTGACGCAGGAACGCTTGCGGCCCGTACAAACCAGGAATTGCATCGACTGGTTCACCAGAACTATCTAGGATGTAGTGAATGCTATTACCTGTAATGGTGCGTTCCAGCTTACGACCATCACCAAAATCTATGGTAACTTTGGGTACAGGGCGTACAGATTGCCAGTGGAGAATATAGCGATCGCGCAGGAATTTGGAAATTTCTGCATTGGGGTATAATGCTACACGAAAAAAGCGACTGTTGGCACAGCTTAAATCTTGGTCAAGATTTCCCAACAAACGTAATGAAAGTATAGGTTTATTACTAGCTTTAGCAGCAGCTTTTGCTTGTTCTAAATCGGTGTACCAATAAAGTTTAGAAGCGTAACAATCTCGTTGTTGGCAAAGTTTGTCTAACGCCTCCCGCATTTGCGGCGAAGGGTTTTTTAGTTCCTGTGCGTGAGTATTAAGAAATGTTTCTAAACCTTGTGGCCCTTGGGCGCGAAGTACCGCAACTTGTTGTGTCAGTTGTGCGTAATTTGGGCTGGTAGTTTGAGAATGAGCAGTTTGCGAAAATCCCACACTGAGCAGCGTTAAGGCGATCGCAGTGTTTATAGACTGAATTTTCATTATTGGCTGATTTAATAAAAAATTATATGAGTAAAACAGACTTTTTTATCTAGTAATTAGTTCCCGATAAAATTGAGGGAGATGAAGGGGATAAGGGAGATGAGGGGGACAAGGAAGAATTACAAACGCCAAATCACAAAAACTCAAGTTACCATAACCTGCGATCGCTCATCGCGCCACAACTGATATAACCGATTCGCTGGCATTGTTAAATATAAAATATCGCCTGGGCTGAGTTGAGTTTCTAATAAATCCCAGCCGTGAAAGGTTTGGCAACTTGCTTCTACGTATAAAGGCACAAAATCAGCGGACATGGCGACATCTTTGACTAATTCGCCGCAAAACGGGTGTGCTGGTGTAATCAGTGTGGCAAAGGCAACCCACAAACTATCGGCGGTAATGCCATTACCCAAGATGCGTCCCCCTAATGCAGCAGCAGCAAAAGCTGGGGCGGCTAGTTCCGCTGGACTGAGTACGGCTTCAAAATCAAATACTTGTTGTGCCATACCAGCAAAATCCGGGTCGGCATAATGGACAATAACAGGAATACTGGGTGATAATCCTTTCGCTTTCAGGGCAATTTCTAAGTTAATTGCATCGTTGCTGGTAACAGCCAGCACTGCGGCGGCAGTATCTATATTACTGGCTTGGAGAATGGCGCGGAAACTTGCATCACCTTGAATCACCGGAATACCCTGCCCGCGAGTAGTGTTGACAAATCTGTTGTTGCTGTCGGTTTCAATTACTACTACCTCATGCCCACTCGCATGAAGTTCCTGCACAATTCTCACACCAATACCACTCAAACCACAAACTATATAATGATGGCGCTGGGGAATGCGGGCTGCATCCCAAAATTGCTTGAAGCGGTTTCCTAAAATAAAATCGGTGAGCAAGGCATACCAAATACCAATTACTGCTGCACCAACTAACATCATTACTACGGTAAATATTTTAATACTATTAGGAGCATTTTCGACTATTTTGTCATTACCACCTGCTCCGGTAATCATGCCGACAGCAAAATACAAAGCATCGACAAAAGAGATATTTAAACTAGCAGAAACATAGGTGAGTGTAGCTAGCAAAATAATGACTAGTAACACAACTGCCATCACCACAACCGATTGAGCGTGTTTTTGAAATTGCTTCAGACTAGTAAGAACTTTGATGATTTTTCTTACCCATGATTTACGGTTAGGACGGATGTGGGGTTGGATACCAACAATTAAGCGATCGCCTACTTGTATTTCTTGTCCAGATAGCACCGCAGCGACTAAATCTATATCACCTTTGACAGGTAAGTAATAAATTAGCATCCGCGAACGCTCTTGCCATAAATCGCTCAGTTTTCGCCCCAGCCAAGGATGGTATTCGTCAATATATTCTTCTTGAATCGGCCAAGTTTGTTGAAATAATTTAATTTGTCCAATCGCTTTATTACCCAGTGCTGCAAAAGTAAACACCGGTGCTGCTAAACCAACAACACTCATACTTAAATGGTCTGGCAAAGTATTATCTAAACGTTCCGCCAGACTGGTATTATAAAAGCGATTGATAATCCGAATTTGCGGATTTAGCACCCGCGCTTGCAACATAATTGCTAAATTCCGCGCATCATCCGAGCCAGCAATTACTAAAGTGTGGGACTGCTCAATTCCGGCTGCTGTAAGGGTCGCCGCAGTATGCAAATCGCCAATAATCACATCTCCTGCGGTTTCGCCGGTCAGAGGTTTGTGATGAATACCAACGACAAACGCACCCTGCTGTCGCAGCAGACGAAAAACTTTATATCCCGTACGTCCTAAGCCACAAACAATAATTCGAGGTTTCATGAAAGAGCCGCAATATTCCGATGAGGCTGCATTCTCAGTTATTTATTAACATTGTTGCCTGAATTAGTTGTGTAGAACTGTAACTGACAACACGGTAATCTTAAATAAGATGGCACTTTTGCAATATTCTGAGAGTCAATATTATTTAGATAGCTTGAATGTGAAAAAAATTGTATATGAATACTTGGGTAAAATTAACAACTCTTGGTGTAATTATATCTCCCTTAGCAATCGCAGGAATAATTTCGGCTACAGCACAAGCACAACCAGAATCAGCACCAGGGCCACTATCTGCACCTAATGCGAAGTTAAATATACAACGTAGCACTGGTAATTGTCCTGAGTCAGTTGGTTTGTTGTGGTTTGTACTGCCTTATGAAGGTGGTGCTGAACATACCGTAGTTGCAGATACTAGAGCATTTGCTCACTCAACCAAGTTAGTTTCATCTAATAAGCAAGTTGTAGAATTTGTAGCTACTTTACGTGACGATTATGCTTCGTGTGTTGGTCAAGCAGAGAATAAAGAATACACATTTTACAATGTGCAATTTAAGAATAAGCAAGCATATTTCCGTGTAGATTTACGAAAAATTCAAGCACCAGCTAAGGAAATTACCTACAAAACTGTAGCAGCTTCTCGTCCTTATGTTAGGTGGGCGATCGCGGATTAACAGGGATTGGGTAATGGGGATGAGGGGGATTAGGGGGATGAGGGAGTACAAATGACAAATGACAAATTTCTAAGCTTTCAAGCTTAATGCTTGTGGCTGCAAAACTTGATTTAACTTACCACTGCGATAACCTTCTAAATCGAGTGTGACGTAGATAAACCCAAACTCTTGAAAAGCAGACACTACTTGCTGTAAATCCGTCGTCAACACAAATTCTTTGATTTGTTCTGGCGGAAGTTCAATGCGTGCTGTATCGCCTTCAGAACGCACACGCAAATTCTTTAACCCCAGCTTTCGCAGGTAAATTTCTGCCCTACCAACGCGTTGTAACTTAGCAACAGTAATCTCTTCACCATAGGGAAAGCGGGAACTCAGACAAGGTTGAGCAGGCTTATCCCACCAAGGTAAACTCAGTTGTTGTGAAAGTTGGCGGACTTCCATTTTAGTAACACTGACTTCGGCTAAAGGCGATCGCGCACCTCTTTCTTTAGCTGCTTGAATTCCGGGGCGATAATCGTGTAAATCATCGGCGTTCACTCCATCTACCACATAGGGATAACCCAATTCCTTAGCTAAAGGCTTAAGAGTGTCGTGCAATTCACTTTTGCAAAAATAGCAGCGGTTAACAGGGTTGGAAGTGTAATTGGGATTTTCCATTTCGTTTGTCTGGACAATTTGATGTGGAATCCCAATAGTTGCCGCTTGAATTTTCGCATCTTCCAATTCTTCCGGCAATAGCGACGGCGAAACAGCAGTCACAGCTAAAGCGCGATCGCCCAAAACATCATAAGCAATCTTGGCAACCAAAGTACTGTCAACACCCCCAGAGTAGGCAATCAGCGCCTGCTCCATTTCTGCAAATATAGCTTTTAGTTGCTCAAGTTTTTGTGTCACAATCATTTTCCATTCCTGCCACAACTCTATAGCACCCAACAAATTCTATTGTAGGCGGCTAAGCAATACTATTTTTGATAGACTTAAATTCTTTTTTATTTAATAAATAATTAAAAATTTTTGTTGTTTGAGTAAAAGAAGGTGTTTCATCAAATTCTATAAATCTCAAAGTTTCGATACTAATTGAACTTTTTAAAAAATCTCGTAATTTCTTATTTTCTAACAAAAATAATTGTAAAGATTGATTATATTCACTATCATACAATCGATTAAATTTTCCTCGTAAGAAGGAATTCTCTCTTTGTTTCTCTTGAATAAAATAATCTTCATTGAAAAAAATGCTCTTTCTTTTCTGTTTGTTCGTGAGTTTAATCTCATAAACTCTTAAAAGTTCTAAGTATTCATTTAAAGTTTTAAATTTATTTTGTTCTATTTTTGTTACGAAATCTTTAGCTCCATCTATATCTATATATTCAATCTTTCGATTAATTGAATTTAGTATTAATAAATCAATGCTTAGGTCAGTTTGAGGAATAACAATTGCGCTTTTCAAAGCCACTGATAAATAGAATACTAATGTTACTGAAGCAATCAGCATTATACAGGCACTATAACCGAATAACTCTAAAAACCCATTACTCTTACAAGTATTGCCATATTGTTTTTCAATATTATAAAGAGATTGTTTGTACAACCAATAAATAAGCGCAATGACTTCACCAATGGCAATAATAACAATTCCTACTATCAAAAAACTACATAAATGATATACTTTAATAGGGAAAATCAAAACAAGAAAAAAAATTATTACATTTATTAGTAGCGCATAATAAACAACATAATGTAGTTTGATCAACCATAGCCTTGGTCGATGAAGCAACCAAGAATGGTTTATTTTATTCAGAAATTCAGGGAATAATATCTTGTCATACCATTTTTGGATTTTACCAATTATTTTTTTTATCATAATTGTGTTTCAAATAATTTGCGAGTAGATTTACTAATATCTCTAAAGTATTTCAACGAAATATTATGTTCGATAAAAATTCTTAGCAAGTCATTATTAGTTACATCTTTAGATGTATGAATAATAAAGCTATTCCCGGCTTGAGCAACTGTCTTATAATCGACTTTTTCAAGTAAATCCGTTAATTCCTCTTTCGATAGATTGCAATTTATTTCATAAGAGTTATTACCTCTATCTTTCCCCAAGTCTTTAACTGAGTCATTATATTTAGCTTCCCCATCTTTAAGAAAAAGAATATTATCAGCAATATTCTCAACTTCATATAGATGCTGTGAACTTATAATAATTGAGACAGGATTTTTTTTAGATCGAGAAAAATCTCTTAAATCTTGCAAGAAAAGAACTTGAGTATTAATATCAAGGTTTGCCAAAGGTTCATCTAAAATAATTAGTTTAGGATTACAGATAATTGCCTTTGCTAGTACAAATCGCATTTTAAAACCACCAGATATTTCATTCCATGACGCTTTTTTATACTTCTCTAGTCCCAGCCTACTAATAGTAAAATCGACTATATCTTGATTATCTTCACCTGTAATGCCATGAACTGATGCTGCGAAATGTAGATTATCAGCTAATAAACCAGACCATTTTGGTAATTCTTGAGGAATATAGGCAATTTGTTGTTTTATATAATATAAATCTGGTTTACTGTTTAAATGTAAACATGGATAAATTATTTTTCCTGTATTTGTTGCTAATTCTCCCGCTATTATTTTCAAAAGAGTAGTTTTCCCATTTCCGTTTTCACCAACAACAGCCGTTATTTCACCCAATTTTAAATTGATATCAATATTAGACAGATGAAATTTAACAGCGCGACTTTTATAGCTCTTAAAAATTCCGTGACATTCAAATACGCTTGAAGAAGTATAATTATTAATTAATTTTCGTTTATTTATAAACCTATCTCTGTCAACTTCATATTTAGTTTTAATTTCGTCTATTTTCTCGACTTTTTGCGGCGTAACATAAACATCAATTGGAACTTTCAAAGGCTCTGATTGACTGTAATTGGTATCTTTTGGGCTAGTAATTTCTTCCTTTGTTGGTTGATAATCCTGTAAAATTAAGTCGGCAAACTTCAAAATTTCTTCTCTGAGTTTCCTAATGTCAATCTTAATAACATCTGTTTTTCCAAACCGACGTTGTTCGTCATTTAAGTCAGTGTATGAACCTCGAATATTAATAACTTCTCGCCTACGCTCTTTGCTGTTGGAAAAGTCTGTTACTAGATCCATTAATCGCTTTGTTGCTTGATTCAGGTCATTTGAGGCGACTAGGTTTTCAATTTCAACTGCTCTTGCTTGAGGATCAGCATTATTCATGACTTGCTCTCTTGCGCTAACTTACATGATTATACGTAAATTTGCTTAAGCTTTAGAAAGTCTTGAAATTTCTTAGCAACTCACTGGCTAAAATGTAGGTTTCATGAATTTACCAGCAAAGTTATGGAATTTGCCGCTATACAGACAAAATCCCCGTAAACGTTTTTCAAATTCTTGGTGTCTAGGAAACAGATTACCCAGGTCTTTTCACAAAGCGAAAGCTCTCGATTATCTAGATAACATTATCCCTATTTTTCAACCTCCTCACTCTCCTAAACTCAACCCAATTGAGCGGTTTTGGGAATTTCTCAAATCTAAACTCCAAGATTGAAAATTGTAAAACCCTCACACAACTACAGAAAAAGTTAACTGATGTCCTCAAAGCAATTACACCTTCCATGATTGCCTCTCTCACTTCTTACGACTTTATTCTTGAAGCTTTATTTAGCGCAGCTTCATAAAGAAATGGTATGAATTGATTGAACGTGTTCATTTATTTGAACAAGACATTCATTCTAACCACGAGTGAAATTAGCGATCGCCTATGGGTGAAAAATCACCTTGAGCCTGACGAGGAAAAACTACGGGTTTCAACGTAGACGAGGTTTATATCTTATCTTCAGTTGCTATTGGGAATTTACTGTACTTTGCCACCAGACTAGCTAACAGGGGTAAATCAATTGGTTTAGAAATATAATCATTAACTCCAGATGCCAGACAAATTTCGCGATCGCCTTTCATTGCCATTCCTGTTTGGGCAATTACCGGAGTCATGCGATACGGCTGATTTTCTCTCAGTTGTTGTACTAAATTCAGACCGTGAGCATCCGGCAGGTTCACATCCATTAAAATTACTGCTGGGTTAATATTTTTCAAAGCTTCCCACATTTCGGCAGCATTATTAGCCACAGTCACTTGATAGCCCAATTTTTCTAAATAAATTTGCATCAACTTGGCGTTGTTTAAGTCGTTTTCTACCAGCAAAATTTCTAAAAAACAGCTAGGGGCGATGTCTAAAGGCTCTGAAACGGGTGCAGAAGCAATATCACCCTCAATTCCCGTTAATTCTCCCACAGGATTTAGGGGAAGTACGATAGTAAAACGCGAGCCGTAATTAACTTTAGATTCGACTTCTATACAACCACCGTGAACTTCTGCTAGTTTGCGAGTTACAGCTAAACCCAAACCAGTACCTTCATTGCGATTAACAGTAGGGTTGGCAATTTGGAAGTAGGGTTGAAAAAGTTGAGTCTGGTCTGCTTGAGAAATGCCAGTACCAGTATCCCAAATTGTAAAATGCAAAAAGCTACCTTTAGCGACTACCTGTAAACCCACAGTTCCTGTAGTGGTAAACTTGAGGGCGTTGAAAAGTAAATTCAACAACATTTGTTTGAGCCGTAAAGGATCAGCTACTATTGTTGTAACTTCTGGGTCTAGATCTAAAAGTAGCTTTAAACCCTTGTTAGCAGCTTTTTCTTTTACAAGTGCCAAAACATTCCGACACAGTGTAGATACATTTACTATTTCCCACTGCACATCCATCTGGTTGGCTTCAATTTTAGAAAGATCCAAAATATCATTTATTAGTGCTAGCAAATGCTTGCTGCTAGATTGAATAATATTTAAATACTCTTGATGACGTTCCTTACCTGGATCGTAGCCTTGAGCCAAAAGCAGATGGGTGAAGCCGATAATCGAACTCAGGGGAGTGCGGATTTCGTGACTGGTGTTAGCCAAAAACTGGTTTTTGAGTTGATTAGTGCGTTCCAGTTCTCGATTAGAACTACCCAAATATTGGGACTTTTGTTGCCAAGATTGTACTTGTCTCAGCTTTGCCAAAGCTACAGAGCAGTATTTAACGGCCCGTGCGATAAATTGCGATCGCAGTTCAACTTCTGCTGCTTTAGATAGCTCAGAATCTAACCTCAGAGGTGCTGTAGCCACAATTAACCACGCGGTTATCCCGCAAGAATCATTGGCTAATTGCCAAGCGCTGGGCGTTTCTTGATTCTCAAGATGCTGCAAATCCTCGAGATCTATCACCTCATTCAATTTCAGGTGTAACTTTTTGCCTTTTTTGGAAATTGCTTCTAGGTGTGGAAGTTGTGCGCGTCGGGATGTAGATGGTGGAACATAAAAAATTTTACCAGTTGTTTCTTGTGGTTGGAATAGAGCGATACCTACGGCACACTGCGTGAACGCCAGCTTACTACTGTTTAAAGCGTGGCTGATCTCGTTGACCAAAATTTGAAAAATTTCTGCTTCTGAGCTTCTTGGTTGTGGCAAGGTGCTACAAGCAGAAAGCAAGCAATCATTGAGATGGCTTTGCAACTGGTTCAAGCCGCCTTCCAGCCACAACTCGGCTCGAAGTTGCTGTATTGTGGTCAAAAGTGTTTGGGTTGTATCTATCTGTGAGTTCTGTTCTGATAAGCTTGAATACTGCTGCATGGTCAACTAGACCGCTGAACAAGTTTAGCTTCGCACAAAAGTGCGAACAGGATTCTATGTATATTAGCGCACAATTCCTGCTTATTTATAAAGCATAACCTATAGTGTCGAATGTGACGATGATCGCAACAATCTAATGTATGAAATCACTAACTAATAATTTTTTAAGCGCTACTTAACACTATGGATCTACAACTTGCTCAATTAATTATTAATGGAATTGCCGTAGGAAGTATTATTGCTCTGGGTGCAGTCGGGCTTACCCTTACCTATGGGATTTTACGGTTGTCTAATTTTGCCCACGGTGATTTTCTGACTTTGGGAGCCTATCTGACACTGCTAGTAAATACTGCTGGCATAAATATTTGGCTGTCAATGATCCTGGCCGCAGCGGGAACAGTGGTTATGATGCTTTTATCAGAAAAATTGTTGTGGTCAAGAATGCGTAATCTCCGTGCTACTTCTACGACGCTAATTATTATTTCCATTGGATTGGCCTTATTCCTCCGCAATGGCATTATCCTCCTCTGGGGCGGCAAGAACCAAAACTACAATTTACCTGTTACCCCGGCTTTAGATGTCTTCGGCTTAAAGGTACCACAAAATCAATTGTTGGTGTTGGGGTTAGCAGTGCTGGCTATTTTGGCGCTGCACTACCTGCTGCAAAATACTAAAATTGGCAAGGCGATGCGAGCAGTTGCCGACGATTTAGATTTAGCTAGGGTTTCTGGAATTAATGTAGAGCAAGTAATCTTCTGGACATGGCTAATAGCTGGCACACTCACGTCCTTAGGTGGCAGTATGTACGGGTTAATTACAGCGGTACGCCCGAATATGGGGTGGTTTTTGATTTTGCCCTTATTCGCCTCAGTAATTTTAGGGGGAATTGGTAATCCTTATGGTGCGATCGCCGCAGCTTTTATTATTGGCATAGCCCAAGAAATCAGCACTCCTTGGTTAGGGTCTCAGTATAAACAAGGAGTAGCGCTGTTAATTATGATTTTGGTGCTGCTCATTCGTCCCAAAGGTTTATTTAAAGGCACGATTTGAGCAGCACCACTCAGCTTCTAATTACTGGATGATATGGAAATAGTAACCAGCAACTAAGAAGTTGATCGCTAACAAAAACAATGCCCAACCAGTACGGAAGGGATAGGGGGGTTTAGCTCCACTATCAGCTACTGGTGGATTTTTGCTTTTAGCAGTCATTGGCCGTTCTCCTAAATTTCATGACTGTTTAAGAAATACCAAACAGATGTACCGATTAGCCAATTTCTTTAAAAATATTTGTGTGGGGATTGGAAATTGGGGAAGGTGGGGCCCCCTCTGGGGAAGGTGGGGCGAAGGGGCGAAGGGGTAATGGGGATTGGTAATTGTTCTTTCTCCCTCATCCCCCTCATCCCCCCTGCTCCCCTGCTTCCTTAACCCTCTTCCCCTGCGTGGTAGGAACTACGAACCAGAGGTCCAGAACGGACGTGGCTAAATCCCATCTGCGATGCTACGCTGCCGAGTTGATCAAATTCTTCTGGAGTCCAGTATTTTTGGACTGGCAGATGTTCTAAAGAAGGTCGCATATACTGACCAATTGTTAAGCGATCGCACCCGACTGCTCTTAAATCTGTCATAGTTTCGATAACTTCGGCGATCGTTTCTCCGTGTCCCAGCATTAAACCTGATTTAGTGGGTATGGATGGATCGATTTCTTTGATGAGTGCAAGTACATGCAGCGAGCGATCGTACTTTGCCCCCCGACGCACTGGCCCAGTTAAGCGTCGCACTGTTTCAACATTGTGGTTAAAACAAGCTGGCTTCGCTTTCACAATCATCGCTATGCGTTGGCGTTGTCTTTCTTCCCTAGATCCCAAACCACCCCAAAAATCTGGTGTCAGCACTTCAATTTGAGTTTCTGGGTTCAACTGGCGGATAGTCTCCATCGTTTGGACAAAATGCCCGGCTCCCTGATCTGCTAAGTCATCACGGGCTACAGAAGTCAGCACCACATAACGTAATCCTAAAAGCTGGACTGCTTCTGCCACCTTTTGCGGTTCCTCTAGGTCAACGGGCATTGGCGCATGACCTTTATCTACTTGACAAAATGCACAAGAACGAGTGCATGTAGGACCCATTAGCAGAAAAGTTGCGGTTTTTTGGGCATAGCACTCCCCCCGGTTGGGGCAGCGTCCTTCTTCGCAAATTGTATGAATTTGGCGCTGCTTAATAATGCGTTGTACGGTAGAGAGTTCACTGGCTTTGCCTATAGAACGACGTAACCAGCTAGGCATTGCCATAATTTCTGACTTGAGTTGGGCTTGTTGTGACGAAGTCATAGCTATCCACGCGAGATCCAAAGGTAGGTGGAGCAAGTTTTCTATGCTCTAGAGCAAGGTTAAAGCCTTAAATATTACCATGACACAAATTGACAAGAACACAAGCAGAGGTTGCAGAAAACACATCCCACAAAATCACTTATACCGAAAATATACTCTCCCCCAATCAAGATAAATGTTGGATATAGTAAGAGAATTCTCAATGTCAATGGGCAAAATAGCCATCTACACCTATAGTTTCTGTTAGAGTAATAAGTCGTGGCAAGTAACAAAATTCTAGTTATTGATGACACCACAGTTGTCAGGGTAAAAGTACGAGAAATGTTGCCTCCTGGCAATTTCGAGGTAGTAGAAGCAAAAGACGGCTTAGAAGGACTAAATTACATCCTTAAAGAAAAATTTAGCTTAATCATGTTAGATTTTCTATTACCTAAAATGAGTGGTTGGGAAGTTTTCCAGCAAATTCAAGCTCAGCCAGAGTTGCGGAAGATTCCCTTAGTAATGATGTCTGGTCGTAAGGAAGAGGTGACTGAGAAAATTTCAGAACCCTTTGAATATTTTGAATTTCTTGGCAAGCCTTTTGACCAAAAGCAACTAATTAATGCAATTAAGTTAGCAATGACAAAAGCTAAACAAGTACGCCCAGAACCAGTTCTGGTAGGAGCAGGCGTTTCTGTTAGTAATGGCACAACTTCAATTTCTAGTCATAGTAATGCCACAGTTCCAACCCCTAATCTTGCGACACCTTCTGGGGAAATTGAGCTTTTGAATGAAAAAATTGTCAAGATGCAAGCAGAAATTGAGAGCTTAAAGAAACAACTAACTCAGGTGGTGACATTCATTAAACAAAAAATAAAGTAGTCGTTATGAAGTGCGTATAACAATAACGCATGAAAAAGCGAATAGTACAGTACGGCGGAAATAAACCACTATTCCAAATCAATGAAATGCTTACGCTATATCCATTTTGAATTTTGAATTCCGCCTTACGGTACTAGTCTTATTCAGTCAATGAAATTGCTATTTCAATCATAGTAAATAAAATACAAAAGCTCTGCCAGAATTCAACATTATAAGGGGTAAAGGCAGGTTTTTTATGCTATCTAGTGGCGTGTGACTGGTCTTCTCATAGCAGAATTTTTAAGACTTATATGGTTTCGATTAGGAGTGCTTATTTAAAATTTTTAATTTTTTCCAGCAAAATCTATGTATTTAACAAAATTTACTCATATTTTATGATATTGGCAGCTTTGCGATGGGAATAATGATCAATAGAATTAAAATTATGAGCATAAGCTGCCATGCTACTTGTATCAGATACAGTATCTTCTATAATTGGCTATCGCATCACTGAGCAACTCTATTCAGGTAAAAAAACCTTAGTGTATAGAGGTCTCAGAGAAAAAGATCAGCAATCGGTAATTCTCAAACTGATGCGAAATGAATATCCTACATTTGCTGAAATTAGCCAATTTCGCAATCAATACACCATTACCCAAAATCTGGAAATTCCGGGTATAGTCAAACCCCTCAGCTTAGAAAATTACCGCAATGGCTATGTTTTGGTAATGGAAGATTATCAAGCTATATCTGTCAAAGATTGGCAAATAAAAGAGAGAGAAAAGGGAAATAATTTTGTTTCCTTGAAAGAATTTTTTCAGATGGCTATGGAAATTTCTTCTATTCTTGAAGGACTGCATCGCCATCGCATTATTCACAAGGACATTAAACCGGCTAATATCCTAATTCATCCAACAACCAGCGAAATTAAATTTATCGACTTTAGTCTTGCTACACTATTACCAAAGGAAATTCAATCTATTACGAATCCTAATGTTCTAGAAGGAACTCTAGCTTACATTTCTCCTGAACAAACGGGACGCATGAACCGAGGCATCGATTACCGTACCGATTTTTACTCTTTGGGTGTCACATTTTTTGAACTCCTCACCGGACAGTTACCCTTCATTACTACTGAACCAATGGAGTTAGTCTATTCTCACATTGCTAAAGAACCACCAAAAGCCAGCCGGATTAATTCCAATATTCCCCCAATTTTAGCTGATATTATCAGCAAGCTGATGGCAAAAAATGCCGAAGACCGATATCAGAGTGCGCATGGGCTAAGATATGACTTAGAAATGTGCCAGAAGCAATGGCAAGAAAAAGGGAACATAACAGCATTCCAATTGGGAGTTCGGGATATCTCAAACCGTTTTGCCATTCCCGAAAAACTTTATGGACGACAACAAGAAATTGAAACTTTACTCACTACTTTTGAGCGAGTAACCAGCGGTAAAACGGAAATGATTTTAGTGTCTGGTTTTTCTGGTATTGGTAAAACTGCTGTAGTCAACGAAGTTCATAAACCTATTGCACGACAACGTAGTTATTTCATCAAAGGCAAATTTGACCAGTTTCAACGTGATATTCCATTGTCAGGTTTGGTGCAAGCCTTACGGAATTTAATTGAGCAAATACTTTCGGAAACAGATGCTCAAATTGAAGATTGGAAAGCCAAAATCATATCGGCATTAGGTACACAATGTCAAGTAATTACTGATGTAATTCCTGAACTAGAAACAATTATTGGTCAACAACCTTCGGTGGCGGAACTTACTGGTATTGCTGCCCAAAATCGGTTTAATCTATTGTTCCAGAGATTTATCCAGGTATTTACTACAAAAGAACATTCTCTGGTAATGTTTTTGGATGATTTGCAATGGGCAGATACGGCTTCTTTAAAATTTATAGAATTATTAATGAGTGAGACTTCTTCTCTAATTGCAGATGAGGCAGAAGATATATCTGAAAGTAAGGGTAGTTTATTACTGATTGGAGCGTATAGAGATAATGAAGTTTCAAATATACATCCATTAAATTTGACCCTACAAGAAATTGCCAAAACGGGAGCAATAATTAATAACATTAAACTTTCACCTTTAAATCAGATTGATTTAAATCATTTAATTGCTGATACACTTCATTGTCGCGAAGTAATTGCGGTTTCTCTAACCCAAATGGTGTTTGCCAAAACTAAAGGCAACCCCTTCTTTGCATCTCAATTTCTCAAGTCATTACATGATGATGGACTTATTAAATTAAATTTTGATGTTGGTTATTGGCAATACGATATCGCCAAAATCAAAACTTTATCTCTTACAGATGATGTAGTAGAATTTATGGGTATTCAAATAGAAAAATTGCCCATAAATACCCAAAATGTCTTAAAGGTAGCTGCTTGTATTGGTAATGAATTTGACTTAAAAACTTTAGCCATTGTCAATGAAAAGTCTGTAATGGATACAGCATCAGACTTATGGCAAGCATTATTTCAAGGGCTAATTTTCCCTCTGACTGATGGTTACAATTTTATCCCAACAGATGACTCCCAAGAATCCAATAACTCACCAATTAGCAGTTACCAATTACCTAAATATAAATTTGTACATGACCGAGTACAGCAAGCAGCTTATTCTCTCATTCCCGAAGACCAGAAAAAGCCAATCCACTTAAAAATTGGGTTACTTCTGTTAAGCAATATCCCAGTATCAGAACGGGAAGACAAGATTTTTGAGCTTGTCAATCAGTTCAATATTGCACTTGAATTCATCACACATCAAACTAAACGTGATGAGCTAGCTGTGATGAATTTGACTGCTGGACGCAAAGCTTTGATATCAACAGCTTACTCATCTGCATTCAAGTATTTAACTACAGGAATCGAGCTGCTACCAGATGATTGTTGGGATACTAAATATGAGCTAACCCTAGCTTTGTATGAAACAGCCGCAGAAGCATCATACTTGGCTGGCGATTTTGAGCAGATGGAGCAATTAGCAGAGGTGGTATTAGTAAGAGCTAAAACACTTTTAGAAAAAGTCAAAGTCTATGAAGTCAAAATTCAGGCTTATGGAGCGCAGAATAAAATAATAGAAGCGGTCAATATTGCACTAGTAGTTTTGAAATTACTTGGAGTAGAGTTTCCAGAGAATGCTAGTCAATTAGATGTTCAGCTTGAAATGGAGAAAACAGCTTTAATTTTAGCTAATCGATGTATCGAAGACTTAATTACTCTACCGGAAATGACTGAAGCTAAAGCAATAGCAGTCATGCGTATCATATCAAGCATTATTGTTTTTACAAGTCAAGCATTTCCTGAGCTATTCTCAATAATTGTTCTTAAAAAAGTAAACTTATCGATCGAATATGGCAATGCTCCTTTATCTGCTTTTGGTTATGTTATTTACGGGTTTATCCTCTGTGCAGTAGTAGAAGATATTGACTCTGGTTATCAATTTGGCAAATTAGCTGAACGTCTTTTAGATAAATTCCAATATAAAAAAATTACAGCTAAAATTAGCCAACCATTTAATGCTCATATTAGGCATAGAAAAGAGCATATTAAGGAAATAGTCAAGCCTCTTTTAGAGGCTTACTTAGCTGGACTGGAAACAGGAGATTTAGAATTTTCAGTATATTCTATTAATGCTTATTGCTATGCTTCCTTTTTTATAGGGAGAGAACTAACAGCACTGCAACAGGAAATGGCGGCATACAGCAATGCTATAAGTCATCTTAAGCAAGAAATGGTATTACAATGGAATGAAATATATCGCCAAACAGTATTAAATTTGCTGAAAAATTTTGAAAGTCCTGGCGATTTAATTGGTGAAGCTTATAATGAGGTAAAACAACTACCAATTCATCTTACAGCTAATGATGGAATAGCACTTTTACGCTTATATCTAAGTAAGCTTCAACTCTGTTATTTATTTAATAATTACTATGAAGCCCTTGACAATGCAGTAAAAACAGAAAAATACTTATATGCTGGAGTAGGAGCATTATTTATTCCTCAATTTTATTTTTACGATTCACTGGTACGGCTGGCATTGTATTCTGATATCGCAGAATCTGAACAGAAAGACATTCTGCTCAAAGTGACAATTAATCAGGAAAAAATACGCCATTATGCGGATCATGCTCCCATGAATTACTTGCATAAATTTTATTTAGTAGAGGCTGAAATACATCGAATTAAAGGTGAATATCTCGAAGCAATAGAAGCTTATGATCGTTCTATTAGCTTTGCCAAAGAAAATGAGTACATTCATGAAGAAGCACTTGCTCATGAACTGACTGCTAAGTTCTATCTAGAATGGGGTAAACAAAGAATTGCCCAACTCTACCTTACCGATGCTTACTATTGCTATCTTCGTTGGGGAGCCTTAGCCAAAGTTGATGATTTGCAAAAACGCTATCCTCAATTACTTGCCCCTATTATTCAGCAGGAAAAATTTAACCACTCTTCCAGTGAGAATAACTCAATAGAACTGAGCATACACTTATCTAGATCTAGTAATCAATCTATCCTAGTTACAAATGAAACTCTTCTTGGCTCTAATACCAGCATTTCAGATATGCTGGATTTGGCGTCTGTAATAAAAGCTTCGCAAGCAGTCTCTGGAGAAATTGAGCTAAAGAAACTTCTTTCTACTTTAATGGAAGTGGTAATGGAGAATGCAGGAGCATCTAAATGTGTGCTGATTTTGAGTGAAGTTAATAACTTGGATTTAACTATTGCTGCGGTCAGTTCCAATGTAAATTTTGCGGATAGTTATACAGAGTTTTTATCTATTCCTTTAGAGTCCAGCGATCATGTTCCCATTACTTTGATTAATTACGTCAAACGCACCCAAGAAATATTAGTAATTGATGATATAAAAGCTCAAGCTTCTTTTGCATTAGATGTTTACATTACGCGTGAGCAACCAAAGAGTATATTATGTATTCCTATCATTAATCAAAGCAAATTTCTAGGCATTATTTACCTAGAAAACAATCTCACTACGGAAGCTTTTACAAGCAGTCGCTTAGAAGTTTTGAAGCTAATCATTACCCAAGCAGCAATCTCATTAGAGAATGCTCTTCTGTATCAAAATCTAGAGAAAGCAAATAAAGAATTGGCAGAATACAATCATAATCTAGAAGCAAAAGTAGCGGAAAGAACAGAAGAAATTAATCGAAAAAATCACTATTTACAACAAACAATAGAGGAATTGCGAAGTACTCAAAGTCAATTAATTCAAAGTGAAAAAATGTCTTCTTTAGGTCAAATGGTAGCGGGAATTGCTCATGAGATTAATAATCCTATCAATTTTATCCATGGCAATATTAATCACGCGCATGAATATGTTCAGGACTTGCTAGATTTGGTTAGTGTTTATCAGCAAGAATATCCCCATACTTCAGATTTAGTAAATAACAAAGTTCAGGAAATCGATCTAGATTTCCTGGCAAAAGATTTACCCAAGATTCTTGATTCTATGAAACTTGGAAGTTCGCGTATCCGGAATATTATTCTGGGCTTACGCAACTTCTCGCGTCTAGATGAATCGGAAATGAAGCCTGTAAATATACATGAGGGAATTGATAGCACCTTGATGATTTTGCAGCACCGACTCAAAGAAAATAGTAATCGCCCCGAAATTGAGGTCATCAAAGAATACGCACAATTACCAGAAGTGAGTTGCTATGCTGGTCAACTCAATCAGGTATTTATGAATATATTAAGTAACGCGATCGATGCTTTGGATGAGTACAAGTATCAAGGTAATTCTTTAACACACAATCCTCAAATTCGTATTCGTACTGAACTAAAAGATGCGAAAACGCTGAGGATTAGGATTGCTGATAATGGTCATGGCATGATTGCACAGGTACAGCAGAAAATTTTTGACCCATTTTTTACCACTAAACCGATAGGAAGTGGTACTGGTTTGGGTTTGTCAATTAGCTATCAAGTTGTAGTTGACAAACACAAAGGTCAGTTAAGCTGTGAATCAAATCCTGGACAAGGGACTGAGTTTGCAATTGAAATTCCCATGCACCAGTGAATTAGCATGTTGTACACCATTTTTCTGAACGATAGTTTTGCTATTAAGACTTTAGCTGACCAAAAAAAGTTATGGGCGAGACAGCTAAACTAGAAAGTTAGTTTGAAGCTGATTAAAATTCAGCAGACATCTTAACTACTGACCTAATTTTATTGTTTAGTAGGTAGTATAGCCGCCATCTACCATGAGTGGTGTTCCCGTAATAAACGAGGCTTTATCAGAGGCTAAGAAGAGAATCGCATTTGCCACCTCCTGTGGTTTTCCCATGCGCTTCAAGAGAATTAATGGTGCGAATTGCTTGACTATATCTTCATCGCTCAAACCCAGAGAATTGGCAACTTTTTGTACAGCAGGAGTATAAATTGGTCCTGGACAAACGCAGTTAACGCGAATGTTATCAGGTGCTAAATCGTAGGCTAGACTTCGAGTTAATTGTAAAATCGCTCCTTTACTGGTGTTATAGGGTGCAAATGCTGGGACAGCAACAAATGAACTGATGGAAGCAAGATTTACAATTGCTCCTCCACCACGTTGGCGCATTTTGGGAGTTACATACTTGGCGCAAAAAGCATAACCCTTGACATTGACTGCCAAAACCCGATCCCAATCTAGCTCTGTTGCTTGCTCTACAGTGCCTATAATCATCACTGCGGCGTTGGCAACTAAGATGTCCACACCACCCCATTCATGAACTACTCCAGCCACCCAATCCCGAACCTCACTTTCTACGGAAACATCCACTTGATGAAATAGAGCAGTACCACCAAATGCTTTGATGTCATCAATGAGTGTTTGTCCACCGACAGTATCTACGTCTGCGATCGCTACCTTGGCTCCTTCTGAGGCAAATAGCCTAGCCGTCTCTCGACCAATACCAGAACTAGCTCCTGTAATTAAAGCAATTTTATTGGCTAACTCCATAATTAAGCAACCTTGAGTAAAAATCTGGTTTCAAGCATTCTTCGCGCCTACAGATTCACCTATCCTAGAATCATTGACAAATATCGGCCTTTTCGCCTCCAATTCTTGCCGGAGGTTTTTGTAGGCTGATGGACTTAAGGGCTTCATAATTTCTGCGATCGAACCTGTTTGGCGAATGCTAGCACCCATGTCATGCATGAGATAGTCTAAGTAGTGAAAACTAAAGGGGAAAAAGCATGTTCCACTGTATAAACCTTTTGGCATTTTAGTCTGTCTCCAGTCCAACTCTGCTTCTATATCCTTAAGCATCTCTGAACGTGAGGGTAGGGCTAAGTTGCCTTTGAAAGATTCAACTAACCACCGAGAGCCTATCTCCGATGATAGTGTCCCAGAAAAAGTGCTGTTGTAGCCGACAAAACCCATCTCAGGAACATCAGGGTGAATGAGATTGCGGTATAGATGAAACATGCCCTGGTTATCAATAATCTGCCGACGGTAATGCTCTTCTAAAAAGGGGATATTCTGGTGGAATCCTGTTCCGAAAATAATTACATCTGCTGATAACCGCTCACCATTTGCCAACTCCAAACCACCAGGGACAAATTGTTCTATGGTTGTCTTTTTGGCACGTATTTTGCCCTGACGCACATATTTATAGAAGTTTTTCGTAGCTATGCTTAAGGGACAATTAATAAATCCTTCGATAGGTTCGTCAGGTAACATCCCACAAGCATCTAAACGTAACTGTAGGCGTAGTAGTATCTCCAAAGTCCGCCAAAAAGCCCATACTAAGGGTTTGCCTACTGTGTGCAGTATCTGCTCCACTCCGCGAAGTTTGCGGTATGGAAACCAAACTTGTCCTAAGCGAGTTAACATCAGATATTTGATGTTGATGAATCCTAGAAAGTATCTCGGAATTTTCCAAGACGCTTGACGGAAAACAAGCGTACATTCGGAAGCTTTATTAACAGCAAAAGTTACAATGTCAGCAGCCGATTTCGCAAAACCGACAACAACAACCCGTTTACCTTGGAGAAGAGAATCATCGTTAATATCGGTGGAATGCAATACCAATCCCCCAGAGTTAAGAAACTCTGCCATACCAGGAAAAGAAGGCACTTTTGGTATATTACAAGTACCGTTGCATACAAGAATAAAGTCAAATTCGTGTTTTTCCTGCCTTATCTTTGCTTGAGAGCTATTCTTGTAGCTGACATTAACAACCCATGCTGGTTGTTTCGCCATTTTTCTTTCGACTTGAGTAACTTCTGCTTGAAAGTGAATCTTCTCTGTAATGCCAAAGTGTTGTGCGTATGACTCTAGGTAATTCCGCACCTGCTCACCTGTGGGAGACTCAGGATAGAATTCAGGCATGGGATAATCGGAAAAGGCATACATATCACGAGGTGTCTGCGTAGTTATCCCTGGATAGCTTCTCGACTTTTCCCATACACCACCGAGTCCTTTCTGTTTCTCGAATACTGTAACTTCGTAACCTTCCTCAAGAAATGTCTTTGCTGAAACTAATCCGCTAATTCCTGCCCCAATTACACATACTTGTTTCACTTTCATCTTGGATTCTCCTAGAATTATTAAATTGGTACTGGGATCTGCTGTGCCCAATCGCTAACTAATGAGGAAGATAAATGATTTTCACTGAGATATTCTGATTTTTCTTGAGACTTGATTACGGAAGTCAAGTATTCATACTGAGAAGGCAAACTTGAACTTAGATAATCGGCTCTTTCCTTAATTGCCTGAAATGCAGCTTGGGCATTGTGATTCCTAATATGCTCTAAAACAGGAAGACTGCTTTCAGGTATATAATTTAGCCCCAGTAGCATTACCGAATAAGAGTAAGACTCGAAGCCGTGGTATTTCGGGTTGATACTCTTGTTGCTTGGTAGTCTATTTTTCCATAATCTTAATTTTTCCCTTAGTTCTTCAGAGACTTTGATATCGTTCTTAGTTGCTTTCCAAAACTCTGTGTCTGCGCGATCGCTAGCATTGTAATGGAGTGTCAAGAACTCCCGCACACCATCTATGCAGTCAGCCACAGCCTTGTTGTAGCTGCGAATTAGTTCTTCATTGAAGGATTTGCTTGGGAAGTGGTTAACTAACTCTTCAATCCCATGTTGAATAAAGAAGATGCCAGTAGACTCTAGTGGTTCCACAAATCCACTGGAAAGACCAATTGCTACACAGTTTTTCACCCATGAGTTTCTGTTGCGTCCAATCCTCATTTTGATATGAGATGCCTTGCAGTTATTCGCAACTTTTCCTAAATGCTGGCGAAATTCCTGTTCTGCTTCTTCCTCAGAAATAAAAGCGCTAGAGTAAACATACCCTGTACCATTTCTGCCATACAAAGGTATATCCCAGACCCAACCAGAAGAAAGCGCAGTTGATGTTGTGTACGGGTTAATGCCATTCTTCTGAATATCGCTGGGTATTTGCATTGCGATCGCGCGATCGCACAGCAGCGACTCTGAAAAAGAAATGAATGGCTCATTTAGAGCTTTGTTAATCAACAGACCACGGAAACCAGTACAGTCAATGAAAAGGTCACCACGAAGAATGCCGTGTTTTTTGGTGTTGAGGCTATCTATACTCCCATCTTCGGTTAACTTGACATCTACCACATCATCAACAATTTGCTGCACACCCCTATGCATTGCATAATCTTTCATGAACTTTGCTAGTAGGTTCGCATCAAAATGATAGGCATAGGGGTACTGAACTTTTAAATTATCCAAGATATTTTTCTTGGCGATATGCTCTTGAGAGAATTCATTTTGAACTTTATGATCAAAAACTTTCCCATCAAGATATCTAGGAGATTTTTGATTGTCGCATAACCAGGGAATCACAAAGCAGGCATAATCGAATGCTTCTTGATCTCTTTTCATTTTTAGCCACCATTCTGAGATATCGAAGCTATCGATTACCTCATATCTCTGGAAAGGATGGTAGAAGTGTTGACCCTTGGCATTCCAATTCACAAACTTAATTGCCATTTTATAAGTGGCATTACATTTTGGCATCCATTCATGTTCTTGTAGTCCAAGAAAATCAAAGAATACCTTGATAGTACTGAAAGTTGCTTCACCTACTCCAACTTTTGTAATGTTAGACGATTCAACTAGAGTAATATTAACCTTTCTGTCTAAGGCTTTACTCAAATAAGCTGCCGTCATCCAACCTGCTGAACCACCACCAACAATTACAACATTTTCCACAAAGTGTGACATAGCAAAATCCCTTTTATCATGGTTAAATAAAAAATTATTAGTAATTTTATGCAGCTTTCAATGGCTGCTCAGTTTTGTGAGTTTCGACATAAAGTAAAAGGTCGTTTGTAAATTGCGTGAAAACGCTAAATAAGTTATCAACTAATTCCAAAACTTCTATTTGGTTTGATTCTGGTATTTGAATGTCTTGTAGAAGTTGTCCTATTCCAGATGAGCCTGTCATGTGACCAGTTTCAACATCCAAATGGAAATCTGCAAAATATCTACATTCCTTCTGAGTAATTGCTTTAATTTGTTTGCCAATGTTTGCTGCCGTTGAGAACATAATATTACCTGTTGCTTCAGTCACTTCAATTACTATTATTTTCTGAATAGGAGTAGCTTGTGCAGTATATCGATAGAGTTGATAGTTTAACCAGCGAGCGTTCTTAGTTTCCTCACCCCAAAGAAATTTCAATGCATCACTAAATTTTAATGACTTGTCAAGTCCGAGATTCTTCAGATCTTCCAAAAACCACAGCCAATGGTGATCGTCTTCATAAGTATGCTTGTTAATTAATATTTGAAGTGGATCATTAGTTGGTTCTACGCGTAAAAAATATTTGTTCAGTTCTCCAAAATTCATGATGAAATGAGCAGCGCATGGTGCCCAAGCTAGCCTTTGTATAGGATCTATACTTCGGTCACGCATAAAATTAAATAATGGCAACTGAGCATATTCTTGCTTTTTATATTGAATTAACTCTATAACTTCTTTCATGTTGATTGCTCCTAGTTACAATGGATAATAGTTACAAAGCTGTTAATTTATCACTATTCTCTTTGTTAGTAAAAAACTTTACTTAACAGCTATGATTATAACTTCACTACAGTCTATATTTAGTGAACTATTTAATTTGTTAAAAAGCCTAAGAATACCAACAATTTCATAAAATATCAGAGTTTAATTAACCTGATAAAATTTGGTTTTTCACTAAACAATTAATTTTATGTAAATCAAGAATATTTGCATGTAACTATTACTCAATATTTGAGGAATAAATAAAAACTTTTTCCTTTATAGAGATGTGAAGCGCTCATCCATTCTAGAGTATTAAAGTCTAGAATTTATTTAGTCATCAGCTAATGCATATTTAACTTGCATATTGTTAAGTTTGGAGAAAAAAGGTTAATTCTTCTCCCTTATTGACTCCAGTCGCCTACGGTATGAAATCTGCCTTCAGCGCTGGCTCTGCAACGCGCAGCCTCATCTACACCCCTGCACCCCTAATGTTTAAATATGCTCAGCTGTGTAATAAATTGATCGCTGGATGAGTTAAAGTGATTATTGTGGGAAATAATTAACAGTCAAACCAGGATTTATACAGTTAAGAAATATTATTGACCGTCCCTGGTCTTGGTACCTTTTAAAAGGTAGAAATTAAAATTTTCTACCTGGATTAATGTAATCATTTTTTAATTTTTTTTTAAAAAAAAGATCCGTACTTACCTGGAATTAATATAAATTAATTAAACTCATTAAATACTTTGTTATATAAATTACTATTTTTGAATATAATTAATAGTTTCTGACGTGCAGACTTAAAGCTTTGTACACCTTGGGTTCTATAAATATAATGTCTAAGCTTTGTCTTGCGTTAGCTAAAAATTATGTATAACAGACAACAAATATGTAAATATTTACTTAACTATAAGAATTAATTCATAAGATTATTTAATAAAAAATAGTGCTTTAAATAACATCATGATTTGCAAGTATTACTTGATTGTCATAATTTGCTGACATTGCTGATTAGCTATGCAGATATCAAGGAAATGTTGGCAATGAGAAATTCCTTGTTTATACCTGAAAAATCTCTAAATCGAGGATATTCGCTCATAAATAAAAATCTTAATAACAGCTACACGCATATAAAATTTTCTCGGAAAGTACAGGTATTATTACAAATAAAAGTAATAAATAATACAAAAATTTTATGGATAAGTTCAGTATCCAGCAAATCTACTATTAAAGAAAAATAGAAAAACTAGATACCAGCGATTAATTTTAAAGCGATCGCCTTAAGACCCCACACCATGTAACCTGATGATATCTACACCAGTGGAATGGGCAAACTAACCCAGGTAAGAGATTTCTCTTTATTGACCAAACTGCTCAGAACCGAAAATCATGAAATATCCTGGTGTTGATTATTACCAGAAATTGCCCCTACGAATGAGCCTTGTCGTCTCCTTTGTGAGCCAAATCTTCGCCGCAGTAAGTCTTGTAGGGTATCTCTCCTTTAAAAATGGACAGAAAGCAGTCAACAATCTTGCTGAACAGTTGATGAGTAAATTTAACAGACTTGTCGATCAGCACTTAGATACATACCTAGCAACGCCTCATCAGATTAATCAAATCAATGCCGATGCTATAAAGCTAAGACTACTGAATTTACGAGATTTCCGAGGCTCAGGGCGTTACTTTTGCAAACAAATGCAGGTACTTAAGGATATTGGTTATAACGGCTATGCCTTAACAACGGGTGAAGCCATAGGTACTGGACTTTGGCCGCAAGTACAGGATATGGCCAGGAAAAAATCACTGATAATCCGACTATTTGGATTTCTACAACAGTCACCAGCAATTAAAATTTTGTATTAATTGAAATTGCTGATAATGCAATCGGAATGTCTGAGGAGGTACAGCAGCACATATTTGAACAATTTTTTACTACTAAAGCTGTTGCTCCAAATTAGTAATTTTTTAGCTAAGTTAAAAGTTGGTCAAAAGGGGAAAATATTAATTTTAGAGCATTCTGGTTTAATCGTGGCTTCTTCTAATAATGAAGTACCATATAACATTATTAATGGCAAAGCAAAACGACTATCAGTATCCAACAGTAACGATGTTTTAATTAGAAAAACAGCACAGTATTTAGAACAAAAATTTGGTAGCTTTCAAGAAATTAAAAATAGTCAAGAACTTGACTTTAGCTTCAAAGGTGAGAGGCAATTTGTCCAGATTCACCCTTGGCGTGACAAATTCGGTCTGAATTGGTTAGTAGTTGTCATTGTGCCAGAATCAGATTTTATGGCACAAATCAATGAAAATACACATAGTACCATTGTTTTATGTTTAGTAGCCTTGGGATGGGCTACTGCGATCGGCATTTTTACATCCCGTTGGATTACACAACCAATTTTACAGTTACAGGCGGCGAGTTTGGCGATCGCATCCGGAAAACTAGACCAAAAAGTTGAAGTAAAAGGCATAGATGAGCTAGAAAGCTTGGCACAATCTTTTAACCAAATGGCTGCACAGTTAGAAGCTTCTTTTATAGAACTAGAAACTAGAGTTGAAGAACGTACCGCAGAGTTAAAAGCAGCTAAAGAAATTGCTGACTGAGCCAACAAAGCCAAAAGCGAATTTCTAGCTAACATGAGCCATGAACTTCGTACACCGCTCAACGGTATCTTGGGATATGTTCAGATTCTTGAACTTGAGGAAGATGTTAGTCCTAAACAAAAGGAGGGACTCAACATTATTTACCAGTGTGGTTCCCATTTACTAACACTGATCAACGATATTCTTGACATATCAAAAATTGAAGCTCGTCAACTGGAATTATTTCCCCACGATTTTCACTTCGCTAATTTCCTCAAAAGCATTTTTGAAATCTGCCGCATTAAAGCTGAACAAAAAGAAATTGCTTTCACGTACCAAGAACTTAATCAACTACCTACAGCTTTATTCGCTGATGAAAAACGTATACGCCAAGTTTTGCTGAACTTATTAGGTAATGCTATCAAATTTACAGATTGCGGTGGTGTAATACTCAAAGTTAGTGTGCTGAGCAATTTGGCTAACTTTGACGATGCGTCAAACCAGGTAGAAGCAGAAGTCATAGATAATAGGCACCATACACAATTACCTATAATTAAAATTAGATTTCAAATTGAAGATACAGGCGTTGGCATGAGTCCAGAGCAATTACACAAAATATTTCTACCCTTTGAACAAGTGGGCAATAAGCAACGCATGGCAGAGGGAACTGGACTTGGACTAGCTATCAGCCAGCAAATCGTGCAAATTATGGGTAGTGGAATCAATGTAGAGAGTACTTTAGGACAAGGCAGCAAGTTTTGGTTTGATGTGGACTTACAAGTATCACACCAATGGATTGATTTACCTGCCAACAAGGCTAACCACAAGATCATCGGCTATGAACCTAATAACCCCATCAAGGTTCTAGTTGTTGATGACCGATGGGAAAATCGCTCTGTTATTGTTAATCTGTTAAAACCTCTCGGTTTTACGCTTATGGAAGCAGTTAACGGGCAAGAAGGATTAAAAAAAGCCCTAGACTGGAACCCAGAGTTAATAATTACCGATATAGTCATGCCTGTAGTTAATGGTTGGGAGATGACGCAAAATTTACGTCGCCAAAAACAATTGTCAGACGTGATCATCATTGCTTCTTCTGCCAATGTATCTAGCTTTGACCGTCAACAAAGTTATGATTCTGGCTGCAATGATTTTCTCCGTAAACCTGTGCAATCAGAGGAACTGTTAGCGCAGATTCAGCAGCATTTAGGGCTAAATTGGATTTATCAGGAATGCAATCGTACTATCTCAGAATCAGCAGGTTTTAGTGCTAATTCTGCTTCAGAAAGAGTAATTTCTCTCACCGAGGAATTACAAAATTTGGTGAATGCTGCGGCCATTGGCGATACTACAAGAGTTGAAGAGGAAGCTCAAAGACTACAGCATTTAGATAGTAAATATTTGCCTTTTACTACCAAGCTTCTAGAATTAACTCAAAATCTTGATGAAGCCATTATTAAACTAGTGAAACAGTACATTGGTCAACTGTAAATATGATTAATGATAAACAAAATTTGATTATGATTGTTGAGGATAATCCAGTCAATGCCAAAGTACTGTTTGAGTTTTTACAAGCATCAGGTTTTCGGGTTTTGGTTGCAAAAAATGGTGAGAGCGCTATCGAAAAATTACAAGTAGTTTCTCCAGACCTCATATTATTAGATGTAATGATGCCGGGAATCGATGGTTTTGAAACTTGCCGTCGGTTAAAAGAACAAAAAGCTACCCGCGATATCCCAGTCATTTTTATGACAGCGTTATCAGATGTGGTAGATAAAGTCAAAGGTTTAACTCTCGGTGCAGTGGATTACATCACCAAGCCATTTCAGCCCGAAGATATACTTGCCCGTGTCAATGTTCACCTGAAACTGTGTCATCTCAACCAAAAGCTAGAACAACGAGCAGCAGAGTTAACTGCGACTGTGGCGCAGCTACAACAGTCCCAGCAAAGGTTAGTGGAAAGTGAAAAAATGTCGTCTTTGGGACAGTTGGTTGCAGGAATTGCCCACGAAATTAATAATCCGGCTGGCTTTATTGAGGGTAATCTCACCTATGCTCAAAAATATATGCAAGACTTAATCGATCACATCCATCTCTATCAAAATCAGGCAACAGAGGCAGAAATTTCTCGACATGCAAAAAAAATTGATTTGGAATACCTCCTAAAAGACTTCCCGCATATCCTCAATTCAATGCAGCAGGGAGTAGAACGCATATCTGATATTAGTGTTTCCCTACGCACCTTTGCCCGTGCTGATAGCGCTGTGAAAATTCTTTTTAACATTCATGATGGCATCGACAGCACTATCTTAATTCTTAAGCATCGATTGAAAGCTTGTAGTACTCGTCCAGCTATTGAAGTTATCCGAGATTACGCTAATTTACCGGAAGTGGAATGTTTTGCTGGACAACTCAATCAGGTATTTATGAATATTTTAGCTAATGCTATTGATGCTTTAGAAGATTCTAATTCGGGGCGTAGTTATCAAGAAATAGCAAATAATCCTAATTATATTAGAGTTCACACTAATTTAACTGAAGACAAAAATTGTATTTTAATTAAGATTAAAGATAATGGTTTTGGTATTCCGGATGAAATTCAATCAAAAATATTTGAGCATTTATTCACAACCAAAGCTGTAGGAAAAGGTACTGGCTTAGGTTTATCTATTACTCGTCAAATAATTGTGGAAAATCACGGGGGTAGTATAGAGGTAAATTCTCTACTAGGTGAGGGTTCGGAATTTGTGATTACTCTGCCCATTTAAAATGACGATTTGTCATGCGTCATTCTTGCAAAGTTCTGAGCGGAGGAAACCTCTGCTCAACGCCACATGCTTTCCGACGCAGGGCGACAGGAACGCAGTGGCTCGACTTTGCGCTTTGTCATTTGGTAAAAAGATATTTATTTGGATGTACAGGTAAAAAATCAAAGCTTTTTAAATTTTGACTTTTTAATTTTGAATACTGCCCACATAGACAAGCCTTAGATAATGGGTAATTGCTATTTTCAATTACCCATTACCTATAAAGAAATTTATAACTCTTCTGGATGCTCGATAGTAACTGCACTTGCTTGTGAGCTAACAACCGTAGTTGTTTGCAATATGGCAGTATTAGCAACTGAATTGTTAGCTAAGGTAAATAGGGGATTTGACAAAATCCCAGCAATGGAAGTAGCGATTAAAGTCACTATCAACCCTACCTGCAAAGGTCTAAATCCTGGTAAATTCCAATTGATGGCAGGATAATTTTTTACCACATCAGACATTTCTTGGGGTTCTTTGACTACCATCATCTTAACTACGCGAATGTAGTAGTAGATGGAGACGACGCTAGTAATTAAGCCCAACAAGACTAACCAGTAAAGGCCTGCTTGCCAACCAGCCCAGAATAGATAAATTTTTCCGAAAAATCCAGCCAGTGGCGGAATACCACCTAAAGACAGGAGTGAGATACTCAAGCCCAATGTGAGAAGTGGGTCTTTTTGATACAAACCAGAGTATTCGGCAATCTGATCGGTTCCTGTCCGTAGGGAGAACAGAATAATGCAGGTGAAGCCGCACAGGTTCATGAATAGATAGACCAGCAAGTAAAATATCATACTGGCATATCCGGCTTCAGTACCAGCAATCAAGCCAATCATCACAAACCCAGCTTGGGCAATTGATGAATAAGCCAGCATCCGTTTCATGCTGGTTTGTGCTAGGGCAACCACGTTACCTAGTATCATGCTGAGAACGGCAAGGGCAGTGAAGACAAATCTCCACTCGTCAGCAACTACAGGGAAGACTGTGGTGAGTAAGCGGATAGCTAGGGCAAAACCTGCTGCTTTGGAACCGACAGATAAAAAGGCAATCACTGGAGTGGGAGCGCCTTCGTAAACGTCTGGAGTCCATTGGTGGAAGGGTGCAGCAGAAATTTTGAAGCCAATCCCTGCAATCACAAACACCAGAGCAATCACTATACCCAATGACTGTCCAATGTGAGCTGCGGCAATACCATTGGCGATCGCACTCAGTTGTGTTTGTCCACCCGATAAGCCGTACAGCAGCGATACGCCATACAAAAATATTGCTGTACTGGAAGCACCAATCAACAGATATTTCAGCGCCGCTTCATTAGAGCGCGGGTCACGCTTGGTATAACCTGTTAACAAATAAGAGGAAATACTCAGGGTTTCTAGGGAGATGAAAATCATCACCAACTCGCTAGCCCCAGATAAAAACATTCCTCCTAGGGTAGCAGTAAGCAAAATTGCGATGAATTCTGCTAAAGCCGTGCCACTCTGCTCCACGTAGCGGATGGACATTAGTATGGTGACAACGGCAGATAAGGCAATAATACCGCGAAAGACCAGACTCAGGTCGTCACTATTAAAGCCACCGCTAAAGGATATGGGATTGGTAGTATCCCATTGAAAGTACAGGGCGACAATCGCAGCCAGTAAACCTGCGATCGCTAGATACCCAATCCAGCGTGAAGATGTACGCCCCAAAATCAAATCAACAATCAAAACCCCCAAGAGGGTGAGAATGACAATCCCCTCTGGTAAAATCGTTCCAGCATTTAACTGGGATGCAAGATTAGCAAAATCCATGAGTTGTATAGGTTTTGGCGATTAGACATCAAGGCTAACTTTGTTCATTCTATCTATTGTTCTGAACTAAAGTTCCATAAACCTTTCTGTTGGTTTCCATAGACTAGTACAGCACGGCGGAAATAGCGCAAAGTTGAGCCAGTGTGTTGGACGGGTTTCCCGGCTTAAAGGAGGCAGTGCGTTGGGCGGCTTTGCCGACTTGAAGCAACTGCCGTCAACTGGCGTTGGCGGATGCCTTAACCGTAAGAGAAGTTTGCCGGAAAGAACATCTCCCCGGCAACTTCTATAAAGCCAAACTTTGTAAGACAACCTACCATCTAAAAAGAGTAAAAAGTTTGAAGTATAAGTATTCTTTCTTTTTACTTTTTACTTTTGCCTTGTTGTACTAGGCATTGGGCATTTGGTGTTTGGCTCTCCCTTCTCCCCCTGTTCCCTATTCTCTTTTAAAACTAGGATGATGTTTAATTACGAATTACGAATTACGAATTACAAATTTTTCATGCTTTCCTAGTAGGAGTACGATCAATAATCATGCACAACCCTTCCCTACAGCCGGGTTGATGCGCGATTAAGCGGAGGTTTAATAGTGTTTGAAATTAGCAGACGGCACAGAAACCCTAGGTGGAACATCACAGAAAACCTGGCTGGATATCTATTTATGATGCCCGCGATTTTGGTTTTGGGAATTTTTGTAGTGTTGCCGATTCTCTACGCTGTCTTCCTTTCCTTACACAAAGTCCAGCTTCTCGGCGGTATTGACTACCAGTTCATCGGTTTTCGTAATTTCACACGCTTGGTTGAAGATGAGCGAGTTTGGATTGCTTTGAGAAATACCGCAGAATATGTAGCAATTGTAGTTCCGAGTCAAACTGTCCTAGCTTTAATTTTGGCTGTAACGCTAAATTCTAGTATTCGTGGCAAAAACTGGTGGCGCATCCTTTATTTTTTGCCTACAGTCACCTCTTCAGCCGTGCTGACGCTGATTTTCATGTGGATTTACAATACCGATGGGCTACTTAATGATTTTCTCGCTACTTTGGGGCTACCTACATACAACTGGTTAGGAGATCCAGCCGTTGCCCTTAAAGGTATTATGATTATGAATATTTGGTCAACAGCGCCGTTTTACATGGTGATTTACCTAGCGGCGTTGCAAGACATCCCTCAATCGCTTTATGAAGCCGCAGAGCTAGATGGGGCAAATGGGTGGCAAAAATTTATCCATGTTACTATCCCCATACTTAAGCCTGTAACCTTCTTTGTCGTAGCAATGGGAATAATTGGCACGTTTCAATTATTCGACCAGTCTTATATTTTCTCTGGCGGTACTGGCGGCCCAAACAATGCCACCCTTACCGTGGTATTACTAATCTACCAAGCTGTATTTCGGAATTTACAGATGGGTTATGCAGCTGCTATCGCTTTTTTGCTAGCAGCGATCATTATTGCGATCGCTTTGATTCAGCAGCGACTCTTTGGAGGTGAAAGACTTTGACTAACATCTCTCGCTTTCCCTGGCTGAAAGTACTGCTCTATGTCTTACTCACGCTCTATGCTGCGATCACTTTAATTCCATTTTTATGGGCACTTTCAGCATCATTTAAGCCCTTATCAGAAATTGTCGGCGGTGAGCCTAATTTATCACCACAAAATTTTACTCTTGACAACTACAAGCAAATATTCTTACAAGAACCGCTATTTTGGCGCTGGTTATTCAACAGTGTACTAATTGCCCTTAGCGTGACAATTTTAAACTTACTGCTGAACTCAATGGCAGGTTATGCCCTCGCCAGACTACGCTTTGCTGGTAAACGCTTCTGGTTCTTGCTGATTTTAGCAGTGCTAGCCGTTCCTGCTCAGATCACCCTGATTCCTACCTTTTTGATTTTAAAAGCGATCGGCTGGCTAAATTCTTACCAAGGCATGATTGTGCCCAGTATGGTCAATGCCACTTTCATTTTCATGATGCGGCAGTTTTTCGTTAATTTTCCTAGAGAACTAGAAGAAGCTGCACAACTAGATGGCTTAAATACATTAGGGATTTTCCGGCATATTGTTTTACCATTAGCCAAACCCGCCCTAGCAGCCCAAGCAGTTTTTGTATTCATGGGTAGCTGGAATAATTTTTTGCTACCTGTGGTGATTTTATTTGACCCAGAAATGTTTACCCTTCCCTTGGGACTAAACACTTTCAAAGGTCAATACATCAGCTATTGGAACTACATCATGGCAGCTTCTATGGTATTCACCTTACCAGCTTTAGGTATATACGCTTTTTTCAACCGCTACTTTATTCAAAGTGTCACATTTACCGGGGGGAAAGGGTAATGGGGCATGGGGCATTGGGCATTTGTCTTTCCCCTGCTTCCTCATCCCCCTCATCTCCCTCATCCCCTCCTCCCCGATCCCCACTGGATGTAGAACAGTATTTTGGGCGACAAATTGCACTCTTAACATGATATTGGTATTACAGCGACTCAATCTCTATATATCAGTTAACAAAACATTATGGGTTTTGCAGACCTATCAATCGCAGAGATAGCAGCAGACTACAGTATTCCTGTGGACAAAGGGTTTTCTCTGTTTAAGCACCTTTTAATTGCCGATAAACACCAAAAGACCCATTTGGCGTTGGAGGCTGCAAAGGCAATTATTTCCCAAATATTGTCTGTGATACACCCACAAGATACTAGCAGCTTGATGGGTGATCCTGAAGCCACCGGAAGCGCTATCTGGCTGGGGCCTTGGCTTATGGCAAACAACAAATAGGAACATGGAGATTGAGTAACGCTAACTAGCTGTGTTGAGTGTCGAAATCTTTAAGGGGAAACATGTTGAGAAGATTAATTGGCGTTGTTGTGGCAACTGTTTTACTAACGTTTCAGTTTATTGTCGGTAGCGCGACAGCCGTAGAACTGGATGCAGCTACCCGAACAGTACCATTAAATGCTCAAGGTGATACAGTTGTACTCAGCTTGAAGCAAGTCAAAGAAGGTAAACGCTTATTTAACTACGCTTGCGCTCAATGTCATGCTGGGGGCGTAACCAAGACTAACCAAAACGTGGGACTTGAACCAGAAGCACTAGCACTGGCTTCACCAAACCGTAACAATATTGAAGGTTTGGTAGACTACCTCAAGAATCCAACTACTTATGACGGTGTAGAGGAAATTTCGGAAATACACCCCAGTATGAAGAGTGCAGATATTTTCACAAAAATGAGAAATCTGACAGATGATGACTTGACAGCGATCGCTGGTCATATTCTCCTACAACCCAAAGTTGTAGGTACTAAATGGGGAGGTGGCAAGATTTATTACTAAACCTAGTCATTAGTACTGGGGTCTGGGTGCTGAATCCTGAAACTAAGGGACTGGGGATTTTGAAATACCTGCTCTTTAATCCCCTTCCCAAAAGACTCAGGACTCAAGACTCGGAACTCAGTACCTTTTCGTCACACTCACAATATACTAGCTGCGGATGCTGTATCAATTCTTAACTCGTTGTGTTTTCCTAGTTTTGGTGATTTTTTTAGTAGGCTATGACAGCAGTAGCTTCATAGCTCAGGCTGCCAATATTGATCCTTATGTAGGAAGATATTTACACGTCACTGAGCCAATTGCCCTGGAAATAGATGAACAAGGTAATACAGGTCTGTTTTCGCCCTTAGAATTATCTGTAGGCAAACAACTGTTTGAAACCAACTGCATTAATTGTCATGTTGGTGGTGCAACTTTACCCGCTCCTCAAGTATCTCTAGCGCTGAAAACACTTAAGGGTGCTAATCCACCACGCGATCGCATTAACGCTCTTGTGGACTTCATGCGCCAGCCTATGACCTATGATGGTAGTCAAGAAACTTATTGGTGTCGGCAGTTAACCCCCAATTTTCTTGGGCAAAAACAGGTGGAAAGTTTAGCTGCTTTCGTTTTCACCGCAGCAAAAAAGGCTCCTGGTTGGGGTAAAGAAGATTTTTGAACAGTGATGCAGCTTTACCAAAGAAAATATAAAATTAGTTTCTTTTACTTTTTACCTTTATATTGATTTTCTAAATCTTTCATATACAGATATTTTGCTATATGTCAATCTAGTATTTATTCCTGATTGCCCAACTTTTTATTATTGAGTCTTGATAGGGCTGATGCAAGAACTCTCTAAAATTCTTATTTCTAAGTCTCTTATGCGTGCTAGAGATTAGGAAGCTAGTAATTTCTCTTTGCTAGTCTGCGGTAAGCCCTTCCGAGGTTACATTTTTTCAGATTTTGCGTCATTATTGATTGGCGAGATTTTAACAAAAAAAATTATCTATGACAGTTTGTCATATTTAGCGTTATTTGTATTTAAAATAGGAGAGAGAAAATAAAAACTGTTTGTTAGGAGAAGCCATGAAATTGATTGCAGCAAGCTGGCGGCGCTTTAGCCTAGCTGTCTTGACAATTCTTTTAGTTGTGAGCAGCTTTGCTGTTTTTACTCCCAGCGCATCGGCTGAAACATACCAAGTAAAGCTAGGGACTGATAAAGGACAGCTATCATTTGAACCCAAAAAGGTGTCCATTAAAGCTGGCGACACCATTGAATGGGTAAACAACAAAGTTCCTCCCCACAACGTTGTGTTTGATGCAGCTAAAAACCCTGCAAAGAGCGCTGATTTAGCTAAATCCTTGTCTCACAAGCAATTGTTGATGAGTCCTGGTCAAAAGCAAACAACCACCTTCCCCGCAGATGCACCTGCGGGTGAATACACCTTCTACTGCGAACCTCACCGTGGTGCTGGTATGATTGGCACAATCACTGTCGAATAACTAGCAGCGCTGCGCGGAATTCAAAATTAAAGCAGGTATACAGAGTAAGCTTTTCATTGATTTTGTGGACGCAAAGCAGCTTTCCCTTTCCTGTTCGGCATTCCCGCAAGGTAGGGTATGGTAGCTTTATTTCCGCCGCGCTGTATTAGTGACAATTGTGACAGCAGATAATTTTCTTTGTTGCTGAACAAAATTTAGCCAAAAAGCAACACAGTATAGTTGACACCTCAAGAGTGGGGGATGTCTGATAGCCCCAAAACTGGAGAGTCAATGAATTAAAGGAATTGACCCTCCAGTGTGATTAATTTACCACTTGTGTCTTATCCACTCATAAATTTCTACATATTCCGTTCCTGGAATATTCCATGAGTAGTCATACTCCATACCCTGAATAGCTAGTTGGCGGAACTCTTCAGGAGAGTAATTCCACAAATCAATTGCCCGATTCATTGCTGACTCTAGCGCCTGATTATCACTTTGATAAAACACATAGCCATTGCGTTTTTCTGGTGGTAGAGAGGAGTCGTAGTTACGGTCAAAGACTGTGTTTACCAGTCCACCCACACCGCGCACAATGGGTACAGTGCCGTACTTCAAGCCAATCATCTGGGTTAACCCACAGGGTTCGTAATTACTAGGGACAACAATCATATCTGCCCCTGCATAAATTAGGTGGGATAATTCTTCGTTAAAGCCCAGTTCTAAATGCACGTCTGGGTTGTTATTTAAAAATTGTTTTTCATGCTGGAAAGCAGCGTTAATTGCTGGCTCTGTTGCTGAACCGAGTAATACGAATTGTGCGCCTTTATTAAGGGCGTGATAAATCGCGTGATGCACAAGATGCACGCCTTTTTGATTATCTAAGCGACCAATGTAAGCAACAATTGGTTTATCATCTTGGCTGAGCATTAGCCGCTCTTGCAAAGCTTTTTTGTTATCAAATTTTTTTTCAAAATCTTCTTGAGTATAGTTTTTGGGGATATAACGGTCGATTGCTGGATTCCAAAAATCGTAATCAATACCGTTCAACACCCCACGGAATTTCTCTTGATGCAAATACAAAGTATGACCCAAGCCACAACCTACATCGCTAGTCTGGGCTTCCCAAGCGTGGTTTGGTGAAACTGTGGTGACAGCATTGGAGTAAACAATACCCCCTTTCATAAAGTTCAATGCAAAGGGGTTAAAGTTATCAAGCAGCTTATCGTATTGGAAGTAATATTCTGGTCGATTTAAACCTGTGGCTTGGAGAGTTTCTCCACCGCCCATTCCCTGATGCTTAAAGTTGTGGATAATATAACAAACTCGTTGATACTCCATGCCATAGTACTTGTACATCTCATGGAGCATAACTGGAACTAAGCCTGTTTGCCAGTCATGACAATGGATGATATCTGGTCGCTTATTGCTTTGCAGCAAAAACTCCAAAGCGGCTTTGCTGAAAAATGCAAAGCGCATATTATCGTCATCGCAACCGTAATAGCAGCTCCGATTAAAGAAATTATCTTGAGAGTGGGGTTCAATAAAGAAACATATCCTTCCATGTACCCAACCGCAGTACACAGAACAGTTGATTGCGCCGCCATACCAGGGTACCGATAAATTGCGGTAAGCATCATGCAGCCCCCAAATATGGTCGTAGCGCATACAGTCATACTTGGGCAAAATTAGCTCAACGCTATGCCCTCGAATCTCTAATTCTCGACTCAGTCCGTAGACAACATCCCCTAATCCCCCTGCTTTAATTACAGGAGCACACTCCGAGGCAATCTGTACAACGTACATCCCTAGTCCTCGCTTCACAAAACTTCATTTGTACTATATTCTTATCAGTACCTAAAAAATGTACTCATTGACACCTGAATGGTTGAATGATAAGTAAAAAAAGTTAAACACCCATCAACCAATAATTAAATCTATTAGCATCAATGCAAAATTATGCAATTTGTGGGATGCAATATTTATATTTGCCATTCTTACAAAGTTCTGATCGGAGCAAACCTCCGCTCAGACTTTGCGCTTTGTCATTTGTTAAGAGCGAAGCCTTCGGATGGTGCGTTGCGCTATCGCTAACACAACGCTAGTTTGCTTAAGTTGGGAGACTCGCCCACGCAACTGGCTCCCCTAGGTATTTTTTCAAAAATTAAATAATAATTCTATAGAAATCGAGAACTGTTTATTAATTACGAATGACGAATGACGAATAACAAATGACAAATTAGTAATTATCTTGCATTTTTGTTTGATAAACCTTAACTAGGCGATTAATACCTTTGAAGGTATAACTACCCATTTCATGAAAGTCTAAGGGTTGTGAAAGCATCTTGTAAGTTTCTTCACTAATCACGCATTCACCAGTGGGACAAATTGGTTCCATACGGGCAGCCAGGTTAATGGTAGCACCAAGAGCTGTATACTCTACCCTTTGGGAACTACCAACGTCTCCCACAACTGCCTTACCACTATTAATTGCAATGCGTAATTGTAGAGGTTCTTGCCAAAAACCATTGAGATTAAGACGTTCTAAGCGAGTTAGCATACCTTTAGCAGCCGCAGTTGCGCGTTCGGCGTGATCTGTCTGTGGCTCTGGAGCGCCAAAGAACGCCATAATACAATCACCAATATATTTATCTAAAGTGCCCCCATAGGCAAATACCTCTTGCAGCATTTCTTCAAATAAACTATTGAGTAATTGTGCGATCGCAGTTGGTGTTACTCTTTCGGAAATAGCAGTAAAACCCACCAAATCTGCAAATAAAATGCTGATTTCGCTTTCTGCGGGTAGTAAACGTCCATCTGGTAACCTACCGACAGAGATTAACTGCTGAACCACAGCTGGAGAATGATAACGTTCTAATCTGTGACGAATTACCTCTTCGTTTTTGAGTTTCTCTACTAATAGCCAGCGTTGGACGCTAGAAGCCACAAGGTTGGCTAAAGCCGAAAAAAAGCTGAGTTCTTCCTCGCCCTCATTTTCCCAGTGGTAAGAAGAAAGATGAGCATCAGCGTAGAGAACGCCCACAACTTTATTTTCATCCCATAAAGGTACAGCCATGACACTGCGAATACCTTTGACTAAAACGCTGTGTTCTCCAGAAAAGCGTTCATCCTTATGGGTATCAGCAGATTGAATCACAACTTTTTCTGCAAATACCTTTTGACAGATACTCCGACTGATCCAACTGCCATCAGGTGCTAGATATTGCTGTTGAGAAACGGTTCGCGTGGCAGCATTCATTAATTCTAAATTACCGTCGCCACTGACATCTATTAATAATGCCAAGCGATCGATGCTATCAAGGTAACGAAAAATGACTTGTTGCACTTGGAAGAAAATCTCTTCGATGGAAGTGGCTGCACAGAGATTTTTGGCAATATCTACCAAATCTTTGAGTCTAGCAATGGTTTTATCCTTATTACTGATATCACCATCCTTGCTATCAGCTTCTATCCATTGCTGTTGCAGTTGTTTGACGTTACGCAGAATCGTTTTTTGATCGGCATCATTCGTAGTAGTTGTCTGCTTAATTACTGACTGTGCACCAGGATCTGTCAATAATACTGCTAAACTCACATTACCCAACCAAACAACGTCACCATGATGCAATTGTTGTGGACGGGTAAGCAGACGTTCATTCACCTGTGTGCCATTTTTACTACCCAAATCCTCAATATTCCACACACCATCGCCTGTCTTCACAATCTGGGCATGATTCCGGGAGACACCCCCAGAAGGTAAATATAAGTCACATTCCGGTAACCTGCCGATAGTGAATACATCTTGCTCAACTGAAACAACGGTTTCAGTATCTCCATCTTGTAGACGTAGTTTGAGTTCAGTCATGAGTGTGAAATATCTGTCCTGAAATCTGGAGGTTCAAGCATTTTTGGGCCCGGGAATACCCAAGGGTTAGCTCTCGGCTTTATATTTATGACACTGTTAATGGCATTCCGACAACTCTATGTAGTGAATATAGTGAATATTCCGAAACAATTATATTCAGATATACATCAGGGTTAAGGAGAAAATCACAATAAACTTCTTCATTTATGAAAAAGTGTATTCTAGTTAACAGTTAACCGCAGTCAGCTATACCATGATCGGCAGATTACTAGACCAGCGTTACCAAGTAGTCGAACTATTAGGCAAAGGCGGATTTGGCCATACTTATATAGCCCTAGATACTCGCCGTCCTGGAAACCCCACTTGTATTGTCAAACATCTCAAACCTATTAGTAGCGATCGCGAATTCTTGCTGATGGCGAGACACTTGTTTAATAGGGAAGCGGAAAGTTTAGAAAATCTGGGACATCATGACCAAATTCCCAGGCTTTTAGCTTATTTTGAGGAGAACGAAGAATTCTACTTAGTACAAGAGTTAATCGCTGGACAGCTATTGTCGTCAGAAATGGCTGCTGGCAGGTGGAGTGAACAGCAGGTAATTCAACTACTACAAGATGTTTTACCTATTTTAGAATTTATACATAGTCAAGGGGTGATTCATCGAGACATCAAACCTGACAATTTAATTCGCCGCAATGCTGATAATAAAATAGTCTTGGTTGATTTTGGGGCTGTGAAGCAAATTAAGAGCTACTCACTGATGACTCCAGAACAGCTACAAAATGATACGGTTGCCGTTGGTACTCCTGGGTATATGCCGAGTGAGCAGGGACAAGGTAGACCCCGTCCTTGTAGTGATATTTATGCATTAGGTATGACTTGTATCCAAGCTTTGACAGGCTTGAATCCCAAGCAGTTTGGAGAGGATGCTGTGAGTGGGGAAATATTATGGCAGCATCATGCCCAAGTCAGTGACCAATTGGCATCAGTTTTAAATAAGATGGTACGGCATTACTTTAAATACCGCTACCAGTCAGCAACCGATGCACTTCAAGCACTCGCCACCATCACGAATGCTAATACACCCGCCGTTGTAGCGTCTGTTGTGAGTCAGGTGATGGATCACTACTTGAAAGATGGCTATGTGACTGCAACCAAAGTCATGCGCTATCTGCAAGAACTGGCTAAACCTTGCTACATTCCGCCAGATAACGCCACAACATCTGGATCTACACCACAAGCATTAACTAATGCTTCTACTTTACGTGCCTCAGTTGCAGAAAATGAGGTGTCAACTACTACTATTAATCATCCCACGCGATCGCCTAGCAGTTTTCAGCAGCGCTGGCGTTCTGTGGCTCAATCATCGCCAAAATCCCGATGGCTAATCGGATCTGGTGCGGCGATCGCAGTAGTTGCTGTTGGGATTATGTCTGCTAATCACTCACAAAAAATCGCTTCAACGCCTCAGCAAAATGAAGTTAAGCCAGTTGCAAATAATCCTAATGCACCAGCTGAACAGAAAAAAAGTTGTCTGATGGTTGTTAGTTCCTCAAACTTACGCTCTTTATCTGGTTCTGGGCAGAGGAAAACAGGGAAAGTGGTGAAAGCAGGTACTCAAGTAACAACCACTGGGAAAACAGAGGGCGGCTGGATAGAAATCAGTTCTCCAGAACCGGGTTGGATTTGGAAAAGCCGCACAAGAAACGGCTGTCCGAAATAGGGGGAAGGGGGAATGGGTAATGGGTAATTGGCACAAACGCCAAATGCCAAAACCTTTAATTCACTCGACAACGCTCTTCTGGATTACAGGCAAGACGCTCTTGACGCTGGGCGATAATAGCTTCTAACTTCGGTCGTCCGGTGAGAGGAAGTCGCCAGTTTGCCCAAATTCCATAGATAAAATCTGCGATCGCACCCACAAACGGTATCTTAGTCACACTATATACCCAGCCCATCCCTAAAATTTCGTAAATGCGCCGAAACACTTCCACATTTTTCACCAGTGTGCCATCTGGTAATACCGCATGGATGCGCCCCATTGCTGTTTCATAGTCAACTCCACCATGCGCTTCGGGGTTATAGTCATCGTCTGCAATGTCTACAAACTTTACCAATCCTCGACCTGCATCCCGTTTTTGCAGAAAATTCACCTCGCGCACACACAAAGGACATTCACCGTCATACAACAGTTCGATTTTCCATGAATGTGCAGTAGATATAGGCTGAGTCAGCACTTCATCCGAACTTTGGGCTTGGGCGTTTGCTGGGGACATAGATGATTGTTAATCAAGATTTGAGTACTTAACATATTGTAAAAAATTTTTATAAAGTCCGTATGACTAGCATTTTTTAAGTACTTTTACAACAATCTCTAAGGTATAAATTTCTCTATGCCTATTGAGGTAAATGTTTATTCACATTTGTTTACATATACGAGTAGAATGGCTGTATTCACAGATAAGTATTTTTTCTCATTGACATGATAGCGGATCGATTTCCCTGGCTTACCGCGATTGTCCTACTACCACTGGTTGCTTCCCTGCTCATCCCTGTGCTGCCTGATAAAGATGGCAAGCTCGTGCGGTGGTATGCCCTAGGTGTAGGTATTGCAGATTTTGTTTTGATGTGCTATGCCTTTTGGAAGCATTACGATACCAGTAGCGCTAGTTTTCAACTCGTGGAGAATTATGCTTGGGTACCGCAGTTAGGACTAAACTGGGCAGTATCGGTCGATGGGCTGTCATTTCCGCTGGTGCTGCTAGCTGGATTTGTGACGACACTCTCGATGTTTTCAGCTTGGCAAGTTGATCGCAGACCCCGAATGTTTTATTTTCTGATGCTGGTGCTGTACTCTGCACAGGTAGGGGTGTTTGTTGCCAAAGACTTGCTGCTGTTTTTCATTATGTGGGAAGTCGAGCTGATTCCTGTATATCTACTCGTTTGCATTTGGGGCGGACAGAAGCGTCGCTATGCAGCTACAAAATTTTTACTATATACCGCAGCTGCTTCTATATTTATTCTCGTGGCGGCGCTGGCAATGGCGCTATACGGTGGCGGTACAATTAGCTTTGATATCACTGCCTTGGGGATGAAAGATTACCCACTGGCTCTAGAATTACTATTATATGCCGGATTATTCATTGCTTTTGGTGTGAAGCTGGCTATTTTCCCGCTGCACACCTGGTTGCCTGATGCTCACGGTGAAGCATCTGCTCCTGTATCGATGATTTTGGCGGGTGTGCTGTTGAAAATGGGCGGTTACGGTTTAATTCGCCTAAATCTTGAGCTTCTCCCTAATGCACACGTTTACTTTGCACCAGTTATTGCAATTCTGGGCGTAGTCAATATTATCTATGGTGCGTTAAACTCCTTTGCCCAGACGAATATGAAGCGACGCTTGGCCTATTCGTCAATTTCTCACATGGGTTTTGTACTGCTGGGGATTGCGTCATTCACCGATTTGGGAATTAACGGCGCGATGTTGCAGATGATTTCCCACGGTTTGATTGCATCTCTGCTGTTCTTCTTAGCAGGGGTGACTTATGATCGCACCCACACAATGGCTATGGACGATATGGGCGGTATTGGTCAAGCAATGCCCAAAGTATTTGCTTTAATTACTATCGGTGCGATGGCTTCTCTAGCACTTCCTGGGATGAGTGGCTTTGCTGGCGAACTTGCGGTGTTCCTGGGTTTGACAACCAGCGACGTTTACAGTTCCACTTTCTGCACAGTCACAGTTTTCTTAGCCGCAGTGGGAGTGATCCTCACACCAATTTATCTCCTTTCCATGCTGCGCCAAGTATTCTACGGCACTGGTAAAGAACTGACTTGCAACCTCACAGATGGAGGCTTGAAGAACCAGGAAGCAGAGGAAGCCGTTTGTTTTGGGACAGATTGCGTTGTACCTACCGAAGCAGTATACAGAGATGCCAGCATACGTGAAGTGTTTATTGCTGCCTGTTTTATAGTACTGATTATCGGGATTGGGTTTTACCCCAAGGTTGCTATGCAGATGTACGATGTGAAGACTGTCGCAGTGAATACTCAGGTTCGCCAATCCTATACCATCATCTCGCAAGCGAATTCCCGAATTTATGCGAATGGATTGTTAGCGCCGAAAATCGCAGAAACTGAGGTAGTGCCTGTTTTGGCAACGATGAAGTAAGCTTTTTGACCATTATCTGTTGAAATTTTGCGATCGCCCAACAAAAGAGCGATCGCTTTTTTATGAGGATTGAGGGACAAGGGAGATGAGGGGACAAGTGGAAATAACCATTACCCATTACCCATTACCAGTCCCCTAAGAATTCAGTGCTTTCTCGACTAATTCATTAGTCAGCTTCGGATCAGCACGTTTTTCTGTCTTTTTCAGAACTTGCCCTACAAAGAAGCCTTTGAGGTTAATATTACCACTGCGGTATTTTTCTAGTTCTTTGGGATTGGCGGCGATCACTTCATCAACGATGGGTTGTAAGACAGTTGCATCGGTGATCAGTTCTTGACCGGCAAAAGCCTTTTCTGGAGGAACACCTGAGAGCAAATCTGGTAACTTTTGTTTAGCTTGGGCGTTACTGATTTTGCCAGTTTCAATGCGAACAATCACATCAGCTAGATTTTTGGGAGTTAAACCGATTTGGCTGATGTTGAGTTTTTGTTTATTGAGATAAGCTGCAATATCTTGAGTGATCCAGTTCGCTGCGGCTTTAGCATTTGCACCAGATGCGATCGCGGCTTCAAAATAGTCTGCGACGGGCTGATCTTCTGTCAAAACGCCTGTATCGTAAACAGAAAGCCCCAAATCATTTTCATAACGATGGCGTTTTTGTGCAGGTAGTTCTGGAAGTTCGCTGCGCCAGTTGTCTAATTGTGCGTTAGAAAGTTCAATTGGTGCTAAATCTGGTTCAGGGAAATAGCGGTAATCGCTAGAACCTTCTTTAACTCGCATACTAATTGTACGTTGCGAACCTTCTTCCCACAGCCGAGTTTCTTGGATAATGCGATCGCCTGCTTCCACGGCGGCGATTTGGCGTTCAATTTCGTATTCAATCGCCTTTTGAATGGCGCTGAATGAGTTCATGTTTTTAATTTCTACTTTCGTGCCAAACTCTTTTTGTCCTACAGGACGAACAGAGATGTTGACATCGCAACGTAATGACCCTTCTTGCATATTGCCGTCACTTACGCCAAGATAGCGTACAATCCGGCGCAGTTCTTGGGCATATTCCGCAGCTTCTTGTCCTGAACGCAAATCAGGTTCAGAAACAATTTCTACCAATGGCACACCCGCGCGATTGTAATCTACCAGAGAATAAGTAGAACCGGAAAGACGCTCGCTACCTGCGTGTACCAATTTACCTGCATCTTCTTCCATGTGCAGGCGTGTAATCCCAATGCGCTTACGTGTCGGGTTGCCATCAGCATCTACTAACTCAATTTCTAACCAACCATGTTCTGCGATCGGCAGGTCATATTGAGAAATTTGGTAATTTTTCGGTAAATCGGGATAAAAATACTGTTTACGGTCAAATTTGCTATATTTGGCGATTTGGCAATTTAAAGCCAAGCCTGCTTTGACAGCATATTCTAGTACTTTTTCGTTGAGTACAGGTAAGACTCCAGGTAAACCCATACAAACTGGGTCAATATTAGTATTGGCTTCTCCACCGAATGCCGTAGAACTGGTAGAGAAAATCTTGGTTTTGGTACTCAGCTGACAATGGGTTTCTAGACCAATAATCGCTTCGTATTGAGTTTTTACGGTTGTAGCAGAAGTCATAAAATCAAAAATCGGGCATAATCCTTCTTTAAGGTACTATTGTACCTGCGTTATCAGTTCCCCTAAAGCTGGAAATAGTGCTGATTGCTGAGTCGGGTGGATAGGGATTGCCGATCTAAGGTCAAAAAATCACGAATGTCATTCTGAGCGAAACGCAGTGTAGATGCAAAGCGGCTTCCTGAAGGTAGAATTTCACAATATGTGTCGCTTCGCTCAATATGACAATTGAAGCACTTTTGCAATAAGTCTATTGACTAGTCGCAACTTGCTGTCGTCCTCTGAGCATTAGATTACTTCTTCTTTTCATTCTGATCTTTGATCAACTGAGCGATCGCTTTTAACAAAATTTGGCAAAAACATGACATGGCCAAAATAACAGCTACTGCAACCCCTCCCTGTATGAGTACAGGAACTATACCTTCTCCAGGCATCGTAGGGGTGACTGTTGCATTGGCAGACACAAGAATACACTGGTTTTCAGATTGTCCTGTTTGCAAAGGTTCTACTTGTTGACGGCCAATTACCTCAAGGGAGATGCTGGTTACAAGTTCTGGAAGTTGCTCTCAGAAGTCTTGGGAGAATCGGTAGGTAAAAGGAATTTTCGCGCAGTCGTGGAGCGATCGCAATTCTCCTACAAAAACAATACGCCAACGCCGCCAGTGAACTCGGCTTCTGACTTTTATTATGTGCAACGCCCACCCATTGAATCTCTCTGTAAAAAGGAAATTTTGCAGCCGGGAGCGTTGTTGAGGATTAAAGCTGCTCCTAAGATGGGCAAAACTGAACTGCTATCCAGACTGATCAATTATGCAGAAAAAGAACGGGGTTACAGAGCAGTTGATTTAAAACTGCGGCTAGCGGAAGAAACAGATTTTGAGAATCTGGATAAATTCTTGCAATGGTTTTGTAGTAGCGTTACTCAGATGCTGAAGATCGAGCCAGACAACAAAGTTAATGAACACTGGAATCAGCACCTTGGTAACAGCAAACTCAAATGCATGAACTATTTTGAGGATTATTTGCTGAAAGACAAGCCCATCCTAGTCTTAGGCTTGGATGATGTGGATCGGGTTTACCAACATCCTGAAATTGCTGGAGAATTTTTGAGTTTGCTACGAACCTGGCATGAAAAAGCTAAAACTCGCGATATCTGGCAAAGACTCCGGTTGGTACTGGTGTATACCCAAGAATACACTCTACTTAATCTAAATCGCTCACCATTTAATGTCGGTACACAAATAGAGTTAACAGAATTTAGCCCAGAACAGGTGAAAGATTTGGCAAAGCAACATGGACTTAATTGGGATAGTACCGAAGTTGAGCAGCTAATGGACATGGTAGGAGGGCATCCGTATCTGGTGCAAGAAGCCCTAGAACATATTACACGGTGGGATACGAACCTGGAAGAACTTTTGCAACAGGCTCCTACGGAAACAGGCATTTATAGTGACCTTTTACAAGAACACTTGTGGAATTTGCAACGGAATCAGCAAAAGTATCCAAAACTTGATGCAGCACTCAAAAAAGTAGTGACAGCGAATTCTCCTGAGGAATTAGAATCGGCTTTGGCGTTCAAGTTAAAGGAACTGGGGCTAGTGAAGCAGCAAGGTAATGCTGTGGAACCACGCTGCAATTTGTATCGTTTGTATTTTGAGAGGATGTTTGCCAAGTCAACAAGTATACAAGGAAACCTCTCTTCTGCTGTTTGAGAGCCTTTGAAACCCCCATTTTTTCATAGGTAAGAGGAGGTTAGGTTTCGAGGTTTTGATGTTAATAACGATACTTTTAAAACATCTTTAGAGGAACGCTTGAAAGATCAACAATGAAACCAACACCAAACTCAACCTATAAATATCAAGTCGGGGGAAGCCTATCGATTGATCACCCTAGCTATGTGGTGAGATGGGCTGACGAAGAACTATATCAAGCATTGATGGCTGGTGAGTTTTGTTATGTACTCAACTCGCGACAAATGGGTAAGTCGAGCTTGCGAGTGCAAACGATGCATCGATTACAAGCAGAAGGTGTTGCTTGTGCTGAGATAGATATTTCCCTGATTGGTAGCGAGTCTATCAAACTAGATGAGTGGTATGGGGGCTTCGTCAATTTGCTATGCAGAGAGTTCCAGCTTTCAATCAGCTCACAAAATTGGTGGAACTCTCGTGATCATCTTTCTCCCGTACAAAGATTGAGTGAGTTTATCGAAGATGTACTGCTGCAAGTTTCTGGGCACATCGTCATATTTGTTGATGAAATCGATGGTCTGCTGACATTAGACTTTAAGGACGATTTTTTTGGGTTGATCCGAGCCTGCTACAACAAACGTGCTGACCATCCAGAATACAGACGAATCACGTTTGCAATGCTAGGAGTAGCGACACCATCGGATCTGATTGAAGATAAAACTAAATCGCCGTTTAATATTGGTCAAGCGATTGAATTACATGGCTTTTCCCTAGAAGAGGTAAAACCTTTAGCTCCAGGATTAGCAGGGACAGTCAAAAACTTTCACGCTGCATTCAAAGAAGTTTTGGCGTGGACGGGTGGTCAACCTTTCCTTACTCAAAAGCTATGTAAACTTATTGCGACCTCACCATCATCCATTTCACAAGGCAAAGAAGCTCAGTACATTGAGAATCTGGTGCGCTCATCAGTGATTGAAAATTGGGAAGCTAAAGATGTACCCGAACATTTAAAGACAATTCGCGATCGCATTTTAGCGAGTAAAAGTAGAACAGTTGCTTTGCTGGACAAATATCAGAAAATCTTGCAACACGGAAAAATTATCTCTGATGATAGTCCCGAACAAATTGAGTTGCGATTATCAGGATTGGTAGTCAAACAGAATAATTTTTTAAAAGTTTACAACCGTATTTATGAGCAGGTCTTTAACCAGACTTGGGTTGAGAGGGAGCTGAAGAATGTGCGCCCTTACGCTTATGCTGAATCTTTAAAAGCTTGGTTAAAATCCAATCGTCAAGACTCCTATCTGTTACGAGGACAAGAACTCCAAGATGCCCTAAACTGGGCAACGGACAAAAGCTTAGGCGAGCAAGACGATCAATTCCTACGTGCTAGCCAAGAATTAGTCGCTTCAAATGCAGGAATACGAGCTAATCGGTGGAAACAGGCTGCTGCTGCTGTGTCTGTCGCTGCTACCCTCTTGGGAGTATTCGTGTGGTGGCAGAAGTCTACATCTTGCCCAGATGGTCAAGCGAAACTAAACAATGCTTGTTTACTTGTGTTGAGTAGTGGGGAAAACAACCTGTTTCGTTCAAATAACTTTAACCTTAACCTTGAGAACGGTAATGACGCTTTCAAAAGACAAAATTATTCTGAAGCGATTAATTTCTTTCAAAAAGCTGTAGATGGCGCTCCTAATGACCCAGAACCCCAAATTTACCTCAACAATGCTCAAGCCCGTCAAAAAGGTTCTCCTTTTAAGCTGGCAGTGGTAGTGCCCGTGGACAACTACTCTACTGATGCTCAAGAAGTATTGCGAGGTGTAGCCGATGCACAAACTAAATTCAACAACGCTGGGGGTTTAAATGGTAGGTTACTAGAGATTGTCATTGCCAACGATGGAAACAACCAAGTCGTAGCCACCCAAACAGTTGCCCAGCAGTTGGCTACTAATCCAGCCATTTTAGGCGTAATTGGTCACAACTCCAGTGAGGCTAGTTTTGGCGCACTACCGGAATATAAAAGAGTTGGCTTGCCTATCGTTTCTCCCACCAGCACCAGTTCAAACTTAAAAAGTAGGGTTTTCTTCCGGGCGGTTCCTTCTACAAAATTAGTAGCTAAAAAGCTAGCTGAGTTTACCAACAACACTTTGGGTTTGGACAAAGTGGTGATTTTCTTTGATGACTCTAAAGAGAGCGTATACAGCAAAATGGCGAAAGAAGACCTTGAGGAAGAGTTAAAAGAGAAGGTTAGCATTGTCCGAACTGTTGACTTGAGCAAACGTAACTTGGATGCTAAGGCTGAAGTTGAGCTTAGTGTGAAACAGGATCAAGTACGAGCCGCTATTTTATTGCCAGGTGTACAAACAACTTCTGTCGCTATCTCTATTGCCAGAGCAAATTCCCAACTACCCCAGGAGCAAAGGTTGCAGCTGTTAGGTAATACTGCGCTATATAGTCCTAATACATTAAAACAGGGTGGATCTGCGGTTGAGGGCTTAACTTTAGCTGTACCCTGGTTTGATGATGGAACCTCCTCCTACGCACAAGAAGCAGAACATAGATGGAAAGGAAAAATCAACTGGCGTACTGCTACCGGTTATGATGCAGCGCAAGCTTTAATTAAGGCACTATCCAAAGACGCTACAAGAGAAACAGTACTGAGAAATCTGCGGTCTGTGGATCTCTCACCAAAAGAAACTTCAGGGCGTGGACTGAAGTTTTTAGAGGGCGAGCCTATTAATAAAGAATACCGTCTCGTTCGGGTTGGTAAAAGTAAAACTGCTTCTCAAGGTTCCCAGTATGGCTTTCAGTTGCTTGAGTAATTGTCATTGTCCACCACATTAATTTTGACGCGCTGCAAATAAACTCTAGGGTGGGCACTAGTTATCATGAGGATTTCAGCGAAAGATCTGGTAGTGCCCACCCTACAAAAATTACGAATTACAAATTACGAATTCCGTACCAGGATACTAGAGTTATGTTAAGTATTAAATATAAAAATTTTACTCATGCAACTACGTTTAATCACTGTACCTCTCCTGCTGACATTAGCTGCTCCATCCTTACTACTTCATAGTTCAGCACCAGTTATTGCTCAAGCACCAACGCCAACTGCTGAAGAAAAGATTACAGAAGCAATTACCCTGAATAATAACGGTGAAGGGCTGGTATACAAAGATTTAGTAGGTTTAGGCGATTTGCAAGCTGGGTTAGAAATGTTCCAGCAGGCCGTTGACTATTTTCAAAAAATACAATGCGAAAGCTGGAGAAGCGAACAGTCTTACGAATATTGGCTATGTTTATTTGCGTAAAGGTGAATATTCCAAGGCGCTGGACTTTTTGCAGCAGTCTTTGGCTATTCGCAAACAGGCACGAGATCCCCATAATGAATGGATACCTCTGTCCTATATAGGTGAATATATATCAATCTGGGTCAATATCCCAAAGCACTGGATGCTTATCAATCAACCTTAACGATTCTTAAAGAACTCCGCGCAGCTAACCCCAAGGATTCCAGCTACTCTACCAGTCAGAAAGGGATGCTGGCTAATACAGGGGCATTGTATTTTAGGATGGGTCAATATCAAAAGGCACTGGAGGTATATCAGCAAACTTTAGCAATCCAGAAAGCAGATAGCGATCGCATTGGTAGCGCTGATACTCTCAATAATATTGGAGTTGTTTACATGAATTTAGGCAACTACACTCAGGCGCTAAATTCTTATCAACAAGCTTTAACCACTGTTCAAGACTTTTGCTATAAAGAAAAATTAACTTGCTATTACGGTAGTGGAGCAGCAATTCTCAATAACTTTTCTGGCGCTTACTTTAGTTTAGGTCAATATCAAAAATCCTTAGAGTTAGCAGAAAAATCTGCGAATATTTACCAAAAATTCCGCACTGGGGAATATAAGGGTACTAATAAACAAGATATCCAATTACTCTACGATGCTCTGGGACAAAATCCCCAAGCTTTGCAACAAATTACCAGTCGGGCTGTTGTTGGTGATGCTTTTGGTAAAGATTCTTTTCAGTACGAAAAGGCTTTGGGATTTTATCAGCAAGCTTTAGCGATACACCGCGAAGTTAGCGATAAAGTAAGTGAAACTGCCACCCTAAAATATCTTGGAGATGTACTAGCTAAACAAAATCAGCCACAACTTGCGATCGCTTTCTACAAACAATCGGTAAATCTTACCGAAACAATTCGCCAAAGTTTGCGTGTCGTCCCTACAGATATCCAACAATCTTACACGGAAACTATTGCTGAAAGGTATCGCCGTTTAGTTATGTAGGACTTAATAAAACGCTAGAAATGGCGATGGAAGAAAATAAAAGTAATCATGTTTTGACTGCTGGCGCTGCAAATGAATTCAGTCATCCCTTTTATTGGGCACCTTTTATTTTAATTGATAATGGACTTTAATCAGTAATAGAAAACAAAGCAAAGCAAAAATTTCTATTAAGATACCCGACTTCTTGAACAAGTCAGGTATCTAAACGCAGCTTAATTTCAGTGAAATTTCACATTACTGTAGCTTAGGTAACTTTTTGATAAATAACCTTTCAAAAGTGCTATTGATTACAAAACTTATCCTCTAGATATGTGAACAAATGTATCGCCAAGCGGTTAATAACTACCTGGTTAAAAGCGCAGATCCAAATTTTTTCTGGTGTTTTTTGAGAGTGGCTTTTTTTTGATGATAGGATCTACGACAATAAATATTTGGAGAAAAGTGCTATAGCTGTGAAACAAAAGGCAAAACCAAGGATCGCTTTGCTTCGTGAAAAGGCAGGGCTAACCCAGCTTGAGTTGTCGCGTCTTGTTGGCGTGACTGAAAGCACTATCCAGAACTGGGAAAGCGGCAGGACTGGGACGGATCATATTGAAAGAATTGTTAGGTTTTGCAAGGCTCTCAATTGCCAAGTAGAAGACCTAATTGAGTATATGAACGAGTCATCAGAAGCACTAGGCACTCAACCAAGTTCGTTAAGTGAAATACACAATCTATTAGGAACTGAGAACCCTGCCCCTACTCTCAGTTCTAATCCTGAAGTTGCTTCAACGCAACACGCTACAAGTAGCTGAAGATAGATTTCAGCAAACTTCGCTATAGCAAGATACTTTTAGCTGAGTTGGTAAAATGCTGATACCATGTGCAGCAATTTGCCCTACCCTCACTCTTTCAGTTTGTCATGAAGGAGTGAGGGTCAGGTTTCTATAATTTGTAGCTAACAAGAGCGAATTTTAAATGCTATTTAATGATTAATTTTGGCTTGCTGCCACAGAGTATCAACAGTTACAAATTGATAGCCTTGTTGTAGTAGTTGCGGGATCAAGATTTGGATTGTTGCAGCCACATCTTGACCGCCATCATAACCATCATGCAAGACAATTAGTGAGCCGTTTTGTACTTGCTGGAGAACGCGTTGCACTACGGTGTTAACGCCTGGTCTTACCCAATCTTCTGGGACAACGCTCCACATGACTGGGCGATAATTCCACTGAAGAAATAATTTTAAAGTTTGGGGTGTAAAGAAACCGTTGGGAGGTCGGACATCCCTAACTTGTTCGGGTAAAAGATTGCACGCACTATAAATCGCAGCTTGGGTTTTTGCCAAACTCTCTTGTAGTGCAGCCGAGGATAGCATGGGGAAAGAACGATGATCGTAGCCATGCAATCCAATCCAGTGTCCGCGATCGCATACTGCTTTAGCTACCTGTGGTGAACGATTAACACAAACACCGAGCCAAAAAAAACTCGCTGGAATTTGATAATGGTCTAAAACTGCCAATACTTCGGGTGTGTATTGGGGATGGGGGCCATCATCAAACGTGAGTGCGATCGCTTTGAGATTGCGATCGCCATTCCAAAGACAATTGGGAAATGTCGGTTGGAGAAGGCGATAGATAATCGGAAAGAGGGGAGCAAATTGCATTTTGATTTTATTTGCTACTTTTACTCTCTTGTGAAGAAACCATAGCACAAGTTCAACGACCTTGTTTGCCCACTGCAAATCGACAGACAAGGGTGAACTTTACACCAAGCCTTTCCTTTTATCCTTCTCATTGCAAAAACGCCGCTACACGGACTTGAAAATACCCTATGAGAAGTCAGCCTATAGATTTCTACAAAATTTACAATTCAAAAACCTATGAATATAAGCTTTATGAGCCACTTTAATCTAGGTTTCAGTATATGAGTATGGATGAGACTGGTAAATGACTTAAACCTGAGCAGAATTAGAAGCCCTTGATCTGAACCGATAACCTCTATCAAATTCTGGCGATAACAGGAGTTAGAAGCAGTAAGCGTCGCTTTTTGAGAAGTTGGTGATGCGATTAATACAAGCACCTGGTTGCTGTACATTCTGAACGTCAAGGTTTAATCAGATTATGTATACACAACTTACGGAGCAAATACGGAGCAAATGCTGATCTTATATGTGTATGCCCTGTGCTAACTTTACTAAAAACTTTGTGTAAAGTATGTGAAGCACAACACCTTATTTGTCTGTAATTTAACTCCCCAAAGACAAAAAAATTGCTGAATTTTTCAAACGGTAAGATGAACATTTTTGTAAGATTCCATCAGTTCTCTACGCCCACTACCACGATGCGGTACAGGCTTTTCTGGCTGGTTAGGCTTGGGTTTGGGCCTGGCTGATAGCAACTGTTCTGAAGCAGATGAAGCCAGCAACAAATGCGAAAATTGATTGACCAAAGCTTGATAGCTGAAAGCTAAGGAAGCGACTACCAAACTTGAGGCTAAAAGTGAAACTACAGCACGCATAGCAGATGTTTATTTTAGAACTCTCTTATTACCTGCTACTTAGTTTCTATTACTGCATCCGGACAATTCCCTAAAAAGTATTGTTTTTTACTAAATAAAAATCAACCGTATTAAACAACAATATGTTCCACTAGTAACCAATTACCGGCAGGGTTAAATCTTCCCCAAACTGTCAGCAATTGCTTATGGGAACAAGCTTGTAGTTGATCATCAATGTGCGATCGTAAGGTCACAAGCTGCCAAGTCTGTTTTTGATGTACCTCTGGTGCAATGATGCTGAATCTGTAATCCTGCTGATCGAGGCGATAGAATGTACCTGTAAGGCAATTGTTCAACCGTGTTAATGCTGAATTAGCATTATCGTAATAATACTGAGGCGATGATGAACCAGGACTATTACCATCAAGCGGATAGCTTGCTGGATTGTTTAAATAATATATTTGCCACCGCATCCACTGAGGGTTGGTAGGTGTTGAATTGAACAATGGAATAACTGCCGCAGGTGAGCGATCATCTTGTAATAAGGCTGTTTGTAGTGTTCTTACTGGTAAATCTCTCGGTTGACAATTCAACTCAATACAAATAGCCGCAGCCATTCCAGCAGCTTGACCAATACCCATGACTACAGGTTGCAATCGAGTTGCGCCATTGGCAATATGGGAAACAGAAATGTTCTTTTCGCAGGCTAAAAAGCCGTCTGTGGTTGCGGGAATTAGGCTACTGTAAGGGATTGTGAAAGGTGTTCCCGTCCAGCGTCCCCCCCAGCGAATCGATTTAGGTTGCAGTGGAAAGCTAAAGCCAGGATAGTGATGATCGTTGGCATAGTTAGCGATCGCAATTGCATCTATATTTAATAATGCCACCTGACTCCCTGACACAGGCAAAATATCCTGTTCGGTAATAGTTGTGATTCCCACTAAGCGGCGACTTTCGCGGTAGTAGGGATGCAACCCAAAAGCTGTAGGAGAATGGGGAAACACCTGTGCAGCCAAGCCGTAGCGCCGACCTATCTGGTTTTGGATGAAATGAGCGAAATTCTGGCTATGCCAGCGAGATTCTTGGATAAACTCATTTCTACTTTTATTTGACCCTACAAGCCGCCCTAAACCTTCGCTGTAGTCATTACCACATATAGGCCAATTGATCATCAATAGACCCCCAGGTAGGCGGCCGTAATTCAAAAATTGCTTTGCACCATAGCCATCCCAAGCACCTGCAAATTTAGATGGATCGTAATTAGGCGCAGGTGGGATTTCTGGGGCGACATCTGTACCAAAATCTTGCATCAGCACTACCCCAGTCGGCGCTTGTACAGGGTATTTTTCCGTGAGATGATGAGGATGATCTGGTGCGCTAGGTTCTTGCCATTGCGATCGCCATTCCCAACCCCAACGATAAGGTATTTCAGCCAAAGCCAATAAATCGCCTAATTCTGTACCATCGAGAGTTATTTTGGCTTGGACAATAAAATCAGCAAACCGAACGCCAGTTAAACAACTTCCCTCACGGAAAACCTCTAAAGGAACTTCTCCTGTCATCCAATGCAGATTTGGTAACTCCTTCACCCAATCCGCAAAAATCTTCGCCCCAACTCGCGGATCAAAACTAAAAAAGCTTACCCAGCTGTGATCCAATCCTCCTGGCTGACGCTGCTGCAATTCTCGTAAAAACTCACCCCACAACCCCGTTTGAAAAGCTTCTAATTCATTTCCATCAGGGACAGATACCCCAGCAGAGGTTAACATTCCTCCCAACCAAGAAAATTCACTCACCAGAATAGTTTTCGCCCCGCGCCGCGCCGCTTGAATCGCCGCCGCCGTACCACCAACTCCCCCACCGACAACTAAGACATCCGCTTGATATGTCTGATTCAGCATTGATTAATCCTGACTGGAATTGGGACATATTTTTACCAGTTGGGTGAACATTAGACAAGATAATTTATTTTTTATTTCGGATATTTCGTTTATGTAGTGTGTATTATAGGATTGTCAATACTATTTAACGCCGTCAATACCTTTGACAACAACAAGCCCCATAACATAAGCGGGAGAAGATTATGATGTTAAGGCATAACGTGCCCGTAGAGTCTGTAATGCCTCCAGAGCAAGAAGCTCAATCTATCAAAGAATTGGAGCGCATACTTAGAGTAAAAGGCTCACAAGCAAAACTAGTAGGAGCTAATGGAGAACAAATTCCCATTCCTGAATCCGTTTATCAAGTACTGCGGCAAGTTGTCCATGCAATGGCATTAGGTCAGGCTATATCTATAGTCCCCCAAGAACGAGAACTGACAACACAGCAAGCTGCTGATGTTCTCAACGTATCACGCCCCTATTTGATTAAGTTATTAGAACAAGATGCAATTCCTTACGTTACAGTGGGAACGCATCGACGGGTTCGTTTCGAGGATTTAATGAGTTACAAACAGCAGCGGGATATGAAGCGCGATCAATTCTTGACTGAGCTAACACAGATGAGTCAGGAAGCAGGATTTTACGAGTAGGAGTAATTCGATCAATCAAATGGCTGAGCAGCTTGTTCTCTTAGACTCCTGTGTCATGTTCCCCATGTACCTGCGTGACATCCTACTTCGTTGTGCTTGGGCTGGCTTTTATTTACCTTTTTGGTCGCAGGAAATCCTTGATGGTGCAACTCGCAACTTGGTGACAACAGGGAGGATGTCATCTGAGGGAGCAACGAAACTTGAGGCGACAATTAAAGCAGCTTTTCCAGAAGCAATGGTTGAAGTACCAGATGGATTACCTGAAGTTATGACAAATCACCCTGGTGATCGCCATGTTCTTGCTGCTGCTGTTACAGCTAAAGCTAATATAATTGTTACCTCAAATCTTAAGCACTTTAAAACAAAGGATTTGGCTTATTGGAACATCACAGCCCAACACCCAGATGCCTTTCTTAGTAATCTTTACGATCTTGATCTAGATTCCATGCTTCAAGTAGTAAGGCGATGGTCTCAGGATCTAAAAAAGCCACCACTGACTTTTATTGAGTTACTTGATCTGCTCAGCAAAGAAGTACCAATATTTATCAGTAAGGTTTTATCACATGAATACAGCCCTAGTGTTTTCCAAACTGCCAAAAAAGCTTTGGATAGACTAGGTATGGTAGCACCAGGTGGTGGTCGATGCTTTGAGGGTATACGATATCGACTCTGGCAGAAAGGGAGAATTTTAACAATTACTGCAAAGGATGGACGAGGAGAGGTTCTGCGGGTAGAAAACGGGCAAATTCAGGGAAATCTCTCATCAGCAGATGTAAAGGCATTTCAAATCTTTGAACAAAGCTTAGAACAAGAATTAGAACAAGCTAAGACCCAGAAATCTCAAACTTGGTAGCTTAACGTTGACGACTAATGTTACATCTAATAACGTTGAGCGGTGAAAAAGCAACGTGAAAGCACAGGTATTTAGAGGCGTAAATCAACTTTCCTACGAAGAAATCCCAGTACCAACTCTGGAACCGGATGAAGTGCTGGTTAAGGTACGGGTAGTAGGGTTGTGTCAATCAGATATTAAAAAAATTCGTTATCCCCTATACGAACCGCCGCGCATTTTTGGACACGAAACGGCGGGAACGATCGCATCTGTGGGTTCTAAAGTTCAAGGTTGGCAAGTGGGACAACGGGTGGCGGTAATGCACCATATCCCCTGTATGCGATGCGCCTACTGCCTCAATGAAAATTATTCCATGTGTGATGTCTATAAAAACATCTCTACCACAGCCGGATTTAACGCCAGTGGCGGCGGTTTTGCCGAATATGTGAAAGTTCCAGGGCATATTGTGCAAAATGGCGGCTTAATTCCGATTCCCGATGATATCAGTTTTGAAGAAGCGAGTTTTGTGGAACCGACTAACTGCTGCTTGAAAGCAGTCAAAAAAGCGCAAATTGCACCCGGACAAACCGTGTTGGTAACTGGTGCGGGGCCAATTGGGTTAATGTTTATCATGTTGGTGAAATATTTCGGAGGTAGAGCGATCGCAACCGATTTACTACCCTCTAGAATTGAAAAGGCTTTGGACGTAGGCGCAGAAGCCGCTTTTGATGCCCGCGATCCCGAATTAAGCGCAAAAATCCATGCGATCACTGATGGCATGGGTGTTGATGTTACCTTACTAGCCGTCCCCAGCGAGAAAGCATTCTTTCAGGCTTTGGATTGCACTCGTAAAGGTGGCAAAATTCTCTTTTTCGCGGAGTTTCCTGATGAAGTTACAATTCCCATCAACCCAAATCTCCTTTATCGCCGAGAAATTGACTTAATGGGCAGTTATAGCTCATCCTACCGCCTGCAAAATCTCTCTGCCGACATTGTATTTAATCGCCGTATTCATGTAGAAGCTTTAATTAGCGATCGCTATCCCCTACAAAATTTATCACAAGCCGTAGATCAAGCGATCGCTCCTACACCGGAAACCTACAAAATTTTGATTTATCCATAAATGGGCATGGGGCATTTGTCCCCCTCATCCCCCTCATCCCCCTCATCCCTAGCCCTCTATGTCCATCACCCTCGCACTAGTCGCCTTACTCGCTTTCTACGTCGCCTGGAATCTCGGTGCTAACGATGTTGCTAACGCAATGGGAACCTCTGTTGGTTCCAAAGCTGTGACGTTGAAACAAGCGTTAATTATTGCTGGGGTTTTAGAGTTTGCAGGTGCAGTATTGTTTGGGCATGAGGTAACGGAAACTCTAGCTACGAAAGTTGCTAATCCCGCCTTATTCGCGGCTACACCCCAAATTTTAGTTATGGGGATGGTGACGGTATTAATAGCCTCTGGGGTATGGCTACAAATTGCCACATCACGGGGTTTGCCTGTATCCTCATCTCATGCAGTTGTGGGTGCGATCGCGGGATTTAGTTGGGTAGCTTTGGGAGTCGGTGCGATTGATTGGTCATCGATTGGCTTGATTACAATTGGCTGGATTTTAACGCCATTAATTAGTGGTGTGATCGCGGCTTTATTTTACAGCCAAATCAAACACTGGATTTTAGAGCAACCAAATCAACTGGTGCAGTTAAACGAGTGGCTTCCCTGGTTGAGTGCGCTACTCATAGGAACATTTGGCGTGATTGTCCTGCCATCGCTGACTCAACCTTTGAGTAATTTTTTAATTGACCGAGTTGGCTTAAATATACCCGCTTACGATGTTCCCATTTTCACAGGTGCAGTTGCCGCAGTTGGACTCACCTTCTATAGCTGGCAACAATTAGATCACAGTAAAATCTCAAATCCAAGTTGCGCTGAAAGCGCACCAGAGGTGCGACCCAAACTCCAAAATCCCACTGAGCGCTTATTTGGCCGCTTTCAATTGCTGAGTGCTTGCTTTGTCGCCTTTGCTCATGGTTCTAATGATGTGGGAAATGCGATCGCGCCTTTAGCTGCGATCGTTTACATTAATCGTACTGGTAGCGTACCGATAAATGGCATTACTATCCCCATATGGATTTTAATCCTTGGCGGTGTCGGTATTGTGGGTGGTTTAGCTGTTTGGGGTAAAAAAGTAATTGCTACCATTGGCGAAAATATTATTTCCTTGCAACCCAGTAGTGGCTTTTGTGCTGAACTCGCAACCGCCACGACTATTTTACTCGCCTCCCGTTTAGGATTACCTGTATCCACCTCTCACGCTCTTGTTGGTGGTGTTGTTGGCATTGGACTCGTGCAAAATATCAAGTCGATTCAATTCCAAACGCTCAAAGGTATCGCCGCTGCATGGCTCGTCACAGTCCCCGCTAGCGCAGTTCTCAGTGCTGCTATCTTTAGCATTGCCCGGATTCTTTTTATGTGAGCATTACCCTGAATTTCTACAGCAATTTTTTATGAATATGGGTTGAGGGAATGCCCATTAAAAAAATATCCAAAATTTGAATAATTTTTGATAATTTCTTTGACCGCAGAAAGGCATCAGGCAGTCGCGATATTACAATAGCTTGGTTGACATTAACGACTTTCTAATACAAATTGTGAAACTCTCAAGCCACAGCATTTTTGCATAATGGCTGTTAATTCACTAAAATGTATTCCAGAGGTCAGCAATACTTTTAATTTACGCCGACCAATAATTTAATCCTAGTCAGAAATATAAACTGTCTCTTAAGTTACATTCTACCCGAATTTATAGATAGTCCTAACAATTTAGCTCACCTGGTAGTAGCCAAGTAGTTCTTCACAAGTTTTTGACAATTACTATTCGCACAGAAAGAATATGTATTGATTTGGAGTAAAAATTTTTCTCCCCAAAAAATCCTGCTCAAAAACATAGATGATTGAACTAATACCTCTGTGGGATAGTCAAAAAAAGCCTGTGTGTTTAGTCTCCTGACTTATAGCGACTGGCGACACTGATAATTTTGCCTCATAATCTGGCAACTTTATTTACCCCGCAATATAAAAAAAATGAGGTAATTTATACCGTTGATGCTGAAAGAAATACAGTTTATTAAGTCATGAGCTAAATTATCAGCTTTGCCAACTCTGTGTTCAGCATGACAAAATTACGTTGATATGCGTAAGTCCTGTTAAAATTTTTGGTTTATCTAAGAAGGTACAAAAAATTTGTATGAGCGCCAAGCAGTTATACGGAAAGCAGCTTTATCGTCAAGGTGTTAGAGGTTAAAAGCTAATGGGGCGATTTGAGAAGCAACCAGACAACCCGCGAGTTAGAGGTGATTTATCCAGAGCAGCCGAAAATGCTCTCTGGGCTGTTGTTGAGGACTTGGAAAATCTTCAGCAGCATGTGCTGCGTTCGTTGCAGGAAGAAGTAAAGCGGCTTCAGGCGGAAAAAACCCGTTTAAGTGATGACATTCAACGGCTGCTAGAAGAAAAAGAAAAGTTACAACAGGTGCGCCAAATCACCGAGCAACAGGTGTTAATCCGTCAGCTAGCAGAAGCTTTGGCAAAGCACATATCTTCTCAACTGCAATCTTCACTGACAACTTTAGCGAACGAAGCAATAGAGAGTAATTCCTCTCAACGAGCTGGATTAGGTTCAGATCAGACTAATACTAGTCCTGCTGGCAATAACAATGAAAATGTAGAGCAAATGCTTGGCTCATTGGATGATACACTCACCATCACTTTTAACTCACTGCAACAAGAGCTAAAAAACTATCAAAGCAATATTTCCCAACAGTTGTCTCGAATGCACAATCAGCAACAGCAAGGGGAAATAATCATAGCAGAGTTAATTAACCGTTTGCAAGGTCTGGAAAAAACAATTGTACAAACTCCACTAAAAACAGTACAACTATCACCACCAACTGTGTTGCAACCTCCTGACGAGCCAGCAGCCAGAGTATCATTACCTACGGTGTTGCAACCGCCTGAAGCACAGCAAAGAATTCCCTGGGACATTTCTCCACAGTCAGCAAAGACAAATAGCCAAGCTGTCGAGCCGCTTACTGCCACCCCTGTAGAATTTTCACAGAGCAAAACTACATCACAGCCGGAGTTCGAGGCTGCACAAGAAGCTACACTCCCCTCAGAAAGTGGAAATGTCACTGAACCAATGTCTTTCCGCTCTAATTACTTCTCAAAGAGCGAAAAAACAGCAGAGCCGATTCCATTACCGGCAGCAACACCCCCGCCATTCACAAGCAACTCTGATGAGCCAATTTCTGTCCTCGCCAATGATTTATCGGAGGATGAAACCACACCAGAGCCAATACCATCACTAGAGGAAACAGCCCCACCATTCACAAGCAACTCTGATGAGCCAATTTCTTTCTTCTCCGGTGACTTATCGTCAAGCCAAAATCAACCTGAGCCTGCTTTGCGATCGCAAAAACAGAGAGTAAAACCGCCATCACTTGGGTTACCTGGTTCCTCAAGTTTATCCTCTATCCAGATAGGTTTCTTGCTGATTGTGTTGTCAGCAGTGGTGTCATCACTTTACAACGTCGCCATCAAAGTCATTTTTCAGCAGAGTGCAGCGATTTTGGGCGTAGTCGAAGTAGAAGGCTTGCTGTCGCCAACTTTGGGCAATATCCTCTTAATTTTAATGCTGCGGTTGCTGGTGGTTGTACCACTGATGTTACTCTTAGCACCGATGATGCATCCACCAGTCTGGCAAGACTTGCAAAATTTATTTGTCTCAGTAAAAGGAAATTCTCATCCTGATCATGTCAAGACACGGAAGGTTTTGCAGTTGTCGATCGCCAGCGGCTGCTTTTTGTTTTTATCACAAGTGCTAATCTACATTGCTATCAGTCAAGTTACCACAGGTATGGCGATCGCACTTTTCTTTATCTATCCACTAATTAGCGGTCTTTTATCTTGGTTATTATTCCGCGATCGCCCTAGTGTATTCCGTTCTGGTGCTATGGGTGCGCTTTTCTGCGGAGAATTACTAGTTTTAGGCGGTGCTACTAGTCCTGTTTTAGGTAATGTTCCCCTTGGAAGTAGCACAGCAATTATGTCGGGAGTGGCTTTTGCTTTCTACGTTATCCTGACACGGATATGTGCTAGTAAACTGCATCCAGTCTCTTTTACCTTAATTAACTTCGCTACCATGTTGCTGTTAAGCTTCATTGGTTTGATGGTGCCATTACCTGACGATTTAGGTTTAGCACTTAACTCCTCTAAGTTGTTAGAAATTATTTTAAGTGCATTTATTTTGGGTGTACTGACTCTCTTTGGTTATGTGGTCAATAATGTTGGTATTCGCCAACTGGGGGCCATACGTTCGGCAATTATCGGTGCCAGTGTCCCCTTCCTAACTGTGATTTTTGCTGGGTTGCTGATTCAAGAAAACTTAGAGATTGCACAAATTTTGGGAGTGCTACTAGTAACATTTGGAGCAGCAGCTTTTAGCTTTGAAAAAATGCGAAATCAGCTAAATTCTTCAAATTCTGCAAATTAAATTGCCACTCTACCAGTTTTATCTGATTTGTGAAAATTCCTTCTATCCATATCCCCGAATTCTGTGACAGTCGGGGATATATTCAAAAAATATTTGCAACATATCAACCAATACGGTTCAAATCAGCCCAAAACCCTAATGTAGAGACGCGATTTATCGTGTCTTCAAATTTATCTTCAAAGACCGATTATTTACACCAATAACCCTTAACTGAACCGTATTGACATATCAACCATCTGTAGAAACGCAAGCTTTGCATTCCTAATTATGTCGTTGTCCCATTCTTTTTTTCAAACTAAGATAACGTTTAATAAATAATGATTGCTATAGAGCTACTGTTTGTTTTTGTCTATCTACGTACACAGACTATCAAAACCCTGATATATTGGGCATGGAGCGCTTTACCGATACTTAGAGCTTTTCCCTCTTCCTTGTTAAAATTTCCCTCCTTTTGCAAGTAATTTCAACAATCAAATCGAATTGCTATATAGTCTTAATTACACAAATATCAACTAAACTTAATTTTAATTTTTGTATAAAAAAATCAAATAATAGTTATGAAAAAATTTAAAATCTCTTACTTAATACAAGTAAACAAAGAAAAATGCTACAATCAATGAATAATCTTTCTAAGAAAATAGATAAGGTACTTGAAAATCAGATTTATCAAGCTTTATTTGTTATCTCCTATTCTCCGGTAATTCGCCAATTACTGGATCAATAAACAGTGAGCAGTTTTGCAGTGGGGAGTCAAAGCACCTCACTTGTAAAAGTGGCAAGCTTGATTTGAGTTTTAAATTTCTTAGTCAAAATTGAATCGTCGGTTGCTGATAGCGGTTTTTGAATTGCTAATTTCTCTGCGGCTTTCAGTAGTAGCTAATTATATTCGACCACTAGGTTACAAGCATTTTCTGGAATCACTTGATGATTAGCGTCCAGTATTAAATTAATTAAAAAACCAGACCGAAATATCATCTAGGAAAAGATAAGCTTTTTTTACATAACTTACGCGCCTCTATTTTTCATACAAACCCAGGTTTAGATGGCGTTAAAGGAATTGAGACAAAAAGACAATAGTAATATTACTTAGAGGAGTTAGATAAAATATAGCAAAAACCCTTTTCTGAAGCATGTGCCTGAAATTACACCTAAATTCATTATTTTGACTAGCAACAACCTCATACTTGAAGCATAATAAATAATCTGAAGTGAAAATATTGCCTTCAGTCGGGTGTATACTACTTACTTTCCTACGGCTAATAAATTTGTAAACGTGCTATTTAACTGTCTGTTATATGAGTAACGACATAGATCTGATCAAACGTCTTGGCCCCAGTGCTATGGATCAGATCATGCTTTATCTGGCTTTTAGTGCCATGCGGACCAGTGGGCACAGGCATGGGGCATTTTTAGATGCAGCGGCTACGGCGGCCAAATGTGCAATTTACATGACCTATCTAGAGCAAGGGCAAAACCTGCGAATGACTGGTCATTTGCACCACTTGGAGCCGAAGCGGGTCAAAATCATTGTTGAGGAAGTCAGACAAGCCCTGACTGAAGGTAAATTGCTGAAAATGCTGGGTTCTCAAGAGCCTCGCTATTTGATTCAATTGCCTTACGTCTGGATGGAAAAATTTCCTTGGCGGCCGGGGAAATCACGCATTCCTGGTACAAGTCTGACAACCGAGGAAAAGAAACAAATCGAGCATAAATTACCGAGTAATCTCCCCGATGCTCAGTTAATTACCTCTTTTGAGTTTCTGGAGTTAATTGAATTTTTGCACAAGCGATCGCAGGAGGAAATGCCACCTGAGCACCAAATGCCTTTGAGTGAAGCTCTAGCGGAGCATATCAAGCGCCGTCTGCTCTACTCTGGCACGGTGACACGCATTGATTCTCCGTGGGGAATGCCTTTCTACGCACTCACCCGTCCTTTCTATGCGCCTGCGGACGACCAAGAGCGCACCTATATCATGGTGGAAGATACCGCTAGGTATTTCCGTTTAATGAAAGATTGGGCAGAAAAGCGACAAAATGCGATGCGGGCCTTGGAAGAGCTTGATATTCCCCCAGAACGCCTAGAGCAGGCTTTAGAAGAATTGGATGAAGTTATCCGCGCTTGGGCAGATAGATATCACCAAGAAGGTGGCATTCCAATGATTTTACAGATGGTGTTTGGGAAAAAAGAAGACTGATAAATGAGGTAAATGGTCAAAAGTCAAGAGTCAACTATTAAAGATCAACTCGATTTCTTAAATTTGAATTTTGAATTTTCTATCTCTCCTGTAGTCTGATTCTGATTCAACAACTGTTGGATGACGGCGTTAAGCTGTTTGAGTTTCACAGGTTTGGACAGATATTCATCGGCCCCTGCTTCTAGACATTTTGCTCTATCTTGGGGCATGGCTAACGCCGTTAGCGCAATGATTGAAATTAGGGGTAATGACGGATTGCTTCGGATCTGGCGGATGGCTTCTAAGCCATCCATTCCCGGCATTTGGATGTCCATGACAATCAAGTCAGGAGTGTGAGCAGTGGTGAGGTCGATCGCGGCTTGTCCGTTGTTTGCGAGAATAAGTCGATAGTCTTGGCTATTGAGATAAGCGGCTAAGGTTTCAATATTCGCCTCATTGTCCTCTGCTAATAGGATCAGAGGCTGCTGCGGAGGTTGAGCGTTTACGACAGATGAAACTGAGGAGTTTTCTCCAGTTAGCTGCTGATGATAGTTCACTCCTGAACTAGTGGAAATCGGTTTGAGTAGTGAAGTCTCTGAGTAAGGTAAGCGAACGGTAAAGCAGCTGCCTTTACCCACTTCACTGTTAACCGTGACACAACCGTCATGCTGTTGTGCGATCTGCTTCACTAAAGTCAGCCCTAACCCTGTACCAGAATACTGGCGACTGAGGCTGCTGTCAATTTGCACAAATGGCTGGAAGAGTTTATCCATATCTTCAAGTGCAATGCCGATCCCGGTGTCAATAACAGAAAAGGCGATCGCTGTGGGAGCTAGCAAAAGGTTCTCGTTATCATCTTGATGCGATCGCTCTAGCCTGACTCTTAATGTTACCGACCCGCCCGTGGGGGTGAATTTGACAGCATTGTTGAGCAAATTGCTCAGCACTTGCCGCATTCGTCGCTCATCAACTTCTATCTCTTCTACAGTTGTCGAGATGTCTGTACACAATTGAATATTTTTTTGAATTGCCTGTTGTCTAACTAAGGACAAACTAGAGTGGCAGATCTGGTTTACTAAAACTGGAGACATTTTCAGTTCTAGTTTGCCTGCTTCTATTTTCGCAACTTCTAGGATGTCGTTAATCAATTCCAGCAGATGTTCGCCACTGCTCTCAATAGTTGAGATTGACCGTAGCTGGCGCTCGTTTAGTATGCCGAAAACCTCTTCCTGTAATACTTGTGACATCCCCAGAATCGCATTGAGGGGTGTACGCAGTTCGTGACTCATGTTGGCGAGGAATTCGTCTTTGAGGCGAGTGGCGCGGACTAGTTCGGCATTGGTACGGGTTAGTTGCTCGTTAGCTTGCTGGAGTTTAACTTCTGTTTGCTTGCGGTCTGTAATATCTTGTCCGACTGACTGATACTCAATTAAGCGTCCCTGCTGATCAAATAAAGCGCGATTGTTCCACTGAGTCCACCGGATTCCTCTATGGGTCACAACCCGGTTCTCAACAGTGACGATGGGGTTATTCAAACTTACGGAATTAACAAGCTGATTTACCTGTTCCTGGTCTTCGGCAACAATAATTGGCTGATAGCTACTTCCTATCACCTGTGCTTGCTCCAGCCCAAAAAAGCGGCAATACGCTTCATTGACATAGATAATCGTAGTATCGGGTAGAAATCGGCAAATCAACTCAGTTTGGTCTTCAATAATGGCCCGATAGCGTGCCTGACTCACCTCAGCATCCTGCTGGGCTTTTTGGGCAGCGAGGCGGAGTGTGTGTTCCCGCATTGCTGCTTCCTGGCGAATCTGTGCCAGCTTCAAATTGGCTTCCACCCGCACCAGCAGTTCACGACTTGAGAAGGGCTTAATTAGGTAATCATCGGCTCCGGCTTCTAGTCCTTCAATGCGTGACTCTTCCCCCGCCCGGGCAGATAGGAGAATGATCGGTAGTTCTCGTGTCTGGGGGTCTGCCCGCAGTTCCCGTAGTAGCCCAAAGCCATCAAGCTGGGGCATCATCACATCTGTCAAGACCAAATCAGGAATCTGTTGCCGTACAGCAGCGATCGCCGCCATGCCATCTGCAACAGCTTCTACTTGATAGCGTTCCTCCAGCAGCCGTTTAGCATAGTTCCGCATATCCGCATTGTCATCAACCAGTAAGATCCGGGCAGAGTCAGCCAGGGGATCTGGGGAAGTTGGGGGGGCGAAAGATAGAACTTCTCCCTCATCTCCCTCTCTCACTTCCGGTAGCCATCGCCAAGCCTCTTCAATATAAGGAGTAGCTCCCATTGCTGTAGATGCCTGGGTGGGGGAGACAGAGATACGACGTGCGCGATCGCGCCCCGCTGCGCTCACATTGGGTAAATGAGCAAATCCCGTGGGAATGACCACCTTAAAGCAACTGCCCTCTCCTAATTCACTGGTGATATAGACACTACCACCATGCAGTTTCACCAACTCTTGCACCAAGGACAAGCCAATGCCTGAGCCTTCAAAACTGCGACCCTGTGCTTCTTTGACCCGGTGAAACCGTTCAAATAAAAGGGGAATTTCGTTCTGTGGAATGCCAATCCCCGTATCCTCAACAGTCAACTCGATATGATCGGCAAAATCCTGTAGGCGAACTGTAATCTTGCCTGTAAACGTAAACTTAAAGGCATTGGACAACAAATTGAAGACAATTTTTTCCCACATTTCCCGATCAACGTAGATCGGAGCGGACAAAGGAGAGCATTCCACCACTAGAGACAGTCCAGCACGTTCCATCAGCGAGCGAAACGTACTGGCAAGTTCTGCTGTCCATGTTGTTAAATCAATTGGCTCATAGACTGCTTGAATACGTCCGGCTTCAATGCGCGAGAAATCAAGTAGGGTATTGACCAGTTTCAGCAATCGTAAGCCGTTGCGCTGTAAAATTTCAATGCGATCGCGTTGGCTGGGGGGTAAGGGAGCCTCAGTATCCGCTAGGGCATCCTCTACCGGAGCCAGCATCAGGGTTAAAGGCGTGCGAAACTCATGGGAGACATTGCTGAAGAAGACGGTTTTGGCGCGATCAATCTCTGCCAAAGCCTCTGCCCGTTTGCTTTCAGCTTCATAAGCATGGGCTTTTGACAAGGCATTGGTGACTGCATCGCCCAGCATCTCGTAGAATTGGCGGTAAGGCTGATCGAGCGATCGCCGTGAGCTGACCCCTGTTACTAGTAGAACTAGTGGATATTCTGTCCCTGGCAAGCGGATTGGCAATACCAATGCCGTCTGGGGCAATTCTGGATAGGGGCCGCAAGATAACCCGCCCAATTGACCTTCCAAGCCATCAACCGACATCGACTGCTGCGATCGCACTACATCAGCCAACGGCCACACTGATGGCGACGCAGAGTCCAAATCTACTACCATTGGACTGGCGATGGTTTCCTTTGGCAAACCAACACTTGCCGCCAGCCGAGCCTGTTTGCCATCAGAATCAACTAAATAAATCAGCACAAAGGGTAAGTCGAGATCATACTGAGCTAGCGTCTGTGCTACTCCTGCGATCGCTGCTTCTACAGTTTTGGTATCCGTCGTCTGGTCAGACAAATCCCGTAATACCTTGAGCCGTCGTTCCGCCAGGGTTTGCTGAGTCAACTCTGTCACCGGATGGAACAGTCCGCCCACACCGCCTGTCTCGTCACGGATGGGACTAAACGAAAATGTAAAAAATGTCTCTTCAAGATAGCCGTTGCGATCGAGAAACATCCTTTGATTCTCCAGGTAAGAAGCCTCACCTTCGCAAGCACGATTAAATGCTTCGCCAATTGCTGGCCATGCTGATGCCCAGCACTCTCGAAAATCCTGTCCCATTGAGTGGGGATGCTTACCGCCACAGATGGGCCAGTAGCCGTCATTATAAATCTGGACATAGTTCGGCCCCCAGGCAATAGAGATGGGGAAATTGGAGGCGAGGCAGAGACTGACAGTTGTTCGCAAGCTTTGGGGCCAAGAAGCGATCGGACCCAATGGAGTCTTCGACCAGTCCATTGAACGAATCAGCTTGCCCATTTCTCCACCACCGATGAGCCAGTCCATAGAGGCAGCTTCCTGATTACCCGTAATGAATTTTCCTGTTGTCACAAAATGCTTTCAATAATAATTACAATTCGTAATTAAGAACCTACTTCAATTCACAAACTAGGAAAGACGGTTGATTTTATCGTACCTTCAAGGGTTTAAGACCCTTTTGTCTACACGTGGCAGATTTTCAGTGGGTGTTTAAATTCTCAACTGAAAATGTCTTTGATTTTTAATTTTGAATTGTTAAGTTGCTTTTCAATACCCAAGCTCAAGTTTAATGATTAATTTTTAAATTAATGTAGCCTCTGTGGTTAAATCAATAACTTATTAACCGCACAGAGGCAGACAAGGACACAGCGTTTTAGAGGTGCCTATGCCCGCAGGGCTTTACAGCACTTTTTCTTTTTGACTTCAGCTTTAAGCTACCATTTAGCTTATTGTAATAATTTTTACTTATTTATTGGTTGTGTGGGAATGGGAGTGGTTTCAAAAACTGGGCTGAATTGTGTGGGCGGTTGAAGTGGTGATGTGGACGAAGGTGCAAAGCTACTAACTCTATCACTGCCATTGATACAAGTATCTAGTGTGGGAGTAAGAGCCGATTTAGTTTCAGTACGTAATCCTACCACACACTGAGAAAAACTTACAGGCAACAAACTCCGACCACAGTAATTTAAAATTGCTGGGTTAGCTGCGTCCTTACTAGGATAGAGGCTAATATCAACTACACAGGTAGCTAAATCTTCAGGACGGCGTGCCAGGGTACAGGAATTAAGAGCATCTACAGCACTGATTTGTGTTTGCCTGCTAATTTTGACGACACAGGAAGACAAATCTCTTGGACGCAATGCCCCAGCACAAGCTTGTGATGCAGCGTTCGCATTGATATTGACGCGCAATAACTGACCAGCACAGGCACGGTAATCATTGTTACTATAGGTGGCGGCCGCCATAGTGGGAACCATTGTTGCTAACCATCCAGCGATCGCCAAAACAGGAACTGTCACCTTAATTGCTCGATCCGACAACATCCTATAGTCAGAACCGCCTTTTTTGCTCATAGATTTTTACTCCTTAATATTTCCGTTCAGCAAACACCCAATGGCTATGCTAACTCAATAACTGCAATCAATCTTCTTTATCTCAGGAATTTTACTACCATAGTTGAGGAAAAAAGGTTAGATCAACACCACTGTTAGAGGATTTATGCTTTATTGATGTGCTACTATATTTTGATCGAAGATAAGTAGGTAACGTAAAAAATATTTCTGTGTAGAAATACTACGTGAAACAATCTAGTGATTGAGTAGCCTACGAAACTGGGAAACGCAAAACTAATGAGTCTGAGTACCCAGGGGCACTGGGGAATTGACGCTTGGAAGCCAGTGCGTTGTTCGCGTAGCATCTCCAACAGGAGAGGCAACTGGTGTGGAGAAGATACCTCTAATCTAGTTAGATTAATTCTGCTAGAGCCAGGATTTTCAAACAACCAAGAATCTGCCGATTTAACGAACAAATAAGTGATCGCTTTATTTGTTAAGTTGGGGGAATGCCACAATGGTATGTCTGGGTAAAGTTGAAACAGGATTAGATTAAGGAAACACATGTCCCGATACAGAGGGCCTCGCCTCAGAATTGTCCGTCGCTTAGGCGACTTACCAGGATTAACTCGTAAAAGCGCTAGACGTGCTTATCCACCTGGTCAGCATGGTCAGAACCGCAAAAAGCGCTCTGAGTATGCCATCCGGTTAGAAGAAAAGCAAAAACTGCGCTTAAACTACGGTTTGACCGAAAAGCAACTGCTACGCTATGTCCGCAAAGCCAGACGGGTAACTGGTTCTACTGGACAAGTGCTGTTGCAGCTGCTAGAAATGCGCCTGGATAATACGGTTTTCCGCTTGGGTTTAGCTCCCACTATTCCCGCAGCAAGGCAATTAGTAAATCACGGCCATATCACTGTGAATGGACGTGTCGTTAATATTGCTAGCTATCAGTGCCGTCCTGGCGAAGAAGTAGCTGTTAGAAATAAGGAAGCATCGCGTAAGTTGGTGGAAGCCAACCTACAATATCCAGGCTTAGCTAATCTACCCAGTCATCTGGAGTTTGATAAAACCAAGCTGGTTGGTAAAGTCAACAGTGTCATTGAAAGAGAATGGGTGGCGCTACAAGTTAACGAACTGCTGGTGGTGGAATACTACTCACGCCAAGCGTAATAGTCATTCGTCCCTTGTCCTTTGTCCTTTGTAAATAACCAAGGACAAATGACTAAGGACAAATGGCTATCCGCCAATCTGGGACATGGTGCGTGAATATATACCTGTGGTGCCAGATTCACGTTGTTTAAAGTTTATTTCGGGCTTAATTGCTAATAAATGTCTCACCTGCTCTTGCAATTGTGCGGTGCTGATACCAGACCGGAGAGCAGTTTTTAAGTCTAATTGACCAGTTTCATTTAATAAACAGGGACGCAGCCAGCCGTCGGCACTCAAACGCATCCGGTTACAGCGATCACAAAAACACTCTGACATCTGACTGATGAATCCCAGTGTTCCCTTAGCTCCCGGAATCTGAAATACATCTGCTGGTCCCTTACCACGAACTTGAGAATCTGTCAATCCCCAGCGATCGCGAATTTGTAGCCGTAATTGTGCGGAAGAAACCCATCCGCGATCGCCAAATAATTGCCAGTTGCCAATCGGCATAAACTCAATAAACCGGACATGCCAGTTGCGGTCAAGGGTCAAGGCAGCTAAATCTAGCACTTCATGGTCATTCACTCCAGGAATCACCACTACATTCAGCTTCAAGGGGTCGAAGCCGGCGCGATGGGCAGATTGAATCCCCTGCCAAACTTGCTCCCAGCGCCCACGTCCGCGATTGCCAATAATTTGGTCAAATGTGTCTGCTTCTAGAGAGTCCAGGCTAATATTGATGCGCCGCAAACCAGCATCATAGAGATTTTGCGCGATCGGGGCTAATAAAAACCCGTTGGTTGTCATTGATAAATCTTGGGTTTGGGGAAAAGATGCGATCGCCCTCACCAATTCCACCACATGAGGACGTAGTAAAGGTTCCCCACCAGTCAAGCGAAAGCTGGTAAAACCTACAGGGATAAATACTTCTTGAATGAGGGTAAGGAGTTCCTCATCAGTCAAAAGTTGTTGCTTGACGATATAGTCTAGTTCTGCACCTTCTGGCATACAGTATTGACACCGGAAATTGCAGCGATCGATTAAGCTAATCCGGAGATAATCTACCTGGTTCATTTTTGGTGTTTATTTCTATTCTATTTCCGTAAGGGGTAGCAAACCTGATAGTACGCGATCGCCCTCACTCAAAGTGGATATGCCCAAAGATGGACACAAACAACTAGAATTAGATATTCTTTAAGCGTCTTCAGCAATTACCGAATGCCTTTGTTATCTCATGGCGTGGAATGCCTACAGTCAATTTTTCTCCCTCAATCTCTTGCATCAAGCAAGTTTTAAGTCTAGCTAATTTTAAACAATCATGTTGAGGGGATACTAGATGGTAGTAAAAGTACAACATAAAAGAAATTTCAAGCAATTTTCAATTGGGCGCTATTTCGCTGTATTTCTGCTCTTTGGTCAAGTCTTGCTACATTTTCTCCAAGCAAAAACCTATCACCGCAAGATTCTGGAACACATGGTGACTGCTGGGCCAGCCTCGCTGTGTCCAGTTCTGCTGGTAAACGGTTTTGCGGGTATGATTTTTACTATCCAAACAGCCAGAGAATTAGTGCAATTTGGCGCTGTAAGTGCCGTAGGAGGAGCCTTTGCTTTAGCTTTTTGCAGAGAATTGGCTCCCATTTTGTCTGCTAGTATCATCGCTGGACAAGTAGGTTCGGCCTTTGCCGCAGAAATAGGTGCAATGCGAGTCACAGACCAAATTGATGCGCTGCATATGCTTAGAACCGATCCAATTGATTATTTAGTACTTCCTAGAGTCATTGCTTGCTGTTTGATGACACCATTATTGACAATTTTTGGTTTAGTTACTGGCATCATCGGTGGAATCTTTGCAGCATCGCAGTTTTATCAGATTATGCCAGAGACATTTTTAGAGTCAGTCAGAAGTTTTTTAGAACCATCAGATTTATGGATTATTTTGCTGAAAGGCTTTATTTTTGGAGCTATAGTTGCTATTAATGGCTGTAGTTGGGGCCTAACTACTAGAGGCGGAGCTAAAGAAGTAGGAGAATCAGCAACAACAGCAGTTGTGACTACTTGGGTTTCAATTTTTATGATGGATTTCTTTTTGTCTTTGCTGCTATTTGATAAGCCCACGTTTTAAAATAATTCGTAATGATGCTTGGTCGCGAGCGTCTCCGACAGGAGAAGACTCTCTCTAAGCGCAGCTATGCCGCAGGCTTTACGCTACGCTAACGTAATTAATAATTGAATGAGTTGGAGTCTAACTGAATTCTCAACTCATTCAATACCAAAATCTAACGATTTTGTGTGCTGTTTCACGTCTTCCTAATACCGATTATAAATTACTAATTTGTAATTAATGCTTGAATGAGTTTCGTCCTTTTCCCCTTTGTCTTTTCTTATCCGGCTACCACCAACGGCTTTGGTATTTCAATTTTCTGCCGCACCGATTGCCCGGTCAGCAATTCCACTACATCCATACCATTACCAATGACACCAGGTACGCTGGGATAGCCTGCACTCGCACCCACCAAAAATAGATTAGGCAATTCTGTTGTATATCCCAGGCGATCTAAACCTACTTGTTTGGGTACTAACTTCGCACCATAAATATTACCCTGGGGTTGTCCTAGATAAAATTCACTGGTGGTAGGTGTGCCGTAAATTTTCATCCTGGCATAGTTGTCTACATCGGGAATTAAATCGCGCACACTAGTCATCACCTGCTGATAAACTTCCCGCTTTTTCGCTTTATAGGCTTTGGGGTCGTGTTTGTGCAAGTATTCAAAAGGTTCATAGGGACAGACTGTGGCAATTTCCAGAATATGATGCCCATCTGGCCCCATTCCTGCTTCCTGGGACTTCATCGTCGGACATGAGAGGAAAATCCAGGGGTGGCTGAGGTATCCTGCCAATTGTTGTTGATATTCTCTATTGAGATCACCTGTGGGATAGTACCAGATATTCCAGTTACCGATACCGTATCGTTCTGGGTCAAAGCGACTATCTAAACCTAAGTAAATATTAAAAGCACTAGCTGAGTATTCGTAACTTGTTAAGCGTTGACGTTCTCTGTGGCTCAAAGCTTCAACATCATGCATCAACTCTACTGTTAATTTGGGGTCTAGGTCACTGATATAAGCTTTACGGGCGCTGTAGGTAATACCATCGGCAATGACGCTGTGGATAATGTTGTGACTCACTTGGATATGTTCAACGGGCGTTGAGTACTTAATTACGCCTCCACCAGCTGTAATTACTTCAGTAATACTGTCTACAAAGTGTTTGAAGTGATGTTTTGGATAATAGGCTCCTTCGGAATAGTCCCAAACTAGGGTAGCGTGGGTAATCAGCGCAATTTCTTTGGGTGGTAGCGCATAGTCACCACTTTGTCCCGCCAGAACTGCTTGCAGCTTGGGCGATAAGCCAACATAGTTATACAAATCTTGTAGAGTCCAACTCCGCTTCCAAAATAAATTCCAATATTTTGGTAACTTTAACCAATCAGACAATTTGCGATCGTACCAGCGCACTTCTAGCACTAAGCTACGAATTTCTTGATGAAGTTGCTTAATCTCATCGCAGTAGCGGTTGATAGCTTGCTGTTCTTCGGGAAAGCTAGAGAGCAAACCTTGACGCAGATTTTCCCATCCCAAAGGAATAGAAAAATCTGCCTCTGGTGTAATTACTCGGTCAATGCAGTCAGGATTGAGGCTATTAAAGGGTACATTCTGTTCAATGTAGTTGAGAAATTGGCTGATGGTCTGACCGGAACCACATTGAGAAATATAATGCACATCAGCACAAAAGCTGTATTCACCATAATCAAAGGTATGACAGCAGCCACCCGGTAAGTAATGCTTCTCCAGAACTACTACCCGGTATCCTTGCTTGATTAAACAGGCTGCTGCTGACAGTCCACCTAATCCTGCTCCTAAAATCACATAATCAAAGATTTCCATCTTGGACTCCTCTGGTCATCTTGATGTTTCTTGATTTCGGCGATATGGTTTTTGATTGCCGTTTTTCGATGGCAAAAATCTTCAAAATCTCAGCATTTATTCACCTAGCTGTTAAATTTTTACTGCATCTTTATTAGAGACTGGGTAAAAACTAAAATTAGCGACGGTTAACTATTGAGTCTGTAGGCAAAATTTTTCACAATTACTCGGCTAGCTATAAACAATTACCAACCGAGCAGCAACAAATCAATGGCTTTTTATGCAATAAATCGAATACTATTAAACCGCAATTATTGAGCGAGCGCAGCAACTATTCGTAGGGTGGGTAGTTTCTTCAAAGTCAGATTGAAGGCTAACTCTAAAAACACAAACAAATCATCCTACAGCTTACCTGGCAAGGGTTATAAAAACGCTAAAAATTCTGAAATTATATTTATAGATGCTTCCTGCCTTTAGCTTATCAAAAGCAGTAAGATTTGTTAGTCAAGCTTGAATATTTTTTGTTTTTCTTAACAAAAGTCATTAAAACTCTTATCCATTCAGGCTTGATCTCTTCAGATGCAGCTAAATGTAAAGACTGAAAAAAATAGAACATTTCTAATAGCTGAAAATCTAAAAATTTTCCATTCAGTTATAAAAAACTGTGCTAATATAATAGTGGAATTGCAAAGAACCTCTCAAATAGGTGGAAGTGGCGACACCCTTACCAAGATTGGGTTAAGAGTCATGCCAAACCAATAGCTTAGGAAAAAGTGACTACGGGAGGTTCAGGTAACAAGTGCAAGACCTGTAAACTCAAGTTCGTCAGGGAGGCAATGTTGGATCAAATTGGCTCACGGGTATAAGGGGTCTGGTTACTCATAACTAGACCCCTTTGCTTATTGATGAGTTTCATACTTTGAGCACAGCAAGAATGAGAGTTGAAGAAATATTATTTGGAAATTTCATATCCAGATTCAGCAACCCCCAGAATGGTCACTTAACTGTTGTTTGAGATGGCGGATAGCAGTGCTGGAGTTGCGTTCATAGGCAATTTGGACGCAGTGGGCGATGGCTGCGCCAACGTCTGCAACGAACGGTCAACTCCCTGACAAAACCAATGATTGACGGTTGTTATTGAACAATCACAAATAAAAGCTAGTTCTTCCCGTGAGACATTCCAGTGTCTGAGAAACTCATTGAGTTCCATTTGCCGCTCATTTCAAAATCTACAAAAAGCGTGTCTCCTGAAGAAACTCCACAATCGCTGCATTTACCTCTTTTGCAGAACCAATTGCGGCATCATGACAGCAGTTACGTAAAATTTGTAATTTAGCATTGGGGAGACATCTATACAGTTTTTCTCCATGACTAGCAGGAAACCAATTATCTTGCTCACCCCATAAAATTAGAGTCGGACATTCAATAGCACTTAAGTTACTTTGAATTTTACTCAGCATATTTGGTTTCTGAGTTTGCCAATGCTCAATTTCTCTGGCTGCTATTTGTAATTCTTCGGCAACTTTTACAAGAGTTCCAGTAATTTCAATAAATGGGTAAGCTATCCAATAAATATCCTCTTCGGTTAGCACTGATGGATCGAATAGCACCTGTCGCCTCTCTATTGCCATAATTTCTCTAAATAGAGGTGCCAAGAAATATGCTAAACGTAAAGTATCTATTGTTTGGATAATTTCTAGCGGCGTTTGTGCCAGTATCCACATTGCCCAATGCGGTAACTTTTCAGCAAAAATCGGGACATTAACAACTACTAAACGCCCTACCAATTCAGGATATTCTTGAGCAAGGGAAAGCGCAACTAACCCACCTAAAGATTCTGCCACAATCACTGGAGGTTCATCACATAATTCTTGAATGATTCGCGCTAACTCAAGAATTTGATGCCCATTATCTTCTTGCCTAAATACAGGTTTTTCCGAAAAACCGTAGCCTTTGGCATCAAAACAAATGACTCGAAAATATTTAGACAAAGGGGTAATACTGTAACGCCAATTATAGCTCCAGTTGCCCATGCCATGTAATAAAATTAGCGGCTTACCTGTACCTTTTTCACCATAAGCAATTTGTACAGGATAACCTTTAGTATCAGTAATAATTAAACTTTGCCGCCCTTGAGGAAAAGTAGCTTGCCACCAATCTTTCATTACTTGTAATTAATACCTAAATTAGCCACCACTGATGGCTTGCCACAGCAATCTAATTAGTATCACAGGTAAGACAACTAAGACAATGGCAACAAGCAATAATCCAGCCGCCAATGCCAAGATAAATAATTTATCTACCTTTTGGCTTTGGCTGGGAAACTTTAAGTTATCTTCTAAAAGCTGAATATTGAGAGTATTAGCTTTCCAAGCAAAATCAAACAAGTCTCCCAACATTGGGAAAGAGCCTACTAAACCATCCACTATGATATTGAAGACCATTCTGCCGATAGTAGCTCTTGGTACACCTAAGCGCGCTGCTTCGACAACAATGTAGCAAGAAAGCATAACACCTACAAAATCACCGCCAATCGGTAATAATCCTAAAATTGGATCTAAACCAACACCAACCTGGGTTCCGGGAATAGTGACAGCATTATCCAAAAGTCTACTTAGCTGACGCAGCCGTCTGACTGTAGATGCTTTAGCATCAGGTTCAATAATAGGATAGCGAGAAGGTAAATCAGGCATGAGTGCGATCGCTTTGTTGAGTTTCAATAGTTTAGTATTTTACTAATTAATTTTGTTTATCAAATTTGACGGCTTGCGGGAGTGCATATCTTCACCAACTGTAACGTTTAATTGGTCGCCCACAAGAAGAACAACAGCACTCATCCACAACCAAAGCATTAAGACAATCACAGCGCCTACAGCACCATATACTTTATTGTAGTTACCAAAATTAGCTACATAAAGTCGAAACAGCGCTGACAAAATTGCCCAAAAAATAGCTGCTAAACTAGCTCCAGGCATCATTGGCGTACCTGGATTCCACATACTAGGGCCATAGCGATAGACAAAGCCAAAAGCAAAAGCAACAATACTTAAAGCTAAAGGCCAGCGTAACAGTTGCCAAATATCAAACAAGAAGCTTAAAGAATTATTTTCGCGCACCGCCATTGCCAAGAGTAGGTCGCTGATAAAAACTAAAAATGAAGCCAATACTAAAAGCAACATAGTACCGACAGTAAGCCCCAGAGAAATCAGTTTGGCTTTCCAAAAGGGACGCATTTTCTCTGGGGGAATTTGATGAATTTGATCTAGGGCTGTCATCGCCGTACTTACTGCCCCCGAAGCAGCCCAAATTGAGATCGCAAAACTGATAGAAAATAAACTACCATTTTTGGAATGAGCGATTTCTCTGGAAGCAAAATCCCGAATCAGCACCAGCGCTGCTTCTGGCGCAATTTGACTCACTTGCTCCGCTAGTTGTTTAAAGGTTTCTTGCAAAGATTCTGCAAATAAGCCAATGGCTGTAAAGAAAGCCAGAATTGCTGGAAATAGCGATAACATGGCGTTGAAAGCAATTTCCGAGGCGAGTCCCAACAATCGTCTTTCTAGTGTCCTGGCAAAAGTTTTCTTAAGAGTGCGCCAGTTGAGATGCCGAAAGAAGCGGACAAAACGAGGCTGGTACATGATTTTGGTGTTCTGAGGCTGGGGGGTGGGGACTGGGAAGATGAGGAGATGAGGAAGATGAGGGGGTTGAGGGAGACAAGGAGAATAAAGGACGTATTGATTTTTGACTTTTGAGTACAGACGCGATTAATCGCGTCTCTTTGACTATTGACTTTTAACTTTTGCTGATAACTAATAACTAATGACTATTAACCAATCAATAATCGCTATGAGTCAAGACTTAACAACTCAATGGTTGACTGAGATCCAATCTCTTAAACAGCAGATGGTAGAACTTCAGCGCGATCGCGATGGAGCTTGGGAAAGTGCCCAAAAGTGGCGTAAACTCTATAACATAGAAGCAGAACAACGGCGTACAGATACTCAGCTATCTCAACAAGCGATCGCATCCCTGAAGGCTGAACTCCAAAAACTTCAAGGTCTTGACACAGGAATACTCCCTGATGCTACAGCAGTCACGGCGATCCAACAGGAAATAGCACAACTCCAATCGGTGGATGACTTAAAAGCTAAGTTAGTTACAGTTATTAAAGAACGCGATCGCTTGTTGCAAGCTTTGAAAACTGAGCAAGACAACCATGCTCAAACCCGCAATAACTTAACTACTGCCTTGGGTGATGCGATCGATAGCTGGACAAGGGAGCGAGTTACAACTGAACAGGATACACAGGAGATTGCTTCTGTGGAGTCAAGACTCAACAGTCAATAGTTCAACACCTTTGCATGACGACTCCAACCCCATCCAATAGTAGGATGGGCACTGCACACAACAGAATCATCACGGTTGTGCGAATGATCAGCAGTGCCTACCCTACAAAAGCTCAAAGCACTGGCTTCTTTTGACTTCTCCCTAGTGGAACGCTCATAACCGATGATAATAAAATTAATGTTTTAAGAAATTATACTAATCTCAGATCATGTTACGCCAAATTTCTTTGGGAACCATCGGTTTAACTGTCGGTGCTATCCTAACCATCGTTGGCTTCGTAGCCTACGCGGCTGATAATGCCACACTCAATCTTGTAGGATTTTTTTACGGCTTTCCTCTATTGTTAGGAGGATTAGCACTCAAAGCTAATGAACTAAAGCCCATAGCCTTTAGTCAAAATACTACACCCGAAGTTTTGAGACTGCGCGAGGAACAAGCAACTGTGACTCAAAATAAAATCCGTAAAGATATCACCCGCTATTGCTATGGACAAAATGCCCATCTTGATAGGGCGCTCTCTTACCTGAGTTTAGGTAAAACAGACGAAGAAATACCAATCGTCACAGGATTAAGAGAGAAGGAAATTAATGGGGCTTATGCCTTAATTTTAGAATTTGATTCGCCGCTACTCCCAATAGATGTTTGGCAACAAAAGCAGGAAAAAATGACCAAATATTTCGGACCTGAAGTAGAGGTTCAAATTACACAGCCAGATGAAAATCAAATTGAACTGGCATTGATTACTACAACTACTAATTCGTAATTCCTAATTCCAAAAGAAGCACCCACTAAATTTTTGATTTAGTGGTCTTCAATCAAAGGAGATTTCAAGTTCCACTGAGTGTAACTAAAATTAATTTTACTACAACTTACTTTTCTAAGCGTACTGCGTACCACTGGAAATATTGATCGGGGCCTAAATCCAATTCACAACTTGTATCGATTAAATACTGGGCTTGAGCGTCTACCCCATCAATTTTTTGCACATCAGGTGGTAAATCCTGAACCTCGATTTTTTGCAGAACTAACTTGAGCTTTTCTAATAATTCTGAGGCAGTCAAAAATTGCTCTGGTAGGTTTGTTTCCAAAACAACATAATTATCCTGTAAATACATTAATGGATCAGGCATTGCGGTTACTGGTTTTTTTTGTCATTTTGGCTTTTTTACAAATTTAGCCTGTAGCTAATTTAGCTTTAAGTTGCGTTATTTCATCTTTATACTATTCTATAGGACTACTATTTTATTTTTGAAATTACTTGTAGAGATCAAAAACAGAGTTGGGGGAATAGGGAACAGGAAATTCGGGAATTAGAGGTATACGGATTTTTTTCAGAATTCAAAAATATCTCTCCATGAGAGCGTTTCCCTGTTTCCGTATCAGTCTAAACCCTTAATAAGGGTGCCATTTGCCTCTTCTTTAAATACCATCTATTATTCTCTGGCGAAAGTGATCAAAGCTGTTCATCAGCGATCGCCCACTATAGATAAACAAACCATTTTGTTTGCTTATAACAAATTTTCTAAGTGTAAACACTTATCTTTTAACTAAGAAGTAACTAGATTTTAATTCTTGCTATTTGCTCTTTTTTCACCAATATCATTATTACAAAACTCTGAAAAGCTTACCTGATTAGCTCTAGGCTTTGACAGCAAGGATTTACAGTATTGATATTTAGATATTTTATGAGAGCATTTTGAAATTTATCAACCACTTTTAAGTGCCAAAAGCTACTCTATGACTGAAAAATAGGGTGAATATTTGAAGTTTTCCTAGAAATGGCAATTCGACTTGAGCAGTAGGGAAATATAAATAGTAAGCCTAATGTGAATTAGAACGCCTCTTATGCCATAAGGGTTCTAGATTAGCCCACAATCATTGTTTTGTGACTATCTACGAAATTATAAGGGTTTCAAGACTTAATTCCCATTAAACGTCAATAATACATTTCTGGCCATGTCCTTAGCTGGACAAGCAGATAACAAATGCCTTTGTGTTTTAAATAATATTGTCTATGCAAACTAGTAATTTACCATTTGCCTGGCTGAGAATCAGCGAGCGTTCTATGCACCAACAGCAGGATACCTTTTGGCTGCAAATATTGCCATTGATATGGAAGCAGCCATTCCTAGCTTCTAGTAACGCAGCCTTTTTTCATGCTCATCTTAAAACTTACTACCTAGACCAATTATCTAATCCAGAATTTGTATTACTAGATACCCGACAAACTGGTACATCAAGAAGCAGAACCTTACCTGTTTCTAGAAATGTAGCGAACACCAGAACACTATAATCTTTTGATTTGTCTAATCGGATTGTAACTACGGCAAAAACTATCGCTCACAGGCGATTTAGTTCAGGGGGCAAGTTTTTCCAGGTTCGCCCTTAGCGATACTTTTATTTTCTGTGGAACGCAACTCATGTCAGGCATAAGCCCATTTCCTCTTTCTAAGCAACCGCCACTAATTTTAGTAGCTGATGACGACAAGACTATGCGAGTGCTGTTGCGTAAAGCTATGGAACAAGAAGGCTATCGAGTGGTTGAAGTCAATGATGGCCAGCAGTGTTTAGACGCTTACCATACTATCAAACCAGATATAGTCTTGCTAGATGCGGTAATGCCCGTGATGGATGGCTTTACGTGTTGTAAGCAATTGCTTAAGATTGCTAGAAATAACTTGATGTCAGCACTGGCAAGTTTTGATACAGATTCTGCTCTAGGTAATACGGTGATCTCTAAACTATGGGAGCGGACTCCCATATTGATGATCACATGCTTAGATGATGAAGATTCTGTCAATCGTGCCTTTGAAGCCGGAGCAATGGATTACATAACCAAACCTATTCACTGGGCAGTTTTACGCCAGCGTTTGCGACGGCTACTGCAACAAGCACAAGTCTACAAACAGTTAGAAGCGGCAAACCAAGCTTTGCAGCATATCGCCAATGTTGATGGCTTAACAGGGTTGGCTAATCGTCGCCGTTTTGATGATTATCTGAATACTCAGTGGATTAATTTAGCACAAGAGGAATCACCTCTTTCATTAATTTTATGTGATATCGACTTTTTTAAATTTTACAATGATAAATATGGTCACCCAGCTGGAGATGTATGCTTACAAAAAGTAGGTGCTGTCTTAAGCCATACAGCCCAGAAAAATCATGATTTAGTAGCACGTTATGGTGGTGAGGAATTTGCTGTAGTTATGCCTCATACCCATGCATTTGGTGCAGTTCACATTGCTGCTGCTATGCAAGCTGGAGTAAGAAATTTGCAAATAACTCATGACGGGTCAGAAGTGAGCCAATATGTTACCCTCAGTATGGGTGTAGCAACGATGGTTCCTACTTGGGAATCTTCACCTTCAGATTTAATTGTGACAGCCGACAAGGCGCTTTACCAAGCAAAGGCAGAGGGGCGCAATCGTATTATCCTCAAATGATTAATCAATAACAAGTGTGTCAATCCTAGTTTTTGGATCTAGGATTTTGCTTTTAAATAAAAATTTAAAAATCTAATTTTAATAATCAGTTTTAATCGTGTAGATGCAGAACTGAGAACAATTTAAAGTTTCTATCCAAATATTTAATTGGGCAACCGAATTTTAGATTTTAAATTTTGGATTGAATGTTGCACAATTCCAAATTTAAACTAGCTTTCAATCCCCTATTTTCAACTAGGTAAAAATTCAAAATCGACAAAGCCAACTCTCTTTCCCAAGCTTAAGCCTAAAGGCAGGGGGCCAATCTAAAATCCAAAATCCAAAATGCTATGACTTAGAGGGATAAACTGGCAAGGTGAAGTGGAACCATGCGCCGCCATTAGGAACAGAATCTACCCAAATTTGACCATAGTGCGCCCGAATGATCCGTTGGCATACGCAAAGACCAATGCCATAACCTTCTGTACCTTCATCCCGTTGTAGACGGAAGTGGTTTTCAAAGATGCGATCGCGGTTTTCGTAAGGAATTCCTGGCCCAGTGTCACCAATACTAATCTGAACTTTTTGGGTCGTGCGGTGCAGTCCTGTAATACTAATCTTGCCACCAACAGGTGTATATTTAATGGCATTATCCAACAGGTTGATTAGCACTTGGTGGATGCGTTCTGGATCGGCATAGACATAGGGCAAGTCTTTGGGGACATCTGTTTCTATCTGTTGGGATTTGGCAGTGTAGCGATCGCGCAATTCTTCCAACACATTTAGACAGAGTTTGCCGATTTCCATTTTTTCGGGTACTATTGGTAGCTCTGTATCATTGCCCCTACCCACCTGTAAAAGATCCGTAATCATACGGTCAATTGTCTTAGTTTGAGTGCGGGCTTGTTTTAATAAGTGCGCTGTCATTGCTGGCTTGAGGCGCTGGAATTGACCTGTTTCGATATTGTAGTTAGATTGGAGAGTTTCTATGGCGATCGCAGCAGCAGTTAAAGGATTACGGAGATCATGGGCCAGCACAGAGATCACCCTGTCTTTAAATTCCAACTGCTCGTGAAGTTTCTCTTGTTCCTGTTTCAATCGAAAAATTTCGTCTGAGAGACGTATGAGCTCGGCGGAAACAGCAACAGAAGTAATTGTCGATTTTGGTGCTACCACCCGACTATTTTCTTCTAGACGTTCTTGTAAATCTTCTTGTAATTTCAAATAAGCATCTACAGAAGCTTGCCAGCGAGGCCACCAATTTTTCAGTTGACCGATTATATTACTCCCAGCAATGATTTGCCTGGGTTCCGGGTGGATTTTAACTAAAGCTGGCGTTGCCACTAATTTAAAGTGTTCCGCCAAATAAGGTTGTTGTCCAACATCAATGATTTGAAGTTCAAACTGATATCCAGCCTGTAATTCTTTCAAGTAAGCCCGTATTCGCTGTACCTGTTGTCGGGACTTGGGCCGTCCATCAACAAACAGCAACAGCTGGAGTGGAGCTTCAGAATAGATCGGCTGATCTGGGGAAACTGGCATGTAATCGTGTTTCAGCACTGGTAACAACCCGGCGGCGCTTGACAGAATGTTTAAGATGGACTGACGCTGGTCGATGGTCGTTCTTTCTTTTAAATTTAATATCTATTTTAGATTTTTCCTACACCTATCAGTCCTGCATTTTTCAGATGAGATACATCTTTTTCAGCTTATTGCTACCTTTTTCCTTGGTTTCTATTCCTAGTAACCTTTCCAGCCTTGATTATCGGTCTCTATTCTCAGAGAATCGAATTCTAGCAGCAGTACCGGCAAATGAAAGCTTTGATACTACAGCTAACCGACTGGTGCAGCAACAGATCGATTTGATTGCCCGCATTGAGCAAGCTATCACTACACCTGATGCCAATCGAATGAGATCCGTTCAAGGGCAATTAACTGTCTACACCAAGTTTGTAGACGGTTTTCTCAACCGTCAATACAAAAGTCCCAAAACTTTGTGTACTTCGCGGGTTGATCTGACTGAGAACTTGTCTTTTTTAGCCGAGCCATTAACTAAGTCACAAATAAAAATTTACTGCTCTTTGTATGCTTCTAACCAAGAATTATTAAAACTTACTCCCGTGCTAGATCGATTACTATCTCGGCGTGGGGAATTAGCCTTAGTTAGAGGGCTACCCTTAGTGACTGGTGAGCGACAATCAGATCCTGTGCTTTCGATTGCGCCAATGCAGCTTCCTCATCTAGACAAGCTAGCGACACCATTTTCCACACAAGAACCAAATTTATTTTCGCCCTCAATACCCATTATCGGTAGAACTGCGAAAACTGCAATAGCAGACTATGTAACGCCTGTACAACCTGCGATCGCACCTTCACCGTCAGCCCTAACTATTCTTGCAGCTGCTAAAACCTTTTTGACCGCAGCCCAGGTGGAATTCCCCTTAAAAAATCAATTTACTAATCCTCAGGAAACTTCTGCGGTGCTTGACCGCTTTAGCTACGATATCGATCCCCAAGAACCGCAAATTTACGCCACATTTTTGAAAATGCCTCATACTGGCATTTTCCGCGTTTTACCTGATTTAGCTTACCAGCGTCCGCTGAATATTCTCCAGAATCGATTGGCACCTACTGTCAGTGAACGCTATCCTTTCCCCTCGTTGGTTGATACTAAAGGCGCATTTACTCCCAGTTTAGCACTTCAACTGGTTGGCGATGCCTACGGCAAGTCCTGCGGTCTACGCTTTGGATTAGAGCATCAAGGTGTAGATTACAGCTTCATGGTTGATTTGGGCGATATCCCCCTCACCAAGTTAGATTCTCAGTTGCAAGCTGTGGCACAACCCACACGAGAATTCTTCCTCAACTACCAACCTCCCAAGCAATTAGATGACCTACAAGTAGAACGGCGGCGCTTCCTGACCGGCAAAGCCCAAAACTGGAATTTAAATCAAGTCATTTTGGCGAGTGCTAAAGCCGAATTGAATCATACTTATTTAGTGCGATCGCTACAATTCCAGCTCCCAGAGATAATTTTGAACGGTAGACAACTTTCTCCCCAAGAACGCCAATATTTAGGGCAAGTACCACAGTTACACAGTAGTGATATCCTTTTGGTCTTTCGACCAGTTCGTCGTCGTTCTGATGGTAGCTACACTGTGCTTTGGCAAGTTTTAAATCAGTTTCCCTCACCTCAGATTAACGACTTGGAAAGATATGTCAATTATTAATGATTGCTGTTACATTTTGTAATTTTAAATCTTGCCTCAGTGTTTTTGCTGGTGACATTGATATCAATAATGACTAAAAATTTAATCAAAGATATAATTTCTCCCTAAATTTTTGGTCATTCAAATTATGATAAGTTTTAGTGTGGCTATATGTACATTCAATGGTGAAAAACGTTTACCGGATGTTTTAGATAAGCTCAAAGATTGCTGTGCCTACACTACGCAATTAGGGATACATACAGAGCCAATAAGTTGGGAAGTAATTGTTATTGATAATAATAGCAAAGACAATACAGCCAAGGTCGTTCAAGAATATCAAGCAAATTGGCCCGCAGCGTATCCAATTAAGTATTACTTAGAAACGCAACAAGGATTAAGCTATGCACGAGAGCGTGCTATTCAAGAAGCTGAAGGCACATTAGTAGGGTTTCTTGATGATGATAATTTACCTACCCCTAATTGGGTAGTATCTGCCTATAATTTTGGTAAAAATCATCCTCAAGCCGGGGCTTATGGTGGACGTATTCACGGAGAATATGAAGTGACACCACCGCATAACTTTGATAGAATTAGCCTTTTTTTAGCTATAGGAGGTAGTAGTAAAACTATTTGCTACACTGCTCCAGAAAACAGCTTGTACTTTAAAAAAGTTCTGCCCGCAGGAGCAGGATTAGTAGTGCGTAAACAAGCATGGATTGAAAATGTTCCTAAAAATCTATTTTTTCAAGGTCGAGTTAACGGTTCATTAGTCACTGCTGAAGATATAGAAGCATTAACTCATATAAAAAAAGCTGGTTGGGAAATTTGGCATAACGCCGAAATGGAAATTTATCACCGTATTCCCAAACAGCGTTTGGAAAAAGAATATTTGTTTAAATTGATGCGTGGTATAGGTTTGAGCCGTCATTACACTCGGATGTTAGACTTGCAAATTTGGCAACAACCTTTTGTGTCTTTAGCTTATATGGCTAACGATATCCGCAAAATATTGATTCATTTTTTCAAATATCGCCCAGTTCTCAAAACTGATATTATAGCCGCTTGTGAGTTGGAACTTTTAATTGGAGCTTTTCTTAGCCCTTTTTATATTTATAAAAAATACTTACTTAAATTTAAATAGTAATTAAAATCCTAACTTTTTAGAGAATTGCTAATGCTCTTAGCCTCGCCAAAACAAACATTTTTATGTATTTTTTTATTAATTTAAATATGCAAATTCATCCGGAAAACACTCAAAAAATTAAGACTATTGCCAAGGATGGCGTGAATGAAAATTACCTGGTTCAGCGTATTAGCAAAGTCTTAATTATTGCTTATAAAGAATCAACTCAGGATTTAGAACAATTATTAACGAGTGAAGGTTTTAAAACTGAAGTTCTCAGGCAGGAAGCCAAACCAGAATATCAAAATTTTTCTCGGAGTTATCTGTGCCTTTTAAATCATCGAACAGCTTGGGAAAGGGCTATTCAAGAGGCCCAACCAACGATGATTATTGAGGCAGACTTTGTACCAGTAGTTAATTTTGGTAAGCTACCTCTCCCCTTCAATCCCCATCAAAGCGATGTTGGCATTAGTTGGCTATACACTTGTGCCCCACAGATATATTATATTTCAGATGATGGCTATGCTGAAGGTTTTTCCACCTCAACTGTTGCCTATATTGTGACTCCCCAAAGTGCCCGATACTTACTAGAACTAGCTGAAGAAATTCGCGAACAGGTGGGAGAAACTAACTACTCAAGTTGGGACTCAACTATTGATTCTTTTCTCCGCAATAAAAAGCTGAAAAACTATATTCCTTGGCGGAACTATGGTGAACATGGAGGTTTACCAAATCCAGAGCATTACAAAAATAATCTGAGTAGAACTCACCGCGCTGATGTCCTCTACGGTAAACTTGCCTTTACGCCCTTGTATGCTGTCGCTGTAAAAGATAGTAAACTCAGCTTGTTTTGGGTAAGGTTTTGGGCACGGCTCAAGGGTATTGCCCGTCTGCTAACTGGACGTTTTCTGCGAGTAAAAGTACTCCAAGGTTCTAACTTTCCTCTGAGGCTACTTGGTTTTGCAGTTCTTAGACAGTTGACGTTGAATTTTTAACAAGAGTCAAAAAGCTCCACAAGGACTTGTGCCCTTTGTTTGTGAGAAAATTCGACTTTGGTAAATAATCAAGTCGCAAAAATGTTCTCCATGAAATTTCATACTGGAGATTTGAACTTGAGTTCACAGTCTGCGCTAGGGTAGGAATTGACACTAGATTTGTGATTTCCTGTGCTGCCCTGTAAACGTCCGGCTATATTTCTGAGTTTGGCTGTTTTACTCTCTTCGTTAACAGCCTGTGCTAACAGTCCCGTTGCCAAAAACCTTGAGCAGTCTTTGGCAGCTGATCCTCAGTTGCAAAATAACCCAGTTGTGTTTGGAGAAGCTAAAAATAGCCAACAGCAAGCACAGCAGAACGAATCAACAGTTAAATTGCCAACTGATTTTCCCCAAGATATCCCCCTATATCCCAATGCCAAATTAGAAGAAGTTACACCGATTAGTGGTACAGAAAACAGAATATCAACTCGCTGGCTAAGTTCTGACCCCAGCAATTTTATTGCCAGTTTCTACAGCAACCAGCTACAGGCTAACAACTGGCAGATTTTACAAAAACCCACAGATGATGTAGGAGGAGTTTTTGAGGCGCAGCGCAATAATTTGCAGGTGAAGGTTTCTATTCAAGCTAAATCAGTTACCAACCCTACACCTAATCAACCACAAACTGCCACGGAATTACTGATTGAGTATCTACCTTCAACCACAGCAACGGCAGAACCTACACCAACTAATAATCTTAGCGAAACTAGTACCGCTCAAACTCCTAACGATACTCCCCAACCAGGTAATCCAGATTTTATTGGCCCTGTACTACCTGCAAACGTGGCAACACAGCCAGCAAACATATCTAATAGCCAATCGGTTGCTACGGCTACAGGGGAATCTCTAGAATTTAACGATTTGAATAAAGTACCACAAGAACTGCGGCAACACATCCAAGACTTAGCAAAATTAGGTGTTTTATCTCCAGAATCCCAGGTAAATAAAAGCAACTCGAATACCGCAAGCAATCAATTTGCACCTAGTAAAACCATAAATCGTAGAGAATATGCTCGTTGGCTAGTGGCTGCTAACAATGCCATGTATGCTAACAATCCAGCTAAACAGATTCGCTTGGCATCAGAAAGCGCTCAACCTGCTTTTGGTGATGTGTCGTCAAAAGACTCTGATTTTCCCGTGATTCAAGGATTAGCCGAAGCAGGATTGATTCCTAGTTCCTTGTCTGGGGATACCACAGCAGTTTTATTCCGTCCTGATGCACCTTTAACAAGGGAGCAGTTGCTACTGTGGAAATTACCTTTGGATACCCGCCAAGCTTTACCATCAGCCAGCTTAGATGCGGTGAAGCAAACCTGGGGTTTCCAAGATATCGGCAAAATTGACCCTAAAGCTTTAAGAGCAGTCTTAGCTGATTACCAAAATGGTGAACAATCAAATATTCGCCGCGTATTTGGCTATACAACACTTTTTCAACCTAAAAAACCAGTAACTCGGGCTGAGGCGGCGGCCGCTTTGTGGTACTTTGGCACTCAGGGTGAAGGAATATCGGCTGTTGATGCTTTGAAGTTAAAGCGTCCACAAACGTGATGTTGTACTGGCTAGTGGTTTATGTCATTAGTTAAGAGAGGTGGGTAAGTACGTAGTCCTCACTATGTACTAGCAAAAGTGGGTTGCGTCATGCCCACCTACTGAGTTTGGGGATGAAAATCAAAAAAATTTTGTAAAAAAGATGTGGTTTGTATATAAAATTTCAGTGAATTTATGCATTAATAGCTTTTTTAGCTTATATTTTGGAAGTGATAAATATTTTAAATAGTCTCATTAAAAACACGTAAATTAGTTTGAGGACTTGAGGTAAAGATGCTTTATTTTGTAATACCTCAAAATCAAACCAGTAAATTTATTTAGAAATGTGGCATTTTTTGAATTAAGTCGTACCAAATCATACTAGAGTTGCATGAGCATGAAAAAACAATTTGTAGCAGCAGGATTTATTCTTTTCTCTTTTATGTTGCCGCTGAAAGCAACTGCTGCACAATTATTTAGTGGGATTTACGTATTTGGCGATAGTCTGTCCGATGGGGGGAATGTATATAACGCCATTAAAGATCAGACAGGAGTTGGATCTCCTCCTCCCCCCTACTTTGACGGACGCTTTTCTAATGGGCCGATTTGGATAGATGAGCTTGCTAAGAAGCTGCAATTAGATAGTTCTCCTACTCTTTTTACTGATGTTAGTAAGGGTGTTGCCCCTAAAAATGGCATTAACTTTGCCTTTGGAGGAGCCACTACTATAGACAAAAACACAATCTCCCCTTTCCTACCTGGCTTTGGGCAGCAGATTGCAGAATTTACGACACCACTTTTGCAAAATCAAAGTGCTGACTCAAATGCACTTTACGTATTGTGGACTGGTGCGAATGATTATTTACCTACGAAGGCTGATCCCAATTATTTCAAGCCTTTTACCGATCCGACAACGACAATTAACAGTTTAAAAACAGCGATCGCATCTTTGGCTTATGTGGGCGCTAAAAACATTCTGGTAGTTAACTTACCAGATTTAGGCAAGCTACCTCGCGCTCAAAATCTCGATCCGACTTTCCCTGTCCCTAATGGTACCTCCCAAGCTCTTACGGATTTGACTCAAAATCATAACTCTGATTTATCAGCAGCGATCGCTGATTTAAACAAAGTCCTAAATCCTGATGTGAAACTAATGGGTCTGGATGTTAATTCTCTAATTACAGATATCATTAATGATACAAAAAATATGCAGGGGGTCAAATATGGTTTCACAGAAGCAGAACAACCTTGCCTAATTGACCTATCATGTGCAATTAATCCGAACATCCAAAATCAGTATTTATTTTGGGATGGGCTTCATCCTACAAGTGCTGCTCACAAAATCTTAGGAGATTACGCCTTTCAACAAATTGAAAAATCAATCCAGCCTGTCCCCGAACCTTCAACAGCATTGGGGACTGTGGCTATAGGTGCTTTTGGTGCAGCAGCCTTACTCAAGCGCAAACGTAAACAGCCACTGCTTACGACAGCAAGTCTGGTTCCTGGTGGACAATCAACTCGTACAAAGGTTGAAAACTAAACCAACCTAAATCATGCCCTCCTACTTGCTGATGTGCCAAAGTAGCTGACTCTGGCCTAATTAGGTGAGGTTTACCAGCAGCCTCAGCTAGTAACTGGGCTTGACAAGAACGTTCCATCGCAATAAACCACCAAACAGTTTCATCAACTGAGTGACCAACTGTAAGTAAGCCATGATTCTGGAGAATTATGGCTTTATTGTTGCCTAAGGTGTCGGCAATTCGCTTACCTTCTGCAACGTCAAGAACTACTCCTGTATAGTCATCAAAGAGACTATGGTCTTGGTAGAAAGCACAGGCATCTTGCGTCAGGGGATCAAGCAGGCGACCGAGGCTAGACCAACTTTTACCATAGACTGAATGAGCGTGGGCTGCGGCTACTACATCAGGACGGGCTGCATGGATTTGGGAATGAATCGCAAAAGCAGCTGCATTGATTGGGCGATCGCCTGCAATGATCTCACCTTTCTGGTTTACTAGAATCAGGTCGCTTACCCGAATTAAACCAAAGTGTTTTCCTAAGGGGTTAACCCAGAAATGCTCAGGATGTTCTGGGTCACGTACTGTAATATGACCTGCAATACCTTCATCAAATCCAAAACGGGCAAACAGTCGGAATGCTGCTGCTAGGCGTTGCTTGCGATGCAGACGTTCTTCTTTCAACGAAGCAAAGGTTGGTTGCTGAAAAAAGTTTGGCTTTTCCCTGGATATAGCTTGCATTTTGAACCTTGGTTATGTGACTTCCAGTAAAAATCTTTATACTTAATTGTTAACTGAAAAGAATATATCTATGTGGGATTACGAGCAGTTATTTAAAATAATTGAAGAATTGGTCATGCACCATTCTCCCAGTGGTGTAGAAACTGAAATTAACCAATTTTTACTCCAAGAATTTACCAATCTGGGCGTGGAAGTATGGCGCGATCGCGCTGATAATGTAATTGCGAAAATTCCTGGTAAAAATCCCGACAGAGCAATTGCAATCACTGCTCATAAAGACGAAATTGGTGCAATTGTCAAAACTATTGGCGCTGACGGTCGTGTCGAAGTCCGCAAACTCGGTGGTTCTTTTCCGTGGATTTACGGTGAAGGTGTTGTAGATTTATTGGGAGATCGCGAAACCATTAGTGGCATTCTCAGCTTTGGTTCTCGTCATGTTTCCCACGAATCACCTCAAAAAGTCCAACAGGAAGATACTATTGTCAAATGGGAAAATGCTTGGATTGAAACCAAACTTACCACAGATGAATTAGAAGCAGCAGGGATTCGGCCCGGAACGAGAATGGTGGTTGGTAAACATCGTAAGCGCCCAATCCGGTTAAAAGATCATATTGCCAGTTACACTTTGGATAATAAAGCTTCTGTGGCGATTCTGCTGGCTCTGGCGCAACAAGTAAAACAGCCAGCTGTTGATGTTTATTTAGTCGCCTCAGCAAAAGAAGAAGTGGGGGCCATTGGGGCACTATTTTTCACCCAAAATCAGCTATTGGATGCTTTGATTGCTTTGGAAATTTGTCCTTTATCGAACGAATATCCGATTGAGGACGGTAAAAGTCCTGTGATTCTGTCTCAAGATGCCTATGGAATATATGATGAGACACTTAATGGGCAACTATGTCGTTGTGCCAAACAGATAGATATACCAGTGCAGCTAGCAATCTTAAGCCAATTTGGTAGCGATGCTTCGATTGCCATGAAATTTGGTCATGTAGGGCGTGCTGCTTGCTTGGCATTTCCTACGCAAAACACTCATGGGTATGAAATAGCTCATTTAGGTGCGATCGCTAACTGCATATCTTTGTTACAAACCTTTTGTGAAAATGATTCTACCTTGGTAGGTGGTCTAGAGTGAGTGCGATCGCATAACTTCCGTCGCTAAGGCAATACTCCAAAAGCATCATTTTTTTTCTTTTAACCCAAATACCTGATTTTTTATGATTTTTTCCCATAGGAAAAAAGGGTGCTTAGAAAGTATAAATTTATAGTGAGTACGTCAGTTTACAGTAGGGTTAACAAATTATCTTGTAAAAATTGTTTTCATCAAGGATTGATTTTACCAAGTATCAACACTAGGTAAAATGAAAACCCTTCTTGTATACAACCTCTAGAGTTGAGATTCGTTAGCCCTGCTGTTTTTGTCTCTCTAATATAGAAATTTTTTAAGTTTCTTGAGCTTTAATTTTTAATATAAATTTAATTAGAAATCAAAAAACAGGAGAAAACATATTGTAAACAAAGATAATTTTCTCTAACCGCGTAGTCGCTACTATGGTTACATAAAGCCCGAAAACTTAGCTTTCAACGCTATTTACAAGAATTTATCCAGCGCGTCAGCTATATACAGCGTATTTCAGGTAAATGAGGTACGCGGGTAGGAGCACGGCAGTGCCCATTGGTGTCAACTTAAGCTTAAACGCTTAGTCTATAAGCATTTTACCCCACCCCTAACCCCTCTCCTTGGCAAGGGGAGGGGAGGTTTTGCGTCAGCAAAGCCGGGGTGGGGTAACGCGGATCGTGATGGTAAATGAGCGATGTCTACGACGGGCTACGCCTACGCATCTGGGCAAGGGTTTCACGTTAAGTTGACACGTATGGGCAGTGCCGTGCCCTGACAATTATCTGTACCTCACCAACTTGCAATCTGCTGTATGTAATTTGGAACATCAGAAAAATTACACCAAATTAAGCTTATCAAAAGATAAAGGCTCTTTGGAAAGAATTAAAACATACTAAAAGACAATTGAAAGTTGCGAAGCCATTCCAGGGCAGGAAGGCAATTTTTAAAGGATTCGCTAAGTCAAACCTGCGGTAAATTCAAAATTCAAAATTAGGTTTAATGCCAATTAAATTTTGAATTATATGTAATCTATTATACCGTTTTTGTGTGATCTGTAACAAATATCTTAATTTATTATTTCTTGGTATTCTTCTCTTATGAGAGATGCTGCGCGTCTACGTTTTTTATTTCTTGTGCTAAGTCTGAAGATAATTAGGCACATCTTCACACAATTGGTATTAGGTACTCCCAAAACAATTATTTTGAGTGAATCTACAAACCCTTATGGGATAAGCTGATACGCAGCTAATTTCAATTTTCTCGCTTGTAGCCTGTCTTGTCTTCAAGAGTCCAAAGTCCAAGCTAGCTTTTGAAAGAGGAATATTAAGAGCCAGTCGCTTTTCCTATTTAAAGCCGATGACGGGATTTGAACCCGTGGCCTGCTGATTACGAATCAGCTGCTCTACCACTGAGCCACATCGGCGTATACAATCCAAGATTATAGCATCATTTTGATTCATGGTAGAACCAAATCCTAAAAGTCGCCTTAACCCTGAACAATACGCCCGCCTTAAAGCGGAAATGGCAGCACCTTATCGTGGCTTACGAAAATTTATCTATGTTGCTTTTGGTGCTTCTGGGTTCATCGGCTTATTCATCTTTTTTTTCAAACTGCTTGCTGGGCGGGATGTTGATACCGCTTTGCCTAACCTATTGCTGCAAATAGGAATTGTGGCACTGATGGTATTTCTCTGGCGCTGGGAACAGCGAAGACGGCCTTAGAAGATGTTTGATGTTGCCTACTTCCTAAGATCATCTATTTTTTGGTATTCACTCAAAGAAAAGTAACAATTTCTGGAGAAAAATGTAATGCCAAAGCCACTAGTACAAGAAGGCAAAAGGCACTCATAAAGAATGCTTGTTTTGTAGGCTTTTCCCGGATTTTAGATGGTTGGTTGTCTTACAAAGTTTGGCGGGACGGAAACCGACACCGCCAACACCAGTTCGCTCAACTCTTGGAACCCCCGCACACGACTGGCTCAACTTTGCGCTATTTACGCCGTACTGTACTAGGTTTTCTTTATATATCTTTATGTTCTTGAAGTTAATTAACGATACTTGAAAATTTGAAATATAAAGTGAGAAAAAATAAAAAAATTATTAGGAAATGGGAAAATGCAAAATTTTCTGAGAAACTAAAAATTGTTGAAGCGAGGTCAGCCAATATAAAAACCTTGAAGATAAAACAACAAATTTAAATGAGGGTCAGCTAAATTTTTAGACACTAAATTAAAGAAAACTCACAAAATTAAAAGCGCTAAGACTGACAAATCGTTACCTTAGCGCTTCTAATTTCATTATTAATGAATATGAGACAATAAGTTCTTAGTCAGGACTAAAGTCCTGGGTTTTGAGGCACGCTTGGTGCTTACTACGAACTCATTCATCAACATTCATAAAACAGCCTACTAGTACAGTGGGCGCGGAAATAAAACTACCATTCTAAACAGCGCAAAAACCGGAAATAAAATTCTTTTGAATTTTGACATCCGTACAGCAGTATTAGTATTGGTCTATGGAACTTTCACTAAATAAGAGGATGGAATTGCTGGGGAACGTCCAGCGTTGACTAGTGCTTGGTAAACAAAAGCAGCAACTTCTGCCCTAGTAGCATCACGATTAGGATTAAGTTGCTTGACTGTGGGATAGTTAATCACTAGTTGCCGTGCCGTAGCAGCAGAAACTTGATTTAGTGCATATTGGGGAATTTGAGCAGCATCAGTGTAAAAGGTGAGGATATTTTGATTATCCGCAGTTAAGCCAAGACCACTAGCTAAAGAGACTAAAGCTTGCACTCTGGGAATTTGCTGCTGTGGTTTAAATGTACCATCAGGATATCCAGAAACAAATTGACTCTGGTAAGCAGATTGAATTGCCGCGTAAGCCCAAAAATCACTTTTGACATCCTTAAAACTAATCGCTGGGCGTTTAGATGTTGGTGCCAAAGCTTTGGTAATAATGGTAGCGAATTGAGCGCGTGTTACAGGATCATTCGGTTTAAAAGTGCCATCAGGAAAGCCAGCAATAATTTTTTGGGAGGCTAAGGCTTCGATATAACCCTTTGCCCAGTACCCTGCTGGTACATCATTAAAAGCAGTAGCACCGCCAACGTTTGCAGCAACAAAATCTACTGAACCAAAGATGCGCTTTTGATCGATATCGTTGCCAACAGCGAGAATCTTAGTAGTTTTAGTGGCATTGTTCACATCATAACGAGTGTTATTGCGGATGAGATTACCACCAGGACTTTCATTTGTACCTAAGTCAGGTGCAGCATTAACAGTTGCTACAACGCCATCCCGCTTATTGTTTTGAATGACATTTTTACGTAGAATCGGTTTAGCCGTTTCCGAGATAAAAAGACCATCTTGGTTTTGGAGGATTTGGTTTTCCACTATTAAAGGTGTGGAAGAGCCACCGATTGCTAGACCAAAACCTGTATCCTGAAATAAGTTATTCCGAATTTCTCCTTGGGCAGATTTAGCCACTGAAACCCCATTACCTTTGTTTTGCACAAAGATGTTGTTTTCAATTTTGGGATTCCCTGTACCTGTGACAAAAACACCCTCTCTCACACTGTTACTAAAAGTGTTATTTGTGATGTTGGGATTAGTGGATTCTATCCATACACCTGAACCCCGTTGATTGGGGTTAGTCACACTAACACCTGTGATAGTAGTGCCAGTTTCAGCCAGAATTGTAATGTCCTGTCTGGCAAAGGTGCGACTGGTGTAAAAACCTCCACCTGTAATTAATATTGCCTGCCCTTTGGATGCTTCATCACCTCGCAGTGTTATTCCTGGTTTAAGTAAGAGTGGGAAAGTTTCTCCACTTTGCTGGTTATAAGTTCCAGGAGCGAGTTGAATGACTGTACCTGCTTGGGCTTTAGTGAGGGCAAAAGTAATAGTTTTGTAAGGCGCAGCTTCTGTTGTACCAGCACCAGCAGTATCTGCACCAGTGGCTGGGTTCACGTAAATCACAGTTGCAGTTGCGGGAACTTGGGCTGTTAGATTGGGGGTAATACCTGCTTCTGGGATAGAATCGGCATTTACCACACCAGGCAATAGTGTTAAACCACTTGAAACAGCTAAAACAGTACTAATTCCAGCTCTTAATGGTAGATTAGATCTGAGAAGACTGCCAAAAACAGGGCGAAAACCTTTCGCTATAGAAATGTGAAAACCCCGATATTTCATTTTTGATGTCTGTGAAGTGCTGAATGAGGTTACCTTAAAAAATAAGGTGGTGGGTTACAGCTATTTAGCTGTCAAACCCATGCAAAACTATACCGGATCATCAGCAATTGATCAGCTAAATTCCACAGATAAATTACAGAATTTATCTTACTTATCTCTAAAAATTCTTACAAAGCCACTTTCGAGAACTAATATTACTCGATCATTTAGCTTATTCTCTTAAGTGAGTATAAATACATAGTTAGCGAAGTATGCCGCTATTAATTGTGCAGGAATATCATTTCAGCCACAACCAGCCTTTTGGAAATCAAGAGAAATGCGGTATCACTTTCTGAACCTAGTTCACATTTTGCTTCTAACATTTACTACTCCTGCCTTTGCGGCCGAACAAGTAGTGCTGAACTACAAAGTTTTCCGTGAATCATTTTCAGTAGAGGAAATTTCGACATTTGCCCAAAATGGTGAACTTTCACGTTCCCTACAAATTAGTTTTGCTTTGGCGCGGCAAAACCCCAAAGCAGTTCGTCAGTATTTAACGGAACCAGTGAAGGTAAACCCGGTGTTTTTAGATAGAGTGCTAAATACACCAATTGGTAACGTTATTTTGGATCAGATTAGTCAAGTTATTCATACGCCATCTCAAACAGCAGACAGGCAGGCTTTACGTGCCGCTTTGGTGCTTTCTGCTAGCCAAGATAGCCAAATTTCACTGATCGAAATTCTGAAAAATTATCCAACATCGGAAGTGGAAGTTGACGGGGATCGCTTGGAGATTGCCTACCGCCAACTCCGCCGTTTGCAAACAAACATAGAAGATTTAATTGGCGTTTAGTAAGCCAGTGTTTCTAAAGTTTCCCGCAAATACCGCTGTACCTGCTGTTCCAGACGTAATTCGTGTAATTGCACATCACGCTCTAGTTGCCAGCGTTGGAAACCGGAACTAGAGGCGATCGCGTATTTAAGGTTGTGCCAAATTTCACTATGATTAGTAAATTGGCGATCGCTAGAAGTTGGAATTTGAGCCATAGTTTCTCATTCCTCAGTTTTTACTTCAAAATTGATAGTAGTTCTCACTTTTGAGCAAATTCGCTCTTGCCCACCAGAGAAACTAGATAACCTACCTAATCTTCATCGGGGTGTTGCTCAACGGGCTGCTGGGTGTTTCTATTAATACCTAACAGAGATTGAAATAACTGCGGCAATATTTGATTAACCCGCACCCCTACAATTGTGAAATCCTGCTGAATCTTTTCTAAAGGTAATGGTTTTATAGCAGCAAATTCTGTGTCATTAATCACCAAAATTCTGGCTACGCTCACGGGAATTTGCAAAAATAAATTGCTTGCTAAAAAAGCTAAAGCAGCTAGTAGCAATCCCAAGCTGCGCCATTGAGGTAGAAAACTGGCTATGTCGGCTACCAGTGGCGCAACTTGGTATATCTGCCACAGCACCCCTACTAACAATATTGCTGCCAAAACGGACAAAACGCGATTTAAATTTGTATTAATTAAACAAAGAATTTTTCGTTGCTGCTCAGTCAGATTTTCTGGCTTGAGTGCAACTCCCAAAATAGCAAATATGTAAAATGGGCGACGAAACTGCATCCACAGTAGTGGCAACACTCCAATCGCGGCGACTAAAAATAACTCCATCCATACAGGCAAGAGTGGCTCGCCTACAGAAAGGAACAATAGGCACAAAAACAAAAAAATCGGCAGCGTCGCTAAACCAGCGACGTGAAGCCACAAGATAGGTTCAGAGCGAAATGAGGACATAGCTACATTTATCGATTCTGAGTTGTAGGTGCTGAGCTGTAAGTTTCAAGTTGAGAGTATTGAGGTTAGAAATAAAAACTTCTTTAACTCAAGACTCATATCTTTAACTCAGAACTCAGCACTTAGTAGACTCAGCACTACTTTGTCATTGTCAAGGTGCGACGCTTAGTCACCATTTGGTAGGCTTCGATGATGTCACCTTCAGCCCAATCGTGAAATTTATCTACGCCAATACCGCATTCATAACCAGCATTGACTTCACGGGCATCTTCTTTCATCCGTTTGAGGGAATCAAGAACGCCTTCATAAATCACCTTACCGCCACGACGCACTCGCACTTTACAGTTGCGAACTAACTTGCCAGATTGAACATAGCAACCGGCAACCGCACCTCGACCGACTGGGAAGACAGCACGGACTTCGGTTTGTCCAAGGGGTTCTTCCACCAATTCTGGTTCCAGAAGACCTTCCAAGGCTCCTTGAATATCTTCAAGGAGTTTGTAGATAATGTTGTATTCCCGCACATCTACACCCGCTTCATCGGCGGCTTGTCTGGCACCACTTGCGTAGGTGGTGTTGAAGCCAATGATCACGGCGTTACTAGCAGCAGCTAAGTCGATATCTGTCTCGGTGATTTCCCCAGCAGTAGCTAACAGCATCCGGATTTGGACTTCGTTTTGGGGGATTTGGCGCAGCGATCCCACAATTGCTTCCACTGAACCTTGTACGTCTCCTTTGAGGATCAAGTTGAGTTCTTTCAACTCGCCTTCTTGGGCTTGAGCCGATAGGGTTGTGAGGGTAACGCGTCCCTGTAATAGTCGGGATTGACGTTGTTTGTCGGCGCGATTGCTTGCTAGGGCGCGTGCTTCTTTTTCGTTCGAGAAGACCTCGAAGTCATCGCCTGCGGCTGGCACATCGCTTAACCCCAGTACTTCAACAGCAAAGGAGGGGCTAGCAACTTCTACTCTTCTGCCTCTGTCATCCACCATGGCCCGCACTTTACCGAATGCTGAGCCAGCTACTAACATATCTCCGACATGCAGGGTGCCATTTTGAATTAACAAGGTTGCAACTGCTCCCTTAGCTTTATCCAAATGTGCTTCAATGACAGTTCCTTTGGCAACGCGGTCTGGGTTTGCAGATAGTTCGCCCACTTCTGCTACCAACAGAATCATTTCTAGTAGTGTATCCAGGTTTTCACCTTTGATCGCACTCACGGGAACCATAATCGTCTCACCACCCCAGTCTTCTGCGGTCAGACCATAGTTGGTAAGTTCTTGTTTAACACGCTCTGGTTGTGCCCCTTCTTTGTCAATTTTGTTAATTGCCACGACAATTGGTACTTCCGCAGCTTGAGCATGGCTAATGGCTTCGATAGTTTGGGGACGAACGCCATCATCAGCAGCCACTACCAAAACGGCAATGTCTGTGACCCTTGCTCCCCTTGCCCGCATTGCTGTGAATGCTTCGTGACCAGGGGTATCGAGGAAGACTATTTGATGTGGCTTACCTTCATGTTCGATATCAACATGGTAGGCACCAATGTGCTGAGTAATACCACCAGCTTCACCAGCTGCAACTTTGGTTTTGCGAATTGAGTCCAGCAAAGTTGTTTTACCGTGGTCTACGTGACCCATAATGGTCACTACTGGTGGACGACGATGGAGATTTTCCATGTCTTCCAAATCCAGCATTTCTGTGACTTTGCGGGCTTCTGCTTCTGGTTCTGCGGTTTCAACTTCTACTTCTAAATCTTTGCCGATTAAAGTGATGGTTGGCACATCCAGATTTTGGGTGATGCTTACCGCCATACCTTTGAGGAACAGGATTTTCACAATCTCTGTATCGGCGATCGCTAAGGCATCAGATAGTTCCTGGACTGTCATCGGCCCAGTTACAACCAATTTTTCTGGACGATCGCGCTTTGTCTCGACTTCTTGGCGACGGTTCTGGTCGCGGCTAGAAGCAGCAGACTTTTTGCCTCTTGTGGTGGGGCTAGCAACAGCTATTGTTGGTTGTTGTGTGGGTCGAGTCGCCTTTGGTTTGGGAGGACGAGCAATGGAAAGGCTGACCTGGACTGTAGCTGGAATTTCCAGACCGTCTTCATCCAGTAAATCGTCTTCCTCAAAATCATCATCTAAGACTGGCTTGACTCGCTTGCCTTTTACACCAGCCTTGCCAGATTTTTCTTTGATTTCATCAATAATTTCTTCTTCTTGCCACTTTTTGCCACCTTTGGCTGGACGAGGTGGTGTAGGGCGTTTTAAATCGAGAATGTCGCCAGGAATCGGCTCATCGATTGTTGTTGCTGCTGCTTTCCCTGCTCCACCTTGCATTGGTCTCGGTGGCGTGGCAATCGGCATTGCTGCTACAGCTTCACCGGGACGAACTGGTCTGGGCCGTTGCGGATCTCCGAATGGTGCTGGGCCACCTGGTCGATTTACTCTTTGTTCCGGTTTAACTGGACCTGGAGTGGGACGAGCCTGTTTTTGTGGTGTAGGCTGTGAAGTTTGGTCTGTGGAAGGCTTGGCAGATCTTGGTTTAATTTGCTCGCGTTCTTCTTCCCCACGTTTTGGGCGTTCGCGTTTGAGAATTGGTTTATCTGCCTGACTCAGCTGCTCTAACGCTTCTGGTGCTTCGGACACCGGTCTGGATGGTGGGGCAACTAGTTGAGGTTTTTGCGGTTTTTCTGGTCTCGGTCTGGATGAAACTGTTTTTTCTGGCTTTTCCGCAACTATTTTTTCTTTTGGCTGTGGATTAGGCGTTGTATCCGCATCTGCGACAGCTGGTTGCTGTGGGGTCTCAGAAAGATTTCGGGGTACTGGTCGAGTTGGTGCCGTCGGCTGCATGGGTGAGACTGGTGTAGCGAAGGGCCGTGGTGGTGCAGGAGGATTAACTTCAGAAGAAGCCGTTTGGCTATTGATAGCGACTGACGCCTCTGGGGCGTTGGAGGTAGGATTTCTCAATATTTTGGGTTTACGAATTTCCAAAATTTGTTGTTTGTGAGGTGGTGGTGCGGGTCTGTTTCGAGAGCCAGCTTGTGGCCCATTTGCTTGATGAGTGTTTATACTTAATTCTCTTTTGGCTGTTCCATTCGTCGCTGCGAGTTTTTCTGCAGCCGAACGGATGTGTTCTGCCTCCGAATCTGAAATTGTACTGCTATGGCTTTTGACCGCGATGTTGAGCTGGTCGCATATTGCTAATAGCTCTTTGTTATCCAAATTCAATTCCTTTGATAATTCATAGATTCTAACTTTGCCGTTGTTCATCCACTCTTCCCCTTTAATTTACAGTTTTAGCGGATGGTTGCCTGGTTTGTGACATCTCCATCCTTTGACTACTGTTTTTTGGTTGCCGTTTAGATTTTGTCGGTGCCTCCAATCAGGAAAGAGAGATGTCTCGGTTTATTGCTGGCATCCCCACCAGTAATTTTGATGTATGGACACCCATAAAAGTTTTTTAAATAAAAAATTTTTATAGGTGCCTTGGATGCCGAAATGCGCCTGAGCGCTACCAGGTTGCCATTTTGTTGTTTTTTGTTTTGCTGATTCTGAGTCTTCCACAACACAATCTAGTAAAACTTGTTGAGAGTATTACTTCGTCTCTCTTAATTGTAAAAGAGGCGTTTGTCAACTACACCCATTTACTATTTTGACACTAACCCCAGCAATCAACAGAGAATATGTTACTAGCGTTGGTTCGGCTGTTGGCACAATTTCCCTAGGGATTACCGCCACAAATTTCTCAAATTAAAATTTGATTTTGGGTATTGCTTTTGGCTAGACGCTGCCACAATGTTTGGTACAGTGCTTCTGGCACTGTTGCATGTAGCGATCGCCCTAGTCGATTTTTTTTCTGAGCCGCTTGCAAGCAGCTCGGTTGTGGGCAGATGTAGGCAGAACGCCCCATGCCCTCATCTAATTGTACCTTTCCCGACGGAAAGACGCGGACAATCCGCCAAAACTCTTCTTTTAAGCCTACTTTGCGGCAACTAATACATCGCCGATAATTCTGTTTCATGAATTTTTTGCTACCTCACATCAGCAGTATGATTAAGCAAAGATCATTTAACTGGTTATCTTTGCTTTTCCGACTGGCTTAAGTAAGAGGTAATTATCAATACTGCTTTTCAAAGTATTTTTACTTAAATAACTAGAGGTTAATAAACTACTCGTCATCGCTAGTGTCAAAAGAGTCATCCTCTAATTCTAATTCTTCTTGATTGTTATGATCTCTTAGTTCTGGCAGATCGGATTCATCCTCATATTCATACTCATATTCATCTTCCTCTTGCTCTGCTTGATATTTGGCACGCGAAGCAGCAAATTTAGCATCTTCTCCTGCTTGGTCATATTTAGCTTTATCTTTAATGTCAATTTTCCAACCAGTCAAACGGGCTGCCAAACGGACATTTTGTCCTTCTTTACCAATAGCCAAACTCAGCTGATCTTCCGCCACTAGTACGTGAGTTTGCCGAGTTTCTGGGTCCATGAGGCGAACTTCGTCCACCCGTGCGGGACTGAGGGCATTGGCAATGTAGGTTGCTGGGTCTGGTGACCAGCGAATTACATCAATTTTTTCACCGCGCAATTCGTTGACTACCACTTGAATCCGCGATCCCCGTGCGCCAATACAAGCACCAACTGGATCTACATCGCGATCGAGAGTATCAACGGCAATTTTAGTCCGAGGGCCTACATAACGTGAAGGGGGATTGGCTTCTCGCGCTACAGCCACAATCCTTACTACTTCATCTTCTATTTCTGGTACTTCGTTGGCGAATAAATAAACTACCAAGCCAGCATCAGCGCGAGAAACTAATAATTGCGGCCCCCGTTGCTGACCTTGAGAAACCTTTTTAAGATACACCTTAAAGGTGGCATTGGCTCGGTAATTATCATTAGGTAGCTGTTCGCGTTTTGGTAATTCCGCTTCTACTTCTGGTTGACCAAAACCACTGCTAACAGCTAAAACTACCGATTGTCGCTCAAACCTTAACACTCTTGCTTGCAGCACAGTACTTTCCAAGTCTTGGAATTCTTCCTGTACCATCTGGCGCTGCTGATCCCGCAGTTTTTGAGCGAGTACCTGCTTGGTTTGCATCGCCGCCATCCGGCCAAATTCCCCTTGGTCTGGAGTGACATCCAGCACTACAGAATCTCCCAACTGGGCTTCGGGAGCTACTTGTTGTACTTCATCTAGGGATATTTGGTGGTCAGAGTTACTAACTTCTTCAACAATGGTTTTGGTGGAAAGAACGCGGAAACCTTCTCCTTCGATATCGAGTTCTACCTCAAAATTATCAAAGTAATCTTCATCAAATTGTTTGCGCTCCAAATTTTGGGCCCGGCGATAGCGTTCATAACCTTTGAGCAGAGCTTCTCTAATCGCTGATTGCACTGCCAGACGAGGTAAATTACGCTCACGACTTATACTTTCTATTAATTCTTTTAATCCAGGTAAACTGACCATTGACATAAATAATCTCCTTTAAAAATCAAGGACTAAAGACTAAAGATTAGGGACTAGGGACTAAAGATTAGGCAAATAAGTAGTAAAAACTACGCATTAGAGACTAAGGATTAGAGAAAAGTTTTACTCTAGTCCCTAGCCTCTAGCCTCTAGCCTAAGCGTCCCTATCCCCCTTGTTTATCGGCGCTCATCCAATTGCACCCTAGTAATTAAGGTGCGGGGAATTTCGACTACACGACCTTTTTGGTTTAAATAAACCGTTTGCTCATCCCGGCGAATCAACTGACCTATCCACTCTTGCTGTCCGTCGTAGGGTGGGGAAGTGGAGATGATGACAGGAAACCCTTTGAAGGAAATAAATTCTCTGTCTGTAACCAGTTGCCGCGAAATACCAGGACTAGACACTTCCAAGACATAGGTGTCTGGAATAATCTCCACCGCATCTAAAGAAGCTTCTAAAGCACGGCTCATCCGCTCGCAATCATTTAATCCAGTGTCTTGCTGGGGATTGCGAATGTCTACCCGCAACACTGGCGGACGTTGGTTAGTGTGAAAAACTACACCAACGACTTCCAATCCCAGTTCTTCTGCCACTGGTGTCGCCAAATCAATAATTTGTGGGACTAAGGGATGAGTCATGCGAAAATCCAATAAAAAAAGTGGGCATCGACCCACTTCCTGCGATAAGGATATCTTCCAAGAAGTCTTGTTACGAACCAAATAAGGTTCGACCTAATCTGAGTTTAGCGCATTTCTTTTGGAGGCACTAGGAAGAAATTATTATAGTCATGGGGCATTGGGCATTGGGCATTTGGTGTTTGTCCCCCTTGTCCGCAGTCCTCAATCCCTCATCTCCCTGACTTTTCTCGTGTTGTCAGTACACTTCCACCCACGATTGGCTGCAATGGTACTTGTGTGCGTAACTGCCTGGTTTGCTGGAGAATTTGGTCTATATCTTCTTGAGATAAGCGCTGAACGTAGTTAAGCTTGACTTCTTCTAAAAAGTCAAAGAGTAAACTCTGAATTTCTGAAAGTACGTGTTTGTTCTGAAATTCTGCTCCTAGGGCTTGGCTGAAGCTTTGCACTAATTGGCTGGTGAGTTTTGCTCCAACGGGATCTTGTACGGCATTTACCAAGGCATTATATAAGCTAGTTGTGATTTGGGTTGCTAGTTGGTCACTAATTTGGGTTTGGGCTTCTCCCAGTCCTGGAAGGGTTTGCAAATTCCGATACATTGGTACTTGCTGGAAAACAGCGTCAATATTGTGGCGCAAAATGGCAGTGATTTCTGGTTGAATTTTCGGCAGTACTTGGTAGACGACGGTTTGCACTAAAAGACCTGCGATCGCTTCGACTTCATTTACATTATTAATATCTATGTAGGGGCGCAGGTTCTCTTGTTGCATGAGCCAGCGCGTGAATTCTCCGCGCTGAATTGAACCCTGAATTTGGTTAATTACCCTTACTACGACAATTTCTGTGATTTCTTCGGCAAAATTGGCGACAATTCCTTGATTAATTTGCCGCCATACTGGACGTAAATTTACTAACCGCGCTTGATCGAGGCGAATTAAAACGGGAGCGATTCGCAACCATCGCCAAAATGGGAGCAATAATAATAGATCGTACCAACGCCACAATACAGCATCTAACCAGCTAAAACCTGGATGGCTGCGTCTGATATAAAAGCTACGTACTAGTAACTCCAGAGCAAATAAACCGACAAAGGGTAAGTCAATGAGCCAGAAATTATCGATTAATTCGCTATCTTCACCGATGCGGCGGTAGTAGTTAGTAGAAATTAAAGGACGGATCTGCTGGTTAAAAAAATTAATTTCTTGGTTCCAGCTCTTTTGAGATAAATATGCCTGACTCCAAAATGTTCTAAAAGCTTGCTTTGCAGATTCTTGTCCAACGCGATCGCGCATTCGGTTTTTGATTTTTTCTAAGGTACCACTCTTACCCACGGCTGCAAAGGGGTTGCTGTCAATCATCTCAGTGCTGAGACGGCTAATTTCTTCTAGCTTTGTTTGTACTTGAGGCGACTGTAAACCTGTCTGGCTTACCTGTTCTTCTAATGCGGTTACTGTTTGCAGGTAGCTTTTCGTTTCTCGATGGGGTTCAATGCCTTTAATTGGGTCATAAATTTGGGTAATTTGAGGTAATTTGCGGTAGTAAAAATCTCGCCAAGGTACGTAACTTAAATTGAAAAAAACTAAGCATAAATTTACCGTGGCCGTAATTGCCATCAATTTTTCAAAGTAAAGTTGCGGCCGCTTTGAAGATTTGATATTAGCCATTTGTAGTGTTGAATTATACAGTGATTGAATATAAGTCTTTAAATTATATAGTTTTCTAGCTTTGCCAGATGACACCAATACTAGTGAAAAATTATTGTTCAAACATTAAATAAATTAACCAATCAAAGTATTTTTAATCAAAAATCATTAATAATTGAGAAAACAGATGTTAAAGAAACTTAAAATGCACCTGTTAAGCTTTATATTCAGCTGATTTAAGCCAAAGGAGTTTTAATTTATGTGGTGTGGCTTTGGAAAATCAAGCGTTACCATTGTTACTGCTTGCTTAATAACCGCGAGTGTGGTATCTTCGAGTGCTTCTTTCGCTGCACGTCAGCGTAACTACTCGCCACAGCAATTTCGTGCTGTGCTTAATGGTTTAGGCTATAAAGTCAAGGTAGATAATACACCCTTGACGGATGACACAACGAAAAAAGCAATCCGTGAATTTCAGAAGGGATATAAATTAACTGTAGATGGGATAGCAGGCCCAAAAACTCAAGATTGGGCAGCGCAGATCATTCAAATTTTGCAAGCAAACTTGAATGCAGTCGTTAAGCCCAAAACTGCCCTGCCCCGCGATCAATTTTATGGGCCCCAGACAGAAGCAGCTGTAAAGGCAGCTCAGAAACAATTTCAGCTACAAGAAACTGGAATTGCTGATTTAGCATTTCGTCAAAGGCTGAATACAGAAGCCAAAAATGTTACTGGAAAGCCAGCACCTACACCGACGGCAACTCCAACATCTAAACCAACGACGACACCAACGGCTACGCCTACAGCCACACCAACGACGACACCAACGGCTACGCCTACAGCCACACCAACGACGACACCAACATCTACACCGACGGCGACACCAACAGCCACACCAACATCTACACCCTAGGCATTACCTGAAATATGAAGTGTTGTTCGCGTAGCGGCGACCATAGGAGAAGTATGAAGTTTAAAATTAACCCGCCCATACAGGATGGGGAATATCTGTAAGGAAAAACCTACAGCAGTTGTGCCTATTGGGTGCAACCTAATAATTAACTTTATCCTTCATGCTTCATCTTGTCTGAGTTGGTTCTTCTAAAGGTCTGCCTTTAGGTGTAGGTAAAATTGGACGACGATCATCATAAGGCATAGGAATATACTGAACGCTTGGTCTTCCTCCTTGTGGTTGAGGATACAGATCCATGAGATCGTAAATCGAACGGGGCAGTCCGACTGTTATGGGCAGCCCCATTTCTGTTGCTTCTTCTACCGTAATTGGATAGTCGTGGGTGACTCGCCCAGTTGTCAAAGCTTCGATAATTGGTTCAATATTCTCTGGGCTAACTTTTTGTTTGGGGATAGTATCTTTTAGCAAAGTCCGCACAAAACGTTGTACTTGTTGAATTGCTTTACCTGCCAGATCTGCCATGATTAAGGTTTGGTCATCAACTTCACCGATGGGTTTATCTTGAACCACCTTCAGAATGCTAGCTGCTGGGAAGTTACCTAATTGGGGATCAACTGGGCCTAAAACAGCATTAGCATCCATGACAATTTCATCAGCAGCAAGTGCCAGCATAGTACCGCCACTCATTGCGTAGTGGGGTACAAAAACCGTAACTTTTGCGTTATGGCGAATTAATGCCCTAGCGATTTGTTCAGTAGCTAGTACCAAACCACCTGGAGTGTGCAAAATCAAGTCAATTGGAACCTCTGGCGGAGTGAGGCGAATTGCCCGTAGTATCTGTTCTGAGTCTTCAATCGTAATGTAGCGCGATAAGGGTATCCCCAGTAAGCTGATGGATTCTTGACGGTGAATTAGCAAAATCACCCGGCTGTTACGTCCTTGCTCAAATTCTTGTAAAGCGCTTACACGACGATATTCTATTTGGCGCTTTTGCCAGATTGGTTGCAGGGATGAGAGGAGGAGAAAAATCCAGAATAAATCGCCAATACCAAATGCCATAGTGATTGATTGTCCCAAAATAACGGTTGTCGTCATTAATTGTGACAATTTTCAGGCGATCGCAATTCTATCTGGAGGTCTATTAGCTTACCTGAAATTATAAGAATTAATCTAAATCATCAAGATTTACGCTTAATTGACGCAAACGCTCTGCTAATTGTGCTGCTTTTCTTTTTGCTTGTTCAGCTTCTTGTTCAGCAATCATAGCTCTTTGAGTAGCAGCAGCTTCTTCAGTGGGTTCGGGAATCAATTCTCCTGCTAAAGTGAACCATACCATAAGCCTAAACTTAATTATATTTCTGGCATGAGTAAGCGTTCATCAGTTAAATTCATGGGTTCATAATGACCACCTACTAACTGAAATGCTCTAAGTTCATTTGTGTAACGGCTACAAACAATATAGTAGGGAATTCGCACAATTCGTTCGTAAACTTCCCATTTGATTGTTGCTTTTTAGCAATATATTGTAGGGGCACAACATTTTTGTGCATTGAGAATAATCTGTATTACACCTGTATATGGCTAAAAAAAATTGCTAGATTTAGCTAATCTAGCAAACTTAAATTATTTGCAAAAAGTCTAATCTTGCGGTTCAATTCCCGCCGCCCGCAGTTGTGCTGCTAGTCGTTCAGCGCGTTGTCTTTCTTGTTCAGCTAATTCTGAACCCCAAAGTAGTAGATTTCTTTTTTCATCCCACCACCGCAACCAATTTTCTGTTCGATTTTCACGAGTACCTTGCCATACACCCAAGTAAAGGTTTATATCTGATATCCAGTAAAGTTGGTTTTCATCTGGTTCTCTCAAGATGTACTGTTCTGTTTTGTGTAAACAATACATCTCAAAACTGCCGCTATCTGGCTCAAAAATGATGTAGTTTGGGACTTTGAGGATGCGCTCGTAGAAAAACCATTTTCCAGGAGGATAGGTTGGTTTGACAGAATACTCTGTCCCCTCTGTATCGGAAATAAATTCCATCACAATTACGGGAATTTCACCCTGTAATTGAGGCGTATAACTGCGTGTTACTTCTTCTCTATTAACGCTAATTTTGGGAATATACGCCCAATCAGGGGCTTTAATGACAATTCTGCTTTTTAGGGTGGCACAAATCCCATAATTGGTTGATGTCAGGGCATTAGCTGGGATTTTTCCGGCTAGTTGTAGGCTTTCTGTGAGTGCTGCAGCTAAGGCTGGTTGGTTGATGTTGTCCACTGGGTCGTCTGGTAGCCTGTAATCGTCGGGTAGTTTTTCCCAAGTGATTTGGTAGTTTTGGGTGAGGGCTATCATGGTGGGTTTTCCTTTGGTGTGGTGTCAAAGTTGGCAGAACCTCACCCCCCTACCCCCCTCTCCGCAAGCAGAGAGGGGGGAGGAATTTAGCCCCTCCTCGCTTGCGGAGAGAAGTCCGAGCGGAGGAAGCCTCCGCTCGGAACTTCGGGGGAGGAGTTGGGGAGAGGTCACTCGTCTTCATCGGGTATTAAATCGTCTTCTGTGAGTTCTTGATGCGGGATAGCGGCAATAATTGCATCTATTACTTTGGAAACTGGTAAAATTTCGATATCAAGATCGGGGAATTTTTGACCTTTGGGAACGATCGCTCTTTTAAATCCGAGTTTGGCTGCTTCTTTTAACCGCAGTTCCATCTGGGAAACCGATCGCACTTGTCCCCCTAATCCGACTTCACCAATCAATACTGTGCCTGGATCAACTATGCGATCGCGGAAACTGGCAACAATGGCGATCGCAATTCCCAAATCTACGGCTGGTTCTTCAACGTTTAAACCCCCAGCAGAGGCAACGTAGGAATCTAACTTTGACATGGGAATCCCGACGCGTTTTTCTAACACCGCTAAAATTTGCACCAAGCGGTTATAGTCTATGCCTGTAGCTGCGCGCCGGGGGGAGGGGTAGCTGGTGGGACTGACTAAAGCTTGCAATTCCACAACGATGGGGCGAGTTCCTTCGCACGCCACAACAATTGCTGTACCGGGGGCTGGATCGTCACGATTACCTAAAAATAGCTCTGAGGGGTTGGGAACTTCCCGCAATCCGTGAGATACCATCTCAAAGATGCCGATTTCGTGAGTTGCACCAAAGCGATTTTTGACTGTCCGTAATAAGCGATGAGAGGCAAAGCGATCGCCTTCAAAATACAGTACTGTATCAACTAAATGTTCTAAAACTTTCGGCCCGGCGATCGCACCTTCTTTAGTTACGTGTCCGACAATTAACATCGTCACGTCTTCGTGCTTTGCTACTTTCATTAGTGCGGCTGTACATTCTCTAACTTGCGCTACGGAACCTGGTGCAGATGTTAATGCCGGAAAGAACACTGTTTGGATACTATCAATTACTGCGACATTTGGTTTGAGGGAGTCTATTTCCCGCAGAATTTCTTCTAAATCTGTTTCTGGCAGTACATATAAATCTGCACCTATACTGTCAGGATCTATACTTTTAGGGTCTATGGGAATAGGTATGACTTCTGCTACAGGAGTATTTTCATCGCCTACGACATTGACACTTTTTGATACTCCTAAGCGTGAAGCTCTTAATTTTACCTGTTGTCCCGATTCTTCCCCTGTGACATAAAGGATGCGGTATCTCTGCGCTAATTGATTGGATACTTGAAGCAGTAAAGTTGATTTACCAATTCCTGGATCGCCACCAATCAGCACCATTGAACCAGGCACAACCCCACCACCCAACACTCGATCTAATTCTCCATAACCCGATTCCCAACGAGCAATTTGGCGATCGCTAATTTGGTCAAATGTTAAAGAAGAGCGCGGTTTTGCTGGTTTAGCCTGAGATTTGCCATTTGTTTGCGTTGATTGCCAACCACTCACTCCTCCCCGACCAGGTATATCCATTGATGACTGAATAGAAACCTGCTCGTCAAGGGAGTTGTAGGTGCCGCAAGCGGGACACTTACCAAACCACTGGGATGATTCTGCTCCACAAGCGCTACAAACGTAAAAGGTTTTGGACTTTGCCATTCTTAAATCTTATTAAATAATCTTAATTTTTCCTTAATTCTTGGCGAAAAGAAAAGTTCAATAATAGTAGTAGTTACAGCTTTTTTTCATGGAATTCATGGAATGATATCTTAATATTATGGTATTAAAAATTAATCATGAAAAATTTTAGTTAAGGAGCGTTGAGAAACTTTGGAAAGTCATAAAGAAAAAATCCTGGTGGTAGACGACGAAGCCAGCATTCGCCGGATTTTGGAAACGCGCCTTTCCATGATTGGCTACGATGTAGTGACGGCTGGCGATGGAGAAGAAGCTTTGGAAACTTTTCGCAAAGCTGACCCCGACTTAGTGGTTTTGGATGTGATGATGCCAAAATTAGATGGTTACGGTGTATGCCAAGAACTACGTAAAGAGTCAGATGTCCCCATTATTATGCTAACAGCCTTGGGGGACGTAGCCGATCGCATTACGGGATTGGAATTAGGCGCTGATGACTATGTAGTTAAGCCTTTTTCCCCGAAAGAGCTAGAAGCCCGGATTCGCTCAGTGCTAAGACGGGTAGACAAAACCAGTGCTTCTGGGATTCCCAGTTCTGGCGTAATCCACGTTGCTAATATCAAAATTGATACGAATAAGCGGCAAGTTTACAAAGGAGATGAGCGAATTCGCTTAACGGGTATGGAGTTTAGCTTACTAGAGTTATTAGTTAGCCGTTCTGGAGAAGCTTTTTCCCGTTCGGAAATTTTGCAAGAAGTCTGGGGTTACACACCAGAACGCCATGTGGATACCCGCGTGGTAGATGTGCATATCTCTCGTTTGCGAGCCAAATTAGAAGATGATCCCAGCAACCCAGAATTGATTCTCACAGCCAGAGGTACTGGTTATTTATTCCAACGTATCATTGAACCGGGCGAGGAGTAGGTGAGATGGGGGGATGAGGGAGATGAGGGGGATGAGGGAGATAAGGAAGAATGATCGCAAATATCTTTTGACTCTTGACTTTTGATAAATGACAAAACCCGATCCCAATCTAGTTTTACGCCGTCTACCCATAGTAGTTGGCTGTTTAGGCGCTGTACTTTTGCTAATTAATCGTTTGTTGACACCGGAACTTACAGAATCTCAAGCACGGGGTGATGTGCTGGGTGTGATTTTGAGTGCGGTGTTAGTTTTGATCGGTTTAATTTGGCAGCAAGTACAACCGCGATCGCCTGATATTGTACAACTGATTGGGGAGGAAGGTTTTGTACTGGCTACGGATTTACCAGAGGCCGTGAAAACAGAACTAGCTTGGGCATCCCATTTATTATTAACCAACACCGTCACGCGATCGCTGATAGTTTTTTATCAAGGTAAGGTTTTGTTACGTCGCGGTATTCTGTCCCCTAAATCTGAAGTTGTACCAGGGCCAATTTTAAAAAGGGTGTTGGAAACACAAAAGCCAGTTTATTTAGTTGCGTTAAAAGTCTATCCAGGACGGATTGAATTTGATTATTTGCCAGAAAATACTCAAGGCGTAATTTGTCAACCTATTGGTAATCAAGGTGTATTGATTTTAGGAGCAAACGCACCTCGTAGTTACACCAAGCAAGATGAAACGTGGATTGCGGGAATTGCTGATAAATTAGCTGTTACTCTCAGTTCTTATTTGCAAGTTGCATCAGACAGTTAAAAATTTATGCAAATTATCTATTGGTTACTGGTTGCAGTAATGGTTGTGGGTATCATCGGCGCTGTAGTTCCTGCCATTCCTGGAACCAGTTTAATATTAATTGCAATTATTATCTGGGGAGTTGTTAGCAGTTCCTTTGCAGCGATTAAGATACCACTTGTTGTCACAGTTGTTGTGTTGCTTCTTAGTATTGGCGTAGATTTCTTAGCTGGCTACATAGGTGCAAAACAAGCAGGTGCTAGCAAGTGGGGACAAATTGGCGCATTTGCGGGGTTGCTGCTAGGATTTTTCGGATTATTACCAGCTTTACCCTTTGGCGGCCCATTGTTAGGGATTTTAATCGGGCCATTATTGGGTGCAATTATCGGTGAGTACCTTTACCAGCGTCAATTAGGATTAGCAATCAAGGCTGGTATCGGAATTGTCGTTGGCACAGTAGTTGGTAATTTACTGCAAGGGATATTAGCGATCGCCGCAGTAATAGTTTTCCTTGTGACAACTTGGCCGCAAGTCTTTGGCAGCTAAAATTTGATCTAGATTTAGCAATTCAAACTTTCGTAGGGTGGGCATTCATTGCCTATCTTATTTTATTTATTATCAAAATCTGGGCTTAAAAACGGCAAATATAGCGGTTCTCAATTGCATAGAATACATACCATTCGTAGGGGCACAGCAATGCTGTGCCCTTACTGTGTATGCATCCAAACTAGAATCACTTTAAAACACTCATTAATCTAATACAAATAATTTTTGTAGGGTGAGTACTGTCAGATATTTCGTTCAAACCCTGATGATAGCTGGTGCCTATCCTAACGTTTACCGAATCCTGAATTGGTGTTATATACTACAAAGATAAGAAAATTATTGCCATGTTTCCTTTGTTAAATAAAGGAAAAATTCAAAATTTTAGGTTCTTCGGTAGGTATTATGCTGAAATTGTAATTAAACCCTAGAACTTCCCTTTAAAATCAAGGCTTACAGGCGGTTATGTCCTCAATTTAAGTGTCAAGACTCAAACGTTAAGGATAAAGCCTGTTATTATTGCCCAACAAGGGTTTCAAGCTTATTTGCAAACGTATTTAGCATAACAGGTACGGAAGAGCCAAATTTTATAACTTATAAAAAATGATAATCTATGTAAACACCATTTCTTCATTTACAGTTTATCATTTTTTTGCAATTACCTTATATAAAAGACAAGTAAAGTTTATCTGAAAATTAAAATTCCTATTTAGTCACTTCAGTACGTGTTCTCCACAAAATTGTGTAGAAATCTTTAAAAATTAAAATTACGAATTTGTTAGACATACTGAAGTCAAACATTTGCAATTACAGGAAAATTACGTAATTTTAGAGACTGCCAAAGGATGTATCTAGTAAAGACTACTATGTAATCAATGAAGTTTATATCAAGATAAATAGGTAGCTCTTGCGTATTAGGAAACAGCTATGTAATTCTATAGGAGTGACAAACAAATCACTCACTGACCGCAAACAAGGTCATTATTCTAACGAAGTTGTTAAGACAACAATTCTATCTAGATACTGAATCCAGGATACATTGACACTCTTTTGTTTGATTATCTCCTGTATTCATAATCAGTTTTGAAATTTCGCCTAATTAATAAACGAATTGGTCTCGTAAAGTCTTTTATAGGAGCCTTAAATTAAAATGTTTGCTATTAAATCTAAAGTAATTAACGCAACTTTGGCTGCTGCTGCGGCAATTCCTTTAGCTACTGCTGGGATGTTTACCTCTGCTGGTTCTGCTCAAGCTGCTGCATTATATGGAGAGTTTCAGTTTCAAGGTGGTACAACTGTTAGTCCATTTGCTACTAGCCAAGTCTCACTAACAAAGGATGCCTTAACCTTCACCCCTCAGCCCATTACCCCAATTGGTCTAGCTTCTAATACGGGAACTTTTGCCGCTTTCAACACAGGCAATATAGGTAACATCATTTCATTTTCATCAAATATTGCCGACAATCCATTTATTGACTTTGGAAACCTTTTGATTCCTGGGGTAATTCTTCCTATAGATAACACTAGCTCCATAAAAGATGGCAAAAATACCTTTTCATTGACATCTGCTGATTACTCCATAGCTGAAAGTGGTGCCAACGTTGCTATAGATGTTCAACTTTGGGGTTTATTTACCAGTGCGACTGGAGAAAAATCTAATGGTGCAGGAAATTTAACTTTCCAAGTAAATAATCAGACTGTTGCTCAGGTTAATTCAATTCTTGTTGGTGGTGGTTCACTTAGTAACTTGAGTTTTTCTGGTGGTGCTTTCGCTACTGTTCCTGAACCAACTACATTAATAGGCTTGGGTGCTGTAGGTGCAGTAATGGTTATGTCTCGTCGTCGCAAAACTCAAGCTAGTTCTTGAGAATTAGCTAGAAGATAAAAGATAAATTGCAGACAACAAAGGAGTATAACTATTAAAAATAGCAACCTATAAAAATCTTTTCAATATTGGTTTTCATTAAGTGTTATAGCTTTGTGTTCGTAGTAATTTCTTCAGCAATTACTACGAATTTTCTTTTGTAGGGCTTTTTAGTTGGATGCAGTTATACAATAAGGGCACAAAATTTTTGTACCCTTAAAGATTGTTATTTCACTTTTGAGACAAGTTTCTTAAAGATTAAACTGACTGCAAAGATTTTTTAGCTTCATTTGCGATCGCTTCTACTTCATCATTAGCCAGAGTTTCTAATACAGCTTTGGCATCTGTGCCACCCAAACGACTCACAGCTTGCACAACTCTGTAGCGGACTTGCCAATCAGCATTGTTGGCATAAGGTGCTAACAGTGGAACTGCTTGTATATCTCCCAAATCTCCAAAGGAACTAATCGCAGCAGTTTGAATTAACTCATTGTCAGACACTAGTGCTTGTTTGAGTAGTTCAAAGCCTCGTGGATCGCCTAACTCTCCCAATGTGGCAACAATGCTAAATTTGACTAGCCATTCGGGAGTTGCATCGTAAAGTTGCTGTAAGTCATCAAAAGCTGATTTTAGTTTCAGCGCACCCAAACAGTCTGCGGCTGCTGCTTGCACATCAGGTTCGGGATCTTGCAGAAGCTCACGCAATATATTCAATGATAATTGTGAATCTTGTGCGCCGAGTGTATCCAGTTGACTCACTGCTGAGTAACGGACACGAGCATTGCTATCACCAACCGCAGTTTGAATTAATTCAAAGGCGATCGCAGGTTCTAAATCGCGAATTTGATTCACAGCTCGCAAGCGATCGCCCAACTCTTCGGAACTGAGCAATTGCTGCACCGACTCAGGAGTAATACTCATTGATTTATCCTAAATTTTCCAAACATTTTAAAAACGGTCAACAGCCAATATTTGAACTCTTGACTTTTCAAGTACAGACGCGATTAATCGCGTCTCTAACTACTCTTGATCGGCGGCCATGGCGCGGATAATGTCACCACGGGTGAGAATACCAATTACTTGACCCGCGCTGTCTAAAACTGGCAACCGATGTACACTGCGATCGTGCATAATTCTAGCTGCTTCTTTTAAAGCTTTATCAGGGGTAATAGTGATAGGATTCTTGCTCATCACTTCCCCAACAGTTTGTCCCAGTGCTTTGTGCAAATCACGGTCATAATCGGCGGGATTTTGTAAATAAATAACACTATCGAGAAACATGATGTAAGCCGGAGGAGTCACACCTGTTTCTTGCCACATCAAGTCAGTTTCTGAGATAATGCCCACCAATTTACCAACATCATCCACTACAGGTAGCCCGCTGATGCGTCGTTCTGCAAGAATTTGTATGGCTTCCTTCAGTGGAGTTTCAGATCGGACAACCACCGGTTCACGGCTCATCACGTCGGCAACGGTTTTAGGCATTTGTTTGCTAACACCTTTTATCAAAGTCTCTGGGTCTATTTTAAAAAATTGCTGGTCTTAACCTGATGCAGTTCATACATCGTTACTTGTTAATGGGCATTTGTCTTTTGTCCTTTTCCCCCTGCGCCCCAGCCCCTAATCCCTAGTCCCTAGTCCCTGCTTCAGTGCTGCGATAATTTGCACATTTGCCTTGGGAAAAGCAAACTGTTCTAAGTCTGCCAAATCCACCCAGCGAATTTCATCGGATTCTAGCGGTTGCGGAATACCTGTCAGATGGCGACATTTATGTACCGTCAGAGTAACGCGCAAATCTTTATAAGTGTGGTCAATGGTAATCAGATGTTCTCCCACTGCAATTTCTATTCCCAGTTCTTCGTAAATTTCCCGTTGAATGCACTCTTCAACCGTTTCACCAGTCTCGATTTTGCCGCCAGGAAATTCCCACAAACCACCCATTGCTCCTCCCGCACGTCGGCGATCAATTAAGATTTGCTCTTGGTCGTTCCAAATTACGGCCACACCAATAATTTTATGGGGTAGGAGAGAAATGGTTTCACTCATGATTGATGGGTAAAGAAGAAACTAGTACAAAAAGGCAAAATTAAACAGTAAATAATAGAACTCGGCAAGCTGAATTTATGTTTGCCGAGTCTATATTGTATTACGCATTCAAAAAGTTATGAATTTATTTGCCTAGATTTTCCTAGCTATTGTTGGGGTCTAAATTTTTTATTAGGGGTAGCATACCCCCATTCATAGCTATTATTTCAATCTATGAATTAGGGGTAAATTATCACCATACTATCAAGATTTCGCAGAGGCATATTTTTTGCTGATGTCGCCGTGGCTGAATTTTGATATAAGCCCAACAACATCGTTAATCAATTTCGCTATTGTTGGTTTCAGTGCCTTGTAAGACCATTTCAAAGTTCATTCTTTGTTCAGCGTTACGCAAGAAATAACCACTAATCATTGCGGAGGCGAGAAGCCGACCTAAACTTTCGCGGCTAGTAGTAATGCTAACGCCAAAGTGTTCTGAAGGTAGGTTACCCAAAAGCCCAACAATATTTCGTTCCATTACTTGAAGAACTTCAGGAGAGTTAGGTTTGGATAGTTGGGTAACTGTCTCTGGACTCAAGGATTTAACATACTGCCAGAGTACATCTGTAGTCTCTGATTCACTGTCAAAAAATTCTGAAACTCGATTGGATGGGTTACTCACGTTTCATCTCCTTGACTAATACTACTAGCTACGGTTTTTATAAATTTTAAAAATAACTGCTGATCTTTTATTAACGTAAGCTAGTGATTGGTTGTTCCTGTCAATTAATGTAACAGGCTAGATTTGATTAGACAGTGGGTGTAACCGTACCAAACGCGGCGTGTTTTCTCACCAAATAGCCAATTGTCTTTCGTCCTTTGAAAATAGCTAATAACAAAGCGCAAAGTATGAGCGGAGGCAACCTCCGCTCATACTTTGTAAGAAAGGACAAAGGACAAATGACTAGCTGGCCAAATATTCATCCATGTTGGCTTTAGATTTACGTAGTTTAGTGAGTGCTTCCCGCTCAATTTGCCGTACTCGTTCACGGCTGATGTTGAGAATTTCACCAATTCTGGCTAAAGTCAGAGATTGACCATCCATTAGCCCAAAACGCAGGGTGATCACTTCCTTCTGCTGGGGAGTTAAATCTCCCATCAGGCGCTCCAAGTCATTAGACAGAGAAGATTGCATGACAAAATCTTCTGGAGAAGCACCGGGATCTTCCAACATTTCTCCCAGTTCCGTATCGTAATTGTCTCCCAACCGCAAATCCAGAGATAGAGGTAGACGTGCCTTTTCTAGATACTCTCGCACCTGCTTAGGTGTTAATTCTAATTCTTGAGCTAGCTCAGTTGCTGAAGGGGCGCGTCCCAGTTTTTGGGATAATTGCCTCTGTGCTTTTTTAATCTTATTCAGTTTCTCGGTGATGTGGATAGGCAACCTGATAGTACGAGCTTTTTCGGCGATCGCTCTTGTGATGGCTTGACGTATCCACCAATAGGCATAAGTAGAAAATCTATAACCTTTTGTGGGGTCAAACTTTTCTACACCCCGTTGCATCCCGATGCTACCTTCTTGGATTAAATCCAGGAGATCGACATTGCGCTTGATATACTTTTTGGCAACAGATACTACCAGCCTCAAGTTGGCTTCTACCATTTTGCGCTTGGCATATTCGCCTTCTGCAATTACGTCGTTCAATTCTGCCAATTCTAGCTTGGTTGCTTTGGCCCACTCTTCTAAGGTTGGTTGACGACCTAACTGGGTGACAAGCTCATCCCTTAATTCATGCAAAGCAGTTGAACGCTGCACCTGTTTGCCATAACAAATCTCTTCTTCGTGGGTTAAGAGTGGCACACGGCCAATCTCACGCAGGTAAGTCCGCACGAGGTCCGTGGCTGTCTGAGCGGTCTTCATGGCGCTACTCATTGGTAATGTTGGATTTGACGGTAGGGTCATTTAGTGATAGATGCTTTGCCAGGGTGCTAACCAGTTTGAATGGAAACCCATGCTATGGTTGGCAATTTATCTGTCCGAAAAATTCGGCTGCTCATATTAATCTAATCAGGTTCTTAACTGCTCTAGACGTTACAGTTATTTACCCAGTTTCACAAGTATCTAGAGTTAGATAAAAGGTATTGAGTGGAACATTTTTTGTATTTTCTCATAATTAATAATTGTAACATTTATGATAAAAATCTGACTATCTAGCAGCCGAAAATTTAAAGGCTGTTTCCATTGATGCAAAGCTGTCATATCGATGAATTCCGTCTATGAGTTAACTCAATAAATGTCTCTGCTAAAAGAAGTATGTTTCTCATATTTCTTAAGATAAATCAATGATAAGTATAAATAATCATCTATAACAATTAATTAACTTTTGCTTTAGTGAGGAACTGGGGATTGGGATGAGGTGAAAAATTCTCATTACCAATGCCCCATGCCCCATGCCCCATGCCCCATGCCCATTCCCTTAACTTTTACCGTTTCCTGAGGTTTGGTAAAAGTACCTTTTGCAAGAGATTACGATCAACATTCTCTATTGCAGCAGGCAGTAGTCTTGGATAACTTTTACGTCTAAAGTGGTAGTTTGCAGAGAGTGAATTGCTGCAACGGTTGCTTTTGCTCCGGCGATGGTGGTAATGATGGGGATTTTATAAGACAAGGCTGTACGGCGAATTAACCTAGCATCAGTATGGGCTTCTTCTCCCGATGGGGTGTTGATAATTAGCTGAATTTTCTGGTTTTTGATGGCATCCAAGACGTGGGGACGACCTTCATGGAGTTTCAAGACTAGCTCAACAGGTAGCCCGTGTTCTTGGAGGACTTTACGTGTGCCAAATGTTGCCATCACTGTAAAACCCAAGTCAATAAATTCTTTGACGACGTTTACAGCTGGGGCTTTGTCGCGATCGCTCATGGACACAAATACAGTTCCCGAAAGAGGTAAGCGTTCTCCAGCACCGATTTCTGCTTTGGCATAGGCGCGGCCAAAGTCGCTGTCAATTCCCATTACTTCACCAGTGGAGCGCATTTCGGGGCCCAAGATCGTATCAGTGCCAGGGAATTTATTGAATGGCAATACTGCTTCTTTAACTGCAATGTGGGAGGGGATGACTTCTTTGGTGAAGCCTAGCTCCTCTAAGGTTTTGCCTGACATAATTAAGGATGCGAGTTTTGCCAATTGCACACCAGTAGCTTTAGAAACAAAGGGCACAGTCCGAGAGGCGCGGGGGTTGGCTTCCAGAATGTAAATTTGCGGCGAATAGCTACTAGCACCCACAACAGCAAACTGAATATTCATCAGCCCAACTACTGAAAGTGCTTGTGCTAGCTGCACCGTCCAGGTGCGAATTTGATTTAGCACAGCTGGCGGTAAGGAAATGGATGGTAAAGTACAAGCTGAGTCACCGGAGTGAATCCCCGCTTGTTCTATGTGTTCCATAATACCACCAATCACGACTCGCCCAGTGTGGTCAGCGATCGCATCTACATCGACTTCGATGGCATTTTCCAAAAATTTATCAATCAAAATTGGATGCTCCGGTTCTACCTGCACCGCAAAGGTCATGTAGCGTTCTAATTCTGTATCAGAATAGACGATTTCCATCGCCCTTCCTCCCAATACATAGCTAGGCCGTACTACCACGGGATAACCAATGCGTTTGGCAACAATCAGCGCGTCTTCGTAACTCCGAGCAATTCCATTAGGTGGTTGAGCAATATTCAACTGATTGAGGATCTTTTCAAATCGCTCCCGATTTTCTGCCATATCTATAGAATCTGGCGATGTACCCCAAATTTTGGGAATTGGGGATGGGGGATTTTCCTCAGTTTCTAGCCCCTGCAAATACTGTTGCAAAGGTATTGCTAACTTCAATGGTGTTTGCCCACCGAATTGCACAATTATGCCAACTGGGTTCTCAGCTTCGATGATATTGAGGACATCTTCTTTGGTTAATGGCTCGAAGTAGAGGCGATCGCTGGTGTCATAATCTGTGGAGACTGTTTCTGGGTTGGAGTTGACCATCATTGTCTCATAGCCTGCTTTTTTCAGGGCATAGGCTGCGTGACAACAGCAATAATCAAACTCAATTCCTTGCCCAATGCGGTTGGGGCCTCCACCCAAAATCATGACTTTCGGTTTGGTGGTGGGTAAGACTTCTGTTTCTTCTTCGTAGGTAGAGTAATAGTAAGGAGTAAACGCTTCAAACTCTGCGGCGCAGGTATCCACAGTTTTGTAAACTGGGATGATTCCTAGCTGTTTGCGGTACTTCCGAACTTCATCTTCGTTGGTTTTAGTGGCATAGGCAATTTGGCGATCGCTATATCCATCGCGTTTTACGCTATGCATTTGCTCTTTTGTCAACTGCTTTAAAGGAGTCCGTTTGAGGAATTTCTCGACTTCCAACAGTTGTTGCAATTTATCAAGGAACCAGGGGTCAATGCCTGTAAGTTCGTAGATTTCGTCAATAGTTAGTCCCGCTTGCAAAGCATGACGCACGGCGAAAATGCGATCGGGGTTGGGTGTCCGCAACTGAGCGCGAATTTGTTCACCACTGGGTAATTTCTCGGCTTTGTCGCAACCCCAGCCTGCGCGTCCAGTTTCTAAGGAACGCAGAGCTTTTTGGAAAGATTCCTTGAATGTCCGCCCAATGGCCATCGCTTCCCCGACAGATTTCATTTGCGTTGTCAACACTGGTTCTGAACCAGGAAACTTTTCAAAGGCAAAGCGGGGAACTTTGGTAACTACGTAGTCAATTGTCGGTTCAAAGGATGCCGGAGTTTTCTTGGTGATGTCGTTTTTAATTTCATCCAAGGTATAGCCGACAGCCAACTTAGCAGCCATCTTAGCGATCGGGAAACCAGTGGCTTTAGAAGCCAAGGCGGAACTCCGGGAGACACGGGGGTTCATTTCAATCACAACCACATCCCCAGTCACCGGATTAACGGCAAATTGGATATTGGAACCGCCAGTTTCTACTCCAATTTCGCGGATGATTTTAATTGCCATATCCCGCAGCCGTTGATATTCTTTATCGGTAAGGGTTTGGGCTGGAGCAACGGTAATTGAGTCGCCTGTGTGGATACCCATCGGGTCAAGGTTTTCGATGGAGCAGATGATGACGACGTTATCTGCCAAATCCCGCATTACTTCTAATTCGTACTCTTTCCAGCCGAGTAGAGACTGGTCGATGAGAATTTGCGAAACCGGGCTTGCATCGATACCCACCTGTGCCATTTCTTCAAATTCTTCTTGGTTGTAAGCAATACCGCCGCCCGTACCACCCATAGTGAACGCAGGACGAATAATTAAGGGATAGGTACCGATTTGGCGGGCGATCGCTTTAGCTTCTTCTAAAGTTGAGGCTGTTCCACTAGGACACACAGCCACCCCAATCTTGGCCATTGCATCGTTGAAGAGTTTTCTATCTTCAGCTTTTTCAATAGCTGGGAGTTTAGCGCCAATTAATTCAACGCCATACTGTTCTAAAACACCATTTTTCGCCAAAGCCACGGCGAGGTTGAGGGCGGTTTGCCCTCCCATCGTTGGCAGTAAAGCATCGGGACGCTCTTTGGCTATGACTTTTTCGACCATTTCCGGTGTCAGCGGTTCAATATAAGTGCGATCGGCTGTTTCTGGGTCGGTCATGATTGTCGCTGGGTTGGAGTTGACCAACACCACTTCATAACCTTCTTCTCGCAAGGCTTTGCAGGCTTGAGTACCAGAGTAGTCGAACTCACAGGCTTGTCCAATTACAATTGGACCAGAGCCTAACAGCAGTATCTTCCGGAGGTCTTGACGGCGGGGCATAGTCTTTGGGATGGAGTAAGAGAATACAAATCCTGATTATTTTAAGATTCTTTCTCCCTGGTCACGCTGTTTATTACTAAGTTTTCTAGGTTTGATGACAAGGAAGGGATTGGGGACTGGGAGACAAGGGGAATTCGAGTGGCTCTAATTTTGTTAATCTCCGGTTTTTTGTATTTTGAAATTATTTGTAATTTTTATGAGATAATTTTCAAAATTATTGCTAATATTTTTTATTAGCAATAATAGTTTGTTGAATAATTATAGAAAGTTTTTAATCATCAATAAAATACATCTCTCTTGAGATAGATTATTTTAAATAAAAGTTATTCTTAACTTTTTAACTAGAGAATACCTGATAATTATTATTAAATATCATATTAGTTTATATAGTTATTAACTTATATATTAAATTAAAAATTGCAGAGATCTAGGGATACTAAATCTCTGCAAGATTTTATATTTTTTTAAGACTCACTACTGACTACAAATTAGTTAGTCTCAACAGACTGATCGAGATTTATGAGAGTTTTAGTTTTGAGCAGGTTGAACAAAACCCAATGTTAAGCTGTCTTTCGCCAGGAAGTGAGACAAGTGATAAGCTCGTTCCTCAGTTTTCAACAGGATTTTCTCGTAGAGGTAGCGTGTACCACGGTCGCCTAAACTCTCTGCCTGAGCAGCTTGGCGGCGAATCAAGCCAATGATAGATTGTTCTGCTGCTAAGTCATTTTCTACCATTTGGCGAGCAGAGTATACGCCATCAGGCTCTTGGGTAAAACAGGTTAATTCTGCCAACTTACTGAAGGTAGCTACTGGCACACCACCTAGTCCATCCAAGCGCTCTCCAATGTCATGGATGTGTTCTTGTATGTCTTTATAGCTGTCATTAAAAAACTCATGTAATGAGTAAAATTCTGCACCCTCAACCACAAAATGATGTTTTTGATACTGCAAGGAAAGTGCTTGAAAACTAGCTAATACAACGTTAAATCCTTCAGTAACTGGTGCAGTTACACTGTGATCTAATAAAACAGGGTTGTCATAAACATGACCGAAATTCCGTAACACAGTAGTGGTTTCAGACATTGTTCTCCTCGCTTGTGATCAGTTAGGGTTTTGAACTGCGGAGTCTCTACATATTAACATCCTAAAAATTAAACGCAATTCCAATTTATTTCATAGATTTTTAATTTTTTGACTACTAAAGTTATTCAATTTCATTCTTATACTGAGGGGTTGCGTGGTTAAAACCTGAAAAAGAGACAAAAGTCAAGAGTCGTAGAGACGCGATTAATCGCGTCTCAAAAGTAATTTTTCCCCCAGTCCCCAATCCCCATTGCCCCTTCGCCCCTTCGCCCCTTATCCCCAGAGGGGGCCCCGAGTTCCCCAATACCCATTAATGGGAGATCATGGCAAATATTAGAGATTTTTATCTAAAATAAATGAGAATTGTTTGCACTTAGGGTATGCTAGTTTAAGAAGCTAGACTCCTAAAGATGGCAAACATCTGGGAGTAAAAGCGCCATAATTACTGCAAAATAGTTGCATTTTGAGGGTACGTCTCTTGAAATCGTTTAGTTCAGAAGTAGAAAGCAAACACATATTAGAAGTGAATTGGGCAGATCGTTGGCAGGTTTATCAACGCTTACAGGAACTAGACGTTCCCTGTTTGTGTGAGTCTAATCAGCCATTGCAAGTTGAAATTAATAGCCCTCTGGCAATTGTTCAACTTTGGAGTGTGATGCGCCAATTCAGTGTTTCCCGTCAAGACATTATTTCGAGTTTGGAGAAAAGCTGGCTACGTGACAATCGCTGAGGCTATCTCGCTAAAAAGCTTGTCTTATATCAACAACAGGTAAAACCAACATGAGTGAATCGCACACTACCGAAGTATCAAATTTTTGCCTTGAAGGAAGATTTCTCGATTTTGTCATTAAAGATGGCTATAAGCTTAAAGGGCTGTTAATCGGGACTGCTGAAGGCGAATCTTATGTGAAACTTGCTAAACATTTACAGTTTGCTTTTGATTTGCGCTTACCACGAGGTACTTGGCTGCAAATTGTCGGTAAAAAAAAGCATGAACTAAAAAGTGGCAAAATTATATTAAAAGCTGAACGTGTAATAGCAGCACACCCCGAAATTTCTAAAATTCATAGCATTACGCCAGCAGCAGCAACCCCATCTATTAATACAACTAAAGAAAAATCACCTAAGACTAAAAGCACAATTTTGGTTTGTCAAAAATCTGATTGCATGAAACGCGGTGGTAAAGGGCTTTGTCAAGCCTTAGAAGCAGCTTTGAGCGATCGCGGTTTGGAAGACCAGGTTACGATAAAAGGTACTGGCTGCATGAAAAACTGTAAAGCCGGGCCTAACCTAGTAATGCCAGATAAAACACGCTACAGTCGTATTCAAGCTGGACAAGTTCCTGCACTCATGGACAAGCATTTTGCCGACAACAGCGAAAAACTAAAGCCAGATCATCAACAGGAAATAGTCATACCTGTCGTGGTCAACAGCTAGTTAAATTACGACTATTTAATGAGAAAATATAACAAGAAATTTTGTGTTCCCTTTTCATGATTGACTGTACGCTTTTGCAAAATATTTGCAAAACTAGTAGTTCATCAATCAAATTTTCCGGTCTATGTCTATGTAGTGATACCAATTCTTTATGAAGCTGCATAGAATTCGATCCCCCCTAGCCCCCCTTAATAAGGGGGGATTTGGAAAACATCTATCAAAGTCCCCCTTATTAAGCAGGGCCGATTCATTCCCTAAAAGGCTTTAAAAATCAAGGGTTCAGGAGATGAAAAATAAGCAAGGTATTCAATTGGCATTCAATATTAGGCATCAAAATGGTCAACAATTCATGACTTTTGCCCGAATATTTATCGCCAACGGTATTGACAAAATATATACCTTGTCGAATGAATCAGCCCTGCCCCTTATTAAGGGGGATTTAGGGGGATCTAGATATGTGCAACTTCACATTAAATTGGTATGAGTGCTTTAGTGCTTATTACGTAAATTGTAAAGTTGGGTAATAAATTTTTACACTAGAAATAACCATAAATGCACACAGGTAATTCATTGTGTGCATTTTTAATTGCAAATTACGCGTGATGTGTATGTGAAACGCTACTACTTTTGTAGCGTTTCATCTCTTCTGAGGTTCGTAGTCAGGACTTAAGTCCTGGATTTTTCAGGTTAGCTTAGATAATTTATTGTTTTAACTTCCATAGAGATAGATTTTTATTGAAAACTAAAGCTAGATCCCAGTTGTGTTCTTTTTTGAGAGTCTCTTGTAATTTTTCAGAAGCATTAAGGAAAAATACATCACTAAAAGTATCAGGAATTTGTTGGATATCCGTTCCGGGAAATAATTGAAATTTTGTTTCTGGTTCTAGAAGGTAACTTATAGATAATACATTTCCCCAACCCCAATCTTGCCCGCATTCCGCACAAATAATTAAGGGATTGGGAGATTGCTTAATAATATTTACCAGAGGAATATTATCTGTATTATAAGCTTTATTCCACCAAGCATTTTTTGGCAACATGATCGCGCATGATATTATTTGCAGAGAAATTAAGCAAAGCAGTAATACCCTCCATAAATGCTTACCCCTTCTCATATCTGGAGAGATGATAGTTTTTTGAGCAAATAAATAAGCTATAGCTAAATGACATCCTAAATAAACAGGAATCGAGTATCGAGGATTGATGGAACGGATTCCACCAAAAATCACATCGGGTATGGCTTGGGTTAATCCTGTCAATAAAATTAATATTAAAATAAAAGACCAAATAGACTTTGGGGTTTTACGACACAAGAAATAAACTGCATAAAATAATAAAATTACTAAAAGTCTAATAATTAAAAACCAGAGACTATTTTGTATCTTATTTGGGTAGCTATACTCGGGTGTGATATCAAAAAAAAGCCGCGCCCAATGAATCTGCCATGCATCTACTAGATCATTTAGCGGCAGTGTATATTTTGCCCATTCTATTGTCTCTTGAACTTTAGCTGATTGAGTAATTATTAAAAATAACCAAGGTAGAAAAGCTAATATCCCAACAAATAATGCAATCAAATAAGCAATTACTATTCTGCTGGCTCGGATTCCTTGATTGAAAGCTACATAAATCCCTTGGCCAATCACTACTAAACTAAACAATAAATGTGTGTATAATCCTAATAATATAGTTAAAGAATAAATACTCCAACTTAGTTTGGTGGTCAACCTCATTGCTCTGAGCAATGCAGCACTAGATAGCAAGATAATTAGTGTATATAAACTATACATTCTTGCTTCTTGGGCATACACAATATGGAATGGTGATACAGCTATAATTTCAATTGCGACTAATCCGACAATTTTTGCTTGAAATAATTCCTGGCATAGCCAATAAAGAGCGGGAAAAACTAATAAACTTATAAATGCAGAAAAACTTCTTGTGGCTGCGACTGTAGTTCCAAAGGATTGCACCCACAAATTTGTTAGCACAAAATATAGGGGTGGATGTTTCGGATCTTCTAGCGCTAAACCTTTTAGAGTATCAATGATGGTTTTGCCAACACCAGGACTTTGATATTTTTCTAATAAGGTTTCAGCAGTTAGTATTTGACTCTTAACTACTTCTTGCATTAAATCTGATTTTGTGTGGCCATAAATTCTTAAATAGGTAAATGTTTCATCTGCCCAAGATATTTTTTCATCAAGATTAAGAAATCTCAGGAATATTCCTATGGCTATCAAGACGATAGTTAGCAGCTTGAAGCTATTCAAGAATAAATCATCATTTCTTATTTGAATCGTTTTAGATGAGTCAGGCATAGAAGCAGAATATCAATCATCAATAATGATTTTCAGCTTACCAGTTTATGTGAACCACGTAATGATAATGAGTACCCCGAAATAACAAATGAGTACCCCGAAATAACAAATGAGTACCCCGAAATAACAAATGAGTTCGCCGAAATAACAAATGCGTAGGCGTAGCACAACCCAGACATCGCTATGATTGCAACAATTTAGCTTTGTCACGCCAGCGTAACGCACTGCAAATCTAGGTGGATGAAGTTTTTCTCTTCCTTGTGTGTACATCGTAGCCTCGCTTGCGGGGAGGGTAGGGTTTCTATGTTTATGGCAGCGCGAAGATTGGGAAAGATGAATAGATATACGTCAAAAATCATACCTAGATAAATGTCTCAATACCAACAACCAAATTCCAACTCCAATCCCCCCTCCTCGCTTGCGGGGAGGGGGGCAAGAATGTGTATTTTAATTTCTTCATTACGAATTAATGACTAAACTGCCAAAAACCGTTGAATTACATCCTGGCTAAGTTCATTGGTGGAACCAGAGGCTACAATACCGCCTTTTTGCATCGCGTAATAATAATCGGCTTGGCGGACAAAGTGTAAATGTTGTTCTACCAATAGAACAGAAATCCCTGTGGTTGCAACGATGCGACGAACTGCGGCTTCAATTTCGAGGATGATTGAGGGTTGAATACCTTCGGTGGGTTCATCTAAGACGAGTAATCGAGGCTGTCCCATTAAAGCACGCGCGATCGCCAGTTGTTGTTGCTGTCCCCCACTTAAATCACCGCCCATCCGCGACAGCATGGTTTTTAACACCGGAAATAAGCTAAAAATTTCTTCTGGAATCTCAGCTTTTTTTACCTGCTTCTGCCTAGCTTCTAACCCCAACAGCAGATTTTCTTTAACTGTCAACCTGGGAATAATTTCTCGTCCTTGGGGAACATAACCAATTCCCATTTTCGCCCTTTGATCTGGAGACTTAGAGTTAATTAAATTTTCCTCTAAATTAATTGTGCCACTACGGGGTTTGAGTAACCCCATAATGGTTTTGAGTAGAGTGGTTTTACCTACACCATTGCGTCCAATCAGGCACACCATTTGCCCAGATGGTACATTTAAATCTACATTGCGAAGAATATGGCTTTCACCGTAGTAAACGTTGAGGTTAGAGATGTTTAACATAAGATAATTAACCGCCGATGGACGCAGATGAACGCGGATGAATTATGAAAAAGGTAGCTGTTAGATTTTGAATTTTGAATTGATTACTCTTGCTGTCCCAAATACACTTCAATCACACGGGGGTCGTTTTGGACTTCTTCAAAATTGCCTTCACAAAGTACCGAACCTTCATGTAGTACTGTAACTTTACGGGCAATTTGGCGTACAAATTCCATATCATGTTCAATGACTAAAATTGAATGGTTTTGTGCGAGTGTTAACAGTAGTTCGCCGATGTTATATGTTTCTTCATCTGTTAAACCTGCTACTGGTTCATCAACAAGCAATAAGTCAGGAGACTGTGCTACTAACATCCCAATCTCTAAACGTTGTTTTTCACCATGAGATAATAAAGATGCTGGGATGTCTGCCTTAGAAGTTAACCCAATTGTTTCTAATAAGCCTTTGATACTATTCTTCTCGGAACTATCAGCACGCTCGAATAATGTAGAAAAAACATTTTTATTGCGGTTGCCGGTAATTTCTAAATTTTCCCGTGGGGTTAAGTTGAGATAAACTCTGGGTGTTTGAAATTTGCGCCCAATTCCTCGCCGTGCAATTTGATGTTCCGGTAAAGAACGCAGGTTTTTACCTTTAAATAGGACTCTTCCTACAGTTGGTTGCACTTTACCTGTAATCACATCCAGAAATGTAGTTTTACCCGCACCGTTGGGGCCAATTACTACGCGCAATTCCCCCACATCCATACTAAAATTTAACTGGTTGATCGCTTTAAAGCCATCAAAACTCACAGTTACGTTTTCAGTTTCCAAGATTTTGGCGTTCATGTTGCACTTCCGGATCTTCTTCTAAGCTGGGATATGTAATAATTTCTTGCCGAGATTTGAAAAAAGAAATGTTTTGCTGACGCAACCATCCAACTATGCCATCAGGAAGTACTGTCACGACTATTAAAAATAGTGCGCCTTGGAAAAATAGCCAGATTTCCGCAAATTGTTCACTTAAAAAAGCGCGGGCATAATTAACTAACAAAGTTCCCACAATTGCCCCAGTTAAGCTAGCACGTCCCCCCACAGCTACCCAAATTACCATTTCAATAGAAAAAGCAATATCCATTGCTCTGGGTGATATAGAACCACTTTGCAGGGTGTAAAATGCTCCTGCGATACCTGCGATCGCGCCGGAAACTGCAAACACTAATGTTTTATACTCAGTAGGGTCGTAGCCAGAAAATCTCACCCGGCTTTCATCATCCCGAATGGCGATTAATAATCTGCCAAAGCGTCCACTTGTCAACCAGCGACAAAACCCGTAGGTAGCGGCGAGAAATATGACTGTGAGAGTGTAGAAAATAAATTTTGTTTTCGGATCGCTGACTGTGGCACCAAACAAAGTTGTAAAATCTATCAGCCCGTTAGTACCGTTGAAAAATTGTTGTTGACCGTTAAAGAAGTTAAAAAAGACAATAATTGCGGCTTGGGTCAAAATCGAAAAATAAACGCCCTTAATACGGTTGCGAAATACTAAATATCCCAGCAATCCCGCCAGCAAACCGGGAATTATCACCACAGCCGCAGCTGCTATTGGAAAAGAATAAAAAGGTTGCCAAAACCAGGGAAGTTCCGTAACACCATACAATCCCATGAAATCAGGTAACTCACCAGGTGGGACTTGCAACTTCAGGTACATTGCGATCGCATATCCACCCAAGCCAAAGAAAATACCATGTCCCAAACTCAGTAAACCAGTATACCCCCAAATCAAATCAATCGCTAAAGCTACAATCGCCAGTGACAAAAATCGCCCCAACAGATTCAAGCGAAACTCTGACAACACCACTGGCATAATTAATATCAGGATAAGTGCGATCGCCACAACTACCCCAACTTCAATTAATATTAACCTTCCTCCTTTCTTCCTCATCTTCTGCGTCCTCTGCGTCTCTGCGCGAGATTTAAACATCAACAGTACGGCCTTTTTGGGGAAAAATTCCCGCAGGTTTCCACTGTAAAAACACAATAATCAGCACAAATACCATCACCTTAGCCATGCTTGTTGTGGCAAAAAAAGTAAAAAATTCTGCCAAAGGCTTCACAGGTGTCAACAACAAAGCCAGAGTCCCAGAACCAATTAAAAAGTTAGCTGTGCCAATTCCCAAGGCAGCTACAATAGTACCGACTAAGTTACCCACACCACCAACAACCACAACCATAAACGTGTCGATAATATAATTTTGTCCGGTATTTGGCCCTACAGAACCGAGTAAACTAATCGCACAACCAGCCACACCTGCTAAACCAGAACCTAAAGCAAAAGTGATAGCATCAATTTTTTCAGTCGGGATACCTAAACAAGCACTCATACTGCGGTTTTGCGTCACCGCCCTAATTCTTAATCCCCACGTGGAACGTTGTAAGAAGAAATAAATTCCCCCCACACAAAGTGTTGTTAAAACAATAATAAATAACCTAGCGAAGGGTAATTGCACACCAGCCACAGATATCCCAGCTTGTAACCAACTAGGCGCTGTAACATCGACATTTTGCGCCCCAAACCAAGGTTGAGTTACTGCTAGTTTATAAGTTTGACTTAATAGGCTACCTGTTGTAATTGTCACTCCTAGGGATAGCAATAAAATTACCGCCACAACCCAGTTACGAACTCTCTCGAATTTATTGCGGTAATTTAAGAACCATAAACCCCCAAAAAATAATACAGAAAACAAGACTAAACAAATTAGTAATACCCAATTCACACTGCGGACAAACTGTTGAAAAATCAAACTGACTCCCCATGTTGCCAGGAGAGTTTCTAACGGTCGTCCGTAGAGATAACGAATCACACCTTTTTCAAGAATTAATCCGATAAAAGCTGTAAAAATGAAAGCGATGATTAAAGCCAAAAAGATATAAATTTCAAACCAGAAACCGCCCAATTGTTTACAGCCATTTTGCACAACGAATGTGGTATAAGCCCCAAACATCATCAATTCGCCATGCGCCATATTAATCACGCCCATCAAGCCAAATATAATGGCTAGTCCCAAGGCAGCAATTAACAATACAGCACCGATGCTAATCCCATTAAAAACCGCATCTAAAAAACCTGTTAACACTTTTTTACCCTAATATCTATTAGTTATTTGGTGTTTAGAAGAGGGAACAGGGAATAGGGAATAAAGAATAAATTTGAATTTTGAATTGTTTGTTCCCTGATTCTTTAAAGTAGGTAGCCAATGCCTAAGCTACTCATAATTGGTAATTACCGATTACCAATTACCAATTACCAATTACCTAATATTAGGTTTTTTTGTACTTACCACCCTTAGCTGGATCTGACCAATCACAAGCAAATCCCTTAGTTTCTTTCACAAATTGATTCCAGGGAAGTGGCTCAACTGGTGCAGGTGTAGCATAGACAATATTAAACAACCCATCGTCTCTAACTTCACCAATCCGCACCACTTTAGATATGTGATGATTGGCATTCATTGTTACTTTTCCTTCTGGTGCATCTATGGTTTGACCAGAAGCTGCCGCACGCACTTTCACTAAGTCAGGACTACCCGCTTTAACTACTGCTTGTTTCCACAAATAAACGGCGATATATGCAGCTTCCATTGGGTCATTTGTGACCCGTTCTGCACCATATTCTTTCTTAAAAGCTTCTACAAATTTCTTATTAGCAGGTGTATCTACTGTTTGGAAGTAATTCCAAGCCGCATAGTGTCCTTTGAGATACTCAACACCGATGGCTTTCACTTCTTCTTCGGCAATACTTACCGACATAGAAGGATATTTATCTGGTGTTAATCCCGCACCTTTTAATTGTTTGAAGAAAGCTACATTGCTGTCACCATTCAGGGTGTTATAAATCACTCCACCATTGGGCAAAGCTTGCTTAATTTTTGTGATGATCGGTGTAACTTCTGTATTTCCTAATGGTAAATAATCTTCACCAACTGTTTTTCCGCCCAGTGCTGCTAATTGAGCTTTAATAATGGTGTTAGCAGTCCGAGGGAAAACGTAGTCTGAACCGACTAAAAAGAATTCTTTGCCCTTATTTTTTAACAGCCAATCAACAGAAGGTTCAATTTGTTGATTTGGTGCTGCACCTGTGTAAAAAATGTTTTTAGAACACTCTTGACCTTCATACTGCACGGGATACCACAGCATATGGTCTTTACTTTCAAAAACTGGCTTAACATTCTTGCGACTAGCAGAAGTCCAACAGCCAAAAACTACAGCTACCTTATCTTGATCAATCAGTTTTGTAGCTTTTTCTCTAAAGGTATCCCAGTTAGAAGCACCATCTTCTACAATGGCTTCAATTTGTTTTCCTAAAACACCACCATTTGCATTAATTTCCTTAATTGCTAATTTCTCAGCATCAACAACGCTTTTTTCACTAATAGCCATTGTGCCACTGAGAGAATGCAAAATACCTATTTTGATGGTATTTCCACTAGTAGCAGCAACTGGAGTAGCTGTTGCAGAGGTAGCTGGACTGTTGGTAGCGGTTGGAGTGTTATTTGCACAAGCCTTAAGAAAAATAGTGCTACCGAGAGTTGCGGAACCGTATATTAAAAACCTGCGTCTGTTAAATCGCGTACTCATTATCTTTGTTAATTATCCTCACAATGACTCAGCTAAATATTTAAATAGCTGTCAAGATCATTAAATTGTGATATTAGTTCGATATTTAACTGAGAAAAAGTTACGATTTATACAAAATCTTTATCTTAGACAATAAAAATAAAATTTCAATAGATTAAAATTAATAAAAATTAATAGCTTCTTGCTCCATTAAGTAGTACATGAGAAGTTATTTATGAAGGTAAAAAGTTAAATTTTGTGTGGTGTTTTACTGTGCTTGCGATGTATATTTATGAGCTTTGATTAGGAAATTTTTACGGATTGTCAGAAAAAGCGCGATGTGAGTTAGTGCGTGGATTTTAGCTATGTCTGTCTTGAAAAGTTCAGTTCGGCGGAAGCCGCCGCTCCGACTTTTCGCTACGACAGGCTACGCCAACGCTCTTTTGATGGTGGAAGCGATAACCTAACTTTATGCGATCGCTCAACTGTATAAATCAGCTTCAAATAACGGCGATACAATCAATCTCTATCAACACATCTTTCGGTAATCGCGATACCTCCACACAAGCACGCGCTGGCGCTGTGTCTTCCGGGAAATATTTTGCATAGACTGCATTCACGGCAGCAAAATCATTCATATCAGCCAGAAATACAGTGGTTTTCACCACATTTTCAAATGTTGCACCTGCTGCGGTCAAAATAGCCTCTAAATTAGCTATTACCTGCTCAGTTTGCCGCTTTACATCATCAGTGTAGATAACCTGACCGATCTTCGGATCGATCGCAATTTGTCCAGCCACAAACACCATTTGACCAGAAGCGGCGATCGCTTGATTATATGGCCCCACTGGTTCAGGTGCATTATCAGTACGAATAACTTGACGAGTCATAGATATTAGTTGCTCTAACGCTGCTTTTTGCTTACCGATTTCCACCTCACAGGCGATCGGTTAATAAACTTCTCCATCAGGCATTATCGCACCAGTTAGGTCAGTATCTTTAAAGCTGGCTCCATAGATATTTTCGTTACCCCAACCTAGGACGTATCCCATAATGCCGATATCGCCAATAATCCTGCAAAATGCCACCGTGGTCAAAACACAAATTACCAGGCACACGCCAAGACTCAAAAATTCCAATATTCTTAGCATCATCACCAGCTTTTGGCTCTCCCTTCGCTGTCGCCAAAAACACAATGCTAATGGTATGCTGACGCGGATCGCGATTCGGGTCAGAATAAACCAAAAATTGCTCAACTAACTCCACCTGCAAACCCGTTTCCTCCTGGGCTTCCCGCCGCGCCGCCACCTCTACAGATTCGCCGTAATCTACAAAACCACCAGGAAGCGCCCAACCAAGAGGCGGATTATGTCTTTCAATTAATACTATTGGTAGATGAGATTGATCAATTAATTCAATAATTACATCAACAGTCGGAGCCGGATTGCGGTAAGTCATACGCAGTATTAAGTATTGAGTAGTAATTATGAGCTTTTATTGGGATTTGTTACATTCTCTACTTCTCCCACCATTGGCAGCTTCTAAACCAGGCCCTACCGTGATAGATTCTATGCGTTCGCCTCCTCAAACATAATCAGGTTAAGTATGCCTTTTCCCAGATCCAGCGGCATTTTGCTGCATCCAACTTCCTTTCCCAGCCGATTTGGCATTGGGGATTTAGGCTTAGAAGCTTATCGCTTTATTGATTTTCTCAAAGATAGCTACCAACAATACTGGCAAGTTCTACCTTTGGGCCCTACTGGGTACGGCAATTCGCCTTATATGTCCTACTCAGCAATGGCAGGGAATCCCTTGCTGATTAGCCCAGAACAACTGCTCAAAGATGGTCTGCTTAGTGAATCAGACTTTGCTAATTTACCAGGATTTCCCCAAGAAAAAGTAGATTTCGCGCAGATTGTACCAATTAAAATTGCGTTGCTGCAAAAAGCTTGCGAGAACTTTAAATCCAAAGCAACATCGACTCAGCAGAAAGAATTTGCAGAGTTTTGCGATCGCAAAGCCTATTGGCTAGATGATTATGCCTTATTTATGGCGCTCAAAGATGCTCAAAACGGTGCTAGCTGGCATACCTGGGAACCTGAACTTGCCAAGCGTAAACCAGAAGCATTGGATCAAGCAAGGCGGCAACTAACTACGGAGATTTTTTATTATAAATTCATTCAATATGTGTTCTTCCAGCAGTGGTCACAACTCAAAACCTACGCAAATAAAAACGGCATAGACATTATTGGTGATATTCCAATTTACGTCGCTCATGACAGTGCCGATGTCTGGGCAAATCCTGATATCTTTTGCCTAGATGAAGAAACTGGCGAAGCCGCACAAATGGCGGGTGTACCACCCGATTACTTTAGCGCCACAGGTCAATTGTGGGGGAACCCAGTTTACAACTGGGAGGTATTACAAAAGCAAGACTTCAAGTGGTGGTTACAAAGGTTTGAGGCCATGCTTGATTATGTAGATATTATCCGCATTGACCACTTCCGGGGATTTGAAGCTTACTGGTCTGTATCCCAAGGTGAAGAAACTGCCATGAATGGCGAATGGGTAAAAGCGCCAGGAGATGCTTTTTTTGAGGTGATCAGACAAAAATTAGGCAAGCTACCAGTCTTAGCAGAAGATTTGGGCGTGATTACGCCAGAGGTAGAAGCACTGCGAGACAAATTTGAATTTCCAGGAATGAAAGTTTTGCAGTTTGCCTTTGGTTCCGATCCTGCTAATCCATTTTTACCCTTTAACTACCCACACAATGCTGTAGTTTATACCGGAACTCATGATAATGACACCACTATCGGCTGGTTTAATCAAGCTAGCGATAGGGAAAAGCAAAACTTGTTGCTTTATTTAGGTGGTATCAATCCCGACGGCATCCACTGGGATTTAATTAGACTAGCTTTGAGTTCCATAGCCAATCAAGCCATTATTCCTTTACAGGATGTTTTGGGATTGGGAGGGGAAGCGCGGATGAATTTCCCCAGTGTTGCTGAGGGTAACTGGGAGTGGCGCTACTTTGAAGCAGCTTTAACGAAGGAATTAAGCCAAAATCTAAAAAGCCTGACCACATTATATGGACGTGCGCCCAAAGAATCCTGAGTCGTAATCAGTACTGAGTGCTGTAAAGCCCTGCGGACATGGCTGTGCTGAGAGCGGTAGCGGGGCGTTTAGCCCGTCCTGAGTTGTGAGTACATAGACCAAAGGGCACAAGCAATGCTTGTACCCGTGTAAGTAGTTCACGCTCGCTCAATATAGCGCTTCTCGTTTGGATGCATACACAGTAAGGGCACAGCATTGCTCATACGTGTCAACTTCACGTGAAACCCTTGCCCAGATGCGTAGGCGTAGCCCGTCGTAGACATCGCTCATTTACCATCACGATCTGCGTTACCCTGTACCCCTACGGGGAAGCAAGCTACGTACAGCGTCTCCGACAGGAGACGCAACTGCCGTCAACTGGCGTTAGGCACTACCAGATCTTTCGTTCACACCCTGATGATAACTAGTGCCCACCCTACAGTTTACTCAGAACTCAGCACTCAGCACTGATAAATCAGCACTCTTCAAAACCTAGTTTTAGCAGCAATTTTGATTTCCTCCACCTTTCCAGGCTCACCCATTTCCTTCGGTTGTTCCTCATTAACGCTCATCAGCACCCCACCAGCATTATCAGTTTTCACTGTTAGTTGCTCTTGGGCTTTCCAAGAGCGATGAGTTCCCTCTGCAAGCCTACCCTCAAACTGTGTTTTGCCATCGGCTACTACACGAATCCAAGATGAGGACTTCAAAGTTACACCAATCTGCACTGGCTGACCATCTTTAGCACTCAGGAGAGTGTTGCTAAAAGGTTTAACCTCTTGTGGCTGTGTTGATTGAGCCTGCTGTGGTTGCACAAAGGACTCTTTCTGGGAGTTTGACTGCTTATTTTGGCTAGTACTTGCTTGTAAAGCTGCATTATTCAGTATTTGAGATAAGCCGTTTACAGAGCAGATGATCACAAATATATAAAGTAAGTAAAGATGCAGAGGACGCAATTGGTTAATTGGCTTATCTTTCCAAGTGGAAGTAGGGCTAATCTGTTGATAAACAATGGGAAAAGTGCTAGAAAATTCCACGCCATTAAAGCCCAATGCGTCAGCAAATTGCCTAATCAAGCCTTGAATATAAATTGGTTCTGGCAGCTCGTTTAAATTACCTTCTTCAATAGCCTGTAACAGCCGTTTAGGAATTCTGGTCAATACAACAACTTCCTCTAGCGATAAACCCTGTTCTTGACGAGAAGCCCAAAGTTGTGCGCCAATTTCTGCTAATTTTTCAGATCTTTGTTGCTCTACTGAAAACTTTTGCGGCTGATTATTCTGTTTTTTGAACCATGTCATGGTTGATTACACTCCTTAACTCAGCTGAATCCTTAATAGGTGTGTGCTTAATTTGCTGTTGCAAAAAGCGCATCTCATCATCTTTTAGGGAACGATAGTTACCCGGTTTTAAATAGGGTTCTTTTGGTCTTTGTAATTGAATTAGTCCAATAGCAGTCCTATGTAGCTCAATCACCGGGTAGCCTAATTGTTCGGCTATACGGCGAATCTGGCGATTGCGTCCCTCCTGTAAAACAATTTCTAACCTACTGTTGGTAGCAAAACTTTCTATCAGGCGCACCTCGGCTGGTCGTGTTTTTCTGCCCTCTAAAACCACACCCTGTCGCCACATTTGTAAAACCACTTCCGAAGGATGTCCTTTAACCAATACAGTATAAGTTTTTGGGACACTGTGACTGGGATGAGTGAGGCAAAATGTCAGGTCGCCATCGTTAGTAAGTATTAATGCTCCTGTAGAATCTGTATCTAAACGCCCAACGGGGTGAATACCCGACCCTTGGCGTAATTCTTTTGGCAGTAAATCTAGGACTGTTGTTCTTCCCTGAGGGTCGTAGCAAGTGGAAACTACTCCAGCAGGTTTGTGCAGCAATAAATATATTAGAGCCGGACGTTGCTTAGTAACTACGGGTTTGCCATCGACTGTAATCTTGTCTATTTGGGGGTTAACTTTTTGACCTAAATGTGCCAATACCCCATTGATCCGCACACGCGATCGCCGAATCATGTCTTCGGCTTCACGACGTGAGGCAATACCCCATTGGGCAAGAATTTTTTGTAACCGTACCTCCATGTGGAAATTGCTTATTCTTTCGCTAGCATTTAAATCATAATATTTGCATTTTGTTGTTAATAGCCATAAATGTTACATTTAAGGCTTGTTTAACTTCAGCCAATTGTAGAGCCTCTACCCATCAACAGAAAAGTTAAATGCCAGAGCAGAATTCCGACCCCAAAAGTACCGGCAAGATCCGGGTAATTACCAATATGCTCACAACCGCACTAAAACTGTGGTTGAAAGCGCAGGTAACTCAAGTATCACAAATTGAAGTGGAGATCAGAGCAAGCGATCGCCAAATTCTTTCTGGAAAAATTCCCTGGGTATCGATTTTTGCGAGTCATGCCGTTTATCGAGGTCTCCATATTGGAAAAATTCAACTAGTGGCAGAAAACATACAGGTAAACATTGGCTCAGTCATCAAGGGAAAGCCGCTACGATTGTTAGAGACAGTACCAGTAGTTGGTGAACTGAGTATGGAAGAAAAGGATCTAAATGATTCCCTCTCATCGGAGTTATTATCAACGGCTTTAAATGATGTACTGGTTAAACTTTTACCAGAACACTGCACAAAAACCAAGTCTACTGCTTGGCAAAAAATTCTCCTGGAGACTAATCAAATTATACTCAGTGGCATTGTAGCATCCGCAGGGGAATCTACGGCCGTGGAGATTTGTCTGGGCTTAAAGTTGATCAACGCTCAGGAGTTGCAACTAACACCAATCCAAATACAGTACGATATGGTAGTGCAAAAAGAGAGTTATCAAGATCACAATTTCGATCTTGGCTCAGAGGTAGATATCCAAGAACTCACCCTGATCCCCGCTAAGTTATTATGTCGCGGAAGAATTAACGTTAATCCCTGATGATTAAAAATCAAAAACTCAAAAGACTTTTTATTTATAATAATTTATATTTCTGCTGGCAAAGCTCGTGGTAATTACGGAAATCGGCAGAAGCTACTGGCTCCGAGGTAGTACTGAGTGCTGAGTCAAGAGTCGGAGAGACGCGATTAATCGCGTCTCTACTTAAAGGCCAAAGGTTATTAGTTATTTCTTCCTTGTCCCTAGTCCTCCTAATCCCTAGTCCCCAATGCCCCTTCTTAATGGCCTGCAATCAAGGGTAATAACAGCGTCATGAAATAATAAACTAGGGGAGCCGTAAAAATATAACTATCTGTACGATCTAAAATACCACCATGTCCTGGGATCAACTGTCCTGAATCTTTGACCCCAGCATCGCGCTTGAGGACAGATTCGATGAGGTCGCCTAACAAACTAGCAATACCAATCAGCAACCCCAATGCTAGACCAGTATAGAGCGCTTTGGGCAAGTGAAGATAATAAGCGCCAGCAAGACCTACGGCAACGCTAGCACTGATCCCAAAGACGGCTCCTTCAACAGTTTTTTTGGGGCTGATGTCAGACAAACGGGTTTTACCGAAGAATTTACCAATCGTGTAAGCACCAATATCCGCTGCCCAAATACAAAAAAAAGTCAGTAATGTGGCTGTCAAACCTTGTGGTAATGCTGCTAGATTCCTTTGATCTAAGATATCTGTCCAACCTGTAGGCCAGTAACCCCCTAAAGGTAGATTACTGAGGGCGACACTACCGAGCGATCGCAACCGCACCCAGTAGCTAGGCAAATAACCTACATAAAATAGCCCCATAATCGACGCAGAAATATCCGCGATCGTCGCCATTTTTGGTTGAAACAATAGATAAAAACAAATAAATGTCCCAGCTATTGGCATCACCGCATCAGCTAAATTACCATCCAGCGTACAAATTGCCAGTAAAAATAGGCTGACAAACAGAGTGGTTTTAGCTGCGGGAGCTATGCCTCTGGCTCGCACCAAATTAAAATATTCCTGTTGTCCTAAAAAGACCACAACTGCAATCACAATGGTAAAGTACCAACCCCCCAACAGGGTTGCAAACAGCGCCAAAGCGATCGCCACAATTCCACTAATAATCCGAGACCAAGGCATAGCAGTATTTAAGATTAGGTATTAGGTATTGGGCATTTGTCATTTGTCCTTCTTACAAAGTTGAGGCAGTCCGGTGGCGGGGTTCCCCCGCTTAAAGGAACTGCCGTCTGAGCGGAGGTTTCCTCCGCTCAGAACTTTGCGCTTTGTCATTTGGCGTTTGTGTTTTGGCATTACTTATTTCTTCTCTTCTCACCTAGCCCCTAGTCCCTAGCCCCTAGTCCCTAGTCCCTAGTCCCTAATCCAGTTTCTCACCACTAAGGATAAAAATGGGATCAACTGCAGTAAAGGTTTGAGAAAAGCCGCGCATTTCTAACCGATTAACCGCAGATTGCACAACTTCAATATTGCGAGCTCTTAATTGGGCAAAACTCTGAGAAATAGCATATAGATTTTCTAGATTAGCAGCTGTGGCCACAACTCTACCTGTGGGTGGTAGATAATCCCACACAGCTTGCAAAATTTCTTGAATGGGCCTTCCCCCTTCAATACAAACGCGGTGAGGGGTAAGTTTGATATCCTGCAAACACTCCGGCGCAATACCTTCAATAACTTCGACATTTTTTACTTCAAAGCGATCGCAGTTGCGGCGGATGAGGTTGGCTACTTCTTCATCTCGTTCTACAGCGATAATCTGTCCACCAGGGCACAATAGTCCTACCTCTACAGGAATTGTACCTGTACCTGCACCAATATCCCATAACACTGAATCTGATTGCAGTCGTAGTTGGGCAATGAGCAATAGCCTAACTTCTCTTTGGCTTAAGGGTATTCCTGGCAAGTACTCGAATAATTCATCAGGAATACCAGGGGTAATGTAAGGCCATATTTGGGAGGGCATAAAATTACATACTTATACTAAAGATATCAGCTTGTCTGTTGTGAGTGGTCGTAGGCTTTAACAAGCTTTAGGCATAGCGTTATCAGTAATCATAATGATTAAAGAAATATTAAGCAGTCGCTATGAAGTTCAGCAGCAATTGGGAAAAAAGTCCGGGCGGCGGACGCTATTAGCCCATGACTTGCTAACTCAGGAACTTGTCGTTGTCAAGTTACTTTCCTTTGGCGGTGACTTTGAATGGGACGATCTCAAGCTATTTGAAAGAGAAGCTGAAACTTTAAAATCCTTATCACATCCCTTTATTCCTCGCTATTTAGACTATTTTGAGCTAAATACACCTAATATTAAGGGATTTGCTCTTGTACAAACTTATATCTGGGCAAAAACTTTAGAACAATATTTAAAAGCTGGGCACATCTTTACAGAAGCAGAAGTTAAACAAATAGCCAAAGCACTTTTAGAAATTCTCTGTTACTTGCATGGGCTATATCCGCCTGTAATTCACCGTGATATTAAGCCTAGCAATATTTTATTGGGCGATCGCTCTGGCAATAGCGTCGGTCAAGTTTATTTAGTAGATTTTGGCTCAGTACAGACTGTATTGGCTACTGAAGGGTCAACTCGAACTATAGTTGGAACTTATGGTTATATGCCACCAGAGCAATTTGGGGGACGCACCGTTTCGGCTTCGGATCTTTATAGTTTAGGTGCAACATTAATTTACTTGGTAACGGGTATCCAGCCTGCAGATTTACCTCAAAAGGATTTTCGCATTCAGTTTGAGCAAATCACTAATCTGAGTCCCAATTTCACTAATTGGTTGCGGTGGTTAATTGAACCCAATCTAGAACGGCGTGCAAGTTCTGCCCTAGAAGCACTCAAAGCTTTAGATAGAAAAGAAATTCCCAATTCGTCAGATTTAACTATTGCTAAACCAGCTGGTAGTAAAATTCAACTTACTAAAAATTGGGATGCTCTCGAAATTATCATTCCGCCAACTGGTTGGCAAGCGTCGATGATTTTCTTAGGTTCGTTTGCGATCGCCTGGAATTCATTTATTCTATTTTGGACAATTGGCGCACTCTCAGCACCTTTTCCGATTAATCTTCCCTTTGCCTTGTTTTCTTTGCCTTTTTGGGGTGCAGGCGGCTTTATGATGTATGGTTTTTTATTTAGCATCTGGGGAAGCATCCAACTACGCCTCGATCGGCAACAAATTACCTTAACCCACAAGTTATTAGGATTTAAATCCCATCGCCCCCGTCCATCACCCAGAGAAAATATCACTAAGCTGGTTTATACTCCGCAACATCTTACCAAAGACTCTGAGGGTACTCGAACTCAAGTACCTGCTCAATTAGATATTTGGGCTGGTGTACAAAAATATCCGATTGGCGGTAGTAATGGTGCTATCAACTCTGATGCGGAACTAGAATGGTTAGCTCATGAATTAAGCGATTGGTTAGGTATAGAGATTACGAGACAGTAGAAATTGCATAAGTTTAGATTTGTCCAGAGATCAAAAGCAGATGATTAAAGCTAAACTAAGGTGTGATTTTTTCACAGTCATTGCTCAAAATTCAGAGATAAATGACAATTATGAATGCAACATTACTTCAAGGTTGAACTAGGCAAAATTCCACGAAGGGCGTATGCACCATACCTCTCCAAAAATCTTCAAACAACCTTATATCTAATGGATTCGTTAGCGATCTGTATGTCAACCGAACCTGATAAGTACCCAACTCCAAACCATTAAACGACCAATAACCTCTACCTGTACCACGAACTATCAAGTTCAATAGCCCATCAGTTTGTCTCTCAATGTGTGCGCTAACAAAGAAGGTCACACTTTCTTTAGGCTTAAGCAAGTGATAATCAGATTCTCCAGCACCAACCCACCCAGTGCTGCCACCGCCTAGATTCTGCGCTAAACTACAACCATTTGCTCCCATAAGTTCTGGAATCAAGGTGGTAAATGAGCAGAAGCGCTGGGAGATTGATGTGTTGTTTGTGATGCGAAGCCCAATCTGTATAGAGGAACTGACATCAGATAGCTGAGAGTGCGAAATGTTCCATATTTGCTCTGACACCACAGTTTCAAAGCGAATGCCATTTACCTCTACAGCATTTTTGTGAGATTCCATAGGTTCGATGAATCGAACAAGAACAGATGTTGTTATCAATGGCTTTACTAAAGAGGATTCTCGTCGAAGTTTGTCCCCAGTTGAGACATCTAAGACTGTGAACTCTCCACTAGGGCTATTGTAGATAAATCTAAGTTCATACGTTCCCATTTGGAAAGTATCAAAAAACCAGTTATGGTCAGGATGAGTAGAGACTTGGAAATGGGTAGAGATATTCCATTGAAGTTGGAATAAGCTATTTTGCCAAGAAAAATTAGCAATTAAATAGCAAATAAGAGTCTTTTTAGAGGGAATAGCAATACTGTTATACAGACTAGGAGTAATCTGCCTCTTTATCTTGTTTTGTGGATGTAGTACTTGCCCATTAATGGATAAGAGTTCTGGAGCCAGAATTTCATAAAAGAAAGGAAAAGGTATTGGTGTGTTGTTAGTGATGCCAATGGCAATTTGTAAACAAGTATTAACGCTCTTTCTGCTCTCAGTAATAGGCAAAACTATAAGGTTTGGCTCCCAAATTTTCATCTGGATGCTATCGTCTTCAAAAGTTGTCATATTGGCTACCATCTTTATTTCCAGGTTTTAATGCGTCGTCAAGCTTTTTAGCACATAGCTTAATGCTACCGTTCTGAAAAAGAGTAATGATGACAAATATTATATTTTCTGCTCTTCGCCTCATTTCTACCAAGGCAGTAAATCCTTTTAGATATGCAGTAATTATTAGAGAAAGTTTTCTACAAATTTACTTTATATACGGCTATAAAAAATATTTGAATGGTTGGTAGATACATAAATCTAATTTTTATTTGATGCAAAATACTTCCATATCGAACTTTCTCCAGCAGCACTGTCCCGAAATATCTTTATTTAAGATAAATGTAAACCTTTTTTTTTAGAGGATATAACCTCAAAATTACTGAAATACTGGATGAAGTTGCTCTCTTATAAAATATTACAAAATCAGCAAATTATTAAATAAATATAAATATAATAAATAGACAAATATTATAAACACATTAAACTTATTTCATAAATATTTGAGAACTTTTAATGCATGAGTCATGAGCGTTTGATTAATTACGCTTAGAGCGCCTGCTATACGGTACATTCAGCAAATCAATCGCACATTTCTTGTCCGTTTCCTCACGCCTATCGTATTTACTTGTAGTACTTGGCGACGCATGACCTGCTCTTAGCGATCGCCTGCTGTATACTGAGGTGTTTGTTTTTCATGGAGTGCGATCGCTTGCTTGCAGCTATTTTATGGCTGGGGTGTTCAAGAGAACTGCTCTGTGGGATGCTTTGTGTCAAGACGCAAAAGGCTTGTCGCTTACCACAGAATAGAAGCGATCGCGATCGCTCCTCATTCCCCGTTTCCCATGAGCAGACTTAGTGTCTATAGTTAATTAAATGCTTGAGAGGAAATGTATATGTTATTTGGACTAGGATGGCCAGAAGTTGCCATTATTGTGATAGTCGCTATTGTAATTTTCGGCCCGAAAAAAATTCCCGAATTGGGGAATGCGCTGGGTAAAACTCTCCGGGGCTTTAAGGAAGAAATCAAAGGTTCTAGTGCAGATAGTAATTCAGACCAAGACCAATAATATTCAAAATTGGCAGCACAGCAAAGGTCAATAGTGGAGATACGAGCGATCGCATCTCTACTATTGACTAAAGCAGCGTATTGATGATCGAAGAAGCCACACCATTTTGAGAATCTACGATCGCCGTGGTTGTATTTGGTTGATGTGTTTCTTCTTTGACTACACCACGTGCCCGAATTAGCCGAATAGCGCGGCTGACGCTTTCTGGTAAAACTACAACCAGGCTGTTTTCCGGAGCCATGTCTAAGGCTTTATTGATAGCTTGGGTTTCATCCAAAATGGATTCAAAACGGCAATTAGGTTTAACTTGGGTAATGCCTTTAGTAATCAAATCCGAAGCGGAACCCCTAGGACGACCTCTAGTATCATCGTCTTCTTTGATGATGATGTAGTCAAAAATAGTGGCTGCTAATTTGCCCAAGGTAACAAAGTCTTCGTCACGGCGATCGCCTGGGCCTCCAACTACACCAATCCGCACTCCTGTATTCCAGTTGCGGACAAAAGCACCCACAGCTTCATAACTAGCTGGGTTATGAGCATAGTCTACTAAAGCGTGATAGTTGCCTAAATTAAATAAATTCATCCGTCCCGGTGTTTGACTCACGGAAGCACGGAATGTTTTTAAGCCAGCGCGAATCTGTTCAATTGTGACGTTTTGCACAAAGGCTGCCAAACTAGCTGCTAAAGCGTTAGCAATCATAAACGGCGCACGTCCACCCATCGTCAAGGGGATAGCTTCTGCCTTTTCGATGCGGTGTGTCCAATCGCCTTTGACGATTGAGAGATAACTATTTTCATAAACAGCTGCTACTCCGCCCTTTTGAATGTGCTTCCGCACAAGTTCGGAGTCGGGGTTCATTGTGAAGTAAGCAATATTAGCTTTAGTTTTTTGTGCCATCGCTGCTACGCGGTGATCGTCGGCGTTGAGTACGGCATAGCCATCAGGAAATACAGCTTCTGCTACTACACTCTTGAGGTTAGCTAACTGATCAATGGTATCTATATCACCTATTCCTAGATGATCGGCGGCAACATTTAACACTACACCAACGTTTGTAGCTTCAAAACCTAGTCCGGAACGGAGAATGCCGCCACGGGCTGTTTCCAGTACCGCTACTTCTACAGTCGGATCTTGTAAGATTAGATGGGCACTTTGCGGCCCAGTATTATCTCCAGCTTCTACCATGTAATCACCGATATAAGTTCCATCGGTGGTTGTATAACCTACTACTTTACCTGTCTGCTTGTAGATATGTGCTAGGAGTCGAGTAGTAGTGGTTTTGCCATTAGTGCCCGTGACGCTGAGGATAGGAATGCGGTTGGATTGCTCATTGGGGAACAGCATATCCATGACTGCGCCAGCGACGTTGCGAGGAATGCCTTGACTGGGAGCAACGTGCATTCTAAAGCCTGGGGCAGCGTTAACTTCCACAATCACGCCATCTACTTCCCTTAAGGGGCGGCTAATATCCGTCGTGACAACATCCAGTCCCGCAATATCTAACCCAATAATTTTCACTACCCGTTGTGCCAGCCAAACGGTTTCTGGGTGGATTTCATCAGTGCGATCTAAGGCACAGCCGCCTGTACTTAAGTTAGCTGTTGCTCTGAGATAACAAATTGTGCCTTTGGGGATAACGCTATTGAGGGTGTAGCCTTGCCTTTCTAGAAGCTGGTAGCTAGTCCGGTCAAGTTCAATTTTGGTGAGAACATTGTCATGTCCTTCGCCGCGATTTGGATCTTGGTTTGTTTCCTCAATCAGTTCCGCAATACTAGATCTACCATTACCAATCACATGGGCTGGTACACGTTCAGCAACTGCGACGACTTTGCCATCTACGACCAATACCCGATGATCTCGCCCGACGTAATACCGCTCGACAATGATTGACCGGGAAACTTGTCTGGCTGCTTCATAGGCGGCTTCTGCTTCTTCCCAAGTTCTGATATCTATGGTGATCCCCCTGCCGTGATTGCCATCCAAGGGCTTGATCACTATGGGATAACCACCAACATATTCAATAGATTCTTCTAAATCGTCCAAGAAGTTAATAACGGTACCTTTAGGCACTGGTACGCCAGCCGCAGCGAGAATGCGTTTGGTGGCTTCTTTGTCGCAAGCTAGTTCTACACCCAATATGCCGGTGTTATCGGTCATGGTTGCTTGCATCCGCTTTTGGTTCACGCCATAGCCTAGCTGAATCAAAAAGCGTGCTTCCAGAGCCATCCAAGGAATACCTCTTTTTTCTGCTTCTTTGACAATCGCTTCTGTAGAGGGCCCCAAAGAAGCATCGCGGCAGAAGTCTTTTAAGTCTTGGATGTCTTGATCTAGTTCGGCTTTGGGATAGCGACCCCGATCAACAATACTTTGGCATAACCGCACGGCGGCTCGTCCTGCGTAGCGTCCCGCTTCCTCATTTAAATACTCTAGTACTACTTGGTAAATACCAGGTGTAGCGGTTTCGCGGGTGCGACCAAAGCCTACGTGCATTCCAGCTAATTCCTGGAGCTCTAAAGCTACATGTTCCACAATATGGCCCATCATTGTGCCTTCGCGTACCCGCATTAAAAAACCACCTCGACAGCCAGGGGAGCAATAATGGCCCTCCAGACTTGGCAGCGCCTCAACTAATCCTTCGTAAAAACCAGGAATTTCATTCGAGGGTGTCTCGGCAAGGTTTTCTAAATCGAGGCGCATGACGATCAACTTGTGGCGTCGAATGCTCCAGTAGTTTGGGCCGCGTAAGGTCTGGATCTTGAGGATTCTCATGGGAATAGGTAGATGGAGATTCGGAACCAAAATTCTAGTTTCTTACTGAATTTGATCGCTAAACTGTTTATGATGAACAGTTTTTTCTTTTTACATAGTATCCCTATGATTTTTCTACTGTAATAAATAAATCAGCGATCAACTCAGTGTAACCTCAGATACTCTATTCCGTCAGCTGGAGATCCGGTGTACAGCAGGCAATACAGTCCGCTGGTACAGGTGAAAGCGATCGCCATAGCTGAGGATATGCAGACGTAAATTATGTATTGTTAGGGGTTCATTGGCACCTACATGGGGTTCGTTAGTGTGAGTTAGCTCTGTGGGATCAACGATTGTCACGCTACCTTTACCCATAACTTGTAGCCAACCATCTCGTTCAAACACAGCACAAGTATCTTCATCAATACCAATACCTAGGCGATCGGGATGAGCTGCGATCGCGCTAATTAATCGCCCCATGCGATTACGGTTGTGAAAGTGTTGGTCTACAATCACTTCGGGAATAAATCCTAAACCTGTTGCCATATCCACCAAAGAACGGTTTGGTGTCTCCCCACTACCACCACCAGCAATCATATGATGCCCCATCACTGCTGCCCCTGCACTAGTGCCTGCTAAGGTAAGCTGCCCTGATCTGACTCGCTGTCGGACAATTTCCATCACTGGCGTATCTGCCAATACACCACAGAGACGTAATTGATCCCCTCCTGTCAAAAAGACTCCACTACAGGCTTCTAAGGATGCTTTGATATTAGAGGCTTCGCACTGTTCCCGTTCGCGAATATCTAAAATTTCAACTTTATCAGCACCCATTTCTTCAAATATCCGAATATACCGACCACCAATGATGGCAGGTTCGCGAGAGGCAGATGGAATAATTGTAATATAGGACTTGCTGGCACCAGCACGTCCAAAAAAAGTTCTGAGGATATCGCGTCCATGAACTTTGTCTTCTGCGCCTCCGATAACCAGAACGGCGGTTTTAGTTGCTTGGGGTGTCCTCATTTCCAGCGATTTAGCTTTTAATTGCGGCATTGTGTTTCTCCTGTCAACAACTTCAGGAGCCATCGCCTTGGTGAGGCAGCGAGGTCTTGGGGGTTTCCCCCATGAGCGACTGCCGAAAAGGTTTCCAAGGCACTCCGTTGGGGAGACAGCGCCGTGGGCGGGTTTCCCACGCCAGTCCGCTTGAAGGGCGGAACCCCCGCAAGCGGCTGGCTTGACTTGAGGCGACTGTCGTCGGCTTTGCCGACTTGTTCGCTGTAAGCGTTCCCGTAGGGTAGGAAGTGCCGTCGGCTTGTGGCGAATGGCGTGTGAATATAACAAGGTTCAGTAGCTTGATGATTTTCGCGCTTTGCTTCTTTGGGAGGACACTTTTTTGAAGTTTGGATTGGCAAAAGCCGTCGTTCCAAATTCTGGCTTGATTCGCACGATGCCTCTGTTTTCATACATCCCTTGTCCTCTAAAGCCAGCGCCTTGTTGTTCACCTGTCCACTTTTGCTAGTTTGGCAAAATAGTGTGAGTCGGGTTAAGTGGAGGCTAGGCTGCGCCCTAGAGTTGGGCGAGCAAGTCAAGACATGCTGTGTTCTAAGGCTGGCTCGATACATCCTGGAAGTTGTTAACCTGGACAGATTATTAATTTAAATGTAGTTGTGACAATATTTAAACATAAATTAAGTAATTAGAAAAACTTTTGACCCCACGAAAGAGCTGAGTTTTCTGGTACTTTTAGTTACTGTTGACAAAGTTTATCTGTAGTTTTAGCAGACATTAGCTTCTTGTTTTTCCTAGACATACAAATTTAAGATTAGTGTTCTTGAATACGAATAACTGTGCGCTTTGATATAGTTACGCTTTTTCCTGACTGTTTTACCTCTGTTTTAAGTTCCGGGTTGCTGGCTAAAGCCTTAGCCAAACAGATTGCTCAAGTCAATCTGATTAATCCACGGGATTTCACAACCGACAAGCACCGGAAAGTAGATGATGAACCCTATGGCGGCGGTGTGGGGATGCTGATGAAGCCAGAACCCATTTTTGCCGCTGTGGAGTCGCTGCCGATTCTACCGCAAAGAGAGGTAATTTTGATGAGTCCTCAAGGACAAACCATAAATCAACCGCTTTTGCGCGAGTTAGCCACAAATTATAACCAATTAATCTTCATTTGCGGACATTACGAAGGTGTGGATGAGAGGGTACTAAATTTAGTTACCCGTGAAGTCTCCTTAGGAGATTTTATTCTTACAGGTGGTGAAATCCCTGCAATGGCTTTGCTCAATGGCGTTGTCCGACTGCTACCAGGAACTGTAGCCAAGGTAGAGTCGTTGACAGCCGAGAGTTTTGAGGAAGGTTTATTGGACTATCCCCAATACACGCGCCCAGCAAATTTTCGGGGGTGGAAAGTGCCCGAAGTATTACTATCTGGTAATCACGCCGCAATTGCAAAGTGGCGTTACGAACAACAAATCAAAAGAACAAGCGATCGCCGCCCCGATTTACTGGAAAAATGGAAGGAGCAGCAGGGGAATGGAGATTGGGGATTGGGGACTGGGGAGTGGGGACAAGGGGACAAGGGGGACAAGGGAGACAAGGAAGCAGGAGAGAAATAACAAATGACAAACGCCAAACGCCCAATGACAAATGACAAATGACAAATGACTAACATTCGTATTGGTAACGGCTACGATATTCACCGACTGGTGAGCGATCGCGTTTTGATTTTGGGAGGAGTTAAAATTCCCCATGAACTGGGTTTACTGGGACACAGTGACGCTGATGTCCTGACCCATGCGATTATGGATGCCATGCTGGGGGCACTATCTTTAGGGGACATTGGACATTATTTTCCACCTACCGATCCCCAATGGGCAGGAGCAGATAGTTTAGTGCTATTAACTCAAGTACACCAGCTAATTCGCGATCGCGGTTGGCAAATCGGAAATATTGATTCTGTGGTAGTAGCAGAACGTCCAAAATTGAAACCCCATATTGAAACAATGCGCCACAAGTTAGCTGCTGTTTTAGAACTACAACCAAATCAAATTGGTATCAAAGCTACTACCAACGAGAAATTAGGCCCTGTTGGTAGAGAAGAAGGTATATGTGCTTATGCTGTTGTTTTAATAGTAGCTGCTGATTAACTTCTCTTTGTTGCATTATTAATCGTTAGGATTAAAATTAATGCCACCTTTAACTTAGTGAGACATTAGAGCAATGTTAACTACCAGCTTAGAAGATATAGACCATCCAGATTTTTTAGCCTTAAACAAAGATGGGCAAATTGTTCTCATCGCTGAAGTCAAAGGATTTCCTTTTAACTTCAAAGAAACAAAAGTTAAAAATTACGCTACTTTACGACTTATTGATTACTTACACAGTGCCAAAATACTGATACCATTCGCCATGCTTGTTGATGTAAACAATATTTTGATTTTTAAATGGGATGGTAATAATTTATCTGAGGCAATTATCAGTTTAAATACTGCTGACGTGCTTATTAATTACGATCCTAAATTCCGCAACAAAAGGATATTTAGTCTTTATCTTAAAGGACTTATAGAAGCGTGGGTGCGGGACTTATCATATCATTGGAAGTCAGAAATACCACCTTTCACAAAGGAAGTGACGGCAATTGGATTATCGCAACTATTAGAAGACGGGACAACTCAAATTAATCAATAATTTTCAGTGATCATTTACGTTGAAACTAATTTCTTGATGGGTATTGCTAAAGGTCAAGATCCACCAGCACAAGAATTACTACAAAATACACCTTCATCTTTAAGACTAGTAATGCCCAGTATTTGTTTTGTAGAATCTTTGATAACATTGGAACAAGAAGAAAAATATAATGTAGAGTTCCTACACAAGCTAGATATACAAATAAATCAAGCAGGGCGAGATAATTCCGATAATGCACGACTACTGCTTTCGCTTCTAGAACAGTCAAGAACTACATTTCTGGAAAGAAGTAACGAAGTTAAAGAACGTTTTGATATAGCCTTTAATCGGCTTGCTCAAAAAGCAGAAATAATTACATTAAATAAGGATATTTTTCAGGAAACCTTAAATAGACCAATTTTATCAAAACATATTATAGATAAAATAATCTTGGAATGTATCATTTATCATGCAAATTTATATCCTCAGGAAATTAAAATATTTTTAAGTAGCAACTCAAAAGAATTTGGTAGGAGGGAAGTGACAGAAATTTTGAGCAACATTGGTGTTCAATATTTGAGTCAAACTCAAAATTTTATTGGTTGGCTAAAGTCCCAACCTAATTAACCACACTCTTTGATGATTAAAATTATGCAATTTACTAGTACATGGTTTACAATTAAACGTTTTTGGGTATTAATAATTCTGAGCGTATTAGCAGGACTGACAGTTGTCGCTTGTAACCCCTCTAACTTCAAAACAAAAGCGGCTCAAGTTCCCCAATTAGTAACTAGTATTCTCAGCGATCCTAAAACATTTAACTTTCCCTTAAGTTCCGAGTCACCCAACATTTTTGGTCTAACTTATGAAGGGTTAATTACCGAAAATTACGAGACAGGAAATATTGATCCAGCTTTAGCAGAATCTTGGCAAATTTCTGATGATAAATTAAAAATTGTTTTTACCCTACGAGAGAATCTCAAATGGTCTGATGGGCAACCACTAACAGTAGATGATGTAGTGTTTACCTATAATGACATTTATCTTAATGAAGCAATTCCTACAGATGCCAGAGATGGGATGAGAATTGGTGAAAGTCGTAAGCTACCCAGTGTCAAAAAAATCGATAATCGACGCGTTGAGTTTGCTGTTCCAGAACCATTTGCGCCCTTTTTACGTAGCGCTACGGGATACCCAATTTTACCAGCCCATGCATTACGAGAATCAGTAACAACAAAAGACCAAGAAGGTAAACCGAAGTTTCTGTCAAAATGGAGTGTAGATACACCACCTGATCAACTGATTGTTAATGGTCCTTTTAAGCTGGAGCGATATGATACTAGTCAACGTGTAGTATTTCGGCGCAATCCCTACTATTGGCGCAAGGATGCTAAAGGAAATGCTGAGCCTTATATTGAAAGAATCGTTTGGGAAATTGTTGAATCCACAGATACATCTTTACTGCAATTTCGTTCTAGTGGTTTAGATACTGTTGGCGTATCGCCAGAATACTTTTCTTTGCTGAAGGTGCAAGAAAAGCAGGGGAATTTCAAGATATATAATGGTGGGCCTGGTTCTGGTACAACCTTTCTTATCTTCAATTTAAATAAGGGTTCAAGAGACGGCAAACCTCTGATCAATCCCATCAAATCACGGTGGTTTAATACTGTAGAATTTCGGCAAGCAGTAGCCTACGCCATTGATCGGCAAACGATGATTAACAACACATTTCGCGGCTTAGGTCAACCTCAAGATTCGCCTATTTCTGTACAGAGTCCCTATTATCTTTCACCTAAAGAAGGTCTAAAAGTCTATAATTACAATATAGATAAAGCCAAACAATTGTTAATAAAAGCTGGATTTAAATACAACGAAAAAAAACAATTAATCGATGCTGAAGGTAATAATGTTCGCTTTACTTTGCTCACGAATGCTGGGAATAAAATTCGTGAGGCAGTGGGATCGCAAATTAAACGAGACTTGAGCAAAATCGGGATTATAGTTGATTTCACGCCACTTGCATGGAATACATACACAGATAAACTTTCTAATTCATTGGACTGGGAAGCTTCTTTATTAGGCCTAACGGGTGGTTTAGAACCAAATGATGGCGCTAACGTCTGGTCTCCAGAAGGGGGATTACATATGTTTAATCAAAAACCTCAAGCCGGACAAAAGCCAATACAGGGTTGGGAAGTTGCTCCTTGGGAAGCAGAAATTGGTAGGCTATACATTCAAGCTGCCAGAGAGTTAGACGAAACCAAGCGCAAAGAAATTTATGCCGAAACCCAGCGAATCACTCAAGAAAATTTACCTTTTATTTACTTAGTGAACCCTTTGGCAATGTCAGCAGTACGTAATCGCTTTGAAGGTATCAAATATTCTGGACTTGGTGGCGCATTCTGGAATATTCATGAAATCAAAATTATAGATTAGTCAGGTCATTAGTCATTTGTTCTTTGTCTAAAACTAATGATAAATGACCAACGCAAAAGCTTTGCAAGCGCTTTTGGTATGGTGCGTTGTGTAACAAACAACGCACCATAACTACTGACAAATGACAAATAAAAAAGGACAAAGGACAAAATCACAAATGACTAATGAAAAAGCTTTGCGATCGCTCTTAGAGGCGGTTGCTCATGGTAACGTTACCCCAGATAAGGCATTAAACTCACTCAAAGACTTAGCCTATGAACGAGTAGGCGATTTTGCCAAAATTGATCACCATCGCAGCTTAAGAACTGGTTTCCCAGAAGTAATTTGGGGGCCAGGTAAGACTCCGGATCAGATTGCTCAAATTATGGAGGTGATGCGTCACCGCAATCCGGTAGTTATGGCTACTCGAATTGAACCGGAGATTTACGCAGCTTTGCAGCCCAAGGTTAGAGATTTGCAATACTACGAATTGGCGAGGATTTGTGCCATTACCCCCGCTGAAATCGAACCGCAATTTGAGGGTGTACTCGGTATTCTGTCTGCGGGGACTGCTGATTTATCGGTTGCAGAAGAAGCCGCAGTCACAGCCGAACTTTCTGGTTTACGGGTGCTGCGCCTCTGGGATGTCGGCGTTGCAGGTATACACCGCTTGCTGAATAACCGCCACCTCATCGAGTCAGCATCAGTATTAATTGTAGTCGCGGGTATGGAAGGTGCATTACCCAGTGTGGTTGCAGGTTTGGCAGATTGTCCTGTGATTGCTGTTCCCACCAGTATCGGCTACGGTGCCAGTTTTGGTGGACTAGCACCGCTATTAACAATGCTCAACTCTTGCGCTCCAGGAATAGGCGTAGTCAATATTGATAATGGCTTTGGTGCAGCAGTTTTAGCCGGGCAAATTTTGCGGACAGCCCAGAAGTTAAAGAAATTAGAAGGGTAATTTGTTGTCAAGGGTCAAAAGTAGAGACGCGATTAATCGCGTCTGTTCAAGGGTCATTTGTCCTTCTTGTTCCCCATTACCCTTCCCTGGACATTATTGCAACTAGAGGTTATGACATAAAAGTCTTCTCGATCACACAGTATGAACTATTTCAACGATTTACTATCTGAGTTATTTTGGCATGTGTCTGTGAATTCCACGCTAGCTCAAGACATTACTGATCCAAATGTTCTTGGTCAGATGCAGCATAGTTGGAACCACTTTGTCAAGACAGGTCAAATTTGGGCGCTGTTGATTGGTTTGGTCATTGGCTATATCATTCGGAATCTAACTAGTTACGGTTGATTAATCCTAAAGTCCGTACCTAAATTAATCTCAGCACAGAGCTAGGATTGATTCAGGGTAGGACTTTTGTGGTTTTAATTAGCACGTAAGTAAGTGGAATTTCCCCACCCTTGACGTTTATGACCGAACAACAAACTTGGAGCCAGCGATTTGAATCAGCGTTACATCCAGCGATCGCGCGTTTTAATGCAAGTATAAGTTTCGACATTGAATTAATCGAATACGACATCACTGGCTCTCAAGCCCATGCAAAAATGCTGGCTCATACTGGCATCATTTCCGCAGCAGAAGGAGAGCAACTAGTTGCAGGTTTAGAACAAGTTCGCCAGGAATATCGCCAAGGAAAATTTCAGCCTGGGATTGATGCCGAAGATGTCCACTTTGCGGTGGAACGGCGACTGACAGAAATTGTTGGTGATGTGGGCAAAAAATTGCATACTGCGCGATCGCGCAATGACCAAGTTGGCACTGATACTAGACTGTATCTCCGCGACAAAATCCAACAAATCAAGAGCCAATTGCGCGAATTTCAAACAGTTTTACTAGATATAGCCGAAAAAAACGTTGAAATCCTAATTCCTGGCTATACTCACCTGCAACGCGCCCAACCCCTGAGTTTAGCTCACCATCTCTTGGCATACTTCCAAATGGCGCAACGTGACTGGGAACGTCTGGGAGATATTTATCGCCGGGTGAATATTTCGCCTTTGGGGTGTGGTGCTTTGGCCGGAACAACCTTCCCAATTGATCGCCACTACACAGCTGAACTCTTAGAGTTTCAAAGTATTTATGCTAACAGCCTCGATGGAGTGAGCGATCGCGATTTTGCGATCGAATTTCTCTGTGCTGCCAGTTTAATTATGGTTCACCTCAGCCGCCTCTCAGAAGAGGTGATTCTTTGGTCCTCAGAGGAATTTCGCTTTGTTACCCTCAAAGACACTTGTGCTACAGGTTCGAGCATCATGCCCCAAAAGAAAAACCCCGATGTGCCAGAACTTGTACGGGGAAAAACAGGGCGTGTATTTGGTCATCTGCAAGCGATGTTGGTGATTATGAAGGGACTACCCTTGGCATATAACAAAGATTTACAAGAAGACAAAGAAGGTCTATTTGATAGCGTCAACACAGTCAAAGCTTGCCTAGAAGCGATGACAATTTTGCTGCGGGAAGGTTTAGAATTTCGTCCCCAACGCTTGGCACAAGCAGTCACAGAAGACTTTTCTAATGCGACAGACGTAGCAGATTATTTAGCAGCTAGAGGTGTCCCCTTCCGAGAAGCCTATAACATGGTGGGTAAAGTGGTAAAGACCAGTATTAGCGCTGGTAAACTCCTCAAAGATTTGACTTTAGAAGAGTGGCAACAAATCCATCCAGCATTTGCAGCCGATATTTATGAGGCAATATCTCCTCGTCAAGTAGTTGCTGCGCGTAACAGTTACGGTGGAACTGGCTTTGTACAAGTACGCAACGCCATCCTAGCTGCCCGCACACAAGTGGCTGAATAAAGGGATTGGGGACTGGGGATTGAGGAGATGAGGGGGACAAGGAAGAAATAACTTTTGACCCTTGACCCTTGACCCTTGACAAATGCCTAATAAATAAGGGCGTACATCACTCTGTACGCCCGAAATTTAAAGAGCAAGAATATTATTTAGATGACCTACTCAGCATCAATTGCTGCTGCGCCCTCATCTTCCTCGCTCTTAGGTGGTCTTTGTTGGAACCTTCTCTGCATTCTTCCTGTAGTAGTTCGTTTACGAAACTTTCTGGCATATGCCTGGTTCCGTAGCGCCTTTTCTTTTTTCGGGTTACGGCGCTTAGCCATGTTCACCTCATTAAATAAACAACAAAAAAAGCTACTAGGCAATATCAGCTACCGTTGTTATTGATATAATTTTAGCCCAGTTTAGCTATTCACACAGTTCGAACAGCATACTATTATAGCGTATTCATTCTGTTTTAGTCAAGATAAATTTTGAATCGTTCTTTTGTGAAATAGCAGATGTGAGTCCATCATCCGTCACAGATAAAGAAATCCGTTTTGATTGTTGAAATATATTATAGCGTTTACCAGTCTAATGAAGTACACTAATTAAGATAAATCAGTGCATC
>JAVRCF010000002.1:165234-222072 GCA_034530935.1 Aulosira sp. DedQUE10 | reverse complement strand
TTTAGTCTCATAATCTTGGAGTGTCAGCTTTTCTTTCTTTTTCAGCAAGCCCTAATTACGAATTACGAATTACGTTAGCGTAGCGGGGCGCAGCCCATTAAGAATTGGTATTAGATATATAAATCAATGCTGCAACTTGGATAGGTATAAAAGCAATTAGGCTTTTAAGAAAATAGTTGATTTCTAAATGAGACATAGCGCTGAAATATGCCACACCTACTAGCAAGAAAAAAGCTAAGTAAAGTTTTTGATGTTTGATGTTTAGCATACTGGTAGATATAAATTGCATATTTGCAATCTTGTATTATTTCTGAAAATCTGCGGTGTCTAGATAGCCGAACTCTTTGGTACGTCAGCCATCTCAATTTTCACCTAATTTTAGATTTTAAATTTTTGATGAGATAATTTCCCAATTTAAAATTCAAAATTCAAAATACATTTACGAATGATTTATGATTCGTAAATGTATTTAAGATACATAGCCGAAAATATCAGTTAAATTGTGAACTAGAAAATTAAAACCAGCCCTGCTTATTTACAAAGTAAGTATCTACGAAGTCTTCTTGAGACTTGTTTAAGTAGATCATGCCTTCAATCAAACCAACAAGTTGCATAATTAACAAAGTAAATCCGTAGGTGAAAGTACCTCCAACTACAGTAATAACTAGCATAATGAAGCCTTCTGGAGCATAGCCGAGAATAAACTTATGGACTCCAAAACCTCCGAAAATAATGCCACAGTAACCAGCGATAAGTTGTTTGTTTGTTTGACTGGAGTTTGAATTTGCCATATTGAGTGCTGCTTTTGAAGAAATAGTGGGTAATTTTAAATGATTTTTTCAGAAAAGAAGTAAATATATTCACTGAGTAAATATATTTTTACTTTCCATAACGAAAAAGCTCTATTTTAGATAAATAAGCACAACAAAAGTGTCACGATGCCGTAATAATCGCTAAAAGAATTGCACACAGATGTCAATCTTTGTCGGTTACGAGGGAAGGGGAAATGGGAAAGAAAAAACCTTTAACCCTTACCATTTAACCTTTTCCCCAAACCAAATTCTGAGTTAAAAATGCTTAACCGAGTACTATTGACACAGAGGTTATTTAAGATTGCCTGGAACTATATCGTGCTTCGATATCCGATCAACGTTAGTATCTTTGGGCGACAAATCTCAACACATTAGCTTTGCCAAAGCTTAGATGAATATTTCTCTTGAAGAGAATTCACCTTAAATTATCAGCAAATACTCCTATGCTGGAATACCCCTATTTACAAGTTCATCAGTTTTATGTCCGGAGTTTTTTGGATATGGCTGCAATGATGAGGACACATTTTATGGAAATTACCAAATTAGGCTTCTTTCCAAGGAAGATAAGCTATTTTGCTACTACCAAAATGTATGGGATGAGTGCTGAGGAGCCAGTCGCGTGGGCGGGTTTCCCGACTTGAGCGAACTGGCGTTGCTGAGTGCTGAGGAGCCAGTCGCGTGGGCGGGTTTCCCGACTTGAGCGAACTGGCGTTGTTGAATGCTGAGTAAAAAATACTAGCCTCTATTCCCTAGTCCCTAGCCCCTAGCTCGCTACTTATAACCAGTAATGATTGTCATATATTATTGCCATATATGGAGATGAAAGCAAATATTTTTCTGGTTCGACAACCGTAAATTTACGTATAATTAATTACCGCTACCCAGAATAAACAAACTGAGTAGGGTGCCACTATTCCAAAGGCTGTGGAGAAGCATCGGTGCGAGGAGATTACGCGATCGCGTGTACACTACACCTAAGACGATCCCCAAGGCTGTCAGGGGTAGAATTTCCGACAAGCTCAGGTGAGCAGCCGCAAATAGCAAGCTACTTACCAAGATTGATCCCCAAACCGGAAGGTAACGGGTGAGGGAAGGTAACAAGAAGCCGCGAAACAAAATTTCTTCAAATAAAGGAGCTGCGATCGCAGCTGTGATAAAAAATATCCCTAGTGCTACAGAATCTTGGCTTTCTAATGCCAGTTGCAACAGGGGATTACTACCACCCTGTCCTTGCCATAGCTGTTGATTAATCAAGGACACCACCACTACTATCGGTAAAGCGGCGCAATAGCCACCCAGTCCCCACAAAAACCAATTACTTTTGATATTGAAGCGAAACCATAATTCTGGTAAGGGGAAAAAGCGCTTGATCGATAAATATAGTACCAACAGTGCGCCTGATGCGACCACAATATAACGCAGCAAGACAGAGAAAGCCTGAAAGCGCACATCACCACCACTTAACGAGATGGGAAGCAGCGATAATAACAGGGGCACAAAAACTTGCCCCATCAAGAAAAAGCCGAGAACAAAAACCTGTAAAATCGTTTCACCACCCCAAGGGGTTGACCAAGCCAAATCGGCATTTTGAGCTAGTAAAGCGGCTTTTCCTTTCACCAAGCGTTGAGCAAACACTGCAATCAGCAGTATTATACCGATTAAAGCTGCCAAGGTGGGGATGATCCCAATCACCGCTAATTTCACTACAGCTTGGGCAGCCGCTTCTCGTTGTGATTCTTTAACTGTGGCAAGGGTATCGGAACGTTGCTGGAGTTGGTATAGTTGCACCAGCGCTGTAGAACGAAACCAACCTTCTAAATTTTTTTGAATCAGCTGTTGGGCATTGGGGAGCAGACGGGGAGGATTACTCCACAAACCAGTTAAGACAGCAGATGTTTCTGGAAATTCGGGATTAATATTTGAGCGTTGCTCTACATCAGTCCAAGTCTTAATAGCTGTCTGTGTTTTTCCTTGCTGTGCTTGTAAAATTCCCAGACGTAAGTCTAATTCCGCCAACAATTTTTGCAGTTGGTTGAGGGACTGCTGCAACTGTTGCTGCTGTTGACTAGAAGGATTTTCCCCCGGACGAGTTTCTGGTAGGGGTTTAGGCGGTGCGGGAGTGTTAACTGATAGAGAACGCAGTTTTTCCAGTTGAGTTTTGGCTTTCTCCAAATTTGTTTGCACCGATTTCCGCGCGTCCTGATATTGCTTGGCAGCATTTTCTAGGGGTTGCTCACCTAGTATCGTTTCTCGAACTACCTGTAAATTTTCTTTGCTGCTATCTTCTGGTTGCCAAGCTTGTGCTTGCAGCGCCAGATTTGTTTGGTACAACTCCAAGCGACTTTGAATCTGAGGTTCCTGCCAACTGCCGAATAGAGACAAGCCGCACAACACCAACGAAATCAGCGTCAACCCAATTAAACCCAACCGTTTGATAGTCATTATCTCCCCTTGACTAGCCTGTTTAGAGCGTGTGCCCCTTGGAATTATCGCAAGAAAAAGGGGTAATGGGTAATAGGAATAGTTTTAATTCACCTCTGGCTGTTTCTGAGAAGCAGGCGCACTAACTGCTATGAATGGAAGAAACATCGGTAATGCAATCCCTTTCCCCATATTTCTTGAAAGCCTAGAGAGGTAACAATTGACAACCTTCTGATTAGCGGCAGATAGACAGCAAAAAATAGATTAAAGTAATTTTTATATCTAGTTATTATTACTGAGTGTATGGAACCTGTGACGTTGACGGCTGTTGTAACTGCGATCGCTACTACACTTTCGACCAAAGCTTTGGAGAAAACAGGCGAAAACATTGGTGATGCTTTATGGAAGTTAATAGACAAGCTTCGCCAGAAGAATAAGTCGCCATTACTCACCAGTGCTGTAGATGGAAATGAACCGCAGCGATTAGATTATGGTCAAGCAGTGCTGGAACTAAAAGAAGCAGCAGACGCAGACCCAGAAATTGCTCAAGCTGTTGTGGATGTGGACGCAGCAGTTAACAATGACGAATCTGAGATTGCTAAGGTAATTCAAAATAAAGCAGCAGAAATCCAGTCTCAGCCCTCAGCTGGCAGCATCAAGCTTAGAGGAAATCGGCATAGGCAATGAAATTGCGATCGCTGCAGAATATGCCTTACCCCGATTTCTATCAAGCTTGGCATCAGCATAATGTTGCTACTCGTGCAACGCAAAGCTTAAAGAAAATCCTCTTCACAAGAATAATTTAAGCACTTTTGCAGCAGCGACGTTACAAATGAAGTTGTCGTGATAACAACAGCTTGTCCGTTCGTTAACAACACAACTTGTTTCGTTCAGAATGTTTGTCTGTTCATTAACAACACAACTTGTTTCGTTCAGAACGCTTATGCGATCGTTACCACAGCTTAAGCAAAACTTATATATACAAGTCCTATACTATTAACAGCACAACTCAGATTCACGACAATGAAAGCAATAGAAGTCAAGGGAACCGTGAACGAATGGGGTCAAATTTCTTTAGACAAGCCGTTGACTATAGCCAAACACAGCCGCGTCCGAGTCATTGTCCTCATCACGGAAGAGAATGAAGCGGATGATGAACTTGTTGAGTCTGCCAGTGAAAGTTTTCGTCAGGGTTGGTATGATGCGATGACCGGAAATACTGTACCAGTATCTCAACTTTGGGAAGGTATTGATGCAGAGTGAACCACCTTTGATTCAAGTTGAAGCTACTGCTAAATTTAAACGTAGTCTGCGTATTTTAGCCAAAAAGTACCGAAATATTAGTAATGATATTCAACCAATAATAGAACAACTGCAATCAGGAGAATTACCAGGAGACAAGATACCCGGAGTTGGATATACAATTTTTAAGCTACGGGTCAAAAATAATGATGTTCAAAAGGGTAAAAGTGGTGGGTACCGAGTAATTTATTATTTAAAGACAGATACAAATATTATTTTAGTAACCATCTACTCCAAATCTGAGCAGGAAGACATTTCAGCAGAAGAAATTCAACAAATATTAGGTGATTTTAAGCAGCAACATCTAGAATAATAGGCGATCGCAGATGAGGGCTTTTTCTGGAGATGGTATTTATCCACGTTAAACTATTGCTAAAGCACTCTAAAATTTTTAGATTATGACTCAATCACCAGTAAAAAATCTCTATGTAACAGACTTTGCATTATGGATTGAGCAGACTGTCAATATCTTAAAATCCCAAGATTATAGCAATGTAGACTGGGAAAACTTAATTGAGGAAATAGAAGGATTGGGGAAGAGAGATAGACGGGAATTAGAAAGTCGTTTGACAACTTTATTTGAACACGCCTTAAAACGAAATTATGTAAATTTACCAGAATGTTATGGCGGTTGGGAAGCAACCATTAGCCGCACACAACAGGAATTAAGTCGTATTCTTCGAGATTCCCCCAGTCTACGGAATTATTTTTTAACTATATATGATGAATGTTATCAAAATGCACATACAAACATGAATAAGGAATATGAAACGAAATTTCCTGATGATTGTCCTTTTCCTAATAATGTAGAAATATTATTGAACCAAGACGGAGTTAATCTGAAGAATGTCTAATAACCTATACGATCGCGATTTGCAATATTGGATTGAGGAAACGATTCAACAGTTACGAAATCGTGAATTTGAGTCGCTCGACATTGAGCATTTGATTGAGGAACTAGTTGATTTGGGTAAGGCAGAGAAAAATGCTTTAAAGAGCAATTTGACTATTTTGTTAGCGCATTTACTCAAGTTAATGGTTCAACATGATGTACCCGATATGATGAAAGGAAGCTGGTATAGTTCGGTACTTGAACATCGTCAACGAGTTCTGAATAATTTGTTAGATACTCCTTCTCTCAAAAGTTTTTTGGTAGAGGCAATAGAAAAAGCTTATCCAGATGGTCGAAAGCTGGCGATAAAAGAAGGTAAGCTGGCTAAATTTGGGGTTCGTATTCCGGAGGAAAGTGAGTATCCAATAGTTTGTCCTTTTTCAGTTGAGCAGATTCTAGATGAAGATTTCTACGGGCTGTAATCGCTTTAGGAAACAAGTTACAGCAGATTTTATTAACAAACAGACAGTACAAAGGCGATCGCTTCCTAAAATACAAGGTTAAAAAAAGCTAAGATTTCAATCAAATATGGCATTTGCACAGCTATGACAACCACGCGGCACAAATCAATCTCCTTAGCAGAGTTCCTCAAACTGCCAGAAACTTGTTCAAACTCGTCAATGGCTGGAATATCATCTGAAAATTAGCGATGATCTAAGAAATTGCAAATTCTGTGTGTTTTCGCTGTTCCAGGGGTCTAAAGGCCAGAACAATCTGCTTTTTGGGAATTCCCGCAGCTACTAGATCATTAGCGATACCTTCTTCTGTCCCATCGTGTTGAATCCAAAGTTTATGATCAATCACATCAATGTGCAGCAAAGTGCCATAGATGCGATAACCGTTTTGCCAGCCTGTTTCAACTAACAGATAGCGATCGCGCTCTCGATCTAATACCAACTCAACTTTTACTGAATCATCACTCTGGAGAAAGTCGGCGTAGTCTTGGAATACTTTTTCAATTGTCTGGCGATACTGGGTTAGTGAATCCATCGGCTAATTGCCTCCTGACTCGGATCAAAGGTTACTAAACGAATGATGCCATCTTCAATCAAGGTTTGTCCGGCTTCTTCTTCAAAGACAGTCTTGCAAGTTGCTTCAGTGACGGCAAGATACAGGATATGCTCTGGATAGTACCGCTTCAATAATTGCGCGTACAAAACAAATTGACCTAACGCTTCTTCAAGATCCTTCATATCCGAAGGACGAGTAAAGCTTTTGACTTCGACAGCAATCTTTTCGGTGCCACGTTCAGCTGCCAGCAATCGCTCTGCCCCCAAATCGACAAATAGGTTTTTACCCCGCGCCAGACGAATTCGTAGCGGATCATGAGTGATAATCCAACCGTCTTTAATCAGGGCATTTTTAACGTTATCGTGATAAAGGTCTCTGGCAGGCATAATTTTTTGATTGTATCGTGCCTGTTATCAAGATTATTATGAGCAGGCGATCGCAGCTTGCTTAGAGGTTAGCATTACTCACATCTGTAAGGCTTTCGTAATTACGAATTAGCATTAAACCCCTTTTTCCATACAGTTTGGATAGCTAATACTGAAACAATAGAAATAGACACAAAAGTAAAATGCCGACTATGAGTGAACTTCCCAAGAGTCTTGAAGAAGCGATCGCCCAATCTCGCATAGCTACCCAAGCTGCTTTAGCAGATGGACATACTCGCTTACAAGTTGAGTATTTGTTTCCAGAACTCAAAACTATGCTAGTGGCGGCAGATTTTTTACCAATGTTTGCTGAATACGAATCTCGCCTGAAGATTTTCTTTGCTGATGCTGGTGCTGCTGCCCTTGCCCGCCGTGAATGGGCAGATACACCATATAAAATTGAGGATATTGGCACAGGGAGGGCGACTCCTGTCGGTTCAAAAATTAAGCCAGAGGACGAAATTTTTCTATTTATTACCCCGACTTCCGTGGAAGTACCGCAGATGGAAAAACTCTGTCAAGAAATAGGCGATCGCCCGATAGTTCTCTTAAATCCCCGTCTAGAAGATTTTGGGATTGTTGGTATTGGTTATGCAGCAAGGCAAGTTCGCCAACGTTTCATTGGTGGCATTGAATCTAGCTACTACCTACGTCCCGTAGACGATCAAACTGCTGTGTTTCGTTGCTATCCAGGACAGTGGGAAATTTGGGTAGAAACCAATGATGAATATCAAAAAATTGCCGAATTACCGCAAAAACCATCAGGTGAGGAGGTAGATCTTATCCTGATGAAAGGACAACCCCAATCAACTAATAATGAAGCTGTAGCGGGGAAAAAGCCTGGTGTATTTAAGAGTTTGCAACGGTTTCTCAAGGCGTTGAGTAGTTAAGATTGGGGATTGGGAAGGGGGCAAGTTTTAAGGTGCGTTAGGGCATTTAGCCTAACGCACCATTGATGATTAAATAGCAATACGGTTCAGATAAGCCCAATGCCCTAATGTAGAGACGCGATTTATCGCGTCTTCAAAGACCGATTATTTACACCAATAACCCTTAACTGAACCGTATTGGATTAAATAGAGTGTATTACACTTTGTTAATGCACCCCAAAAATATGAGATATTTTATTTTTGATATACCCTAAATAATAAATTTTTTAGATAATTAACTCACCGCATAATCTGTATACGGCCGCATATAAGGTGGGTGAAAACCGACTACAATATCGTGTTTTGGTACTCCCATTGCAGCTAGTTCTTCACCTACATCCTCTTCTGTACCATTCCACTGAATCCAAATCTTGCCGTCTTTGATATCAAAATGCATCACAGGCCCAAAAACTCTACGTTTATTTTGCCAACCAATATTTATTAATTGGTAATGGTCTCTTTCTACATCAAAAATGGTTTGAGCTTCAATTTCATTATCAGATGCGACACGCTGGGCATATTCTGTAAGTAATTGACAAATATACTCCCGATATTTCTCTACATCTGCCATAGGATAATTTCCTCAGTCTCTACATCGTAAACTATTAGATTAATTTGACTACGCTTGATAATAGATTGAATAAACGGTCTTGTAAAAAAATCGTTATACGTGTTTAAGGGCACTGCTAAATACAAAATTCGCTCAGAACTTATTTCTTCTAAAGCATATCGATAATTAATAAATTGTCCCATAGCAGTATGAAACTCATAAATCGTTGATGTGCCAATAAAACTTTTGACCTCGACTGCTATTTTTTGTCCTTCCCGTTCGGCGGCAATAATTCTCTCTGCTCCCAAATCAATGTACATATCAGCAATGCCTGGTATGCGAATTATTAAGGGGTCATGAGTAATTTGCCACCCATCTTTCTGTAATGCAGATTTCACAAGGTCGTGAAATTTATCTCTAGCTGACATAAACTGTTTTCTCAGCTTGCATGAGCATTATAAATATATTTTGCTAAAGATTTCGGAAAGGAGCAGAGGAGAAATAAGTTAATGCCCCCTTCGGGTTCGCAGCCGCCTGCGGAGGGTTTCCCTCCCGCAGCGCTGTCTCACCATGCCGAATGCCCCAATCTCGCTAATTACTTCTTAACGGCGCATTCAAGATTTTTTCTATGCGATCGCGTGTTTCTAGGATGTGCGCTTTTGTGTACTCATCTTCAGAATTGGCTCCTGCCAGTTTTTCGCCAAGTTGCCGGATTTTATACCAAGCTAATGTGCGTGCATCTTCTGGTACGTATTCTTTACGTAGCACTATATCACTTAAGATATTCACATATTCTCGCTGCAAGCCTCGCCGCAGGCTGGAAATCTTCAGTGGTTTGTCCTGGGGTTTGAGGACTTCTGTCCAAATGCCAGTTTGTAGAGTATCAAATAGTTCTGGCAAGCTCAACGTTTTTTCCGCAGGATTTTTGAGTTCAATGTCCTTGAGACGGGAAAGGCGATCGCCTGAAAGTAAATCTATCAATACCGCACTCTGCAACATCAATACCAAGTCATGAATTGGGTAATCTAAACGCCCAATCAAAGGATAGCTACCCCAATGAGACCAACGAGAAGGTGCTAATTTATTTAGCAATTCCGGCGAGAAGTTAAAAGCATCTTCTGCAAAGACATATTTTTGCAAAGTCGCTAATGCTTGCCGTTGTTCTTCCACTGGGACTGCTTCAAATGGTAAGCGCCGTTGACCGCCGACTTTTGTAGATGCGGTATTAGCGTGGATACGATAAAAAGACTGACCACCAATATATTTTGTGGTGTAGAAAATATTTTGAAAGTAGTTACCTAATACCGTACCAAAACGCTCGCTCAGATCGCTATAACTTTCCCCAGTAACTGGGTAACGTTTGGTCAGACGAGCCCACATCAAACGAGAATTATCTAGCTGCCATTGGGAATAACGCAGTACATTACCGCTATTGTCCCAAGCATTAGCAGTTGGGTCGAGGTCATATCTATCTTCATCTGTAGAATAACTCAACTCTGGTTTGTCCGATTGCCCAGCAATTTCTTCTAAAATGGGTTTCTCAGCTATGGGAGTTGATGCTTGAGTTGGCATATAGCCGTACTGAATTGCCCAGTCATCATAAGGCCCTACCATATTCGGAAAATAATCTCCCTGTTTGGTATTTTGGGGGGCAATATTCGGGGGAATGTAATCCATCACCGAAGCTGTCAAACCTTTGTGACTAGTAATCTGCTGATCGTTGAGTTCCTCTGGTGGTAGCAAGTTGCTACCCCGGAAGTTGTGGCGTAACCCCAGTGTGTGACCAACTTCGTGGGCAATAATTAACCGTAAGTATTGATTGATATACTCTTTCAATTGGTCTTGGTTAGAGGTGTTGTCTTGTAAGAGTGTCATCGCCAATGAACCTAACGCAAACTGGTGAGACGCTTCCATGCCATAGCACAAATCTGATTCACCAGCAATTTTCGCTAAACGACCCAACCAAGGCTTTTGCTTTGGTTGCTGCTGGGGATTATCTGAGGGTTTTCCACCTAAGGCATTGACACAAAGCAGATTATTTTGCATCAACGCCGATAAAGAAGTACGTGTAGATGTTTGGTTGGGTTGTACTATTTGACGGTACTCATTTTTCAGTACACGTACAAAGCTGCCATCTACTAAAATATCTGCATCTAAAATTTCTCCAGTTAATGGATTAACGCGGGATGGCCCCATAGCAAAAAATCCATCTATGGTGTTAATCCAGCGAATAGTGTTGTAGCGAATATCAGCAGGGTCCCATGTGGCATTATCTGGCATTTGGCGGACTTCGATGGCATCTTTAAATCCTGCCTTGAGAAAGGCTTTATTCCACATTAATATCCCTTCTTTAATGGCATCGCGGTACTCCAAAGGTACAGCGTTATCAATCCAGAAGACAATCGGTTTTTTCGGTCGAGATATTGCAGCTTGTGGGTCGGCTTTTTCTAAATTCCAACGATTGACATAGCGAACAAACGGGTCGCCGCGATCATCTTTAGATAAGTCTTGATAGGCAGTGATAAAATAGCCAACGCGATCATCAGCCAAACGTGGTTGGTATTTGTTGTTTGGCAATTGAGAGATACTGTAGTGGAGACGGAGAGTAAAGCCACGACTGTCAGGCAAAGACTCAAAATTAAGCATCTCACTCTCGGGACTGCTACCACCACTACCAGAAAAATTTAAAACTGTCTCAACTTCTAGGTTTTCTGGAAATACTTTGGCCTCACCAAAATAGGATTGGTCTGTAGCACCGGGTATCCCCAAACTTAAAGATAAGCCAGCTAAGTCTGTGAGTAATAAATCACCCAAGTCAATCAGCAGCGTTTTGCGTTCTGGATGAATGCTTTTAATGGGAATAGTGTAAAGCACAGAGTCACTAAAAGAGCGGGCAAGCGATCGCGCCTGAGGATCTCCTTCACGAGTGCGAAAATTAACATTACGGATAGAAAATTGCAAGTTATTATCCACCCGTTTGAAGTAAAATAAAAAATCTTGCAAAGGCATACCGCTATAAATACCCTTTTCGCCAATGCCAGATTCCAAGGTAGACGTAGCTAGGTAGTTTTTATTCAGTTGCTCTGGCTGAATTTCTAAATAAATTTTATTCTTTTCTTTCTGGCGATAAAGAGTGAACACCCCCGCTAGCTTTTCAGTGTCTTTGGTAACTTCATCAAACGGCTCTAAATCATCCTTTTTAGGAGGTTTAGTCGATGCTCCCGGTTTCTCGTTCGGCTTGTCTGGGGTTTTTCCCGCTTGCAAAAATGGTTGTTTTCCCGCTTGTTGTGGATTTTTAACTATCCAGTTAAAAGCTTGCTGCTGTACATGTTGATCTTGATTAATCACCCAGACTTTTTCTGTCTTTTGTCTTAAAGAATTAGGTAATTGCGATCGCTTTTTGAAACCTTCCAGGTTTGGCTGACGCATCTGAGATTTTTCTATAGCCTTTGCTGTGGCTGGGTTTTTACTAACTACATCTACCTTTTGTGGATTGTGTAACTCAGTATTTACTCCGTTAGTAGTCACAGACTTGGCACTAGCGGTTGTTACTCCTAAAAACAAACCATGCAACAAAATTACATAAAAGGTTAATCTATTCATTTAATCTATCCCCGATAACAATCACTAGATAATTTCTCAATTTTGTAAACTTAAGCAGCTTTGTGCCCATCTAACTGAAAGGTCACCTCAAGATATTATTAGCTGGCTAATATCCAGCAGTGAACTTTTTTGTTAAGTTATCATTATTTTTTTCAACCTGATTGGACAGTTTTACTGTAGTATTTTTGCTAACAATTGTGTCTGTAGCATAGAGTACGTATTATTTTGACATCAGACTAGTAAACTTGCTGGGAAGAAAGTATCACAATTTAGGCTAAATCAATGACATTACTGGAAAATGCACAACTTCTCAAGCTGTCAATTTCGATTTACACGGAGAAAAATTGTCATGCTCCTGTTGGTTAGCTACCACCAAGACGTTTCACCAGCTTACTAGTTATAGATTATACAGATCATTCTGTAGCTGAGAAGCTTCTGAATCAATCTAAATTTTTAGATCATCTCTAATAAATTCAGTAATAAAATAGTAATACAAAATACAAAATGTCCTATTTATCGCAAATTTGGAAGCGTTTAAGCAATTACGCCAGAGGTACAAAGTTACTAGAGATATCGCAGACAACGTCTCTGTAAACCGAAGCAGTTTCGCCTAGGGGAAAAACGACTCCAGATTTTGAGCAAGGTGTTAAATTTTCTCAAGATAATTTACAAGACTCTTTACTAACCCAAAGATTGCAAAAAAGGTTGGAAGAATGGTCAAACCCAGGTAGTGGGTTGCCAGATTTCACCAGTGAGATGCCATCCACTACACTCCGAATAGACGCGCAGCGACTTACCGCCAGATATCGCCAATTATATGCAGAAATTTACGATTTATTCGGTCAGAGTGCGCTGACACCAGACATAGTTGAACAAGTCATGAACTTGCTAATGGCTGGGAAAAAATTTCGTCCAGTGGTCTTGTTCCAACGCCTAGAGGAATTTTATCGCCGCTGGTGTCGAGGGGAATTTATCGATGCTGCACCTAGTGATAACTTGCCTCAGAAAAAAATGCTCCAGATGCTAGCAAAAAATCGAGAAATCGGACTGAGACAAGTAGATATATATACAGGGCTTAATGTACTCATTTTACTTTTAGAGTTACACCGCTACGCCCAAGGGCGCGCTGAACTTCAGCAGCATATTACTTTTTATCCTTCAAGCCAACCGGATACAGAAAGTTTTTTCACATCCCAACTGCTACGTATTATTAACTATAGCGATGCTATTGAAATTGGTAATTTTAGTAGCATCGTTGGGGAATTCTTAAAAGGCGGCAACTTTCGAGGTGCGTACCTAGGGAATGCTAACTTGGCAGGTGCTAACTTTAACTGTGCTAACCTTAGTGGTGCATACTTAGGAGATGCTAACTTAACAGGTGCTAACTTTAGCAATGCCAACTTGACAGGGGCCAACTTTGGTGATGCTAACCTCAGCGGTGCAAACTTCAGTGATGCCAACCTTAGCCGCACCGACCTTAGCAGTGCCAACTTTAGCGGTGCCAACCTCAACCAAGCCGACCTCAGCCGCGCTAACCTTAACCACGCAGACCTCAGCAGCACCAACCTCAAAAATGCCAACCTCAGCAGTGCCGACCTCAGCAGTACTAATCTCAAAGATGCTAACCTCACTGGTGCCGACCTCAGTCACGCTATCCTTTTCGGTGCCAACCTCAGCGAAGCCAACCTCACCGCTATCAATCTCAGTCATGCCGACCTCTGCCGCGCCGACCTCAGCGGTGCAAACCTCAGCCGTGCCATCCTCAATGGCTCTAACCTCAGCGACACAATTCTTTTCAGTACCAACCTTAGCGATGCCATTCTTGTTGCGGCTGACCTCAGCTACGCCAAACTCAACGGGGCTAAACTTAACGGCGCGAGGCTCAACGGTGCAATGTTCTTAGGTGCTGACCTCACTGGTGTAGATTTGAGTGGCGTAATTCTCAACGATGCCGACCTCAGCGGCGTGATGCTAAATGATGCTGACCTCACTGGTGCCGACCTCAGCGATGCCATGCTTTTTGGCACCGACCTCAGCTATGCCAACCTCAACCAAGCCAACCTCAGTGGTAGTAACCTCAGTGGTGCTTTGCTCAATGGTGCGGATCTCAGCCACACCAACCTCAGCTACGCCATACTCAGTAATGCTGATGTTAGCGAAGCCAATTTAGAACAAATGACCTGGGGTGAAAAGCAGCAATGGGAAACTGTTCGGGGATTAGAAACAGCAGTAAATGTGCCAGAAGGATTGAAGCAACAACTAGGACTACGTTAATAATTAGGGGAGCAGGGAGCAGGGGGACAAGGGGAAAAAGCAATTACCAATTACCAATGCCCCATGCCCCATGCCCCATGCCCTTAACATCTATTCATTTTGCTTACGGTTAATATCTTGTACATCAAGAGCGTAATTTAATCGCAAAACATTGACTCCCGGCTCACCAAAAATCCATAAAAATCTCCCATCAGTAAATTTATTAATTAGAGGTAATATTTCATCTTCTTTGACATCACGGGCACGAGCCACTCTCTCCAATTGCTGTCTAGCAGCTTTTATTGAAATATGAGGATCTAAGCCAGAGCCAGAAGTGTAAATTAAATCCGCACTAGGTTGAATATTTTCGTCTCGAAATTGATTAGCTTCCTCAACAATGCGGTTGACTAATGCTGGATTAGTAGGAGCAAAATTACTAGCGCCAGAGATGCCAGTTGGTTTGGCTTTTTTACCTTGGCTATATCTCACTGTGCTGGGACGACCATGAAAATATTTTTCTGATGTAAACACCTGACCAATTAAGGTAGAACCAATTGGTGGGGAATCTGGTTTGGCATCTATAGTCTGTATGATGCTGCCATTAGCTTGCAATGGGAAAAAAGTTTGACCCACTACTAAAATTGCCAGAGGATATATGATTGCGGTCAGCAACCAAAGTACCAGAGTTACACGGATTGCCCTGATGATTTCTCGAATAATAGACATACAATCTGTCCGTTCGCTATCAGAATTGAATTGTGAATTATAATTTTGAATTTTTAGAAGCGTTCTGGCTGAAAACCAACGACAAACAAGTATATGACAAGTGCTATTGCGACAAGTTCCAAAATGCCAATTGCCCAAGCAGAGCGACTTTCTAAAATACTATTAGAGGCAGCATAAACTCCAGGGACAATTGCCAAATTCAAACCCAGCAAAATAAAAATTGCCAGTGGTAGCTGTTGTTTACGCCATTGTGAGCAGACAGATAATATTGTCTGTAAGAGATCCCAATCATCAACTTCTTTCTTCATCTCGCTTTCTGCTTTGCACCCTCAGCATTTGCGTTTGAATTGAAAATTATCTAAGTTAACCCTGCTAATGTGATCAGCATATCGATCAATTTAATGGCGATAAATGGCGTAATTATTCCACCAAAACCATAAATCAAGATATTGCGTTGAAGTAGTTGATTAGCGGTCAATGGTTTAAAATGTACACCTTTTAAAGCTAAAGGAATTAAGGCGGGAATAATCAAAGCGTTGTAAATTAATGCCGATAATACAGCAGAATTAGTACTAGTCAATTTCATAATATTTAGGTTTTGCAAATTAGCAGAAGCAAAGATTACGGGAATAATTGCAAAGTATTTAGCAAGATCATTAGCTAGGGAAAATGTCGTCAACGCCCCACGGGTAATCAGCAATTGTTTACCAACACTGACGATATCAATTAGCTTTGTGGGGTCGGAGTCTAAATCCACCATGTTAGCCGCTTCTTTCGCTGCCTGAGTTCCCGTATTCATGGCTAAACCAACATTAGCTTGTGCCAATGCTGGGGCATCGTTAGTGCCATCTCCAGTCATGGCTACCAGTTTGCCTTTTGCTTGTTCCTGTTTAATGACAGTAATTTTATCTTCTGGTGTGGCTTCGGCAATAAAATCATCAACTCCAGCTTCTTTGGCAATCACCGCCGCAGTGATATGGTTGTCGCCAGTCAGCATAATTGTACGTACTCCCATGCGGCGTAACTGGTCAAATCGTTCACGAATGCCTGGTTTGACAATATCTTTGAGATAAATCACACCGTAGATTTCATGGTTTAAGCAAACAGCTAAGGGCGTACCTCCCTGGTGGGAAACTCGTTCGTAGATGGTATCGAGTTCTGGGGTTTCACGACCATTACGGGAACGTACAAAGCCTTTAATTGCTCCCACTGCTCCCTTGCGTACCTCCCGCCCACCAGGTAGGTTTGTGCCACTCATCCGGGTTTTGGCAGAAAATTCTACTCCTTGTGCCTGGTTGTAGTCAAAATCTACCCTTGCGCCTAATTTTTCTGCCAGTCGCAAAATCGATTTACCTTCAGGGGTATCATCAAATATACTAGCTACCCAAGCTACATTGGCGATTTCCTCAATTGTATGACCGTTGATCGGGATAAACTCTTCTGCCAAGCGGTTCCCAAGGGTAATTGTACCTGTCTTATCGAGAACTAAGGTATTGACATCACCACAGGCTTCAACTGCTCTGCCGGATGTGGCAATGACGTTAAATTGGGCAACTCGATCCATACCCGCAATGCCAATGGCACTCAGCAACCCACCAATAGTAGTGGGGATCAGTGCGACTAACAGAGCAATTAAAACTGGTATGCTGACTGGATTTTTAACCGTATAAGCAAATGCAGGCAGAGTTACCACCACCAACAAAAACACTAAGCTCAGAACTGCCAATAATACTGTTAAGGCAATTTCATTGGGTGTTTTACTGCGTTCTGCTCCTTCCACCAAGGCAATCATCCGGTCAATAAACCCTTTGCCTGAGTCGGCTGTAATCCTGATGATTAATTCATCTGAGATAATCCGGGTGCCACCAGTTACAGAACTAGCTACATCCGAGCCTGATTCCTTAAGTACTGGTGCAGATTCCCCGGTAATTGCCGATTCATCCACAGAAGCAACACCCATAATCACTTCCCCATCGGCGGGAATAAAATCACCTGCTACCACGTAGACGGTATCACCCTGTTTCAGGCTGCTAGAAGGGACTTCCGTAATTGAGCCATCGGGGGCAAGTTTTTTGGCGATTGTTTCTGATTTTGTTGATCGCAAAGCATCGGCTTGGGCTTTACCCCGCCCTTCCGCTACAGCTTCGGCAAAATTGGCAAACCAGACTGTAAAGAACAAAATCCCTGTTAACAAGCCGTTGAACAGTTGCGCGTTATTCTGCTCAACTGGGCCAAACAGGCTAGGATCAATCGTGACCGCCAAGGTGATGATTGTACCAATCCACACCAAAAACATCACCGGGTTTTTGATGGAGTGTTTAGGATTCAGCTTGACAAAAGCATCTTTAATGGCTCTAAAGTATATGCCTCTAGCGCTTACCTTTTTCTTTTTGCGTGATTGACGGCGATCGCCTGAACGAGAACGTGGGGGTCTAGCTTTTGAGGTAGTTGCAACTTGATCCATATATTTGGTGAGTGAGGGGTGGAGATGGGAGCAGGGGGAGCAGGGGGAGCAGGGAGAGATGAGGAACATTTCCTACCTCATCCCCCTCATCTTCCTCATTCCCCTTCATTCTTCTAACTGCCAGAGGATAATTTAATACCCTCCGCTATGGGGCCTAAAGCCAAAACTGGGAAAAAAGTTAGTACGCCCAAAATTAGACTTACCCCAGCTGTGACACAAGTAAATAGTAGAGAATCGGTTCTTAGGGTACCAGGAGTTTCGGGTACTGGTTTCTTACGAGACATACTATCAGCCAGCAATAAAATAGCAATAATCGGTATGTAGCGTCCGGCTAAAAGTGGAAATAAGCAACTCAAATTCCACCATAAGGCTGTAGGTGCAGGGTGGGTAGTAGCTAATCCTGCCAAGCCGGAACCGTTATTAGCAGCGGCTGAGGCATATTCATAAACCACTTGGGAAATGCCATGAAAGCCAGGGTTGGTAATTCCAGATAAGGAGATTGGGTAGGCTAAGGCGATCGCACTGGGAATTAATACCGCAATTGGATGTATCAGTAATACTATACTGGCGAGAACAATTTCCCGTTTTTCAATTTTGCGTCCTAAAAATTCTGGGGTACGCCCTACCATTAACCCAGTCAGGAAGACTGTAAGAATTACGTAAATTAATAGGTAAGCTATTCCAGTTCCCTGACCACCCCAGATAATCTGAAGAAATAAGTTAAATAAAGTCGAAAATAATCCTTGGGGCATTAAGGAATCGTGCATTCCGTTGACAGCACCACACATGGTAGCGGTAGTCATGACTGCCCATAATGCTGTTTGTGCCCAACCAAAGCGAACTTCTTTACCTTCTAAATTAGGCTGTTCTAACCCCAAAGTGCCATTGACGAGGGGATTACCTTGTAGTTCGGCGCTGGCTGTGATCCCCACCAAGACAACAAAAATCACAAATACCATCCAAAAAAGCAGCCAAGCTTGTTTGAGGTTATTAGCAAATACACCATAGGTATAAATCAAAGCTGCGGGAATAGAAATCATCGCGATGATTTCTATTAAATTAGAAGCACCATTGGGATTTTCAAAGGGGTGAGCAGAGTTAACGCCAAAAAAGCCACCACCGTTATCACCCAACATTTTAATCATCTCAAAGGATGCTACTGGGCCTCTAGATATGTACTGTGTACCGCCTTCCAAGGTTTTCACTACTAAAGTTTCACCTAATGTTTGCGGTACACCTAATATTAGTAGTGCGATCGCCCCCATCACCGATATAGGTAGTAATATACGCGTAATGGCGCGGGTAATATCAATATAAAAGTTCCCTAACTTCCTACCTGTCAATCCCCGAATGAAGGCAATTCCTACCGCCAATCCTGTAGCAGCTGAGGTGAACATCAAAAATCCTAAAGCCGCTACCTGACTAAAATAGCTTAAGGTTGTCTCGCCTGAGTAGTGTTGCTGGTCGGTATTTGTCACAAATGAAATGGTAGTGTGCAGCAGTGTATCCCAATCCGGCGCACCTAAGCCATTGGGATTCCAGGGTAAAAACCTCTGAAAAAATATCAATAAATACACTACAATGCCCATGACGAGGTTGCTGTATACTACGGCCCTGGCATATTGCCCACCTGTCATAGTATCTTTTCCTCTAACACCCGCTAGGGCGTAAATGCTTCGCTCGATGGGATTCATTAAGGAGTCAAGCAGCGTTCTTTCTCCCATAAAGACACGTGCTATGTATCTTCCCAACACCGATGTAATTGCTATGACAATACACAGCGTTAACCCAATTTGTAAAAAACCTTGTCCCATGTATTTCGCACTCAATTAAATTTAATTTCTAGACAGCCACTCATGCAAACTAATACATCAACTGCCTGACGATATCTCATATAAACTCTATTCATTAATCTGGATTTACTATTTTTATGACTTTATATATTCCAGATAGTTCTTGAAGTTTCTGTCAAGAAGACTTAAATTTTAGTTTTATTCATTAATCTATCTCCGGTGTACTATTTGTTTATACAATACATTTTCTGATGTTGCTACTTACATATATTCATCTATGTCAGGGAGCATGATATTTTTATTACACATACTTTATCTGACAAAGTATCAGCCGACACAGTTATGAGTGAAAGACTCTCAGCCAAACTGAAGTTAGCAAAAAATTATATTGCATATTTTCAATTTTTGGCGAAAATAATCACAACAATTTGGCGGTAAAGCCCATTTCTTGTACTCAAGGCATGAAAGCTACTCTGCCGTTGTCTATGGTTATTAGTAAAAACAAATGAGCGAATTTTAGAGTTTAAATTTTTGGATTGAATAATTCAACAGCTAAAATTTAAACTATGAAAAAGTACGACTCAAACAGCCTTTTTCCCTGTTAAGTGTTAATAGTTCCCTCCCTAGGCAAGTCATTTCAGCAATCAAACCGGATTCCTATATATAGTTCGGTTTAATCACGCCTACTTACTTAATCAAACCCAGGGATGATGAGAAATCTGGGCTAAATTGCCATGATTACACTTGAATAAGTGATATTTCAGTGGTTGCTAGCGATCGCAAAGGATAAGGCAGCATGATTAAATCTTGGATGGTAATTGGGGCTGTAGCTTTCGTAGTTGCTTTGGGGGCTAACTTGATTACACCTAGCGATCGCAAGTGGTTCCAGCGATTGCAAAGGCCCAGATGGCTAACTTTTGAGGCGGCAATTCCCATTATTTGGACTGTAATTTTTATTTGTGGTGCTTGGTCTGCTTACATTGTGTGGGAAAAAAACCCAGGAACCAACAACACTTGGCTATTGATGGCTATATACCTACTTTTAGAGATTGTTACTATTGCTTACACACCTGTAATGTTTCGCCTGCGTAGTCTGAAAGTTGGTACGATTCTAGGCGGTACAGGCTTTATTATCGGTCTACTATTAACACTTGCAGTTTTAACTACTTCTGGTTGGGCAGCACTTTTATTAGTTCCTTATTTGCTTTGGAGTCCCATCGGTACTTATACCACTTGGCAGATGCTTCACCTCAATCCTCAAGAAGCATAAATCAGCATCCAGATTCCCACCCGCGACTGATTTAACTAATGCCTGTAATTGCCAAACTTAACAGTGTATGGCTTAACAAAATGTACAGGCAAAGGTGAACACCATGATTGAATCTTGGATGGTGATTGGTGCTGTCACATTCTTCATTGCACTTGGTAGTTTCTTCATCACACCCCGTGATGTCAAATGGTTCGCGCTGTTAAGTCGCCCTCGATGGCTAGTTTTTGAGCCACTTATTCCATTCATTTGGACAACGATTTTTATTTGCGGTGCAGCTTCAGCTAATATTGTTTGGCAAAAAAATCCAGGCAGTTTAATTACCTGGATACTAATGGGTTTGTACCTCTTACTAGAAATAGTTACCGTTGCTTACATACCTCTAATGTTGAGGTTTCGCAGCCTGAATACTGGGGAAAGTCTTGGGCTAAGTGGTCTAATTTTAAGTGTGATTATAGCAATTTGTGTTTTGCCAATTTCTTGGGTGGCAGCACTTTTACTCCTTCCTTATCTAGTTTGGAGTCCTATCGGGACATACACCACTGATGAGTTAAAACAGCTAAATCCAGAGGATGCGTAGATTGTATAAGGCATCTATGGCATTCTTTTTTAAGTGGAATGATTTGTGAAAATTTGCTTCTTACAGATCCCCGACTTCTCAAAGAAGTCGGGGATCTAATTTTTCACAATGATTTAGGACTGCTATATTTTCTATGCAATCATTAGTGTCGATGCTTAGGAAAATTACGTAACAAATACCAAAATACTCCTAAATTCACTAAGAAAACAACTAATTTTATAATAGATATACCCCGAATTAACTCATAAATTTCTGGCGGAATACTAATACCGACTAGTACCAGTACTAAAATATGTGCCCAACGCTTTTCGTACCATAAACCAATAGCTTCAATTGCTGTAACAATCGCATATATTCCTGAGGCAATACCGCTAAATACTAGGGTTTTAGGATTATAATTGAGAATTTTTTCAACAAGCCAATGAATAATGCTTGCTTTACCTTCTAATACATAGTTATCGGAAAGCTCTTCCAGATATTGATAATTTTTTAATGCCAATAATAAAGCTACAGAAGTAACCATTAATAGTGAGGCAACAAATCCTTTGTAACAAACAATTGTTACCAAGCCAACAGAACGCTTTTTCAAATAACCTCCTGAGTAGGATAGACATTATATTTAGCCCACTTCATTTTCATAATAAATTATTCCCTTAATTGATCCCAATATCCCCAGGACGTGGGTGTAATTTACAAATGGATGAAGAATTACAACTATCTAATTACTTGGAGGTGCTAGATTTACTTCTCTAAGGATTCAGTCGAATTGCTGTAACGTGTTTATATTAAAACGCCCATAGCGAGCTGTGAAGGAATTATTTGAATTAGATTGATTATTTAACCAAGCCCACATCTGATCGCCGTAAGAAAAATGCCACCACTCTCTGGGATTGCGCCCAAATCCGGCTTTTAACATGACATCTCGCAATAACACACGGTGAGTATGATACTGTTTCGCCTCTGGGTACTCACTATGGCCATAGTAATCGGGATGCGATCGCTCTGACAATTCATCAATCGGCGAACCCATATTAACTATTTGCCCTGTATCATCTACCAATGTCACATCTACTGCTGCACCGGTACTATGAGGAGGAGGCGTTTTTTCATCTAGGCTAGGTGCAGCCCAAATTTGATAAACCAATTCCCAAATATCTTCACGTTGCTTGGGCGATAACTCCGTCTCAATCAGTCCTCTTTGGTTCAGCGCTTCGGCAAAGCTGTAATCAACCATAAACTGCTGCACAGCTACCGGGCGATAAGCATCAAAAATTTGGATGTACCAGTTAGGATGAAACAATTGCAAGTAATTTTGCGCTTGGATCAAACATTCAATGACACTTTTCCGTAGATAATAAGGAGAATGTTCCCCATAAGGCGCACCCAGTTTTTCATAAGGATGGGGAGATTCCACAGCAAATAGTTTTAAAGGAATCTCTATTAAATGTTCACCACATTCTAAAATTGGGATTTGGTGATATGGTCTCATCTTTACTGGGGCTAGAGGCTAGGGGCTAGGGGTTAGGGGCTAGGGGTTAGGGGCTAGGGATATAAACAGTAATAAGTTTTAATCCTCTATTACTTTTTTTACAACCTCTGGTACTGGATCGTAACCACCAGGATGAAAGGGATGACAGCGCGAGATGCGGCGAATTCCCATCCAAGTTCCACGCAATGCCCCAAATCTTTCAATTGCTTCGATTGTATACATTGAACAAGTCGGCTGAAAACGACAAGTTGGCAGAAATAAGGGCGAAATAAACATTCGATAGCCCCGAATCAGCCAAATCAATAATAATTTCATCGCCATCACCTAAATCTAATAAAGTAGTAATTAAGGCCCAAATTTTCTCATAGCATTTTTGGTGATTAAAATTTCTGGTTTAGAGTCAATTCCTTCTTTATGGCTACAAATTGCGATCGCTGCGGTTTGGGTATTATTCATTTTAGCGATCGCCTGGGGGATAAATCGCTCTGCCAATAAAGAGCCAGAAATAGTCCGTAAGATAGTTCATATTGGCACTGGTAATGTGATATTGCTTGCTTGGTGGTTAGATATTCCCGCAAGTGTAGGCATTACAGCTTCAATTTTAGCCAGTGCAGTCACCTTATTGTCTTACCGCTTTCCAATTCTCCCCGGTATTAATAGTGTGGGTCGTCAAAGTTTCGGGACATTTTTTTACTCTCTTAGTTTTGGCATTTTAGTTGCCTGCTTCTGGTACTTGCAGCAACCCCAGTACGCAGCTCTAGGAATTTTGGTGATGACATGGGGAGATGGATTAGCAGCCTTAATTGGTCAGCGCTTTGGTAAACATAAGTATAAAGTTTTTGGGTCACAAAAAAGCTGGGAAGGCTCGTTAACGATGACGCTTGTGAGTTACCTGGTAAGTAGTTTAGTTTTGCTTGGTGTTCAAGGCAATATCTGGCAAACTTGGGTCGTATCGTTGGTAGTGGCTGTGGTAGCTACTGGATTAGAAGCTTTTTCGTTTCTAGGGATTGATAATCTCACAGTTCCTTTAGGTAGTGCTGCTTTGGCATTTGCGTTAATGCAGCTGCTGCCAATAAATTAAAAATTAGATTGCCAAAATTCCTATTAAAAAATACATAATTCCTAATTCATACTCCATAGCAGTATAAATTTTTGTCATGAAATTATAATAATTAACTCACCAAAACAGTGCTGAGTGCTGAGTAATGAGTGCTGAGTAAAAAAGTAATAATCGCACTCAGCACAAAAGGATCCCAAGCCCCTAAATTTATTTATGAAAAAAATAAAAATATTTTTTAAGGGGACTCATAGTGCGAGAAAAAATGTGTCCTTGTTTCAATCCCCTAGTTTTAACTATGGGGTTGTACTCAGCACTATAAGCCGAGGCACTCAGCACTACTGAATGGAAAAATTTTCTGACGGTGGGTTTATTTATATAGCCTAAAATACTTATACCATTTCTGTATGAAGATGCGCTGATAAAACTGATGTAGAACTACAGACTGTAGGGGCAATTCATGAATTGCCCCTACGTGAATTAAGTGCAGCTTCATATTAAATTGGTATTAGGCTAGACAAGTATACTAGTAGTCTATTTTTCAGTAATATCAAGATACTAAAATTAGTAATACCTATTTTATCTGTATAAAAAAATGAGATTTAGAGAATGGGCGACTAAAGTAATGCTTATTTTTTTGTTGTTCGCCACTCTAGTTTTGGCGTTGTTTGCCGGAAAAGCCGCAAAAATAGAAAAAAATACCACAATATCTAATCCACAGGTTATAGCCTGGAGTGAATATCCACAGGCGCGATTACAAGCAGCGAAAAATCCAGAGGTCAAATCTCAGGATGCGATCAAATCGCCTGTCAAAAAGCAAAAGGTTGTAGCAATGTATCGCACTACTCAAGCCTTTGCTAGCTATAAGCCTCGATATGTCATCACCCAGGTAAACCCAACTAACTATGGAGAGCGTTATGCCAAAGATATTAATGGTGTAACTCTCTACAATCAGCCAATTATAGTACTACATGAAACTAGTAATTCTGCTTCCAGCGCGGTTAATTTTTTTCAAACACCCCATGATAATGAGAATATCCAAGCGAGTTATCACACGTTAATTACATTAGATGGGACAGTAGTTTATCTTATTTCACCCGAAAAACGTGCCTTTGGTGCAGGTAACTCGGTGTTTGATGGCCCCAACGGTGCGGAAACTGTGAAGACAAATCCGAATTTACCACCGTCTGTCAATAACTTTGCTTATCACGTTTCTTTAGAAACACCGCCAGATGCTTGGGGAGATGATAAAGCAGAATATCATAGTGGCTATACAGAGGTCCAATATGAATCTTTGGCTTGGTTAATTGCTCAAAGTCAAGTTTCAGACGATCGCATCACTACCCATAAAGCTGTAGACCGTTCTGGTCAAAAAGTTGACCCAATAAACTTTGACTTTAACAAGTTCTTTGATTTACTTCACAGCTATCGGCAACCCCTGCGAGAAGTTCAATAGATAAGCGATTGATTTTTTGCAAGAAGCTAAGATTCATCAATCCTAAGATATGGGAGGAAAGGCAATGACTACAGCGATCGCTAAAAAGATTACCTTTGAAGAATTCCTCAATTATAACGATGGAACGGATACTTTATATGAATTAGAAAATGGAAAACTCATTGTCATCCCTGCCGAAAGTGATATTAATCAAAGGATTGCGATATTTTTATTAATTTATTTTTCGCAACTAGGCATCCCATCTTATCGGTTGCGGATGAAGGCAGAGTTAGCAGTTAATAGCACACAGGTGGGGGTACGCGTACCTGATTTGGTGGTGTATTCTGAGGAGTTAGCAAAGGTGATGCAAGGATCTACGCGATCTCTAATTTTGATGGATATGCCGCCGCCTCTGTTATTAGTTGAGGTCGTGAGTCCGAATCAGGAAAATCGGGATTATCGCTACAAGCGATCTGAGTATGCAGCCAGGGGAGTTGTTGAGTATTGGATTGTTGATCCAATTGCCCAAAAGGTGACGGTGTTGGAATGGGTGGAGGGTTTTTATGAGGAACAGGTGTATGTAGGAGATCAGGCGATCGCCTCTTTTGTGTTTGCTAATCTTAAATTGACTGCTGCTGAAGTTTTGCAAGGATAAATAATAGTCAAGGGTCAAAAGTTCAGAGTCCAAAAAATTTAGATATTACTGTCAGAATTTAACATTGCTGTGCCCTGATCATGGATGTTCTTCAAATACGTGAAAATGGCTGTAAGTAACGTTATATTTCAAAACGGAATGGACATTATTTGATTGACCCATTCCTCGGCTGTAGAAGCTTCCCAAACAAGGAGAAGTGAGTCGATTGCATAACTAATTGGTATATTTTGAGAAAGAATCAAAACTCCAGAACTAGTTTGTGAAACGATAAATGCACCAAACTCAGTAGGCATTGTTTTACGGTCATGATTTATAAGAACTCTGCCATTTTGTGCGGCTATCAGCAATACTTCTGAGTCTTTTTTTCCCTCCAGTCCTACTGCATTGGCTGATTGAAAGTCAAGATTTGGTTGTCTGCGTGCTGCGCCAGTGACAATAGCTTGCTTAAGATCAGCATCTGCTTGAAATCGCACTACCGTCATATCTTATTTTTCTGGATTTGGGCGGCTTTCAATTTCTCGTACAGAAGCGGATTCTTTTCTCTAAAGGACTGTTGCAGTTTCTCAAACTCTGCTTCTCCTGCTTTTAAGTACGCATCAACTAACTCCCGGTTGGCAAGATAGAAGGTAATAGCACCATATACTTGTTCTAGCGAGAGTAATGGGAAGTTTTGGGCAATACTTTCAGGAGATTCTCCATTTAAAAAAGAGTACACAACTGAATCAAGAGAAATGCGGGTTTCTCCGATCCAATAACCTTTATCTCGTTGTTCTATATATTGTTTTACTAGAGTCTGTGCTGCTGTCATAAAACTGTTAGCTACTATTTATCTAAAGATTACATAATACTTCGTTGAAAAATTATTAAATCTTAATTGATAATTCGTAATTATTTACCTAAAAATTGGGTATTTTTTGAATTGGAATTCTCTAAAATTAGATGAATCGGACAACTGTTCGACCTTGCAGCCTACCAAGCTATCCGACTCGGTTTTATATTCGGAGATTTTAATCAACCTCACTGGATTAAGCCTGGACTCTTTTTTGGTACGCCCGATGAATTCCCATTCACCAGTTCTGACACAAAAGAGTACTGCGCCGCACCATCACAACCCGAAAACCCACGTTGTTGTTCCTATTGTCACGCGCGTTCCTGTTGCGATTCGCTGAACGGCAATTCCTGGGATTGTTGTTCCACGAACCACCACGCAGCAGTCGGTTTCGCCTCACCCATTGTTTAGATTAACATTTTTCTCTAAAACGTTTACCTCGTTGTGCTTTCCGGGCAGATAATAGCAAATTATCAAATGCTATAATTTGATTCCAGAGATTACCGTATGTTTTCATTTATTTTTATCCAACTGTGCGTATTAAGTCGTATTTGTAATAGAAAAATAGATACATTAATAATTATCTCTTTTTATTGTTTGAACCAGAAATTTCAATGTAGGGTGTGTTGTCGCGGAGCGCAACGCATCGGTGCATATTCCACAATTAAAGGTGCGTTAGCCTACGGCATAACACACCCTACGTTATTAATTACGAATTACGAATTATCTGTTTTTTTGTTGTTTGATCCAGCCGCCTAAATCGATGCCAATATCATTTAATAGTTTGTGAGCATACTCGTAACGCTCGGTGTTAATTAATACCAATTTTTGATGAAGCTGCATATAATTCGATCCCCCTGTCTTGTGTTTTTTGCGTATTATTCAAAAAATCCTGCGCTTTCTGGTAAGCAAATTCAAACTCTTCCCGACTACTGGCTTCAAGGTTGAGTTCTCTGCCATCAGTAGCTTTGACTACTAGTTTAATGGGTTTGTTGCCGAAGCGATCGCCCATAAATTTAAACAAAGTCTTGATATTAGCAGGATTAACTTCTAAATTTAACAATCCCAACAAAAAACCGCCGAAAGCTTTTGCACCCTTAGGTGTGTTTTCCACGGCTACTAAATCAGCCGCTTCTACGCCATCCACGTCTTCTAGCTGTGGAAGCAAATTTTGCACTTCTGCTTGCAAATCTTCCTCATCTAAATCCAGCCCAGCTAAAGAAATCGTCACCTGAATGTTAGATATCGTTGCCATGTGAACGCCTAAGTATTTTCAATAGTCTTTTTTAAAGATTGTAGCGGTTATTTTCCCAAATCTAGTTAATATCCGCTAGACGGGCGACTGGCAACTTGCTTTTGATGTGATTGGTGGTGCGTTAGCTAAAAGGCTGTAATCACCTCAGTTAAGAATATTCGTAGGTTGGGTTGAGGCTTTGCGAAACCCAACCTACCCCGCAAAATGTTGGGTTTCGTTCCTCAACCCAACCTACATATTTTTATTTTTTAGCCTTAACCGAGCAGTATTGGAACGTGGGGTTGCTGTCAGATTTAGCTAAAGCTGTAGATTTTTTGAGTTTCTAGGCGATCGCAAATTGCAGAAGGTAGTGTACCCGCGTCAAAGGTTTGGCGATCTACCTGGACTTGTAAATTCGTCAGGGGATCGCTACCAGTAGAAATCAGGAATTCCAGCGTTTCTATGTAAGGCAAAGTTGCAAGATTGTCAAGAATTTTGCAGATAGCTGCCAGGTAAGGATGACTCTTCTGCTGATACCAATCAGCATCTGCTACTTTTGCTTGATCAAAACCCAAGTGTACTGTTAATGATGGCTTATCGAATAAAGCGATCGCTAGTGGCCTGGCTTCTTCTTGCAGTAACAGATGATGATTTTTCGCTAAATGCCGAATTTTTTCTAGACGTTCATAGCGTTGTGTTACCGATTGGGGATCATCTTGCCAGTGAATGGCTACTGTTACCAAATAAGTTTGCAGCAGCATATGTCCCAGCTTCTTAGCTTTGGTCTCTAAGTAATAGGAATTGTAATCATTGGCTTCAATCAATAACGGTACGCGATCGACTACTTCCAAGCCATAGCCCTTCACTCCAGCAATTTTGCGGGGATTATTCGTAATTAGGCGAATCTGTTTTATCCCCAAATCCATGAGCATTTGTGCGCCCATACCATAGTCTCGCAGGTCGGCGGGGAATCCCAAACGCTCATTGGCCTCTACTGTATCCAGACCCATATCCTGTAAAGAATAGGCTTTAAGTTTGTTAATCAAGCCAATTCCTCGTCCTTCTTGGCGCAGGTAGACTACGACACCTTGTCCAGCCGCCTCAATCATTTTTAGTGCTGCTTGCAACTGCATTCGACAGTCGCAGCGCAAAGAACCTAAAGCGTCACCAGTCAGACATTCTGAGTGCATCCGCACCATCACAGCCTCATCTTTGAAGCTAGTGGGATCGCCCTTGACAATGGCTACGTGTTCGCAATTATCCAGGGTATGGCGGTAAGCGTAGATTTTGAAATGACCAAACTGGGTGGGTAACTCAGCAATACTTTCGCGGGTAACTAAGCGATCGTGTTGGAGGCGATAACTAATTAAGTCAGCAATACTAATAATTTTGAGCTTGTGACTTTGAGCATACTCAATTAGCTGGGGCAACCTTGCCATCGAACCATCGGGGTTTTGAATTTCACAAATTACCCCAGCTGGGTATAACCCTGCTAATCGAGATAAGTCTACAGATGCTTCTGTATGTCCCGCCCGTTTGAGTACCCCTCCAGCTTTGGCGCGCAGTGGGAAAATATGCCCAGGACGACGTAAATCTGATGGTTTTGTCGCTGGGTTGAGAGTCACTTGGATAGTACGAGCGCGGTCTTCGGCTGATATCCCCGTACTTACACCCAAATGCGGCCCCGCGTCAATGCTGACGGTAAAAGCAGTTTGGTTGGTGTCTGTAATATTGCTCACCATTAATGGTAAGTCGAGTTCATCTAGGCGATCGCCTGTCATCGCCAGACAAATCAGACCTCTTGCTTCTACCGCCATGAAATTGATCATATCGGGTGTAGCAAATTGGGCAGCACAAATCAAGTCACCTTCATTTTCGCGATTTTCGTCATCTACCACGACAATGACACGACCAGCTTTCAAATCTGCTAAAGCTGCGTCAATCGAATCAAACTTAAAGGATGAAATTGAAGAGTTAGCGCCGTTATGAGCCGACACTGTACCATCATTTTCCGACTCAGGCGACTGGTGAAAGGCTTGCTCTACTTGAGGAGCCACCCCAGTGCTCTGGTCGCTAGAGTTTAGGGGAGTGGCTTGCGACTGCCGTTTAGACTTAGGCTTTGACACAGAGGAATTCCAGCTACCAAAAGTAAATTTTTTTAACAATTTCTTCTTTTAGATTGTAACTCCTTTATAAGGCAGAGAAGTACAGTAGCAATGATTTGATAACATGACAAAAATTTCTGCCCTAAAATTGAGGTTTAATACTCATGGCTAATTGTGCGTTGCGCCTCTGGTCGCTGATATGTTGATAGCTAAGAACTCATTAAACAAAAGCTGATAAGGATTTCATCATCATGGGCAATAATGGACGCGTACCAGTTGGGATTGTTGGCGCGTCAGGCTATGGCGGAGTGCAGTTAGTTCGATTACTGATGGATCATCCAGAACTCGAATTAGTTTATTTAGGCGGTGACAGTAGTGCAGGAAAACCCTTTGCGGATCTCTACCCCCATCTGGCTCATGCTGTTAATTTGCCAATAGAGGCGGTAGATCCAGAAATCATCGCCCAACGCTGTGAAGCAGTGTTTCTCTCCCTACCAAATGGTCTGGCTTGCCAAATTACACCAAAACTTATAGAAAAAGGATGTAAGGTACTAGATCTCAGTGCCGATTATCGCTTTAGCGATTTGGCAACCTATACCACTTGGTACGGGACTGAGCGCAGCGATAAATCAATTGCGGCTACAGCAGTATACGGATTACCAGAACTTTATCGCGATCGCATTAGCGAAGCCCAGCTCGTCGGCTGTCCGGGTTGCTATCCTACCGCCAGTCTCCTAGCTCTTTCGCCACTCTTGAAACAGGGCTTGATTGTGCCCGAAACTGCCATTATCGACGCTAAATCTGGCACCTCTGGCGGGGGACGACAAGCCAAAATTAATATGCTTTTAGCTGAGGCAGACAACTCTCTAGCTCCATACGGAGTTGCCCGTCACCGTCATACACCAGAAATTGAGCAAATTTGCAGCGATCTCGCAGGACACGAAGTCACGATTCAATTTACACCGCATCTCATCCCGATGGTGCGTGGGATTTTGGCAACAGTTTATGCCACACTGCGCGATCCCGGTCTTGTCAGGGATGATATGGTAACAATTTACAATGCATTTTACCGTAATTGCCCCTGGGTAAGAGTTTGCGATAGTGGCGTTTACCCGCAAACAAAGTGGGCTAGCGGCAGCAATCTTTGCTACATAGGTATAGAAGTTGACCCACGCACTGGACGTGTGATTGTGATGTCAGCCATCGATAACCTGATTAAAGGACAGGCGGGTCAAGCTATTCAGTGTTTAAACATCATGATGGGTTGGGATGAAACCTTGGGGTTGCCCAAACTTGGGTTTTATCCATAAATGGGCATGGGGCATTGGGCATGGGGCATTGGGCATTGGTAATTGCAATTCTCTCCTGATCTTCCTTGTCCCCTAGCCCCTAATCCCTAGCCCCTAGCCCCTACTTCGGCCCTAAACCCACCGCGCCGGCATAAATGGCGCGATCGCCTAGTTCATCCTCAATGCGTAGCAAGCGATTGTATTTGGCAACCCGTTCGCTACGGCATAAAGACCCAGTTTTGATTTGTCCGGCACGGGTAGCGACAGCCAAATCCGCGATCGTTGTGTCTTCGGTTTCACCAGAACGATGGCTAATTACTGACCGGAAACTATTGCGAGTGGCTAAGTCAATTGTTTCTAAAGTTTCGGTCAAAGAACCAATTTGATTGAGTTTAATCAAAATGGCGTTGCCAGCTTTTTGCTCAATGCCTTTTTGCAAGCGGGTAGCATTAGTCACAAATAGGTCATCGCCTACCAACTGTACCCGTGAACCCAGCTTCTGGGTGAGCAATTGCCAACTCTGCCAATCTTCTTCATGCAAGCCATCTTCAATGGACACAATCGGGTATTGGTCAACTAACTGAGCTAAATAATCAATAAATTCTGTAGGCGCGTGGGGTTTACCATCGTAGACATATTGTCCATTTTTGTAAAACTCACTAGCTGCCACATCCAAAGCTAAAGCGACTTGTTCCCCTGGCTTGTAACCAGCTTTCTTAATGGCAGCAACCAGTAATTCCAAAGCTACCTGATTAGACTCCAAGTTAGGGGCAAAGCCGCCTTCATCCCCTACACCAGTTAGCAAACCCTTCTCAGATAATACCTCGCTCAGGGTAGCAAACACTTCCGCACCCCAGCGCAAAGCTTCCCGGAAGGAAGACGCGCCAACTGGGACAATCATGAACTCTTGAAAATCCACATTATTAGCTGCGTGGGCACCGCCGTTAATCACGTTCATCAACGGTACTGGCAGCAAATTCGCTAAAGGCCCCCCCAAGTATCTATATAAGGGAATTCCTAACGAATCAGCACCAGCTTTGGCTGCGGCTAAAGAAACTGCCAAAATTGCATTCGCACCCAAATTAGATTTGTTTGCAGAACCATCTAGGGCGATCATTGTCCGGTCGAGTAATTCTTGGTTGAGGGCATCCAAGTTTAATAACTTCGGAGCAAGTGATTCCTGAACGTTTTGCACCGCCTTGAGTACCCCTTTACCGCCGTAACGGCTTTTATCTTTATCTCGCAGTTCGTGCGCCTCAAAAGTGCCTGTAGAGGCACCACTAGGAACCTGTGCCAATCCCACCGCACCGTTGAGCAAATGCACTTCTGCTTCAATAGTTGGTCTACCCCGCGAGTCGAGAATTTCACGGGCAACAATCGCCTCAATTGCAGTATCTACAGTTGTACTCATGTGTGCTTTATCCTTTGTTTCCTTTGTAAGAGTACCTTTTTACGGTTTGCTCGCTATTGTCTTATGACTTAACCCCATCGCTAGCATAGGGTTTTAAGGGACTTTATAGGCTGAGGTTAAACAAGATTTCCAATGATTGCACCAACTAATTTGCAATTTTGGATTTTACGCTGCGCCGGAACAGATTTAATAAATATTTTATGTATCAGAATTTACAAATTGTTTGTGATTTTTCCAAACGATTAACTACAACATTTCTAATTCATTCGTCAAAAGTTAGATCCCCGACTTCTTTGAGAAGTCGGGGATCTGGCAGCCCACCAAAATTAATATGCAGACCTAGTTAATTTAGCGTGAACTGTAGCTATAACCTTTGATAAAACTACGTCCAGTCGAATGAGATGGGTCTAGACCTTCGTTGCGAGAACGACGACGCAAATCACCGATATCTGGTGTGTTGTTGAAGGCATCCTCAATACTGATTTGACCAGTTAGCATCAATTCGCAAAGGGCATCATTCATAACTTTCATACCCTCTTTGCTACTAGTTTCCATCAGTTCATAGGCTTCTGCATCTTCACCCTTAAATAAATAATCTTGCATAGTCGGCGTGTTGATCAAAATTTCCATAGCAGATGTCCGACCGCCATCTGTTGTGCTTAGTAAGCGTTGGGCAACGACAGCGATTAGGGAATCAACGATTTGCACTCGCATTACTGCTTGCTCATCGGGATTATACAGATTGAGGAGGCGATTAATTGCACCAATTGTATTTTTAGAATGGAGAGTACCTAATACTAAGTGACCTGTTTGTGCAGCTTTAATAGCAGTATCTACAGTTATGCGATCGCGCATTTCTCCAACTACAATTACATCGGGGTCTTCCCGCAATGCTGACCGCAAAGCATCATGAAAATCATGGGTATGCAAACCGACTTCCCGTTGGCTAATTAAGCTATTTTGGGAGGTATGAACATATTCAATTGGGTCTTCAATAGTGATGATATGTTTTTGTTGTGTCTCGTTCAGATAGCGAATCATTGCCGCTATTGTCGTAGATTTACCCGAGCCAGTCGCGCCTGTAACTAAAATTAATCCTTGTTTTTTATTAACAATATTTTTTAGAATAGGTGGCAATCCCAAACTATCAATGGTGGGAACGTGCAGTGTAATTAACCGTAGCACCATTGCGCCACCAGTTAAGGTTTCAAAACAGTTGATGCGACAGCGCACAAGTCCAGGATAAACAATTGCCGTATCTAGTTCTTTAATTTCTGCAAACCGTTGTTTTGCAGATGGGGTGAGAATCTCATTTAAGTAAGTCTCAAAGATTTTTGGTGTTACGACTTCTGCTAACTCATAAACTTCCATCTGACCACGAATTCGCAATCGTGGCAACTCTCCCACACGAATATGAATATCAGTAGCTTGCTGGGTGTGGGCATCACGTACCATCTGTTGAATAGAAACTACCTTTTTATGTAGCCCAAATGGTGGTGGGGGGGGTGGTGGTAGCGTTGGGAGTTGAGGAATCAAAAATTGTGATGTAGATTTGCTGTCCATTAGTGTTTCCTATAGCAAATATCTGGTTAAAATCAACGGTTAAACTTAGCTTTGATACACAAAGTACGCGGTTAACCAAACTGGTAGATTAACCGATGCTACTGAAGTCAACCGTGGAGTTACTTAGATTTTCAATCTACAACATACTTAGGTAATATTTTCGTTTTTGAAATGGTCTTTACCAATTCTTTAGTAAAACCATTAATTTCTATGAATTTCAGTCATGGTTGGGCTAGAAAGGAAGTTATGAAAATCATTACACCCACCAATAACTGGTTACAAACCCGCGCTTGTGCCCCTGCATACAGCGGTTGGGTATTGGCAGGAATTGCTATTTGTTTTTTTGGCGCTGCTGTCAATACAATGGCTGGTTGGCTTTATGCAATCAGTGGAGTTAGTTTTGCTCTGTTAGCCATAGCAGCTATCTTACCGCCGCGATCGCTTGTTGGTTTAACTGTGAAACGCCGTTCAATTCAGCCCGTGACAGCCGGAGATGAATTAACCGTAGAAATAGAAATCCACAATCAAACACAGCAGGCTGTTAGCTTGCTGCAAGTTGAAGATATACTGCCTTTTGTGTTGGGGAAACCAGTAGCAAAGGCAATAGAGACTATTCCCCCTCATGAGCATTACCGTTGGGTATACTACCAACCAACCCAGCGCCGGGGTGTTTATCGTTGGCATACAGTCGAACTCGTTAGCGGTGCGCCTTTAGGATTGTTCTGGTGTCGCCGTCAGCGAGAATGTGCTGCCACAGCGATCGTCTATCCTAGTGTGTTACCTCTAACCTATTGCCCGCTAGTAGATGAAATGGGGCAAGACGAAAGCGATATGAGCAACTTTCGTGGTAGAACCTTGCAGACAGAGACAACCGGACTAGTGCGATCGCTACGTCCTTATCGTCTAGGTGATCCTACTCGCCTCATTCACTGGCGTACCAGCGCTCGCTACGGGGAATTACGAGTACGAGAATTAGAAATAGTTACCAGTGGTCAAGAGATCGTTATTGCCCTGGACAGTGCGGTTAATTGGGAAGCAGAAAACTTTGAACAAGCAGTCATCGCCGCCGCATCACTATATTTTTATGCCCAGCGTCAAAATATGCAGGTACAACTGTGGACAGCATTCACAGGTTTAATCAAAGGCGATGCCTCCGGTTTACGCATAGTTCAAGAAGCCTTAGCAGCAACTAGCCCCCAAGAAGATGCCAATACACCTACTCCTGAAAATTACCCCTTGATTTGGCTCACACCAAACCCCCAAAGCCTTTCTTCCTTACCTTTAGGTAGTCGCTGGGTATTGTGGGAGAATCATGCTTCCGCAGCAGAACCAGTAGTAGCTAATCGGGATTACCCCGGCATTGTTGTGCAAAGTAAGCAAGCACTACAACCTCAACTGCAAAAATCCTTGCATTCATAGGCTACTGACAATTTCATCTATTCAAAATTTCAATGTCTGCTTATAACTCAAATATTTTTTGATCCCAGTAACCTAGGCATATAAGCCTTTGGGCAAATGTTAGTGAACTTTAGTGGCAAAGGTTGGGGAAATCTCCCCAATATTACCTTGATGAGGCTGATGTACAATGCAAAGAAATGTTTAAATTATGAGCGGCCGATCTAATGATCTCATCAGAAGTTAACACCATATCCAGCGATAAAAGCCTAGAGGCAATGCGGCATTTTTCGGAACAATACGCCAAGCGTACTGGAACCTACTTCTGTTCTGAACCTTCTGTTACCGCAGTCGTGATAGAAGGGCTAGCTAAACATAAAGATGAACTTGGTGCGCCTTTATGCCCCTGCCGCCACTATGAAGATAAAGAAGCCGAGGTACACGCCACCTATTGGAACTGCCCCTGTGTGCCGATGCGAGAACGAAAGGAGTGTCATTGTATGCTGTTTCTCACATCAGACAACGAGTTTGCTGGAGAACAGCAAGAAATCACTTTAGACACAATCAAAGAAGTGCGAGACAGCATGGCATGAGTGAAACCATGCCCCAGGAGTTTTGGCAAGGTGTAGAACAGTTCAATTCTGGACAGTTCTATGCCTGTCATGACACTCTAGAGGCTTTATGGATTGAAGCCAGTGAGCCAGAAAAAAGCTTTTATCAAGGGATTCTCCAAATTGCCGTAGCACTTTATCATTTGGGTAATCACAACTGGCGGGGTGCAGTAATTCTACTAGGAGAAGGCAGTAATCGTCTGCGACGCTACCCATCCAGTTATGGTGGTATCGATTTAGAATCGTTATTGCTCCAAAGTGTGGCATTGTTGCAAGCATTACAAAAAACTGGCCCAGATCAGATTGCTACCGATGACTTGGGTGAATCTGATACATTACCCTTGCCTAGGATTGAGTTAGTTAATGATGAGATATAGCAGGTGTGTAGAGGAGACAAGGGAAAGTAAGGGGGAGAAGGGGAAACCTCTTCAATGATTCCCCATATCCTTTTTGTACCTCTTCAAAGTGAAAAATTACTTGGGGAATGAGTAATTCAGGTAATAGTGCCGCCTTTAATACTAGACCTCTTGCAAAAAAGTTTTGTGGTAGATTAAGGGGTTAAACAAATTGTCAAAAAGTTAAATAGCATTTTGAAGGTCATAGTTATAAATGCCCGCAATTAAGTGAAAACGCAATGCAAACCGTTTTCTGCGATTGCGGTATCGCTGGCTAAAAATCCGAAATACTTTGAATCTACGGTTGACTTGTTCAACAGCAACTCGGCGACGCGCTAAATCACGATTAAACTAGGATTCTTATATCACAATTTGCTATGAGAGACATAAAATCTAAAATTGTATTATGTGGTGGCGAAAAAATGCCCTATTAAATACAGAGAACCGCACAAAACAACTAAGTTTTCTGTAGAAGCAAAAGCTGCTGACAAAGCTGAAGTTAAATCTGGATACGATTGGCAAAAACTTAATCCTGGACAAATATTACTAGCTAGCTTGGCTAATTCATCGGGAATGGCTGAAGAGGTATCTGGTATTGGTACTAGCAATAATCTTTCTCCCTCTCGTAATAAAACCTGGAAAATGTCCGCATGGTCTTTATTTGCCATCATTCCCATGACCCAAGTTATTGTTGGGGTATCTAATGTATCAACATAATCGCGTAAAACTTGAGCGCCAGCTGGATTATGGGCACCATCTAGCAATAATTTATGTTTTTTCCACGTAACCCATTGGATACGTCCAGGCCATTTAGTGTTTGCCATGCCATTAATTATGGCCGCTTGAGAAATGTACCATCCTTGTTTTTGCAGAATTTCTACAGCAGCTAAAGCTAAAGCAGAATTAGTTAACTGAATTTGTCCCTGTAAAGCCAGAGGATATTGAATTAATTTTGAATTTTCCAGAGTTTGATATTCAGCCCATCCTGAAGATACTGGGCGCGCAGGCTGCGGTGTAAACATTGGGCATTGTAATTCTTGAATACGCGATCGCACAACTGCCTCCGCTTCTTTTGGTAATGGCCCCACCACCGCTGGACATCCAGGCTTGAGAATTCCGGCTTTTTCTCTAGCAATATCGCCAACAGTCGGCCCTAACTGCTGCCAATGTTCTCTGCTAATAGAAGTAATTATTGTCACCAAAGGCTGTGAGCAAACGTTGGTAGCATCCAAACGCCCTCCCAATCCCACTTCTACCACCGCTATATCGACTTGTTGCTGGGCAAAATACAACCAAGCCGCGGCAGTAATCACTTCAAACTGAGTGGGAGACTCTTCATCAGGAGCGTTCGTCGGAGACGTTGGCGCAGCCATCGCATCTTGAACTTTCTGTAACAATTGATACAACTCATCTGAGGAAATTGGCTGTTGATTGAGACTGATACGTTCTGTCCAATCAACTAAATGAGGAGAAGTGTAAAGTCCTGTCCGATAACCAGCTTGAGTCAGAACTGATGTCAGATAGGCACAAACAGAACCTTTGCCATTAGTCCCAGCAACATGAATTACGGGCACTTGGTTATGGGGATTACCAAGATTCGCCAAGAGTTTGACAATGCGTGAAAGCCCCAGATTAATGCCGAAGGGTTGAAAGGATTTTAGTAGAGAGTCAATATCCACAATTGGGGAATGGAGAAGAGGGGAATGGGGAAGGGGGACAAGGGGAATGAGGACAAATGACAAATGCCAAATGCCCCAATACTAATGAACCGACTGCCCTAGTGAAGGGAAACAGCCGGTTAGAGAATGTTAATTTTGATTAGAGTTTAAGCTTCTCTGTTTAAAAAGTTTTGAACTTGTTGTATTGCAGCCGCACCAATGTTAAATAAAGCCCAACCAGCAGCAATGGCAATCGGTGCTAAAACAAGTGCTACGCGAAAATCAATGTCCATATTTAGAACCCCTCTGTTAAATAAATTAAAGTTTTGTCAACTGCTCTCATTTTTATTGTTAGCTGAAGTGGGCAAATTTTCCAGCCCCATGTGTAAAGAATGTTTACAATTTGGTCATTTGTTATTTGTCATTTCTCCTATGCATTCCCCTTTGCCAGTCCCCAGTCCCCAGTCTCCAATCCTCATCACTTTGGCTTGGTAAATCCGAGATCAGTTCCCTTACCAGCATGAACTAAAGCTAACTTTTGGTAGCGTTCGGCGTGTTCGAGTAGTTCTGCGGCTTCGGTGTCTGTTAATTGGCGCACGACTTTCCCAGGAACACCGACTACCAATGACAATGGTGGTACATCCTTAGTGACTACTGCGCCAGCACCAATAATGCTACTAGCACCGATGCGTACACCATCTAGAACGATCGCGCCAATACCAATCAAACTGCCACGTTCAATGTAAGCAGAATGTATCACAGCGCGGTGTCCTACGGTCACATGATCTTCTAAGATGGTAGGAAAACCAGGATCGCCATGTAGAATAGCTCCATCTTGAATATTCGTGCATTCGCCAAGATCAATTCGTTCTACATCACCTCTGATTACTGCCCCATACCAAATGCTCACCCCTGCCTTTATGTTTACCGAACCGATAACGATCGCATTGGCTGCAACAAAGGCAGCTTGAGAAAAATCAGGAGATGGCCAGTAAGAAGCGGTAGACACGATAGAATATGAATATGGTACCCAGGAACACTGGAACAACTCCAACATTTCGGGCTGGTTGCAAAAACCAGAATATCACAGGGTCAAGCTTCTATGCTGAATTAAGACACTAGTGAATGCTGTTCCTGCAACAAGTCTGTAACCTTGTAGCAGTGAATGGGTAAACCAAAGTGGTGGAGCCGAAGTGTAACATCCAACCCATTGGCGCTGGTGAAAACAAAACTATGTTTCTACGCACTTCATGATGAATCCAGGCTTGCAGTACCCAATATTTGGACCCGAAATACAGTGTCCCCACTGTCGCCAAACAATTCCGGCGCTGACACTGACAGATACTTATTTGTGTCCGCGTCATGGGGCGTTCGAGGCTAACCCCAAAACGGGAGAATTAATTCATTTACAGTCAGGGCGACATTGGCGAAAGTGGAATAGTGAATGGTATAGACAACATACCCATCCCGATGGCATTCGGTTTGAAATTCACGAAGCACTAGATAAACTATATACCCAAGGTTTCCGCGCAACGCGGGTGATTATCGCTCGTCGTTATCAGGAATTGATGAGTGGCTATTTAGAACGCAGCACTCCTTGGCGTTCTGGACAGCCAGAAAATTCCTCAGCGCGGCTGTACGGTTTACCTGTAGAGTTTAGCCCCGATGCAGCAGAAGACCCCTGCTGGGAAGTGATTAATTTTGATTTGGAAAAAGAGCCTGGTGTCCCTGTGCGCTACCCTTATTTCCGATTATTTGAGTAAATGGTCATTAGTCATTAGTCATGAGTCATGAGTCAAGAGTTAAAAGTCATTGCTGAAAAGTAAATGGCAAAAAACAACAGCCAAAGGACAAATGACTAATGACAAAGGACAAATGACCAATGACAAAATTATGCACCACGCTTCTATTCGGACTGCGAATATCCATCGGGCGATCGCCTTTTATGAACAACTGGGGTTTACAGTTTGTGAACGCTTCACTACAGGCTATACCCTAGCTTGTTGGATGGAAGGATTAGGTGGCAGAATTGAATTAATCCAAATTCCCGAACCAAAACCAGCCCCAGATGCTTTTACAGACGAGCATTATGTAGGCTATTATCATCTCTCTTTTGATTTAACCCAAATCACACCAGATTTACCCAGCTGGCTGAAAAATTTACAAGAAAGATTAGCAATAGCGGCTCAAAGTCAACCAGAACAATTACAACCGCTGAAAGTGCTTTTAGAACCGACACAGCAGCAGATAGGCGATCGCATCTTTGAGGTCGCTTTTATTGCGGATTATGACGGATTGCCCCTGGAATTCCTGCGAATTTTAGCAAAACTCAACTAATTTGGCTTTTCTATTGATTATTTTTGCTGATAAAATATCACATCTCTGTAGTTTTGCGTAGGTGTCCGATGGAGCGCAAGGATTAGACTATAGTCATAAATGCCAAAAAATGTAACTTAGTTTACAGGGTATCTGCAAAATCAATGTCTGTGTTTTCCACCTTGTATAGATATCGTTTTCCTTTATTACTGTTGAGTCTTTGGATGATTGCAGTGTTTTTATTTAGTGGTAAACCTGCTGATAGTCAACATGTGCTTGCGTCCCAACAGATACATCCTCAGTCAATGATAAATGCACAAAAAATCATACCCCAAACAGTGACAGAAAACGTCCACAAAACATTGCTAGAGAATGGTCTCACTGTGCTAACAAAAGAAGTGCATACTGCGCCAGTGGTAACTGTGCAGGTGTGGTACAAGGTTGGTTCGCGCAATGAAGAACCAGGTGTCAATGGCATTGCTCACCAGTTGGAACACATGATGTTTAAAGGCACAAAAAATCGTCCCATTCAATTTGGGCGATTGTTTAGTGCTTTAGGCAGTGACTCGAATGCTTTCACTAGCTACGATCAAACAGCATATTACGGTACTGTGGAACGGAATAAGCTCAAAGCGCTCCTAGTTCTAGAAGCTGATCGGATGCAAAATTCTCTGATTGATACCGAACAACTAGGAAGTGAAAAGCGGGTAGTAATTTCTGAGTTACAAGGTTACGAAAATAGTCCAGAATACCGACTCAATCGCGCCGTGATGCAAGCAGCCTTTCCCAATCATGCATACGGTTTGCCTGTAGGTGGTACAAAAGCTGATGTAGAAAAATTTACAGTCGAGCAGGTGCAGCAGTATTACCGTAAATTTTACACTCCCGACAATGCCATTTTAGTGATCGTCGGAGATTTTCAAACTGAGTTAACTATAGAAACAGTAAAAGAAATTTTTGGTAAATTACCCAGCACTCACCACTCACCACTCACCACTCACCACTCACCACTCACCACTCACCACTCACCACTCACCACTCCCATCGTGCTGCGAGAACCGGGAGCAGGGAAACTCTTACATCTGGTGTATCCCCTACCCGATGTGAATCACCCAGATGTGCCAGCCCTGGAAGTGATGGATTACATTTTGACACAAGGACGAAGTTCTCGCCTTTATCAAGCATTGGTAGAATCAGGGTTAGCTAACGACATCAGCGCTTATGTTGCTAGCTTACGGGAATCTGGCTGGTACGAGATGTTAGTGACAGCGGCTCCTAAGCAAAATTTGACAAAAATTGACTCCGTGCTGAATAAAGTGATCGCCAATCTGGTAAAAACAGGAGTGACAGCAGAGGAAGTCAACCGAGCTAAAACCCAAGTAGAAGCAACAGTAATTTTAAGTAACCGCGATATCATCAACCTTGGAATGCAATTGGGTAATGATGAGACAACTACTGGCGATTATCGCTACACAGAACGCTACTTGGCTGGTATCCGCAAAGTGAAGCCAGCCGATATTGTAGCTGTGGTTAACAAATATCTCAAACCAGAAGCACGTACAGTCGGCTTGTTTGAACCAAGCCAAAAGCAGACAAAAGCAGTTGCTAGCAAACTACACTCCACGCAAACTACAGAAAATTTTTCTCCTGGTTCACCTGTAGCGCCACAAGAGTTAATGAAGTATTTACCTCCTGTGGATGAAGCAACACATCTGGGCACCCGCGAACTACCACAACAAGTTACGTTTACCAATGGTTTGCGGTTATTACTACTACCTGATAAAAGTACCCCCACAGTTACCCTCAGCGGCTACATCAACGCTGGCATGGAATTCGATCCTGAAGATAAAGCTGGATTAGCATCGCTGGTGGCAGATAACTTGATGAATGGTACGAAAACCAAGAACTTTTTGGCAATTGCCAAAGCCTTAGAAGCACGAGGTGCAAGTCTAGATTTTGAAGCATACCGCGAAGGCGTGCGGATTGAGGGTGATAGTTTAGCTGGGGACTTGCCTGTGCTTGTGCGAACCTTAGCAGACGTAGTTAAAAATAGTACATTCCCTGTAAAAGAGTTGGAATTAGACCGTGAGCAAGCTTTGACTAATCTTAAAATCGACTTAGACGACCCAGACGAAGTAGCAATTAGAACTTTTGTGCAGTCTATTTATCCGAAAAAGCATCCATTGCATACCTTCCCTACAGAACAAAGCCTACAGCAGATTAAGCGTCAGGATGTGATTGCTTTTAAGGCAAAACATTATCGTCCAGATACTACAGTATTAGCACTGATAGGAGATTTTGAGCCGGCTAAAGTGCGATCGCTCATTCAAGCTGAGTTTGGTGAGTGGGAAGTTAGCGGTCAACCACCAAAGTTAAAATATCCTCAAGTGTCAATGCCGGAAAAAGTAGTGCGTGTCAACTCAGTCCTCCCTGGTAAAGCTCAAGCTATTACTTATATGGGTTACACAGGCATTAACCGTCAAGATCCCCGGTTTTATGCAGCCTCAGTATTGAATCAGATTTTGGGAGGCGATACGCTATCTAGTAGACTCGGTGCCGAAGTACGCGATCGCCAAGGTTTGACCTACGGAATTTATAGCTATTTCCAGGTAGGAAAGAATGCTGGAACATTTTGGATTGAAATGCAAACCAGCCCCGAAGATACTAGTAAAGCGATCGCCAGCACCCATGAGCTATTAAAGCAAATCCATCAGCATGGTGTGAGTGCATCCGAAGTTGAAGCAGCGAAGCAAACTTTCATCAGCAACTACAATGTTTCACTGGCAAATCCAGAGGAATTAACAAAAAGAATACTGATGAATCAAGTCTATGGACTCGATGAAGTCGAACTGCGCTCTTTTACCAATAAAATACAGCAAGTTACCCTATCTGAAGTCAATCAAGCTGCTCGTGAGTTACTCCACCCAGATAAAATTGTTGTGGTGACAGCTGGGCCTGCTGTGTTAGCAGACCAAAGTATTCAGTAGGACATGCGGACTGGGGGCTGGGGAAGGTGGGCCCCCGGGGATAAGGGGCGAAGGGGTAATGGGGACTGGGGAAGGAATAAAAGCAAGATCTATTGAGTTACAAAAATTATTAAAAATGTCATCCAGATTGTGATTAATATGCAGAATTAATATATCAATATTTGCCTGGGATGCAAGCAATAAAGCGCATTTACTTTATATTAGTATTAATACTAGGCTTTGCTGTTATCAATACGACTCCAGCCCTAGCAGCTAATGTATCTGGCGATTTACTCAAACAAGCTGCTATAGAAATTCCTGTGAGTTTAGGAAATGCCGCTAACGAACTAAAATTTGAGCCAAATAGCTTAGAATTTGTGACTGGTAAACGCTACAATCTCCGGCTGACAAATCCTAGCCAACTGAAGCACTATTTTACCGCTAAAGACTTTGCTGATGGTATTTGGACACAAAAAGTCGAAGCAGGCAAAGCAGAAATTAAAGGAGCCATCCACGAAGTAGAACTGAAGCCTGGTGCTACTGCCGAATGGGTATTCGTCCCCCTAAAACCAGGAAAATATAGCCTACATTGCTCAGTTACAGGACATACTGAAGCAGGGATGACTGGTGAGATTACTGTCAGCAATTAATACTTCCGAATTCAATATAATTTGACCTTTTCAACGTTAAAACCCCTGACAAAAGAGGGATATGTCTGGAGTTCGCCTCAACATCAAAAAACACGGGGTTGCTAGGACAAACTTACTTGGAGACTCACACCCCGATGTCGCCACTAGCCCTAAGATTTTTTTATTTGTCAAGTTTCGTCTTTATAAATTTTACTTCGATGCCCTACTTTAACTACGCTTATTAACAAAATATCATCATATATTTCATAAATTACGCGGTAATCTCCTACTCGAATACGATAAGAATTTTCATCACCTTTGATTTTTTTAACTCCGTCTGGACGAGGTTCTGTAGCCAAATCTAAAATTTTTACATCAATGCGTTCTTTAATGTTGCTTGGTAGTTTATTTAGTTGTTTTGTAGCACCCTTAGTAAATTCGATTTGATACATTAAGCCGTTTCTCTGTTATATCCTTTATATTCATCCCAAGACACAGTACCATTGATGAGTCTATCTTCTCTAGCTTCTTTAATAGCTTGTATATCTTCCTCGTCTTCAAGATCATCAATTCTTTGTAAATGCGCGAGTATTTCATCTAAAATACTGTCGTATGCTTGATTTAACAACACGTTGATAGCTTCAATTGTTTCTTTTCTTTCTTGTTCGGTTTTCATTTTTACTCATCCTCATTACTTTTTCTGTCACCGCCCCTAGTTTCACCTAAAGGCATCTCATCATTATCAATCTACGTAGAAAATTCTGTACAAAAAAATAAGAAAAATTTTTGTAGGGGAGCCAGTGCGTTGGACGGGTTTCCAAGGCAGCCGCTTGCGGGGGTTCCCCCGTTGTGCGGACTGCCGCAGGCTTGTAGCAACTGGTGAACCAGCGTTGCAGGAGGGTTTCCCTCCGTAGGCGACTGGTGTTAGCGCAGCGTAAAGCCTGCGGCATAGCTGCGCTTAGAGCGAGTCATCAAGCGTCACCCGAAGGGCGTTGGGTACCAGTTATAATCAAGGTTTGAACGAAAGATCTGGTGGTTGCCCACCCTATGGTTTACTGTACTACGTAGCAAATTCTGTACAAAAAAATAAGTTACAGCAATTTTCAGGTAAATAGACCGCGCTCTACGGGCACAGCAGTGCTCATACGTGTCAACTTAAGCTCAAACGCCTATCCCACAAGCATTTTACCCCTCCCCTCAATCCCCTCCCCGCAGGCGGGGAGGGGACGTTTTGGCTTTAGACAAAACTCTTGTGGGGTGACGCGGATCTTGATGGTAGGTGAGTAAATTCAGAATCACGCCTTCATAAGGGTTTTACCTTAAGTTGACACCAATGAGCAGTGCTGTGCCCCTACAATAGATATGCTTCAAATATGTGAAAACTGCTGTAATTTAAATATAGGTATAGATATTATTTCTCAACTAAATTAGAACAAAATTCACTCTCAGCTAAAGAGCGCCAATCATTTTTAATCCCTCATGAACATTTTCAGTAACCTACTTTCGCAAACAGCACAGCCGAAACCTCCCAAACAACGCCGAGGTATTGAACTTAAATCGCCGCGTGAAATTGACATTATGCGGCAATCAGCAAAAATAGTGGCAACAGTGCTTAAAGAAATTTCTGAGCTAGTACAGCCAGGAATGACTACGGCTGATTTGGATGCTTATGCGGAAAAACGCATCCGCGAAATGGGTGCAACACCAAGCTTTAAGGGGTATCACGGTTTTCCTGCTTCTATTTGCTCAAGTATTAACAATGAAGTTGTACATGGAATTCCTAGCTCTAAGAAAGTTATCCGGACTGGGGATGTATTAAAGGTAGATACAGGTGCTTATTTCCAAGGTTTTCATGGCGATTCTTGCATTACAATTGCCGTGGGTGAAGTTACCCCAGAAGCAGCTAAATTGATTTGCGTAGCTGAGGAAGCTCTTTATAAAGGAATTGAACAAGTGAAGGCGGGTGTGTACTTGCTGGATATTGCCGGGGCAATTGAAGACCATGTAAAAATGAATGGCTTTAGTGTAGTCGAAGAATTCACTGGGCACGGTGTAGGACGTAATCTACATGAAGAACCTTCTGTGTTCAACTACCGTACCCGCGAAATGCCAAATGTGAAACTACGTGCTGGGATGACGTTGGCAATTGAACCAATTTTAAATGCAGGTTCTAAACATACACGTACTTTAGCCGATCGCTGGACAGCAGTAACGGTGGATAATGCTTTGTCGGCTCAGTTTGAGCATACAGTATTGGTGACAGAAACTGGCTATGAGATTTTGACCGATCGCACGGAAATTTGAATTTGGCAAAAGTCAAAAGTCAAGGGTCAAGAGTCAAGAGTGATTTCCTCTGTTTCCTTGTCCTCAATCCCCAGTCCCTATTCTCAAGAAAGAGACTTAGGCAAATAGCGAATCACTTCTGCAACTGACCAAGCTTGGGCGATCGCCCCTTTGGGAATGTGGGGTTCATCGCCATCAAAAATCTCGGAAATCGAGCCAAGTCCAGCATCAGATGAGAAATGTTTCAGTAGGGGTTGCCAATCAAAAGGCGGTGCTTCTTCTGGATAACAACGCTGCCAAGCACGAATAAATGGGCCTATCAGCCAACTCCAAACAGTACCTTGATGGTAAGCGCGATCGCGTTCTTCTGGAGTACCTTGGTATGTCCCAATATATTGTGGATCGCTCTTAGCGAGGCTCCGCAGTCCATAGGGAGTGAGCAAATTGGAAGCGGCTAGCGCCAGTACCTCACGCCCTTGTTGTTGTGAAAACCCACAATGGTGTAAAGAAAGTGCTAACACGGCATTGGGTCGAATTTGGGAATTACGGCGATCGTCTAGCTCAATGGTGTCATAGAAATAGCAGAGTTTTGGATTCCAAAACTTTTGCAAGGAAGTTTTGATCTGTTGTGCTTGCAGGGCATAACGCTGTGCTTGCTTCGCCAGCCGTTCTGAGGAATTGCCATCTTGACTTTGGCTCAAGCGTTCTGCCCACTCACTCAACCAACATAAGGCAGAATACCAAAGAGCGTTAATTTCCACTGGCTTGCCCAGACGGGGAGTTACAGGCTGGCCGCCAACCACAGCATCCATCCAAGTCAAGGCGACACTATGGGCATCCCAACCAACTAGCCCATCAGTAGCATCAACATGGATATTGTAGCGAGTGCCACCTACAAATGCTTTGTGGATTTGTTGCACCACAGGAAATTGCTCTGCTAAAAACTGCCAGTCTTGGGTAGCTTCTAAATACAAACCTAGAGTCTCAATCCACAACAGCGCCGCATCAATACTGTTGTAAAAAGGCTCACCACCAACATCAGGAAAGGCATTAGGAATTAAACCTTGGCGACAGTAATGCCCAAAAGTTTGCAGCAGCCCCTTCGCCAGTTCAAAGCGTTTTGTAACTAGTGCCAAACCAGGTAAAGCAATTAAAGTATCCCGCCCCCAGTCGTTGAACCAGTGATAACCAGCAATGACAGTGGGGCCGGCAATTGAGGCGCGATAGACAATAAACTGATCGCTGGCCTTTAATAGTTGTTGCCAAATAGGTGATTGGGCATTGGGCATGGGGCATTGGGCATGGTGAGACAGCGCTGCGGGAGGGTTTCCCTCCGCAGGCGACTGCGAACCCGAAGGGGGCATTGGGCATGGGGCATTTGTCTGTTCTGCTTCCTTGTCCCCAGTCCCTCGCTGACTCCAGCCAAAAATATGGGAAAGTCTTGCTTGTTCTGCTTTGATCGCTTCTAAAAATGTGTCGCCAGTTAGAGCATCTGATTTGGGATCGGGAAAGCCTACTCGCACTTCTAAGGTGACAGAATCTCCGGGTTGGAGAGCCACTGTTAAGTAACCAGGGCTATAAAGATCTTCGCGATCGCCTAATCCCCGCTTGGTTTCTTCTGACAATCTATAATTCCAGTACCACACTGCGTCAGGTTGATAGTCTCCTTGTGTCCAACGCAAATGCCAAGGTGTACCAAAGTGGCCGCCAATAATCGCTTGCAAGCAAATTTGCTGGGGTAACAGCACTTGTGAGAAGTGTAATTCTGGAGACGCACTTTGCTGGTGGTGAAAGTCGCGATCGCCAATCAACAGCCGCAGCCTTAAAATACCTACGTCCCTGCCTTCATAGCGATACTGGATCAAAAGCCGATGACATAAGGAGGATGAGGAGGATGAGGAAGATTGAAGAGTATTTTCTCCCCTGCTCCCTGCTCCCCTGCTCCCCTGCTCCACCAACCCATAGGGCATAATTAACTGTCTGTTTAGCTGCCAGTTATCCTCACCCCAAACCCATTTTGGAACTGGGTTAATATCAAAAGAGCGTAGCAGTTGGTAACCGTTTGGTTCGATTCGCCCACTGTCCCAATAATTTGTTCCTAATGCCACAACTTTCCCTTGTACTTCTAGGCTAGCTTCTAGGTGCGAAAGCAGCAGGGTACGACCAGAAGGTGGGTTTGTAGCGGCAAAAAGCCAACCATGATAGGTGCGTGTTCGGATATCCGAAATCGTTCCACTAGCAAAACTGCCCAAGCCATTAGTTAGCAACCATTCTCTTGTATCTAAATTAGCCATTTGCTACTCAAAATCGTTATGACTATGATATAGTCGTAACAGATCGTAATTAAACTGTGACAGCGTGGACGGGTGAGTTTTACCTGACCCGAACTCCAACGCTAGTAAATAGATATAAGTTGAAGGAGAATTAGGTTAATGTCCCTCACTTACGGACCAGAAGGATGCCTCCGCGTTGGTCAACAGGCTCCAGATTTTACAGCAACAGCTGTAGTGGATCAAGAATTTAAGACAATCAAACTTTCCGAATATCGCGGTAAGTATGTCGTTCTATTCTTTTATCCATTAGACTTTACCTTTGTTTGCCCCACTGAAATCACAGCATTTAGCGATCGCTACGAAGAATTCAAGAAAGTTAACACAGAAATTCTTGGTGTTTCCGTTGATAGCGAGTTCTCTCACTTGGCTTGGATTCAGACTGACCGCAAATCAGGTGGTGTAGGCGACTTAAATTATCCTTTAGTTGCTGACATCAAAAAAGAGGTGAGTGCTGCTTATAACGTTCTTGACCCAGCAGCTGGCATTGCTTTGCGCGGTTTATTCATCATCGATAAAGATGGTGTTATCCAGCACGCTACCATTAACAACCTAGCTTTTGGTCGTAGCGTTGATGAAACCCTACGGACATTGCAAGCAATTCAGCATGTCCAAGATCACCCCGATGAAGTTTGCCCTGCTGGTTGGCAGCCTGGGGATAAAACCATGAATCCCGACCCAGTTAAATCTAAAGTTTACTTCTCTGCTGTATAGATTTCTCTTGCCAGAAAACTGCAACGCAGTATACTGGATTTCAGAGCAGTATCAATTATAACCACAGATTAACACGGATGAACACAGATAAACATTAATCGGTGTCAACTTCTGTGCTTATCTGTGGTTTTTTCATGTTTTAGGATGGAATTAGGGCATGGGGAATTTGTCATTTTTATCCCTCATCCCCTTTGATCCTTGACTTTAAACAATAGCAATAAAAATATGCTTACTTCAACAGATTTTAGCGGATTATTAAATGAGCGCTTTTTCCGGAATTTTCTGCCAATTCCTGCTATCAATGAACTCCGATTGGAAGTAGGAACACCAGATTTTCAACTACCAGATATAACCAATGGCACTTTGGTGAAACTGTCAAATTATAGAGGTAGGCAATCAGTTGTACTGGCTTTTACGCGAATATTTACAGAAAAGCAATATTGCCCCTTTTGCTATCCTCACATCAAATCTTTGAATGAAAACTACGAACAATTTAAAAATCGTGGTATAGAAGTTTTGATGATTACCAGCATCGATGAAAGGCAAAGTCAAATAGTTGTGAAAGATTTAGGCTTAAAAATGCCGTTACTCAGTGACCCTGGTTGTCGAGTATTTCGGAGATATAAAGTAGGGCAAGCTTTGGGCGCACCTTTACCAGCGCAGTTTGTATTAGATAAAGATGGCAAACTTCGCTACTTCCATTTATTTTCTTTTTTGGATCATAATGCCAAGGTTGAGACACTATTAACTCAATTTTAGCTTTGTAGTAGAGACTTTAGTCCCTTTTTTTAGAGCTAAAGCGTCATCAAAATCTAAAATTGTTGTAATACCAATTTTCTTAAATTTGGCAACAGATCCCAATCCGAAAATTAAGATAAAATCTAATTGTCTTAAATTATGAATTATGAAGCGTCATACAAAGTTGAAAAATGATTGCGAAAGATGGATTCTTACAAAATAGATGTAGAAGTAAATTCTCAATCTAAAATCTAAAATGGTGTAAGGTAGAGAATTGGCATTGTTTGCTCTACTTAAAAAGCTGTGAGGTTTACTCATGCGGACGCTTTATCATGCACCAGTTTCTCCTAACTCCCGCCGAGTTTGGATTACACTGTTGGAAAAAGGGCTGGAGTTTGAACTAGTAGAAATCACACTAAATGGAGAGCAGTTTAAGCCAGATTTTTTGGCGCTTAACCCTTTCCACCACATTCCAGTTTTGGTAGATGACGGCTTTAACGTAATCGAATCATTGGCAATTTTGGACTATTTAGAGGCAAAATATCCTACTCCGGCGATGCTGCCTCAAGATGCTAAAGATTTGGCGATCGCACGGATGGTACAACTGGTAACTATAAATGAACTTTTGCCACCAACTACCACGTTTTTACCTCAGATCCTCGGCTTACCACCAGGAGATCCAGAAAAAATCCAGCAGTCACAGCAAAAAATTTCCACAGTACTAAAGTTTTTTGAGAATTTATTAGACGATCGCCCTTACTTTGCTAGTCATAATCTGACGCTAGCAGAGGTTGTGGCTGGAACTGTAGTACCTGTGCTGCCGACTGTAGGTATATCCTTAAGTGAATATCCAAAATTGAGTGCTTGGTGCGATCGCTTAATAGCGCGTCCATCGTGGCAAGCTACCCAAATTACTCCGGAGATGATTAAAGCTTTTAGATCTGTCGTAGAGGCGAGAATGGCACAGAAACCTACAAGCTAGTACCGCAAGGCGGAAGTCGTCTTGAAAAGTTTGCAAGGGCGGGGGGAACCCGCGCACGCAACTTTTGTCTTCGACACGCTACGCGTAGCTTGCTTCTCCGCAGGAGTACGCAAAAGTCAAAAAGTTGACCCAAATTTTCGATAAAAATCAAAAAACTTATCCTGCGGCTTCGAGCGATTGTCGAATGTCTTTGAAGAGCAAAAGTAGATGCACTTTATTGGTTGGGGATTCTTCCATGCCGAAATGGAGGTAAAAGGCGCGGGCTTCCTCGTCTTTGGCATGGACAACAAAAGCGCGACCGCCAATAGTTTCCGCCCCCGCCAGAGAGCGGCGCAATGCGTTGCGGAACAGGGCTTTGCCTAAGCCTTTTCCTTGTTCGCCTCGGTCTATGGCAAACCGCGCCATCAGGATAACCGGCACCTTATAACGCCCTTGTCCTTTCATGACACGAGGGGGGGCATCGTCCGGTGATACGGACGCAGGAGCAAGGCTGTAATAACCGATGACGCGCTCGGCACGTGTCAGGACATAAATTCTAGCACCGCCGCTTGCCTGATTTTGTAAAGCGTATTTAATCAGAAAATTATTAAGCGGCGGCTTGCCGCAGTCGAAGTCCGCAATGATGTGGCTTTTGGCAAGCAGAACAGGCTCATATAAAGGCTCACTTTGCATTAAAACGGTTCCGGTTCGCTAAAAAGCCGCTGCAATGCGGGAACGACAATAGGCGGCGCGTCAAGACGTTCGCAGAACGCTTCCCACTGGTCGGGAGGCAAGCGAAACTCAGTTTGCTGGACAAGAATAGCATTCGCAGCATCAAGTGATGCTTGCAGAACAAACCTGCTTACATTCGTGTGCCGTACCCGTGCCGCTTCTGCCAGTATTGCTTTTTCCGGCTCCGTTGCGCGAATGGAAAGCCGTGTTTCTTTTGGCGTAGGATCTGCTGCCTCAAACATGGTTTTTTTCCTATGGCTCTCTTTGTATTCCCAATGTACACCCAATTGACGGAGGCTGCAACTTGCTATTTCAAAAGGGCATCGAAATCGGCTTGAAATTCAAAGTATTGCATCCAAACGAGAACCCCTATAATTTTGAATGCTTGTTGCATTAAAAACCAAATTATTTAAAGCCTGCTTATGCAGGCTTTGTTTATGTGCAACTTCAGCAGTGTTAAAGCTTGACTTGCTGCAAATGACTGCGGGGATTGTAAGTACGTATAGCTCGGATTTTTTCATAATATTCGCGCTCTTGTTGGCTGATGTCTTTTGGTGGGACAATTGCCACCTTCACCAACTGATCGCCACGTCCACCCTTGGCTAGGGGCCAACCTTTACCACGCAAACGTAAGGATTGACCAGAACGTACCCCCGCAGGCAGTTTAACATTAACCAAACCATCGGGTGTGGGAACATCAATCGAAGCGCCTAAGGTAGCTTCATCTGGTGTAATAGGCACTTCACAGACAAGATTATCGCCTTCAAATTGGAAGAAAGAGTGCGGCTGAAGTTCGACTTTTAAGTACAAATCACCCCTCTGTTGAGTCATAGGATTGATTTGACCTTTACCCCGCACACGCAGACGCGTACCAGATTTGGCACCAGATGGGATACGTACATCTATGGTTTCATTACCTAAGCTAAAGCGCTTTTGGATGCCAGCAAATGCTTCAGCAAAAGTTAGTGCGATCGCGGCTTCGCTATCTTGGCTAGCACCTACACCTGTACCGACATCTTGAAACCCAAAATCGTTAAAACCGCCAAAACCACTAGGTCTACCACCAGAAGTACTATAAGAATAGCTTTGGCGGCTACTGCGAGGGCCAGCACCACCAAATAGCTCATTGAGGAAGTCATTAAAACTACCGTATTGACTGAAATCAAAACCTCCCATATCCACACCAGCACCACCAGAGGGGAAGCCTTGACCAGCTTGTTTCCAGTATTGACCAAATTGGTCATACTTTTTGCGCTTGTCTGGGTCTGACAAAACCTCATAGGCTTCGTTGACTTCTTTAAAACTCGCCTCCGCTTGTTTATTGCCTGGGTTGACATCGGGGTGAAACTTGCGGGCTAATTTACGAAAAGCTTGTTTAATTTCCTCTGGACTGGCAGTCTTACTAACTCCCAAAATTGCGTAATAGTCTTTGAAGTCGGTTGCAGCCATCTACCAGCCTCCTCTAGAAATTTCTGTTATGTTCTTTTTCTAAGATGTTAGATATGTTATTTGCCAGGTATAATGCCCAGCAAATAGATTCTGATTTTAAATTAACAAACATCAGAAAAAATCAAGTGGGGTTCTCGCTCGTAGCATGAGAGCAATTTCCGTACTCCCGCAATCCTGTTAAGCGAATTAGGCAGTCTAGTCCTTCTTCCACGCTTGGGGGTGCATCCCGGAGTTGACGATGCATTTTGAAAATGACTTCTTCGGGAACCTGGCGATTGCGTTTTTGATTACGCGACAAACACAGCCACACTGGGGTATCTGCCCACAGTCCAGTAATGTGAGCAAAACCGAACTCACGGGCTAGAGCAATTAGTTTACGGCGCTGGCGGCGCGGGGCGTTAGTGGCATCGTAAATCACAGTTTTCCCTAGGCTAGTAGCCTGCTGTAATTGCCGCCTAATTTCCCGCCAAATCAGCAGCCAATGCCCTTGAATCGCTTCATTGCCAAACAATTGCCCCCGAATACCATCTGTAGAAATCAGCTGCATCTGGGGGCATTCTGCCAGCAATTTTCTTGCCCAAGTTGACTTACCGCTACCAGGAAGACCAATCAACAAGAACAGTTTTGTCATTTGTCATTTGTCTAAACTATTGACAGAAGCTACAAACAAGGAATTACCAACAACTCCACAGATGTGCGTAGGAAGACACACTCCGAATGGCTGAGTTTTACTGCTAACGCTTGTATGTCATTAGTCCTTAATCAATAAATCTTGACCAATGACTAATGACCAATGACTAATTCTTAAATGATTGTTCCATCAGGAATCATGGCATTTTTCAACACAACCACAATGCCACTGCGGATATAAAAGCCTTGACTTTCGCGATCTGCTTCTTGAACGTTGTCTTTATTGATAATTTTGACATCACGACCGATGCGAGCATTTTTATCAATAATCGCACGCCGCACTATGGTATCTGCACAAATACCTACGGAAATCTCATCTGGGAACAGGGTGCATTGGCGGCGTTCGGCAGCAGTTTGGTAATAATCGGCACCCATAATTAGGGATTCTTCGATAATACTATTTGATTCAACTCGCGATCGCACTCCTAAAACCGAATTTTGAATGCGACAATTTTTTAGAATACAACCTTCACCAATCAGGGATTGGGTGATTTTGCAGTCTAGCATCTTAGTGGGAGGCAAGTAACGAGCGCGGGTATAAATTGGCGCTTCTTCATCGTAGAAACTAAAGGGCGGTTGCGGTACTTGAGTCAGGGCTAAGTTGGCATTATAAAAGGCTTCAATTGTTCCAATATCTTCCCAGTAATCATCAAATAAGTAAGCTTGAACGTTGTAATCTTTAGAGGCATCAGGAATAATCTCTTTGCCAAAATCTGTGCTTTCTAAAGATTCTTTCAACAATTTGATCAAAACATCTTTTTTAAAGACGTAAATCCCCATCGAGGCGATGTAGGGTTGGCGTTGGGCATCTTCTGCACTCAATCCGAGTACGGTAGTATCAACGCGCATTTGGGTTAAAGCTTCGCCCTTGGGCTTTTCACTAAAGTCAATCACTCTACCGGATTGATCAATTTTCATCAAGCCAAAATCTGAAGCCCTGCGATCGTCGATGGGAATAACTGAAAGAGTAATATCGGCACCGGTTTCTCTATGGCGTTGGATAAACTGGCGGTAATCCATACGGTAGAGGTGATCACCTGACAAAATCAAATACTCCTCTGCATCCCATTCTTCCAACAACCAGATGTACTGACGTACAGCATCAGCAGTACCTTGGAACCAGTTGGGGTTTTCTGGCGTTTGCTGTGCTGCTAATACTTCTACAAAGCCTTCACTGAAGCCACTAAAATTGTAGGCACGAGCAATGTGGCGATTCAGAGATGCTGAGTTGAATTGTGTCAGGACGTAGATTTTAAATATTTCTGAATTTATGCAGTTGCTAACAGGGATATCGATTAAGCGGTACTTTCCTGCTACTGGTACGGCTGGTTTAGCACGTAGTTTAGTTAACGGGTAAAGGCGAGTACCTGCACCACCACCAAGAATAATTGCTATAACTTTTTTCACAAAATGTCTCCCAACTGCCTTTCAACTCTCACCTTAAGTTTAGGACTGTCTGCCACCGGAGGTAAGGGGGGATCAAAGATTATAGTTAGTGAATTTTACAGAATTCTCTCGGTGATATATATCGCCGCTAATAAATAACACATCAAGAATTGTGTATGAATTAGCACTTGCTAAAAGATGCGATCGCTACACAAGTTTGACAAGGAAACAATCTGCCAATCTAAAAACTTAGGTTTTTTTAACAAAACACAATTTTTCTGGCTGTACCCACTACTATGCTTAAGGTTCTACAAAGAACAAGTTAGATACTTATAGTTTTAAGAAAAATTGTCAACGTCTGTTCACAAGATTTTTGTTTAATCGCTCTCAACTCTTATGTACAGTTTTTAACCGTATGGGACAAGAGTAAGAAGATTGCGATCTGCCGTAGGCGGCAGCGCTTCTCTACGAGACGCTCCGCGTTAAGCGTAGCTATGCCGCAGGCTTTACGCTATCGCCAAATATATTAAACACTCAATTTTCTTAAACTTAACCTTGAGTTAACTAAATGCAATCTCTGCGATAGCTTGAGATATTGCACCCAAGGTTGTTCAGATAACTGGGCAATGGCATTGGCTGACAGCGTTGCTGTAAAGACATCTTTTCCCGCAGTCACACCAGTCACACCTAAATTTTCCAGCACAGCAGTTGCGATCGCATTTAAAACAGGTTCGGTATGGATAAACACTGTCAAAGTTGGTATTTCTAGGTCTTGTACATCATTGAGTGCTGTCGCCAGTGCTGCGTCTAGCTTCTGATAATTCATAAGTAAATCCTTAGTAATTAAGACAGGCAATTTTGATTTGACCTATTCTATTACCAACCTATCAAATTTATAGGTTTTAATTACCTACCCTTATACAGACGTAATATACACATTGCTACGTCTAATTACAGATTTTAATTGTGCATTCGCCGCCATTCATGTTAATAAGCGTTAGTTACGCAATGCAATCATCTCCAAGATGAAGCTACAACTATCGCACCTAAGCCGGGGGATTGCTACTACCACCTTGCTGTCTGAGCAGGTAATCTAACACTCGGTCAATTCGCTCCAATGTAGCACTTGTAGTCAGCTTAAACTCCTGAAACTCTAATCTTTGTTCCTCAAAATTTCGGTCAAGCTTGAGCATGAGTGCTTCTAATCGCTCAGTTCTTGCTTTAGTTTCCTCTATCTCACTACCCACTTTTGTAAATAGGCGCTGTGTGTGAGTAACAAAGCTATCAACCTTGCTAGAAAGTTGGTCAACTTTCCTCCCTAGCTGGTCAATATGAGATTGAGTCAGGTCTTGTTTTGCAGTTAGCTGGTCAGCCCTTCCCCCTATCTGGTCAATATGGGATTGGGTACGGTCTTGTTTTGCGGTTAGCTGGTCAACCCTTCCCCCTAGCTGGTCAATATGGGATTGAGTCAGGTCTTGTTTTGCGGTTAG
>JAVRCF010000002.1:151286-165134 GCA_034530935.1 Aulosira sp. DedQUE10 | reverse complement strand
CTGGTCAACCCTTCCCCCTATCTGGTCAATATGGGATTGGGTACGGTCTTGTTTTGCAGTTAGCTGGTCAACCCTTCCCCCTATCTGGTCAATATGGGATTGGGTACGGTCTTGTTTTAATGTCAATTCATCAAGCCGCCTGTTTGCTGATTCGGCATAGGTAGCAGCGGAGGTCAGTAGTTGCCTTACTACCGCCAAATCATTATCAACCCGGTCTAGTCGCTGTTCGGTGGTCATACTGTACCTTCTTTTTGCTGCTGTTCAAGCCATAAAGCGATCGCTTGCTCTAAGCCTTCACCTATAGCTAACTGATTGAGTGTACAAGTCGCTTTAAACTTCAGCCCTAATTCTTTTTTTACGTCCCCTGTTAACTGCATGTAGTTGGGGTCTCGCCTTTTCGCTACTGACATATCTATATAGCTTTACATAATTATTCTTTTCTCTAGTTTATTCGACATGTCAACAAAAATACTATGCTTGCATATTCACATGTTAGCATAAATATGTTAGTATGTGAGCATAATTAAAACTGAAAATAGTACAGCACGGCGGAAGTAAGCAGACCATTAAAACCTGCGAAAATTTGGCTGACTGTAAGGCTTAAAAATGGTATGTGTATTTACGCCGCATAGTACTAGTACAGCACGGCGGAAATAAACCTACCATCTAAAAAGGGTAAAAAGCTTGAAGTATAAGTATTCTTTCTTTTTACTTTTGCTCTAAGTCTGAGCGGAGGTTTCCTCTGCTCAGAACTTTCCAAGACGACTTTTTACTTTTGCCTTGTTGTACTAGCCTGTGAGTTTCAGCTTTAAACCTGCAATCAAAGTTGCGATACCAAGTAAAAGCTAAAAAACTTATAAACATAGAAGTATTCAAATTTTCAATAGAAAAATTGTCTAGAACATGAATTCACTATTCAGGAAACTATAGTAACCCTGCATAGTGGTATGAAGAGTAGTCCCCTAGTGTTTTAATAAAATTTACATCAACCTCATCTCCTGACTCAAAAGTAAGCAAAAAGTAAGTGCTGAGATTTTATAATTTGCTCAAAGCTATATACAATAAGGGTTTAGCTAGCAAATCTCTCGCATCTCTATTGCGCGACAATGGCTTAGATAGGATTTCATTACACATCAAGCATTGTTAAATGATTCCGCCTTACAGATGACTCAGTAACTAAAAGCAAAATTATCTAAAAGCTGGGATGAAAGTAATTAAGTATAGGACTAAAGCTGCGTGTCATATTTTTTTCGTCTAGGCTGTCCAGAGTCAAAAGTCCAAAGTCCAAAAAACCCTGATTTTTGAACGCCAGTCGCTTCTCCCTTGGCGCTAGCCTCTCCCTTTGGGAGAAGGGGAGACGCTACGCGAACAAGTCGGGAAACCCGCCCACAGCGCTGGCTCCTCTTGACCCTTGACTTTTCTACGAGAAGCATAGATGTGCCAGTTGCGTAAGTCCTGAAGTATATACTTGTATATCTAGAGATAGTAGTTAAGCAATAGAAAAACTGGTAAATTTCCAATTCAGAGATTGTTTTGATTTAGTTGTAATCTGCCAGTAAAAAAACATTTTCTTAACTTTTGTTCAAATGCCATGTAGATTACAGTGTTTGTAAGTAGAAGCACGTCACTGCTACTACGGTAACGTCCCTTTACTTTAAGAAACGGTTTCCTATGAGCGAAAACACGTCTGTTGGGAGTCTTTCTGAATCTGGTGTGTCGATCATCGATAAACTGTATCAGCGCCCTTGCAGACCGATCAATCTGGAAGCCGAAGTTCAAATTTTTCGGGCATTAGGGCAACAGCTAACCCGCCCTCCGCAAGCAATTCTCAAGTATTTGGTGTCAGCAGCCGTTGATTTGTGTCAAGCCGGAACAGCTGGAGTCAGTTTAATAGAAACCCTGCCAACTGGGGAAGAAATATTCCGTTGGGTTGCCCTAGCAGGGGTTTATGAACCGTATGAAGGCGGCATTACGGATCGCCAACACAGCCCTTGTGGGTTCTGTTTGAGCCAAGGCAGGACGCAACTGTATTATCACCCAGAACGCTATTTTCCCAGCTTACAGCAAGCAGACCCTCCCATTGTCGAAGGGCTAGTGGTGCCGCTGTTGTTAGAGGGGCAACCACTGGGTACAATTTGGATTGCATCACACTGTGGGCAGAGGCAGTTTGATGGCGAAGATGTGCGGCTGATGACAAGCCTTGCAGACTTTACAGCTGCGGCAATACATAGCAGTCGCCTTCGTCAAGCCGCCCAATCGGCGCAACAGGCACTACACCAAAGCCAAGCACAGATGCAGACGTTGATTACAAATATGCCAGGGATGGTGTATCGCTATAGCCCCTGTGCTGATGGTGCCTCGCGCTTCATCTTTGTTAATTTGGGTTGCCGTGACCTATTTGAAGTCGAGCCAGAAGAGGCATTACAGGACGCAGGCTCAATTTGGAGCCAGATTCACCCCGACGATCGCTTTTCGTTTCAAGCATCGGTTGCAGAAGCCGTTGAGAACTTTCTCCCTTGGGACTGGGAAGGCAGAATTATTACCTCGTCCGGGCAACTTAAGTGGATTCAGGGCAAGTCGAGTGCGGTACCAACAGCCGATGGAGCAGTCTGGGATGGATTGCTAATTGACATCACCCAACGCAAACAGGCGGAACTCCTACTGTTTGAGCAGAAGAGGCTGCTGGAGTTGACTGCATCAGGGCACCCACTTGATGAATGCCTTTCTTCTCTGTGTGCCTCGATATCTAAGCTTAATCCCCGTGTTCGCGCCTGCATATTGCTACCCAATGCTCAACGTTCGGCATTTGCCCGCTCCATTACCCCGGACTTTGAGCCATCATTTGGACAAGGACTCAAAGACGCTCCCATTAATGAGCTTGCCATCGGCACCTGTGGCACAGCCGTGTATTGCGGTCAGCCCGTCACTTGCCCAGACATTGCCAGCGATGATCGCTGGTCGCAAGGATGGCGAGATTTGTGTGTAGCACATGGTATTCTGGGGTGCCATTCTGCACCAGTGCTGGGTGTGGACGGTCTGCCTCTCGGATCTCTGATGCTTTGCTTCGAGTCGGCACGGATGCCGACCGATTGGGAGTACCAACTAGCCGAGTTCGGTATGCACATCGCCAGTATCGTGTTCGAGCGCGATCGCTCAAGCATTGCTTTGGGAGAAAGTGAAGAACTCAAGCAACGGATTCTAGAAAGCAGCAACGACTGCATCAAAGTTCTAACGTTGAACGGCGAAATCCTTTACATGAGTGAAGGTGGACAAAGCCTTTTGGAAATTGACGAGCCAACATCTTTCCTAAACGTGGATTGGGCGAGTTTTTGGCAAGGTGAAGACTATGACAAGGCATTAGCCGCGATCGCGGCTGCTAAAGCGGGCAGTGTGGGACAATTTCAAGGCTATTTACCCACTATGAAGGGTCAGCCAAAATGGTGGGATAGCGTGATTTCACCAATTCGAGATACATCAGGACACGTTGTCCAAATGGTTGCCATCTCACGAGACATTACCAAACAAAAGCTTGCTGAAGTGGAACGCGAACAACTGCTAACTCGTGAACAAACTGCTCGTGAGCAAGCCGAAAGCGCCAACCGGATTAAAGACGAGTTCTTGGCAGTGCTATCCCACGAGTTGCGATCGCCCCTTAACCCAATCTTGGGTTGGATAAGCTTACTTCGCAACGGCAGATTGGATGTGGCAAAAACTACTTATGCACTGGAAACCATTGAGCGCAACGCCAAGCTACAGGTGCAATTAATTGAGGATTTGCTCGATATCTCTCGCATTCTACGCGGCAAACTGATTTTAAATGTTATGCCCGTCGATCTGAGTGTAGTAATAACAGCTGCCTTAGAAACCGTTCGATTAGCAGCAGAAGCGAAGTCACTGCAAATTCAGACGACACTTTCACCAAAGGTTGTCACAATTAGCGCCGATCCAGGACGATTGCAGCAGGTTGTATGGAATCTTTTATCGAATGCCGTTAAATTCACGCCTAATGGAGGCCAGATTACAGTTGGATTAACAATAGTTGAAAATCATGCCCAAATTCAAGTGACCGATACTGGAAAAGGCATTAATCCTGACTTTCTACCCTATATTTTTGAACATTTCCGGCAAGAAGATGGAGCAACAACTCGTAAATTTGGCGGATTGGGGTTGGGGCTGGCGATCGCCCGGCAAATTCTTGAACTGCACGGAAGCACAATTGCTGCTTCAAGCCCAGGTGAAGGACAAGGGGCAACATTCATTGTTAAATTGCCGTTGCTCAAAAATAAAGAACATGGGATTTCTGATGAACAGATTCCTGTATCGTTGACATCTGTTACCTTACCGCTATTAAATGTGAGGGTGCTTGTCGTTGACGATAACACAGACACTCGTGAGTTCATCGTCTTTGTTCTAGAACAGGCAGGAGCGATCGTCACCTCTGTACCGTCGGCTCTAGCTGCATTGGAAGTCTTAGCCCAGTTCAAATTTGATGTACTGGTCAGTGACATTGGAATGCCAGAGATGGATGGTTATATGCTAATGCGACAAATTCGGGCAATGGTACAAGATAAGCCAATTCCAGCAGTTGCCCTCACTGCCTATGCTGGGGAGATTGATCGGCATCAGGCTCAAAAGGCCGGATTTCAACAGCATATTTCTAAACCAATTGAACCAGAGACACTTGTACAAGCGATCGTGAGTTTAATTACAAAGCTCAATCTCTAACGCGTTTTTGAGCCTCAACCGAGCAAGGAAGTTGCGCGATCGCGGCTACGTCAATCAATTTTTCAGAATAAGCGATCGCCTACCCATTACCAATGTAATTTACTTTTTGGATGTCACTGCTTCTCAATGACATCCAAAAAGCCTGAGTTTTTGCCTGATAAAGAAAATCGAGTTTTTAATTTGGATAAAGTCGATCTGAGAAAATGATTATTCAATTATAAATTTGCGGCATTAATCACACCAAAACCCCATTTACTATCAAAAGTTCCTTGGGGTTTACCAGGGATAGAACTATTTTTACGTAGTAAATCTTTCACTGTAGCTGGGTCAAGTTTGGGGTCACGTTGTAACAGCAATGCTATTAAACCTGTTACGAATGGTGTTGCCATACTGGTACCAGCCATAACTACAAACTTGGAATTGAGCATCATCGAGCGATCAAGACTAGCATTGGCAGACAGAGTAGAAACAATCATCGCTCCTGGTGCGGCTACATCAGGCTTCTGAGCATCGTTACGCAGTGGCCCTTCACTGCTGAACTCAGACATGGTATCCAAATCTAAGCCCATATCTCGCACCTGATTATCAATATCTGTATACTGATTTTTTGTAGTATAAGCGGCAACGGTGATGGCACTGCTAGCTGCTCCTGGCGATCCAATTTTTACTGCATCCTTGACACTTTTACCTGTAAAAAACACTGAGGAATGATCGTCAAGACTCCATACATCCAAGCGTGTGCCAGTTGAACTGGTATTACGTACTCGCAACTGCCAAATACCTCCCATAACTGGCGAAGGGCCGTTACCACGAATTTGCACAAAGAAATTGTGGTCGCCGTTGCCTTTATCTGGGGCTGGTGTCACAATTTCCACCCGCGAATCTGGCAATTGATATTCCTGAGTGGGATTACCATCAGTAATGATTTTTTGGTAGGGGGTGACGAAACCATTAGGACTCCGCAGCGATATTTCTAACTCACTGTCGGCATCATACCAACCGTTTAACCAGACTATGCCTACTTGGTTCAAAGGCACATTAAAACGCATACCGCGTGACTTTTGAGCAGGTATGATTGCTTGACCGTGAATGTTATCGTTGCCTTCGTTACCTGCGGCACAGCAAACAATTTTTCCTGGCCCAGTTTCAGCGTCAATAATCCGGGAAAGGGAGTCACTACCATCATGAGCATCGGCGTGTCCACCCAAGCTCATATTTAACACTACTGGTCGTCCCAAATCTGTGGCTACACGAAAAACGTAGCGGACAGCATCGGCAATGTGGGCATCCTGTAAGTCTGACTTGACGATGACCAATTCTGCCTCTGGTGCTACACCTGGATAAGTTTCATCTGCACTAGCCGCAATTCCAGCAACATGGGTACCATGACCCTCGGTATCTTGAGAAACTGTCAGTTGTTCGCCAGTGAATTCAGCTCCATACTCGCCTTCCTTGACTCCTGGGCCTGGGAGTGTTTGATCCCAAATGCGTAAAATGCGTCCAGCAAAGGCGGGATGTTTTGGATCAATGCCACTATCGACAATACCAATAAGTACTCCCTTGCCAGTTAATCCCGTTTTGCTTTTAAAATCTGGCAATTTCACCTTTTCTTGTGCCACATCCATCCGTAGATGGAGTTTACGCGATGGTTTAATGCGCTGAATCACATCCTCTTCTGATAAAGCATCCAAAGCCTGTAGCGGTAAAAACGCCGTCCGCACAGATCCGGAGTTCTGATTGACGCGAATTCCATATTGTTCTAAATGACTCAAGTCTGCATCAGCTTCGCAGTAGAGAAAAACGATACTTTTAGTAGGTTTGACAGAATTTTTATGGGCAATTATCCCAAGCGATCGCTTGTGTGTGGCTAAAGCTTGCTCACCTTCATTTTCATAGTCTTGATATGCCAACAGCAAACCCGGAGATAGCTTTTCGTGTCTCATTTTTGTCTCCACGTCTATGTAATTTTCCAAAATTTAATGTATTGATTTTAGTAGTCTCAGTTGTTTTAGCATAATTGCTTGGGACTGGGGAACTAGGGGTCCCCTCTGGGGATAAGGGGCGAAGGGGCAATGGGGATGAGGGGGATGAGGGAGCAGGGGATTAATAACAAAACCCCATGCCCAATGCCCCATGCCCCATGCCTAATTCCAGTCTTGCTCTTCTTTCTTGCCGCGACTTTTATAAATTCCGCCCATATCGTGAATCAGGCGAGTTTTTTCAAATAATTCGGCTGCCGTCAAACCCCAGTGCTGTAAGACTTTATCCAAGTCTTGTTGGATATCGCGTGCGCCCGGAAAACCTTGATAACGTATCCGCAACCGAGCCAGTTCTGCTAAATTATAATCTGTCGCCTCTTGAGCGAGTAAAATATCAATAGTAGAGCGATCGCGGTTGTGCAGGGGATGCTGTTGGTCTTTACCGCCAGATGCTTCATTCATAGTAAATCCTAGTTCTAATTCCTAAGTTTTAAGTCTATTTGAGAGCAAAGGCACAGAAAAAACCTCAGAAACTCATCAAGCTCTGTCAAATTTGCTACTTATGCCGGAATCAAGACGAAGCTCACAATTACTACAGACGGCAACTACACCCGAACTCTTACGGCTCTCACTACTGTCGTTCAACTTTAAATAAAGATACATTGTCATTAAGAAAATACATGAAACTTTAGATGAGGGTGATATATTATCTCACCCAAAGTCCAAGCAGCTAGGGAGCAATAACCCGCTATGTTTGAACACTTCACTTCCGAAGCAATTAAAGTAATTATGCTAGCTCAGGAGGAGGCACGTCGCCTGGGACACAACTTTGTAGGAACAGAGCAAATTCTCCTGGGGCTGATGGGAGAAGGAACTGGGGTTGCTGCTAAGGTGCTGACCGAATTGGGCGTTACTCTTAAAGAAGCACGCCGAGAGGTTGAAAAAATTATCGGTAGGGGTTCTGGCTTTGTACCACCAGAAATTCCTTTTACTCCTAAAGTAAAAAGCCTCTTCGAGCAATCGTTTAAAGAAGCCAACAGTTTGGGGCACAACTACATTAATACGGAACACTTACTCTTAGGTTTAACCGAGGCTGGTGAAGGTGTCGCAGCCAAAGTACTGCAAAATCTGGGGGTTGAGCTAAAAAGCGTCCGCGCTGCGGTTACTCGTCACTTAGGTGACAACGCCACAGTTTTCGCTGCGGGTAGTAGTGGTCAAAAACGCACCCAAGCACTCAGCCTAGAAGAATTTGGCAGAAATCTTACCAAACTGGCACAAGAAGGCAGGCTTGACCCGATTGTCGGTCGCGATAAAGAAATTGAACGCGCTATTCAAATTCTCGGACGTAGAACTAAGAGCAATCCTGTGTTGATTGGGGAACCGGGAGTTGGTAAAACTGCGATCGCAGAAGGTCTAGCTCAACGGATTATCAACCAAGATGTGCCGGAAGTTCTGCAAGACAAGCAAGTCATCAGCCTGGATATGGGCTTGCTGGTCGCTGGAACTCGCTTTCGTGGTGATTTTGAAGAACGGATCAAGAAAATCGTTGAAGAAATTCGCTCCGTCGGCAATATCATCCTAGTGATTGATGAAATTCACACCTTAGTAGGTGCTGGGGGTACAGAAGGCGGCTTAGATGCAGCCAATATCCTCAAACCTGCCTTAGCTAGGGGTGAACTCCAATGTGTGGGCGCAACCACCTTGGATGAATACCGTCAGCACATCGAACGTGATGCAGCCCTAGAGCGTCGTTTCCAACCGATTATGGTCGGCGAACCCACAGTAGACGAAACCATCGAAATTCTCTACGGTCTGCGGGGAGCTTATGAGCAACATCATAAAGTGACAATTTCCGACGCAGCTGTAGTAGCAGCCGCTCAATTGTCAGACCGCTATATTAGTGATCGCTTCCTGCCCGATAAAGCCATAGACTTGATCGATGAAGCAGGTTCTCGCGTGCGGTTGCGGAACTCTTTAATTTCTTCTAACAAAGAACTCAAGCGTGAACTTGTTGGTGTAACTAAAGCCAAAGAAGAGGCAGTCAGAACTCAAGATTTTGACAAAGCTGGTAATCTTCGCGATCAAGAGTTGGAACTGCAAAACAAACTGTACGCCGAGTCAGAAACCGGAACAGGTAAAACTCCCATCGTCGATGAAGAAGACATCGCTCAAATTGTCGCTTCCTGGACTGGCGTACCAGTCAACAAGCTGACAGAATCAGAATCTGAGCTACTGTTGCACCTAGAAGACACACTTCATCAACGGCTCATCGGTCAAGAGCAAGCAGTTACCTCTGTATCTCGTGCTATCCGTCGCGCCAGAGTTGGGTTAAAGAACCCCAATCGCCCCATTGCTAGCTTTATCTTCTCCGGCCCTACTGGTGTTGGTAAGACAGAATTAGCCAAAGCGTTAGCCGCTTACTTCTTCGGTTCTGAAGAAGCCATGATTCGCCTTGATATGTCCGAATACATGGAAAGCCATACAGTATCTAAGCTGATTGGTTCACCTCCTGGTTATGTAGGTTACGACGAAGGCGGACAACTCACAGAATCCGTGCGCCGCAAACCATACACAGTGCTGCTATTCGATGAAATCGAAAAAGCGCACCCCGATGTATTCAATATGCTGTTGCAAATCTTGGATGACGGACACCTCACCGACGCTAAAGGTCGGAAAGTGGACTTCAAGAACACCTTAATTATCTTGACATCCAATATCGGTTCCAAGGTAATTGAAAAAGGCGGTGGTGGATTAGGCTTTGACTTCGACAATCAAGCTGATGCTAGTTACAATCGCATCCGCAACTTGGTTAACGAAGAACTAAAAGCTTACTTCCGTCCAGAATTCCTCAACCGTCTTGATGAGATTATCGTCTTTACCCAACTTTCTAAGGGTGAAGTCACGCAAATTGCCGATATCTTATTGCGTGAAGTTGCAGTCCGCTTGACAGAAAAAGGAATTACCTTAGAAGTAAGCGATCGCTTTAAAGACCTTGTAGTTCAAGAAGGCTACAACCCCAGCTATGGCGCTAGACCGTTACGTCGAGCAATTATGCGCCTCTTGGAAGATTCTCTCGCGGAAGCGCTGCTGTCTGGTCAAATCACCAATGGCGACACAGCTATTGTGGATGTTGACGACGAGGGTCAAGTGCAAGTCCAAAAATCTGAAAAACGCGAGTTACTTTTGGCAAATGTTGGCTAATATTTATACCCTGTCACTTTTGCGGTAAGATATGAAAATCATTGCAATCCTGCCTGCCGCAGAGGAGCAAGAGAGGAGTATTATTGACAAAAATGAAGTGAAATGGTAATAACTCTTTAAAACTCTGGTAGAAATACCAGGGTTTTTTTTGGTTTACCCAAACCAAATTACGAGTTGGAAATCCTTAACCGAGCAGTATAAAGTCAGAATGAAATAGGATAAACTTGATCGGGCAGATAAGACTCACATCATGACCCAGACCAAACAGCAGTTTCAAAGCTTTGAAGAGTACCTTGCCTACAATGATGGAACGGAGAAACTGTATGAGCTATTTAACGGAGAGTTGATCGAAGTACCGCCAGAATCAGGGAAAAATATTGCGATCGCGGTTTTCTTGCTGCTAAAATTTGCTGCGATTGCCGGTCATCTGAGAGTTAGACCCCACGGACTAGAACTCGAAGTAAGAGGAGAACCAAGAAATCGTTACCCTGATTTAACTATCATTCGCGCAGAACATATTCAGCAGTTAGAGCAACGCAATACCCTCAGGCTTTCAATGGCTCCCCCCTTGCTGGTGATTGAAATCGTCAGTTCTGGCGAGTTACAGCGTGACCGAGATTACATTGCCAAACGTACACAATACCAGGCTCGAGAAATCCCTGAATACTGGATAGTAGACCCCCAACTGGAAACAGTTTTGGTATTGGAACTGACTAGCAATGTCTACAGAGAATTCAAAACTTTTAGTGGTGAAAACCGCATCTGTTCACCGTTGTTTGGCGAACTTAATCTCACAACTACCCAAATCTTTGCAGCAAGCAATCAACGTGAATAAATCAGAGATGTAGCTAATTTGTATAGAATAAATAGCATAAATTGGGTTTAGCTTTTTATGAATTCCCGCCGCATTCTGAAAGCAGGTGAATCTTATACTTTCAGCAGATATTTTGAATTACCATTCACGATTGATGATATTTTGGCTGAATTAAATTGTACTATTGAACGAAAAAATCTCACGCTACCTGAATCTTCAGAAAATTTAGACATACAGTTTTTACAACGGCAGCTTCAGCGGAATTTATCACACATTGACTTAGTTAATGAAACTACTAGAAGAGAAGCTTTAATTGGGCCTATTTTGTTTGAGGTATGTGAATTAACTAATCAGCGTCTAAATATAGAATATTCTATTGCTGTTAATGACTATCTAAAAGGAACTCTCGACTACTATATTGCAGCACCTCAAAATTTATTGGTCATCGAAGCAAAACAATCAGATGTAGTCAGGGGATTTACTCAACTTGCTATTGAATTAATCGCACTGGATCAATGGACTAAATCTACATCTGAGCTTATATATGGAGCCGTTACTACTGGTGAAGATTGGCGTTTTGGAATCTATGAGCGCGTAAATCGTCGGGTAATGCAAGACCAAAAACGCTATCAAGTTCCAGAAGATTTATTAACACTTATAAAAAGTATTGTAGGTATTATTGCTAATTAATAGATTAGGGTTAGGGACTAGAGAAGAGAGATTTTCATACTATGATTGTGGGCGATCGCATTACCAAAAACCAAAACAGGTGACATCCGAGACAAACATCAATATTCGGCAATTACAAAATAGAATGATAAGTATCTTTTCCCGTTTCTGGAAGTGAAATTAATCGCTGGTTAATTACATCCGTTTGTAGTCCTAACTCTTCGAGTGGAACTACACCCAGAAGTGTATCTTCTTCTTCAGGTAATTCGGTGCAGGTAAATTCTCCTTTTCTCCCTTCCAGTGTTAAACTCACACGCTTAAAAAGCCGAGTTTTACAAATACCTGCTGCGGTTTTAACATCTATTTCTCCAGCAAGTGGTAAGCCTAAATGAGCAATAACGTTAGATGGTAAACACAGACGAGTTGCACCAGTATCTACTAAAACATTATCCAGGGTAATAGAGCGAATTTGTTCGCTGGGAATAAACCCTCGTTCTGCGAGAATTTCATCAACTAAGTTGGCGACAGTAATTGTGGTGGTAATTATTCCCATCTCGTTGGTATATTTTGTCATCTTGGTTAAATCCTCAGTGAAAGGCTATATCTCACCATATGGATTTGGATTATTTAGATCTAATCTAAAAGAGAGGGCGCTTATATTGGCTAATATATTCGATAATCTTTTTCCAGGTTCTGATTATGAGAAATATTTCCTGTTTCTAAGTTATGCATAATCTTTTGCACTTAACAAATCCGCTCGCATGACCGCAGGTGCGAAGAGATTACAGAGAATAATGTAATTATTACTACAATTTGCGTAGCAGCACTAGAACGTGCTTTGAGCCTATTCCCTATTCCCCAGTACCTAACATTGGGAACAAATTGAGACTAACATCAGTCGTGCTTTTAAGATTTTATTAAGCATTTTGCTCAAATGACCAGCATAGCTTGAAGTTCTGAATATGTTAAGCTGATCGTAGGTCAGTAAATACACATGAGTAATAAAAAATACTAGTATCTGATGATTCTTGGGCAACAAAATTTGCCAGAAGAGAAAGATTTATTTTGGTTGCAAACTAAAACATTAAAGTAACTAGGATGGGTTCCATCAGATGACATCCCCACCATCATCAAACTCTTGGCAAGGGCGCTTTATAGGCGATAACCAGCGATACCGTTTAGACAAACGGTTGGCTGGTGGTGGCATGGGAGAAGTATTCCTAGCAATGGATACGCGTGTAGGTCAGCAGGTAGCATTGAAGTTACTCAAAGATACGCTAGTCGCATCAACTGAGATGAGAAAGCGCTTTGAGCGAGAGATAGCCGTTTGTGCAGCGCTGCAAAGTGACCACATTGTCAAAATAAGTGATTGTGGAGTCACATATGAAGGTTATCCATTCTATATTATGGAGTATCTGCGCGGGCAAACCCTGCGCCACCTGCTGCTACGGGAAAAGCGGTTATCTGTGGAGCGAACGGTGAGAATCATCGCTCAAGTTTGTAAAGGCTTACAGCTGGCTCATGCAGGAGTGACTTTACAGCGGGAAGGGGGCAAAACCACCGAGCATATTCAAGTCATCCATCGGGACTTAAAACCCGATAATATTTTTCTGGTGCCCACAGATTTGGGAGAGTGGGTAAAGATTTTAGATTTTGGGGTGGCGAAAATTCGCCATGAATCTTCAGAACAAACCAATATCACGAGTACATTTATTGGTACATTCCGCTACGCAGCACCAGAACAGATCCAAAGCGATGAAAATCTAGATGCGCGGGCAGATATTTACAGCTTGGGACTGATCCTCTATGAAATGTTGAGTGGTGCAGATCCCTTTGGTTTAAGTGTGAATGCAAATAATATCAGCGAAGCCTCGTGGGTATTAGCTCATGCTTATGAGCCACCTAAGTCACTGCGATCGCAACCTGGTTGTGAGTATTTTTCTATACAACTAGAAGCTGTAATCCTCAAATGTTTGCACAAGAATCCTGATAACCGCTTTGCTAGTGTCGAAGAACTAAGTCAGGCTTTACAAACGGTTGCTAAATCGGTAGTGGGAAATGTCAGCGCCGAATATCAAGAAGAAATCGGACTACATCCCACTGTACCCAAATCAGTTGCGAACTACAAAACAATTGAGCGATTGCAACAGCCTATTGAGCAAACTCGACTTGAGGACACTCTACCTCCCTCTGTGCCTTTGTCTCACCAAGGGTTAAATCGAGAAACATTTCCGCGTCCGTTGCAACCGCAGGAGTCAAGCCAAGAGCAAGCAGAAACGATTCTTCGCCTTCAACCTGTGCAACATCCAGGTTCAGATAACCCAACCATTCTCCGTCCGTTGCAACCGCAGGAGTCAAGCCAAGAGCAAGCAGAAACAATTCTTCGCCCTCAACCAGTGCAACATCCAGGTTCAGATCAACCAACAATTCTCCGTTCGTTGCAACCGCAGGAACCAAGCC
>JAVRCF010000002.1:0-151186 GCA_034530935.1 Aulosira sp. DedQUE10 | reverse complement strand
TTGGGCAAGAAGAAACAATTCTTCGCCCTCAACCAGTGCAACATCCAGGTTCAGAACCAACAATTCTCCGTCCGTTGCAACCGCAGGAACCAAGCCTTGGGCAAGAAGAAACAATTCTTCGCCCTCAACCAGTGCAACATCCAGGTTCAGATGGGGAAGCAGTTCCGCCTTCGTTACAAGCGATCGCGCAAAATCAACCAGAGGGGAAAATTTTTCAAACACGCCCCGTACCCCAACCTGCGCCAGAGGGGACAATTTTCCAATCCCGCCCTGTATCCCCGCCCACTGGGGAGCCAATGCTACATGGTAGCACGATTTTTCAACGCAGAACCAACAGACAAGTATCGCAGAAACTGCCTAGCAATTTTTGGCGAATTTTAGGGGTAGCCTTTGCTATTGGATTTGCTTTAGTAGCAGTTCTCTACATATATCCCCAATTGAAATCGCCTCAAAATCCCAACAACCAGAAAACTGGGCAAAATTTCAACTATATATGGTAGAGAGCATTGATTAAGAGTCAAGGGTCAAATAGATTTCTGAATTTTGAATTGTTTGTGCCTTCTTTTCCCTTTCCCTTATTGCCTACTCTAGAGCAGTAAGCAATTATAATGGTTAGTAAATATCTGCACTAAAAGTTAAGTAAAAATATGTAGTTGAGAAAACGCCAAATACGCTAATAAGTAAAGGAAAAATCCCCCCTTTATCTCTATTACAATCTATCGCAGAGATGATTTTAGAATCAGCATTTTAAGGCAGTCTAAATAAAGCAGTAATTTATAGCTCTTTCTACCTAAGTACACCACAGCTTTAGGAAGACAACTTAATTGTGTTTCTACAATCACCTGTGTTCACTGCGTGGGAAAATACTTAAAAGTAGCGGCGTTGCTGAATTTGAGTAGGAATTGAGATTTTTGGCTAAAGCTAAAGGCTGGAAACAAAATTCATCTGCTCACTCAGCAACATCAAAGTAGCTATTACTGAAAAACAGTAGGAGGGTTCACTCATTTACCAGTCCTACCCATCATCAGAGGATGAGAAATGACACGCTCTCCTAATTCTAATCGGCGTTTATGGCTGCTGTTATTAAGTCGTACCAGCATTGCTTTAGGAGTAGTTTTACTCACGGCAATTGTGGGGGGTATTTGGTGGGCTAATATCTTTATTCATCAAAAATTAGTACCGCTAATTGAAAGCAATCTTTTGGAATTGCTAGGAAGACCTGTAAATTTAGGCGCAGTTCAAAGTTTTTCACCGAATAGTCTGCGTTTAGGAACCACATCAATTTCTGCAACTACTACAGATCCAGATAGACTGGTAGCGCAAGCGGTAGATGTCGGATTTGACCCTTGGCTACTAGTTTTTAACCGGACTTTAAAGCTGAATGTCACCTTAATTCAGCCTGCTGTTTATATCGAACAGGATCAACAAGGGCGCTGGGTTTCCACTAAAATTAATACTGCTGCTCAGGAAAAGAAGGGTTTTATTACAACTGAACTGGAGACAATTCGGTTGCAAAATGGCGGTTTGGTATTGTCTCCCTATACCCCAGCAAATAAACCGAGGGTGACAGTTGGGTTCAATCAACTTAATGGTGTTGCGCGGTTTCTAGAGCAAAATCAACGGATTAATTTTGATGCTACTACTCAACCTGTTAACGGTGGTAGTTTGCAAATTACGGGCGAGACGCTCACAAAAACTGCTCAAACGAGCCTGAAAATAAATACTAGCAATTTGGTAGCGGCGACGCTGACGCAATTGGTACAGTCACCTGTGACTTTACCATCGGGGACTGTAGATGGAGATTTAACAGTTAAATTTCAATCTGATCAGCCAAAAACCGCGGTTTTTGGCACAGTTAACGTTAATCAAGTCACAGCCCAAGTTAATAATTTTCCCAATAAATTAACTAACATCAACGGTCAATTACAATTCCAGGGTACACAAGTTGCACTGGAAAATATTACTACCAGTTTGGGTAATATCCCAGCGCAAATTAATGGATCTGTAAATACGCAAACTGGTTATAATGTCACCGCTAATGTAAAAGCTGTAAGCGCTCAAAACCTTTTACAAACCTTTAACCTTAAACTACCGATCGCCACGGTTGGAGATTTCACAGCAAATTTTAAGTTACAAGGTGCAATTAAACAGCCTGTGGTCACAGGTGCGGTGAGTACAATTAAACCAGCTGTGATTGACCGTGTTAATTTTGAGAAAATTAGCAGCCAATTTCGGGGAACACCGCAGGAAATTGTGATTTCTCAGATTCAAGCTACCCCAACGTTAGGGGGAGAAATTACAGGTAGTGGAAGAGTTGGGTTAGGAAAGCAAGGGAAAGTTGCGATCAATTTGCAGGCACAAAGGCTACCAGGGGATGCGATCGCACAAACTTATAATGTTAATACTCCGAATATTCGCATTGGTACAATTTCAGCAGATACCCAAGTTTCGGGAACCCTGGCCAATTTACAAACCCTGGTGCAAATCCAAGCACCGATTGCTACCTATCCTGGGAAAGCCGAATTAGCAATTAACAAAGGAAATATCCAGTTCCAAAATACAGTTTTTCAAGTAGCGGGGGGGACAGTTGCAGCCAGAGGAAAACTGGTAGGCGATCGCTGGCAAGCTTTTGTTGATGCTGCTCAAGTTCCTCTCCAGAGTTTAGCTCAAGCTACCAGCACCCAGGAAAAACCCAACGCCGCTTTACCAAAGCAGTTTCAAGGTAACTTAAACGGTGAATTTAATTTATCAGGAACGACAAAATCTTTCCAATTAGCTAACATTCAAGCTTCTGGACGGGCGAATGTGAATGTCGCTGGTGGTCGAGTTAACCTGAATAATATTCGCCTGAATAATGGGCTGTGGCAAGGTGTGGCCAATGCTTCTGGCATCCAAATCAATCAATTTGCCAAAAATATCCAAGGACAACTTGTTAATAGTAATGTCCAGGTGTCAGGTAATACGAATTCTTTTGCCTTGGCTAATATTCAAGCCTCTGGAAACGCGCGGTTGAATCTAGCTAGGGGAAGCGTTAATGTCAGAAATATCAACTTGAGTAATGGGAACTGGCAAGCTTTAGCCACTATTTCCCAAATTCAATTAAATAATTTATCACAAAATTTGCGTGGGCGGTTAAATGGTGATGTGCAAGTAGCGGGAACGACTGCTTCCTTCCAACCGCAAAACATTCAAGCCGCAGGCAATGTCAACTTTCCGCAAGGTTTAGCGGCATTGACACAACCACTAACTGCCCAATTTCAATGGAATGGTCAGCGCCTGCAAATTGTCCAAGCCACTGCACCAGGTTTGCGGGCGGCTGGTGATATTGCTGTAGCTTTACAACCAACTCCCCAAATTACTGGCTTAAATCTCAATATCCAGGCACAGAATTATAATCTACAAAGTCTGCCTGTTCAGCTTCCTGGTAACATTGCTTTGGCGGGAAGGGTAGATTTTACCGGACAGGTTTCTGGTACACCGACTACCCCGATTGCTAACGGAGATATTAACTTACGAAATTTAGTAGTCAATGGTTTAGCATTTGACCCTGTTTTAACTGGAAATGTCAGTTATCAAGCTGGACAGGGAACCCAATTTCAAGTTACTGGTAAACAAGACCAAATTGCCTTTTCTCTAGGTGCAAATAATCGCCCAACTGCATTTAATATCAGGCGCGATGGTACGATTGCCACTGGCAGCACTGTTGGAGATAATTTAGCAGTTAATGTTCAAGATTTTCCCATATCTTTAGCAAAAGGCTTCATTCCTGCCAATGCAAATTTAGGCACAATCAACGGGCAATTATCCGGAAATTTAACAGTTAATTTAACAGATTATAGCTTAGTGGGTAATGTCGCAGTTGCCCAACCGCGAGTTGGGAGAATTCAAGCAGATGAATTTCGCGGTAATATCAGTTATGGTAATGGCACTTTCAGTTTAACTAATGGAGAATTGCTGCAAGGTGACACCCGTTATTTACTCAGTGGTAATTTACCCACTACAGGTAATAATCCCTTACAGTTTGAAGTTAGTTTTGAGCAAGCCAGAATTGAAAATTTACTAGAAACACTCAATATTTACAATTTCCAAGATGTCCGTACTGGCTTACAACCGCCAAACTTAGCTGGTGCGGAAGCATTACAAACTCAGCCTGTAAGTTTTCCCAATAGAAATTTATTAGCGCAAATAAATTATCTCTCAAAAATTCAAACCCAAGTTAACCAAGCCAGAACGCAGCAACAAGCATCACGCCGCATCCCCAGCTTAGAAGAATTACAAGGCATAATTAGCGGTAGGTTAGGAGTAACAGGTAGTTTGCGATCAGGATTGAATATTGGCTTTAATTTTACAGGTAATAATTGGGTATGGGGCAATTATAATATTAATCAAGTCGTAGCTAGCGGCAATTATGAAAATGGGAATTTAACTCTGCAACCTCTGCAAGTCAATTTCAATAATTCTCTGTTAGCTTTTACCGGACAATTGAGCCAGCAGTCCTTATCTGGACAAGCACAAGTTCAAAATTTAGCATTATCAGATATTAAACCTTTCTTCCGGCAATTACCTGTAGATGTGGCGGGAAATGTTAATGCCAATGCCACATTAAATGGTAGTTTAAATAATCCCCAAGCCGTGGGAGAATTAGCATTAGTAAATGGTAGCTTAAATAATCAATCTGTACAATCAGCCCAAGTTGCTTTTAACTATAATAATGCACAGCTAAATTTTGGCAGTAATGTTTTAGTCACAGGCACACAACCGCTTCAAATTAATGGTAGTATCCCAGCTAAATTACCATTTGCTTCCGCCCAGCCAGATAGTAATCAAATTAACATTCAAGCTAACGTGCAAAATGAAGGCTTGGCATTATTAAACGTGTTAAACAATCAAGTTAAGTGGGTAGATGGTCAAGGACAAGTCAACGTGCAAGTTCAGGGAACATTACAACGACCAGAAACCACAGGTACTGCCACAATTAATAATGCCACAATCAATGTTCAAAGCCTCACAGAACCCTTAACTAACGTTACAGGGACAGCGCGGTTTGTAGGCGATCGCTTAATTGTCGATAATCTGCAAGGAGAATACAGCCGGGGACAAGTGACAGCAGCGGGAATTCTGCCAATTTTTGCTAGTCAAAACGCCCAACAACAAGCAGCTACTAATCCTTTGACTGTTGCTTTAGATAACTTGAGCGTAAATTTGCAAGGATTATATCAAGGTGGAGTTAGCGGTAATGCTGTAATTACAGGAACAGCCTTTGCTCCTCAACTAGGCGGTAGAATTGAGCTAAATAATGGTGAAGTATCCTTAGGAACATCCACTGCAACCACTAAAACAATACAAACAGCAACTTCCCCAGAAATCACTATCACAACTCCAGAACAAGCCACTAATACTAATACTCCAACAACATCCACACCAGTAAATACACCAAAAATACCTGTAGAGTTTGCTAACTTAGAGCTAAGTTTAGCTAACAATGTCCGCGTTACACGTCCACCCCTATTTAGCTTTGTAGCGCAGGGTGATATCACTCTCAATGGAACCTTGGCTAAACCTCGTCCCCAAGGAGAGGTTAGTCTGCGGAGAGGCCAGATAAATTTATTTACCAGTCAATTTACCTTAGCTCGTGGTTATAACCAAACCGCAGTATTTACCCCCAGTCGGGGATTTGACCCCACTTTAGATGTGCGCCTAGTAACAATTGTCCCAGAAGCAACGCGCAGTTTAGGGCGAACCTCACGGATATCTAGTGAAATTCAAGATATTTCTGCAATTGATTTTGGCACTTTAAATACTGTTCGCATTCAAGCCATAGCAAAAGGGCCAGCTAGTCAATTATCTAAGAACCTTGAACTAACTAGCGAACCTCGCCGTAGCCGAGGCGAAATTGTGGCTTTACTGGGAGGCTCATTTCTTAACTCTTTGCAGCAAGGTGACACAGGTTTAGGACTAATTAATATAGCTGGTTCGGCAATTTTCTCCAACTTGCAAGGAACTATTAGTCAAATTGGTGAAACCATTGGCTTAAGTGAATTGCGGCTATTTCCCACACTTGTGACTAATAGAAATACCAATGTTTCCGTACTTGGTTTAGCAGCAGAGGGTGTATTTGATGTATCTAATAATTTCTCTGTTTCTTTATCGCGGGTGTTTGCTGGCAGTGAACCCTTACTTTATAACGTGATTTATCGTTTAAATGACGAAGTGCGTGTGCGTGGTGCTACTAATTTCGGAGATGAAGGGCGCGCTGTTGTTGAGTATGAAACCCGATTTTAATTGTATTGCCTTCATTTTACACAGACAGGCGTTCGCCAAAGGCGTTGGCGTAGCCATCCCTTTCTCCAAGCAGCAGGGTGCAATATTAACTAAAATAAACTCATAAAACTCTCAACGTGGCGTTTATGACCACTGCTATTCCCAAATCAGAAATTATCTATCCCAGCAGCGATGGAGAACCTGTGGCTGAAACTTACGACCATTTATATGTAATTTTAACCACACTAGAAGTCCTTAGACAATATCTTCAAGGTCGTCGCGCCACAGTTTTAGCCAATCAATTCTTGTATTATGCACAAGGTTTCCCAAAATTAAGAGTTGCACCCGATGTCATGGTTATATATGACGTTGAACCAGGGGGACGAGATAACTACAAAATTTGGGCAGAAAAACAGGTTCCAAAGGTAATTTTTGAAATTACATCTAAAGGAACTCAGGAAGAAGACAAAACCACTAAGAAAAATCTCTATGAAGGCTTAGAAGTACAAGAATATTGGTTATTTGATCCCAAAGGAGAATGGATTGAACAAAAGTTGCAGGGGTATCGGCTGCGAGACGATATTTATCAGCCAATTACCGATAGTTGCAGCCAAGAATTACAACTACGTCTCGCTGTTGAAGGAAAATTAATTGGCTTTTATCGCCTAGATAATGGCGAAAAATTGTTGGTAGCTGATGAATTGTTAGAAGCACTCAGACAAGAGACTGACAAACGTATAGAAGCAGAAACACAAGCAGAACAAGAACGCCAACGCGCCGCTGAATTAGAATCCCTACTTTCTCGTTATCGAGAACAGTTTGGCGAACTACCATAAATTTTCTTGCCAAAGCACAAAGAAGAACGCAAATCACACACTGTAATCTGCGTTCTTCTGCATTTAAAAATTCCCTATTTTACTAATGATGATGATGATGGTGGTGATGATGTCCATCTAGTTGAGGATTAACTGTTACAGCTTCCTCATTCCTCAACTCGCTAATATGAGCATCAGCCCATTGCGCCGCCATTGCCAAAAATTCTGGATGGTCATTCACACAAGCCATTTGCACATAATCCACATCGGGATGCTTTTTGTCTATAGCATGGATAATGTGGTGGACATCCAATAGAGTTTCGTGATTTTCTGTCGCAAAACCAATCGGCATAAATATTATCGCTTTTGCACCCAATTGAATCAGGTTATTAGCAGCTTGCTCGGCGTTTGGTAGAGTCCATTCAATTAGCGGTGTGTCATGGTTGAGCCAACCGACAGAAATTAAAGGATAGCGGTTAATCAACTTGTCTCGTACCAAGTCGTACAGTGCTTGACTTTCGACAATCCCAGAGGTGAAGCCTTTCGCTTTGTGGGGACAACCGTGATTCATCAGCACAATACCGATTTGAGAAGGTAGATAATTCGCTGCTAAATCAGCATTAATTTTTTCCTCTACCAAATGCGCCATCAAATCAATGTAAGCTGGCTCATTGTAGAAAGAAGGAATGTAACGCATTCCTTTTACCCAATGTTCATCACCCTCAGCCAACTCAGCTAAAGCATTATTCACCTGCTCAATCGCAATCCCACTAGTAAAGATAGAATCAACCACTAGTAGGGGATAAATCAGAATTTTGTCGAAGCCTTGGTTTTTAATCTCTGTTAAAACTTGTTTAGGCAAAAAAGGCGCGCAAAAGTTAAACGCTTTGAAAACTTGAACGCCCTCACCCCACTTTTCTTGTAAAAGCTTCTCAATACCAACGCGTTGCTGTTCAAAGATGGCGTTATGTGGGGAAATAAAATCGTGGTGTGTGTGTCCCCACTCATGACGGTCAAATAACGCCAAAATCTTTGCTAGGGGTGGGTAAATCCAAGTAGGTACTGGTGCAAATTTTGCTGTCAGTAGATTTAAAGCCTGTTCATTATAGTTAGCGAAATCTTCGTAGCTTTCGACTTCGCCGTAGCCCATGAGCAATACGGCTACTCTGTCTTGACGTGATGATTGCTCGTGGGTGTGTTGTACTTTTTCCGGCGTGGCTACCACAGTCAGTTCCTCAATATAACCAGAATGGAGAGAAGTATCAAAGAAATAATTGATTATTTCCCAGTTGAGTAAAATAATATCCCATCCGGGGGGATAGGATAATTACAATTATCATAACGAGGCATCGCATCTTAGACCTCTGCCGTTAGGATGGAGACAAAAAAATTTACCTAAATCAACGAGGACTTACGCAACTGGCATACATATATTCTGTTATGGGAGTCAAGTGTCAAAAGACTGGGTTTTTTAGAATCTTGACTTTTGAGAGCAGTTGCCTCTTTTGTTGCAGACGCTACGCTTAGCTTGCTTTACCTTAGGGAGTAGAGCTTTGCGCCCTTCCAGATGTATTTGTCGCGCTCTTTTTGCAAACTGGTATGACTACGAAATAATACAGAACGTTTTGCTGAGAGCAAATTCTCAGGGAATTGCTTAGAATGTTAATGTTGTATTTAAAACCAGTACTTGCTCTGAACCAGAGACTAAATTATAGATGGATATCATCATTTGCCCTGGAATCCATGAGCCAGACTTAACTGAAAGCTTTATCTCAGGGTGCTTCAATTTAAATTGCGATAGCGTTCGCGGAGCGTCTCGTAGAGAAGCGCTGCGCCCAAGGGGCGATCGCACACTTGTTCAAAATCCAGATAATATCCTGATTTTTCCAGAACAAGGTGTACTCACCCTATCACCATTGCATATTTTACAATTTATACACAATTGCTTGGGGGATAGGTTACAATCGCCCGTGTTCTTCATTAGCTTTAGCGCTGGTGTAGTCGGAGCAATCATTGCGGCGCGTTCGTGGCAACTTTTGGGGGGTAAGGTTAAAGCTTTTATGGCTATAGATGGATGGGGTGTGCCACTATGGGGTGATTTTCCCATTCACCGGATGAGCCATGATTATTTCACCCACTGGAGTTCGTCTTTAATGGGTAGTGGGCAAAATAACTTTTATGCAGAACCAGCAGTTGATCATTTATCAATGTGGCGATCGCCCCAAACGGTACAAGGGGTTTTAACAAACCAATTTCTAGAATTCTACCCTAAGAGCGATCGCTTGAGTGCTTCTGATTTTGTGCATCTGCTGTTAAAGCGCTATGAAGAAAAATAGTCCGGAAAATAAACTTGGCAAGCAGGAGTGAGAAATAGGGAAAATTTTCTAATGGAGCGATAAAAATAAGGAGGATGAGGGGACGGGGACAAGGGAGACAAGGAAGAAAATATTTCTTTAGCTTCCCCTGCTCTCCCTGCTCCCCCCGCTTCCCCCGCTCCCCCTGCTCCCCACTCCCTGCTCCCATCTACCCTAGTCCCTATTATTTAGTATCAAATGTTTCCAACGGAACCTGCTGCTGTTAATAACGGGTTTGGCGCACTGCTAAAAAACCGTAGTTTTATGCTCCTGTGGATTGGGCAACTGGTTTCCCAGTTAGCAGATAAGGTATTCTTCGTGTTGATGATTGCCCTGCTGGAAAATTACCCACCGCCACCAGGATTGGCAGAAAACTCAATGTACTCAACATTGATGGTGTCCTTTACAGTACCAGCTATTTTGTTTGGTTCTGCGGGTGGTATTTTTGTTGACCGCTTTCCCAAAAAGCTGATCATGGTTGGCTCTGATGTGGTACGTGGGTTTTTAACGTTGTTGATTCCGTTTTTACCACGAGAGTTTCTAATTCTTTTGATACTAACTTTTGCCATCTCCACGGTGACGCAGTTTTTTGCTCCGGCGGAACAAGCTGCAATTCCTTTGTTGGTGCGGCGCGAGAATTTAATGGCAGCCAACGCTCTGTTTAGCAGCACAATGATGGGAGCTTTAATAGTTGGCTTTGCTATTGGAGAGCCAATTTTAAGCTGGGCGAAAGATTTACTAGGCGAGGAATACGGTCAAGAATTGATAGTAAGTGGACTTTATCTGTTATCTGGTGCAATTATGCAGCCGATTAACTTTAAAGAACACAAACCAACTAAAGAGCATCAGACATCAACTCACCTGTGGTCGGAATTTACAGAGAGTTTGCGTTATCTCAAGAAAAACCGTCTGATGTTAAATGCCATGCTGCAACTTGTCACCTTATATTGCGTGTTTGCTGCCTTAACAGTGCTGACAATTAGATTAGCAGCAGAGTTTGGCTTAAAAGAAAAACAGTTTGGCTTTTTCTTAGCAGCCGCTGGGGTGGGTATGGTGTTGGGTGCAGGAATTTTAGGGCATTGGGGTGTAAAGTTGCATCGCAAGCCCTTACCCTTAATCGGATTTTTACTGATGGCAGTAGTATTAGGGGTGTTTACTTTTACCCACAACCTTTTATTAGCGCTGGGACTTTGTGCATTACTAGGTGTAGGTGCTTCTCTGATTGGCGTACCGATGCAAACTTTAATTCAACAACAAGCACCACCCACAATGCATGGCAAAGTTTTTGGCTTCCAAAATCATGCTGTGAATATTGCTCTTTCCTTACCACTGGCAATTACTGGGCCATTAACTGATTTTCTAGGGTTGCGGACTGTACTTGTAGCTATGAGCCTGATAGTCGCGGCGGTGGGTGTTTGGGCTTGGCAAAATACCCGGCGGGTATTGCAAGACGTAATTTAATTGATATTAACGTATGGATTTTAATAAACTTTTACCGAAAAACTGGGTTTAAAGCCAAGCCCTTTGCTTGACGGCTTTGGTGATAAAATTAAGTTGTCTCAGGTAGAATATCCGCCGATACAGGAAGACTCAAACGAGTGAAACACGATAGGTCGGGAAAAAATAAAGACAACTCGGTGGCGAATACGAGTATAAAAATAGCTAGCAAAATCGACAAAGTAGCACCAACCAGAAAACAAAATATTTTTTGTCCATAAACGTATCGTGGGGCGCACGATAACGCTAGTTTCAATATACTAGTAAGTCTCTGGAGACACAGCCCTCTGGGGTCAACTAAATTAGGCTGGTTGATTGGTTCTGTTGAACGGTTAATTGGTTTAAGCACTACCAGTAATGGATAGTTGATTTTAAGGTTTGTCGATGAAAGAGAAAACTTAAAAAGTGATTTTTAGAATCACCGCACTTATAGGGCGGTGAAAACGTCAAAGAATCCAAGCATTAACTTAGACTTAGCTATTCTCAGAGGTTTGACAGTGCGTTCACAAAGTGTCTCTGCAGGAGAATCGCCTTCCCGAATCAGTCCACCCCAAACCGAGAATCACACCCAGTCGAAGACTACAATCAAGACTGTTGTAACGCCGCAAAGGGCCTCCGGTGGTTTTGCCCTCCTGGATAGCCTTCAGCGTCACGGTGTTGAGCATATTTTTGGTTATCCCGGTGGCGCAATTTTGCCAATTTATGATGACCTGTATAAGGTGGAAGCAACTAGTGGCATTAAGCACATTCTCGTGCGACACGAACAAGGCGCTTCCCATGCGGCAGACGGCTACGCCCGTGCTACAGGTAAGGTAGGAGTGTGTTTTGGTACATCTGGACCAGGGGCGACTAACTTGGTAACAGGTATCGCCACCGCCTACATGGACTCGATCCCCATGATTGTGGTTACAGGACAAGTATCACGGGCAGTAATTGGTACGGATGCATTTCAAGAAACTGATATTTATGGTATTACTCTGCCAATTGTCAAACACTCTTATGTAGTGCGTGACCCGAAAGATATGGCCCGCATTGTGGCGGAAGCATTCCACATTGCCAGTACAGGAAGGCCAGGGCCAGTGTTAATTGATGTTCCTAAAGATGTCGCTTTAGAAGAATTTGACTATGTGCCAGTAGAGCCTGGTTCTGCGAAATTGCGTGGCTATCGTCCCACAGTTAAGGGAAATCCCCGCCAGATTAATGCAGCTATTCAGCTAATTAGCGAAAGTCGCCGGCCGTTATTGTATGTCGGTGGTGGTGCGATCGCATCTGGGGCACACGAAGAAATTAAAGAACTAGCTGAATTATTCAATATCCCCGTCACCACCACTTTGATGGGAATCGGGATTTTTGACGAACATCATCCCCTAGCCTTGGGTATGTTGGGAATGCATGGCACAGCCTACGCCAACTTTGCGGTAACTGATTGTGACTTGCTGATTTGTGTTGGTGCGAGATTTGATGACCGCGTCACCGGGAAGTTAGATGAATTTGCTTCCAAGGCAAAAGTTATCCACATCGATATCGACCCCGCCGAGGTCGGGAAAAACCGTGTTCCAGAAGTGCCCATTGTCGGTGACGTGCGAAATGTCTTAGTTGACTTGTTGCGTCGCTGCAAGCACACAGGTAGAAAAGGTACACCCAACCAAAACCAAGAATGGTTGAATCTGGTTAACCGTTGGCGGGAAGATTACCCCCTAGTCGTACCACAGCATCCCGATAGCATCTCCCCTCAAGAGGTGATTGTCGAAATCGGTCGCCAAGCACCCAACGCTTTTTACACCACAGATGTTGGTCAACATCAAATGTGGGCAGCACAATTCCTCAAGAATGGCCCCCGGCGCTGGATTTCTAGCGCTGGTTTAGGAACAATGGGTTTTGGTGTCCCCGCCGCAATGGGCGCGAAAGTGGCGTTTCCTGATGAAGAAGTTATCTGTATCAGCGGCGATGCCAGTTTCCAAATGTGTTTGCAAGAGTTGGGGACTTTAGCACAGTATGGCATTAATGTCAAGACTGTAATTCTCAACAACGGCTGGCAGGGAATGGTACGCCAATGGCAGCAAGCATTCTACGGTGAGCGTTACTCCTGCTCCAACATGGAAGTAGGAATGCCAGATATTGAGTATTTGGGCAAAGCCTATGGAATCAAAGGTATGGTGATTAGCAAACGGGAAGAACTCCAAGATGCGATCGCCGAAATGCTCGCCCATAATGGCCCAGTAGTCATCAATGCCCGTGTTACCAGAGATGAAAACTGCTATCCAATGGTAGCCCCAGGTAAGAACAACGCCCAAATGATTGGCTTACCCAAGCAATTGCCAAAAATTGCTACAGAACCCGTTTATTGTAGCAACTGCGGCTCTAAAAACCTTCCCAGCCACAACTTCTGTTCTGACTGTGGCACGAAACTATAAAACTTGGGAGAGGTAAATTAGGGACGCTGATAGTGTCTTGCTACGCAGAGGATAAAATCCTCTGCGTTTTTTTTGCGGAAAAATTTTCGTAAAAATTACAGATATTGTGTTTTCCGGGTTTTTTGTGGGAATCATAAATTTCAAGTAGCTGTGTGTAGCATTTATCCCTCGAATAAAATCCAAAATTCTTGGTTTTCCAAGATGCGCCATCAGCAGTAAAACATAACTTTGCCAGCAATCACGGAACTTTGAAAGGATCATTATGATTAAACCCAAATTTTCCAACAACCGTAGTACTAGTTCAGTAGCCTTAGAACCAGAAGTTGCGATCGCAGTCATTGGACTTTTGTCCGCAGCATCGGATGGTGAAGGTATCACCAGAGAAGAAGAGTATGCTTTGAGTGAAATGCTAGGTGGGATTTCCCAATTTGAAAATTACTCTGATCAAGACTACCGAAAGTTGACAGAAAAAGTTTATAGCTTGCTAGAGTCAGCAGAAGCAGAGGATTTACTTGAGCAAGCTATCGCTTCTTTACCAGATTCAGATTATTGCGAAGCTGCTTACATTACGGCGTTGTTAGTAGTTAGGATTGATGAAGAAGTACCCGATTCTGAACAAGATTATATCTCTAAGCTTCAGGAAGACTTGAATATTTCCGACAAACGCGCAAAACAGATTATCGACGAAATCTTTGGGGAAGACGATGAAACAGAGTATGAGGATGAATAATTCTTGTTTTAGATGAATCCCGATATGGCAGGGTTTACTTGACTAATCAGCCGAAACGTTCATGTATCCAACTTTAGAATTACTCAAGTTTTTAGCTCATGATAGCTTTTAAATTGCTACTCATGAGCTTTTTATTAGCCCATAAAAGCACAACTCCAAGTTATTATCATCAAGTAGTTTTCCGTACTATGTGATGACTAAAAAAATTACTGTTGGTTTGATGTTACTGTTTCTCGGTACTCATATTAGCGTTAACCAGCAAGCAGCTACAGCCCAAACACCAGCACCTACCACAAAAGCAATTTGTTCCGCCCAGTTAGGAACATCTATAGATGCTGTGATCAATCGCCCCTTATTTAGTCGAGTGCGCTGGGGAATATTAGTGCAACCTCTGTCATCTGGGCAAACTCTTTATAGTCGTGATGCTCAAAAATATTTTACTCCCGCTTCTAATACAAAATTGCTAACAACTGCTGCGGCTTTGCAGCAATTAGGTGCAAATTTTCGGATTCGCACCTCTGTTTATCAGAATCCTCAGGGAGTTTTGCGTGTTGTTGGTAGAGGAGATCCAAGTTTAGGTGATACTCAGTTGCAAGCATTAGCACAACAATTGCAACAGAAAGGTATTACTCAAATTCAGCAATTGATTGCCGATGATAGTTATATTCAAGGGGATATAGTTAACTCCACTTGGCAATGGGAAGATGTGCAGTCAGATTATGGCGCACCTATTGGTAGTTTTATTTTGAATCAAAATGTTTTTAGTTTTAAACTTATCCCACAAACTCTAGGTAAACCTTTACAGATTACATGGAATGATACTAACGAAGCGGGACGTTGGCGGATAGTTAATCAATCAACCACAGTCAGCAAAAATCAACCAAGTTATATCAATGTTACCCGCGATTTAACAGGAACAGTATTGCGAATTCAAGGGCAAGTATCAGATAATTCTCAACCTTATTTAGTCACATTACCTGTAGTTGACCCTAATTATTACTTTTTACGCCACTTCCGGACTGCATTAGCAACACAGAAAATAAATTTAGGACAAACATTAGTACTAAATGGTGGTAGTAATCAACAGGAAATCGCTGCTATAGATTCGCCACCTTTATCAGAATTAATCATGGAAACTCTTCAGAATAGTAATAATCTTTATGCTGAGGCGTTGCTGAGAGCGTTAGCTATGAAACAACCCAGAGTCCAGAATAAAAATACTGCTGATATTGGCTTAGAAGCTCTTAAAACGAGTTTAACTCAATTGGGAGTTGACCCCACAACTTATGTATTAGTAGATGGTTCTGGTTTATCGCGTCGTAACTTAATATCTCCAGAAGCTTTAGTACAAACTTTGCGTTTAATAGCCAAAACACCAGGCGCAGCTATTTATCGCGCTTCTTTACCCGTTGCCGGGAAAAGCGGTAGTTTAAAAAATCGTTTTAGCAACACTCCGGCAGAAGGAATTGTACAAGCAAAAACTGGCACATTAACTGGTGCAGTTTCCTTATCTGGATATGTGAACGGGGCTAAGTATGAACCATTGGTTTTCAGTATTATGGTGAATCAAAGCGAACAACCTGCCAGTATTTTACGACAAGCAATTGATGAAATTGTTGTGTTGTTAACACAGGTGCAACGTTGTTAGCAAACAAAGAATTTTAACAAAGGGAAGATTCCTCGAAGAATTTTAAACTTGGGGGGGTTGTTCAAATCAAGCGACACTTACTAGAGTGACAATATTAGGTAGTCGTCATCAACGACTTACTCCAGGACGAATGATTTTTGTCAAGAGTCAAGAGTCAAGAGTTAAGAGTCAAAAGTCAAATATATTTCTTAAATTTTGAATTGTTTGTCTCCCTTGTCCCCCCAATCCCCAGTTCCCAATATCGGTGATATGCAAATATATCTAGATTACAGTGCTACTACTCCCACTCGAAAAGAAGCGATCGCAGTTATGCAAAAAGTTCTCGCTCAACAGTGGGGCAATGCTTCGAGCTTACATGAGTGGGGACAACGGGCAGCGACAATTTTAGAGCAAGCCAGAATCCAAGTAGCGGGATTAATTAACGCTTCTGTCCCAGAATCGATTATCTTTACCTCTGGTGGCACTGAGGCAGATAATTTAGCAGTCATGGGTGTTGCTCGGTTATATGCTGTACCGCAGCACATGATTATTTCTAGTATTGAGCATTCCGCAATTTCTGAAACTGCGCGGTTGTTAGAAATGTGGGGTTGGGAAGTGACTCGCCTAGCAGTAGATGCTAAAGGTAGAGTTAACCCCCTAGATTTAACAGCCGCATTGCGTCATAATACCGTCTTGGTATCTATAATTTACGGACAAAGTGAAGTTGGCACAGTCCAAGCGATCGCAGAACTAGGAAATATTGCCCGCAATCATGGGGTATTATTCCACACTGATGCAGTGCAAGCTGTCGGACGTTTACCCATTGATGTGCAGACATTGTCTGTAGATTTACTGAGCCTTTCTAGTCATAAAATATATGGGCCTCAAGGCGCGGGCGCGTTATATGTGCGTCCTGGTGTAGAGTTAATACCCCTATTTGGTGGTGGTGGGCAAGAAATGGGGCTACGTTCTGGTACTCAAGCTACACCTGTAATTGCTGGTTTTGGCGTAGCGGCTGAACTCGCATCTCAAGAAATGTCCACAGAGACACCCCGCTTAATTCAATTACGCGATCGCTTATTTGCCCAGTTAGCTGATATACCTGGTTTAATTCCCACAGGCGAACGCGATCATCGCTTACCGCATCACCTCAGTTTTTGTTTAGAATATGCCGATGGAGAGAAACTGAGCGGTAAAACTGTAGTCAGGCAATTAAATCTGGCGGGAATTGGTATCAGTGCTGGCGCTGCTTGTCACAGTGGTAAACTTAGCCCTAGCCCGATATTGTTGGCAATGGGTTATTCCCAAACAGCTGCTTTGGGTGGAATCCGGTTGACATTGGGGCGCGAGACGACGGAAGCCGATGTGGATTGGACTGCGATCGTTTTAAAGCAGGTTTTGCAAAGGTTGACACCAAATTTATCTTTGGCTAATCGTTAAGATGCAGTCATTTCAGATTATTCTCTTCCGAAAGTAAACCTTAGGGTGGGCACTATTTATCATCAGGTTTTGAACGAAAGATCTAAAAGTGCCCACCCTACAAAAATTGTTCTCTAAAACCTAGATTCTGTGGGAATTTCGGAATTACGAATTACGAATTACGAATTACGAATTGGTATGCTGATTCTCCTCGCCAAAACGCTAATGGGTTTTGAGTGGGACGGCAATCAGGATAAAATCGCAGGTAAGATTCTATACCTGTTTGCCAAGGGGGAGGTGCAATCCCCAATCCGAGGCAGAGGTGAGAGAGCGATCGCGCAAATTGTTCGTGATGTCCGGGAGAACCTGCATGAGCATGGGCATATTCGTGGACAACTAAGAGTAGCCAGTCTGCCGGCACCACTCTTCCCACATCAATCAAGATGGTAATTGGATTTGTCTGAAGATTGCACAGGGCATCAATGCCAAAAGACTGAGCAATAGGAGCAGCAAAAATTTGAATAGCAGGTTGCTCCCAAGGGTGAAAACAATCGTGGCAAGCCTGAAGATAGTTTTCGAGTTGTGTGTTCACCGCATCAATATGCTCACAGATCCAGACACACAAAGATTTGCGGTTATCTAGATCATAAACCACATCGATCATCTCTGCGTCGAGAGCTAGACTCCTAACTCCATAGAGGTAGTCTAACCCTCGCGTAAATGGATCGGTACTGCTGGTGATGATTAATTTACCAACCAAGGAAGGAGAAGTATTTTGTGTGTTCAGCCGCATTTTTGATCTGTTCAGGAGTCAGATTTGAGAGGTTAGCCTCATCTAGGTTAGAAGCAACCTCTGAAGCATCTGCAATCCGGAATTCGGTACAGAATGTGGCGGTACTAAAACCACCAAATCGTTTGACTGTACTGGTTCGCATCCGAATGCTAGGACTGACAAACCAGAATCTCTCAATCGAACTCATGGTTTCATATTCGGTTGTCAGAACTAAAGCGTCTTCATCATCCATGTGATAGTGTCCCGCTACGGGAACAATTTCCGCATAGCCCCGTTCTCGCAGCAGCGATCCTTGGCGGGGGTTATCGGCATCAGGAATCAGAGAAAACACTGTGGAACCTTCATGGTTTTCCTCTTCTCTATCCCATCCCATTGCTCCTTGCCAAGAGACAAAGGCACCACCGATCGCCAACTTGGGATCAACTTCATGGAGTTGGCAAATCTCAATCACTTTCGGATCATCGGCAGCAAGAGCTTGAACCTGGATATCGGATTCCCCGGCTTCAGATCGCTTGAAGGCCAGGTGGTGTGTCGTTCGTTGCGATCGCCATCTACCAGTACTTAGTTCAAAAAACTCCATTGCATCCATAAATTAAAAGCTAACTTCAAACAACAAGTTGAGTAATCTAATACTCTATCAATTATAAAACTGCAAGAGCAATCCTACTTTTAATCTAATTTCAATATTTCAATGTCCCTGTTTTGTTATGGGGTTACGCAGCACTGTTACAGGGGAACAGGAAAGCTTGATTTAAATCTCCACCCACGGATACCACCAATTGGTAGAGGACTCAAACCTTTAACAAAGTGTAGATTTTTACAAGAACCGTAGAAACGAAAGATAAAGCTTATTTTTGCGTTCAAATGAGTGCTAGAGACAGTCTGTAGCCCTAGACTTTTCGGCTACGGGCTATAGGACTTGTGTGTACATCATCGGTTTCCTGCCCCGAAGGCCTTTGTTGACCAATCTCAATGAGTAGCATCGCGTCGGTTTATTCGCTATCGTCTAAAAGTGTCCACTTGTCAAGGAGGTGTAATTTTTGTTAATATCATTTTAGAAGATAGAAAAAGCTAATGTTGCCAAACATCGGAGAGTAAAAACTATGGATATCCCTATGGACCTTAACTTAGAGCAGAAATTCAACCTCAAACTTTACGAAGAGCAGGTTAAGGGATTAAACCAGGAAGAATCCCAAAAGATGCTTTTGGAGGTACTGCGACAGTTAATGGTCAAAGACAATATGATCAAGCATCTTCTCAAGGAGGCCTAGCCAACTGGGGCTGTTTGTCAACTTTCGAGGCTACAAATAGAAACAAAAAATTTGAAACAATAAAGATGTGCAAAGGCTTATTTCGATGACACTGCAAGCCTACACTTCCACTGGCTGAATTATATATAATTCAATCTCAATACCCACTGACGTTAGCGTAGCTCTTCTTTAAGCAGGCCCATGTCCACAACGTTCGCCACCAAAAGCTTGTCTGATTTACTCAGCACGAGCGCACTATTTTTCTAGAAAAAATCTCACAACCAAGCATAGGGCATTAGTATTTGTCTTAGTTATTCTTCCTTATCCCCCAATCCCCAATCCCCAGCCAGAGCCATTCTGACTGGGGATTGTTTGTTAAGGATTGTTACTTAGTTTCTCATAACTGAGACTCAGATAGGTGTCATCTTTTATGTTCTATATTGTCTTGTTCAAGGAACAGGCAAACAAGTTTCAGAGAAAACCAATTTTTAAGGAGAGCGAAATGCTTGACGCTTTTTCTAGAGCTGTAGTTTCAGCAGATGCCAGCACTTCCACCGTATCTGATATTGCTGCCCTCAGAGCTTTCGTTGCAAGTGGTAACAGACGTTTGGATGCTGTAAATGCGATCGCTAGTAACGCTAGCTGCATCGTCTCTGATTCTGTTGCTGGGATGATTTGCGAAAACCAAGGCTTAATTCAAGCGGGTGGTAACTGCTATCCTAACCGTCGCATGGCTGCTTGTCTGCGCGATGCTGAAATCGTTCTGCGCTATGTAACCTACGCTTTATTAGCTGGTGACGCTTCAGTTCTAGATGATCGTTGTTTGAACGGTTTGAAAGAAACCTATGCGGCTCTAGGCGTACCTACCACCTCTACCGTGCGTGCCGTTCAAATCATGAAGGCGTGTGCAGCTGCTCACATCCAAGACACACCCAGTGAGGCTCGTGCTGGTGCCAAATTGCGTAAGATGGGATCTCCTGTCGTAGAAGATCGTTGCGCTAGCCTAGTTGCTGAATCTTCCAGCTACTTCGATCGCGTAATTTCTGCTCTGAGCTAATTAATTGCAAATCGCAATTCACTCAACAGATTGACATCCAACACAGTTTAAATTAAAAGCCTTTTGGGAGATTTAAGAAATGAAATCAGTTGTTACCACCGTTATTGCATCTGCTGATGCCGCAGGTCGTTTCCCCAGCACCTCTGATTTAGAATCAGTACAAGGTTCTATCCAACGTGCGGCTGCTCGTTTGGAAGCAGCTGAAAAGCTAGCTAACAACATCGACGCAGTTGCAACCGAAGCTTACAACGCTTCTATCAAAAAATATCCTTACTTGAACAATTCTGGTGAAGCTAACTCCACCGATACCTTCAAGTCTAAGTGCGCTCGTGATATCAAGCACTACCTGCGCCTTATCCAGTACAGCTTGGTAGTTGGTGGTACAGGCCCATTGGATGAGTGGGGTATTGCTGGTCAACGTGAAGTTTACCGCGCTTTAGGCTTGCCCACCGCTCCTTACGTTGAAGCATTAAGCTTTGCTCGTAACCGTGGTTGTGCGCCTCGCGATATGTCTGCTCAAGCATTGACTGAGTACAATGCACTACTTGACTACGCTATCAACTCTCTCTCCTAGTCCATTGCCAGACTTGTGATTGGTTGACAGGGGTACATTTTTACCCTACAAGCCTGGAGGTTCTTGGCTCTTTGCTTTACCTGTTAAGGTCGAGTAATAGCAAAGAATCTCTGGGCTTGTTTTGTCATTGGTCATTAGTCATTTGTTATTGGTCATCCAATTTTGGATGCAAGGATTTGCGATTTTAGATTAACCTCTTCTTTAAAAAAGAGGCTTGAACAACGATTTTTTTCTTTGTCTTGAAAAGTTTTGTGGATGTTACCTTCCCCCGAAGTTTGCTCAACTCTTGGAACCCTCCGAAGTTTTGTGGACTCAGACCGTCCCCACAACAGCACTCTCCGCACGCAACTTCTCTTCACAAACTTTTCGCTTTTTCTCCATGAATGGAGAGGCTTGAAACCATTTAAAAGATTTCAGATTTTGATTTTAATCCAAAATCCAAAATCTAAAATCTAAAATTGTTCGGTCATTAAGGAGAATTGGGATAACAGCTGCTAGGGACTATTTGCTGAAGGCTGACAACAAACAGCTAACATTTATATATATGGATAAACGCTTTTTTAATTTCTTTAATCTTACAGAAGACCAGGCGATCGCTCTTTTAGATACGCCCCAAGACGAACTGAGTGAAGATGATTCACGTTATATTGCGGCTTCTCATTTAGTCAACTTTCCCACAGAACGCTCAATCAACGCCCTAATGAGGGCTGTGCAGCAAACTAACCCCGCCTTGGATAACCGCATCGTCCGTCGCAAGTCGTTAGAAACTTTAGGGCGACTGCAAGCCGAAGCCGCTATGCCAGTAATTCGCGCTTGTCTGAGTGACGAAGACTGCTACACAGTCGAAAATGCTGTTTGGGCGATCGGAGAAATTGGGACTCAAGACCCCGATATATTAGAAGATGTGGCTCAATTACTGGACAAGCCGAGGCAAACCTACCGGGTGATTATCCACACACTCACAAAGTTTAATTATCAACCTGCTATAGAACGAATTCGCAAATTTGTAGATGATGCTGATCCGCCAACAGCAAGTGCAGCAATGGCAGCAGTTTGCCGTTTAACTGGGGACTATTCCCAGATGGGGAAAGTGGTGGCGATGTTGCAACATCCGAATGTTTTAGGGCGGCGGTTGTCTATCCAAGATTTAATGGATGCCCGTTACTACGATGCAATTCCCCATATTGCCAGATGTCCAGTATCTTTGGTATTTCGGCTGCGCGGAATTCGGACGTTGGCAGAAGCTGGAATCTCTACGGGAGCAATTACTTTTACCGCCATTCAACCTTATTTAGAGCAGACGTTATATGACCACCCGAACAATCTGAGTTTGGTGCATAGTTACCCAAGTCCCCCTACTTTACCAGTTCTGATCCGGGGATTGTACGAAACCGACTTTGGGCGCTGCTATTTGGCCGCTAAAACCATACTTGACGATCACGCTGATGCAGCGCCTGAGGCTTTGTTTGCTACCTACGCCGAAGAAGCCAATAATGACTATGGTGCCCACTTCCATGTCATGAAGCTGTTCGGTTGGTTGAAACACGCCCCAGCCTACGATTTGCTAGTTGAAGCTTTGGATAACAAACAACCACAGTTTCAAAAATCACGCGCAGCAGCTGCGATCGCTCTCGGTGAACTCGGTGAAGCACGGGCAATTCCCGAACTCAAAGCCTGCCTAGAAACAAAAATCTGGGATCTGAAGTATGCGGCGTTGATGGCACTAGAAAAACTGGGTGATGCCAGTGGTTATGAGATAGTCGCCAATGATGCCGATTGGCTGATTCGAGAAAAGGCCAAATCACAGAAACAGTACCGAATAATGAGGTCCTGAGTAATGAGTGCTAAGTCCTGAGTCCTGAGTTAAGTAAGTTAGTGGAAATAAACCAAACTATGTTACGAAACGTAAATAGGCTTGAAACCTTTACAAATGACAAATGACAAAGGACAAATGACAGCCCTAGCCAGTTATCTTTAATTGCACCGCCCTACTTAACAGATTATTTGCACATTAATTGCACATTGTTGATCAGATAAAGCTATCTTATGTCCACAGAAGAACTATTCCAACAACTGAAACATCCCAACCCCCACCTACGCGACCAAGCAATGTGGGCATTGGCTGAGAATCAGGATGAGACGACTATCCCCCGGTTGATGAGTATTCTCGATGAGGAGGATACCACCTATCGGCGAGCTGCTGTCAAAGCCTTAGGAGCGATCGGCCCTGATGCGGTGACTCCGCTAGTTGCAGCCTTGCTCAACAGTGAAAATGTCACAGTTCGGGGAAGTGCCGCCAAAGCACTGGCGCAAGTCGCCATTAATCATCCAGATGTTCCCTTTTCAGAAGAAGGCGTGCAGGGTTTAAAGACTGCCCTCAATGACTCCAATCCCGTGGTAAATATTGCCGCTGTCATGGCGCTGGGTGAGATTGGTTCTCCTGTTGTGGATGTTTTGATTGAAGCATTGCAAACCACAAATAACCCAGCACTGGGAATCTCCCTGGTAAATGCTCTAGCCTCGATTGGGGATAGCCGAGGTGTAGAGGTGCTACAATCCCTAATTCAGGAGGAATCTACCGATTCCTATGTACGCGAGACCGCCACCAGTGCATTATCTCGCCTAGAGATGACGATGAAGTTTCAGAGGGGAGAAAAATAATACCAACAGGACTTACGCAACTGGCATAAGTATGTATGTGTAGTATCTACCACGGTTTGCGAAAAACAGCTTCGCAAGAGGAATATCTGTTGTTTGTAAAATGTAGAAATAAACTACAGAAATTTACCCTGATAACCGTGAACCTCCAAACAGAAAAAGACAAACCACAAGCAAGCACTAGTACAAATATCGCTCCAGAAACAGAAAAAATTCTCTGTCCTCATTGTCAGCGCACAGCTACAAACGGTATCAAATGTAAGGGAATTTGTGTGGCTGACAGTGACTATTAATGGACAGTAGCCAAAATAAATGCGATCGCACTTTAGTAGTCGAATTGTTCAAATCTGCGTTGAGCTTCATCTGCCGATAAGCCATTATTAGCGCTGCCTAATGACTCATATACCTCTTCAACAGGTAATGCCCAGATAGGTTGATGAGAAGATGCCATAATCTTGTCTAATTTGAATATAGTCCATTGGGCATTGCTAACTCTTTCCCATAATCCATTCTCCCTGCCCAAAAACTATGCTTCTTGTGGGCATTGTTTTGTCTGGGGACTATCTTGATTATTCACGATTTCACTCTCATAACATCTTCTAATAAACCCAAGTTTTCTGCTTGCTTAAACGCCTCTTCTAAAGACATTCCTTGTTTTGTGGCAATATACATGAATACCATTGCGATCGCCCGGACTGCACTATCACAATGGACGACAGTAGGTTTGGGTAGTTCAGAAATTTTTTGAAATACCTGGAGTGCAATTGACGGATTGATTTCTGTAATTTTTGTTGGCAGATTAGCGTAATGCAATCCTAGCAACTGAATATAAAGTTGCTCGCCGTCTTGAAAACCGATTTCGTCAGGCGATGTCTAATGACAAGCCGCTACGCGTCTACGCAAGTTAAGTACAGATTTATATCCCTCATCAGCAAGTTGTTTTAATTCTTCTGGAGCAATTTGTCCGGCGATGGTCAATTCATTTTTAATTTTCTTGATTGTATCCATCCCTCCTCCCAAGTGTGAGTCATAGATTAAAGAAGTTATATTATGCCCTTTAAATTAATAGTAAGTACCAAAAAAACACTATTTGGCTTTAAATTTTAAAAACATAATATTCTTCCTTAATCCAACTCACTAAAAATTAATAACGTCTATTTTTGGCAGGAGGGTCGCCGTCGTATGGTTGTACTCCTGTATCTGGATAGTTATCGTCATTAGGACTAAAAGTTCTCGTGGCAGAGCTATAAATAGAGTGAATTACCCGCTCTAAAAGTTCTACAATTGACCTTAGAGTTTGCCTAATTTTGGTCTTAGCAGACATAAATTTTTCTCCCAATTCATCAAAATCGAAATTTAACAATTTGTAATAGAGACCCGTTGCTACGCTCTAATTCAAAATTTATGTGTTTAGCCTTTTTAATGTTAAATTTCTGCTTTAAGCGTAGGTAAGAGGGTGAGCCAATATTGGCTTTAGTTTCACGTTAGAAAAAAGTTTTGAGGAACTTGTGAGGAAATCTTAAGTTTATAAATCTTAAATAATATTTTTATATACAGTGGATTTCAGTTTAGTGAAGTACAGAGAATAAGTCCCAAACCCTGGCATAAAGCCTGCCTGACTTTTGAAACCTGAATTCTGAGTTATGAATTCTGCTGTATTTACCGAAAGCTGTTCCGCGTCTACACCAAGTATGATGCCAGATTACTCCATAGCAACAAGAAAAATCTCTATGCTCACAAGTTCCTCAAATTATTGAAATGGGCGACAGTCGCCAAAGCCAAGGCGATCGCAATTAACATAGTCACCAGGAGATAAACAATATGATCTTTCTCAGAGGAATTATTATTTGGCTCGTGTTTATCATTGCCGAGAGCCTGAATGGAACTGTTCGTATTCTATGGCTAATACCAGCCTTGGGTAATGTTCCGGCGCAGCAAGTTTCATTTGTTATGGGGTCGATTTTAATTTTGACAATCGCAACTATTTTTGTGCGATCGCTCCAGGCTTCGCGTGTCTCTCAATTGCTAGGTGTGGGAGTGCTGTGGATGTTGCTGACTATTGCTTTCGAGATCGCTTTGGGACGCTTCGTTTTCGGATATTCTTGGCAGCAAATTGCCGCTGACTACAATTTACTGCAAGGTCGATTCATGCCCATTGGATTAGTCCTGCTCACCCTAGCTCCATTAATCGCTGCAAAGATTCGGGGTGTTGCGATCGATAAAAATCAAACTGCTTAGTGTTTCATATTATGTCTGCCTAATTAGCTTGTGTAAAAAAATTATCATTTAGAGAAAATTTTTGGTAAAACTTGATATTTTTTTGGTAAAACTTAAATTAAGTATAATTACCCTGTGGAAAAGTTAGGGGGTTTTTCCACAACTTTTCCACAGATAGTAAGTGCCGAAACTCCCCAAAAAATAAATTAGAGACAAGTTATCCACAATTTCCACAGCTACTAGCTTGAAAATAGGGAATCAGGAGCAGGGAACAGAGAAAGATATATTTAGAAGCAACACGAAAAAGTGATCTGTCCTGAAATGAGTTTTCTTTAGCAGGGGTAGCTGGGGGAGAAAAGAAAATAATTTTAATTGCCGACTAAATGCCTTGTTGAAACTATTGGGGATGGTTAATAGGACTTTGAGTTCTTAAATTGCTTTGTGGCAAGGGATAGCTTTATGTTAACTGAGAAAAAGTCTAGACAATGATATATGCGTTTGTCTAACCAAGTAAGAGAGTATTGCTTTAACCCATCAAAATTCCTAGTTAGGTTGTGTTACATTAGCATTACTTGCAATCGCAAAGTACTGAAAAATTGAGAGGAAACCATTATCGTAGTCCAAAAGCAACTAATTAACTCGCAAATCAAGGCACCTCAAGTCTTCTTGATTGACCATGAAAATAATAATCGTGGTCTGGTAGACACGTATGAAGCTCTACAACTAGCGCAGAGCGTAGAGCTTGACCTAGTTCTAGTTTCCGAAGGCAAAGACGCTCCAGTTGCCAAGATCCTCAACTATGGCAAGCTTCAGTATCAAAAGAAAAAGCGTCAGGGACAGAGTGCTAGACCCACAGTCAAGGAAGTCCGGCTCCGTCCAAATGTCGGTGTAGCTGATTACAACTTACGCATCGAGCAAGCGCTTGGGTGGTTGAGTAAAGGCGATTCAGTGAAGTTTGCCATTCGGTTACGAGGTCGAGAACATCAATATCGTGAAAAAGCTGGAGAACTACTAGAACGCATTGTCAATGATCTTAGTCAAGTAGGTAAAGTTCAATCACTTGACAAACGTTCACTGATTGCTCAAGTTATTCCTGCCTAAATTAATTTTTCTTGCATCATATCTTAATTATCCCAAGCTCCAAGAAGAACTCCCCAAAGTCATGCACTGGCTACTAGAATGCTAACGAGCATAGGGTATTTGGGGAAAACCAACGTCAGAGTAGGGGTTTTGCAAATTATTGACTGCAAATTTTAGCAAGTTTGAGTTTCTGCTGCTTTGGCTTTAGAGTTGTTCAGCTTGGCAATAAAAGCTGCTTGGTAACAATGTACTTAAAAATATTTCTAGAGTGGTACTATAGACACTCACAAGCTGAATCTGACCATGAAATTAGTTTGCGCCCAAAGCGACCTTAGTACAAATCTTTCACTTGTCAGCCGTGCTGTACCTTCACGTCCGACACATCCAGTACTTGCCAATGTGCTGCTACAAGCAGATGCACAAACTAACCAAGTAAGCTTAACTGCCTTCGATCTCAGCTTGGGTATTCGCACTAGCTTTAATGCTGAGGTATGGGAAGGAGGCGCGATCGCACTTCCTGCCAAAATACTTGTAGACATCACCTCTCGCCTTCCAGAAGGAGAAATTACTCTAGACGATGAATCAGCAACCGTAACCTCTGGCGGCGAAGGTTTAATTATGACACTCACACCCAAGAGTGGACATTATCAAGTACGCGCAATGGGGGCGGAAGAGTTTCCCGAACTACCTGTTATTGAAAATTCTGAAGTACTTCAATTAACTGCTGCGGCGTTAATTGAGGGATTAAAAGGTTCATTGTTTGCAACTAGTGGTGATGAAACTAAGCAGGTACTCACCGGAGTTCATCTCACTGTTAAACAAGATACATTAGAATTTGCTGCTACTGATGGGCATCGTTTAGCAGTAGTAGAAACTATTAATGAGCGTCCACTAGAAAGTAGTAGCCAGCTAGAAGTAACAGTACCAGCTAGAGCCTTACGCGAACTCCAGAGGATGTTGCCTCATAGTGCTTCATCAGAAGAACCTGTGGCTTTATATTTGGATCAAGGTCAGGTTGTGTTTGCCTGGAAAAATCAACGCTTGACTAGCCGCACTTTAGAAGGGCAATATCCAGCTTATCGCCAACTGATACCGCGCCAATTTGAGCGGCAAGTAACTATTGATCGGCGACAATTCTTAAGCACTTTAGAGCGAATTGCCGTACTAGCCGATCAAAAGAATAATATTGTAAAAGTCAGCATTGATAGCTCTAATCAAGAAATTACTTTATCTTGTGAAGCTCAAGATGTAGGTAGCGGTAGAGAGTCGATGCCAGCGCAGATATCTGGGGAAAATATAGATATTGCCTTTAATATCAAATATCTCATGGAAGGCTTGAAAGAATTACCATCTTCAGAAATTCAAATGCATCTAAATCAAAGCTTGACTCCAGTGATTTTTACACCACTAGGTGGTTTGAAAATGACCTATTTAGCTATGCCTGTACAGTTAAGAAATTAAAAGGTAGCTTCAAAAAATTCAAAATAAATAAATCTAGTAGGGGCTGGTTTGGATATCTCACAAAACCAGTCCCTACTGACTTTTGACTCTTGAAAAAAACTTGATTTTATAGATAAATTTTAGATATGATGCCTATTTTGATCAATAGGAATTTCTATCCAGAATTCTGTGCCTAACCCAGGCTGAGAATCACAATTAAAGATTCCACCATGTTTATCTACAACAATCTTGTAACTAATTGATAACCCCAAGCCAGTACCCTTACCCACTGGCTTAGTGGTAAAAAAGGGGTCACATATTCGTGTTCTTAACTCTTCTGGTATTCCAGGGCCATTGTCTGCAATGCGAATTACCACACTCTTAATATTGCCCTTCATTTCTCCAATAGAGGTGTGGATAGTAATCAGACTTGTATCAGGTTGAGATTTAGACTCCCTTTGATCCTCCAAAGCATCGATCGCATTACTCAAGACATTCATAAACACCTGATTCAATTGTCCGGCGTAACACTCTACCAAAGGCAGATCGCTGTAATTCTTTACTATCTCAATAGTAGGGTGATCTGGTTTTGCTTTCAGGCGATGTTGCAAAATTAGCAGTGTATTATCAATGCCCTCGTGAATATTTACCGCTTTCATTTCCGCCTCATCAAGGCGAGAGAAATTCCTTAAACCTAAGACAATTTGACGGATGCGATCAATCCCTACTTTCATGGAAGAAAGGGTTTTCGGCAAATCCTGTATGATGAATTCTAAGTCCATCTCTTCTGCCATCTGCCACATTTCAGGACTAAGAGTAGTGACTTGCTGTTGATAGAGTTGCAACATACTGAGTAAATCTTCAGCATATTCACTTACGTGTAGCAGGTTGCCAGAAATAAAGTTTACGGGGTTATTAATTTCATGGGCAATACCTGCCACTAGTTGCCCTAATGAGGACATTTTCTCAGTTTGGATGAGTTGGGTTTGAGTTTCTTGTAGCTCGTGTAAGGCTTGAGTTAGCTGTTCTGTTTGCTGCTGAGTTTGCAAGAGTAAGTCAACTTGTTGGAGTGCTACCCCAAGCTGATTGGCAATCTGAGCTAAAAATTGAATTTCTGAGGTTTGCCAGTAGCGGGGTGCAGAGTTTTGATAAGCTGCCAGCAAACCCCAGAGTTTTTGTCCGATAAAAATTGGTGCGATCGCATATGCTTTAACTTGACATTGCTCTAAACACTTAACATGACACTCAGAGTGGCCAACCTGATAGATGTCATGCACTGCAAATGTTTCATTGTGGCGATATCGTCCACCTTGGGTTTCTTGCAAATAACTATCTTGCCAAACTGTATTGGTTTGCGAACCTACCAGCTTTACCCAGCCTGCAACGACAAACTCAGCAATAAACTCACCACTCCAATCTGGGTGAAATTGGTAAACAACTACACGATCAGCTTGCAGCGATTTACAAATTTCCTGAGTAGCAGTCTGGAAAATGGCATTGAGATCAAGAGATTCACGAATTTTTGTGACAACTTCAAACAATACCCGTTGTTGCTCTGCTGCTTGTCGCAAAACAATTGCTTGCTGCTGTGTTTGCGTAAGTAACTCAGCTTGCTGGAGTGCTACCCCCAGTTGGGCTGCAATCTGACTGAGAAAGTTAACTTCAGAGTCAAACCATTGGCGAGAGCCAGAATGTTGATAAGTGGCTAGCAAACCCCAAAGTGTTTGCCCCACAAAAATGGGAGCAAGTACAAAAGCTTGAATTTGATACTCTTCTAGATTGTCAACATGACACTGAGTAAAACCCTGTTTGTAAATGTTATCCACCGCAAATGTTTCGTTATAGCGGTAGCGCCCTCCCTCTGTGTTTTGTAAGTAAGTGTCATTCCAAATTGTATTGACTCCCAGCTTGGAAGTATTTGACCAGTGCGGGCTAGCAACCTCAAAATCGCCGACAAATTCACCACCCCAATCAGCATCAAACCGATAAATAGAAACACGATCGGCTTTGATTAATTGACAAACTTCTTTAGTAGTAATTTGAAATATGGTTTTAGTATCAAGAGACTCGCGAATTTTGGCAATCACTCCAAACACTGTCTGTTGTTGTTCAGATGTCTTTTGTAGTTCAACTGTACGCCTTTTAACTTGTTTTTCTAAACCGCTATTGAAGGCTTGTACCTGTTGGTATAGTTCATACTGCTGAATTGCTGAAGCAAAATGTTTACCAATTTCTCTGGCCGTTCCTATCTCTTCAACAGTCCATTTTTGCACTTGTGCTGTTTTAGTTTCGCGCCAGGCATCAAAAGATAATCGAGGATAAATTTGCCTTTGATCGGGATCGAATCTCCCTGCCCATAAAGTTTCTGTGTCTATTTGATCTCGAAAAATACTTAAATAACCCACTAATTCTTGACGATACTCTAGTGGAATCATCAAAACGCTGCGAACTTTTGTGGGTTGGAAAGCAACTTGCACAGTGAGCAGATGAGGAGTTTGATATATGTCTGAAATTGCCCAAACATCATATTCCCCAGACTCATAGTGTTCTTGCCAGACACTATACTGCTCTATGAGTGGATATACATTTGGTTCTGGGATCACAGGTTGCTGTCCGCAGATATAAAGCCTAACACAGTCGCTTCCTGGGATTAAACATTCTGCTAAGCGCTTAAAGCTACTATTTTGGAAATTAAAAGCATTATGTCTAATACAAAGCCTACCGCCTGAACCACCAAAAGCAGCGACAGTTGCTTCTAAGGCTGGCTGTAGTACGATTGTGGGCAATGAATGCAGTAAAGTCGCAATGCGGTTAATAGTCGCTTCCCGTTCGGCTTTGTTATGGGCTTGGGTGAGAAGGTTACTTTGGGCGATCGCAATTGATAGTTGATCCACTACCATTTGCACAGCTTGTAGTTCGTACTCGCCAACCACAAAGCTTTCGGAGTGATGTGACACCAACAGTCCCCAAAGTTGATCTTGATGTAAAATTGGTGCTACTAGAGAAGACTTGACTCCCATCGCCGTCAAGTATTGAATATGGCAAAGGTCTACGCTGCGATAATAGATTTCCTCTGCTATGATTTCTCCTGGTTCCGAGTTATGTAAGAAACTTTGACCAATCTGCTGCGTTTCTACATTCACAATTGAACGCACTCGTGATTGTACAAACAGTTCTCTAGCATAAAGCGGTATATCATCAGCAGGAAAATTTAGCCCCAAAAGTGATGGTAGCCTTTGATGATAAATTGATTCAGCAATGACCTGACCACTGCTATCGCCATGAAACTTGTAAATCATCACTCGATCAGTACCAAGTAACGCTCGCACCTCCGTTGTTGTCGTTTTGAGGATATCCTCCAAATTTAATGTGCGACGAATACGGTCTGTAATGCGGCGTAATAAACCTTCTTGCTCCAGGTTTACCCGCGAGTCTGGTTTGGCGATCGGGGTCATTGCTTGTACTTAAATAATTTTTCGCTCAGAAAAAAATCAAAAATTAAAAAATTTCTATATCTAAAATTATTATTAAATTTATTGTTTCAACTGTCTTCAGTAAAACTACTGGGCAAGAACTATTGATAAATTTAGATTCAATTTTCAAAAACCTCATAATTATTAATATAAAAAATATGAAATATTTCAAAATTATCGCTAGATTGATCGCTATTGTGAGTGGGTTAGAAAAGTGTAGTATACCTGCTAAGAATTAGAAGCTAGTAAAAAGAAAAATCATGCATGACCCTTGAACACTAAGCTTTTACCAAAATATTTTTCTCTAGCTTGGTGTAATAAAATACATTTTAGTTACTTAGTAAAATACAGGCGCTCAGGACGCGCCTGTACAAACCTCTAGGAATTGAATTTTGCTGATAAAGCTAGAACAATTCAACTTCTATATGTTATGCAAAACGGATTTTAAGATAATCTTCATCCATTTTTGCCCCTGAGGGTTGGAGTGCAGCCAGAGCTTGTGGCAATACTAAATTACGGCGGTGGTTGCCAATGGTAATATTCAATTCATCCCCGGTTTTACTCAGTTGAACTTGATTTTTGGGAATACCCGGTAAATACAGTTCTAAGCTGTATTGGTTATTATCTTGCACAACTCTAATAGTTGTTTCTTTGTAATAAACTTGCGCGGGATCTTCATCTTTGTAAAGAGTATCCTTTAATCTTTCTAAGGCTGCTAGCCCACACATTTCTTCCGAAAATAGCGGAACTTCCTTCACCGGTAAAGGATGAAAGTTATCATGAATTTCCTGACGATATTGCTGTTGATTTTCTTTCCAACGTTGGAAAAATGGGTCTTGAACTTCGGGGGGAATAATGCGATTAGCTATTACTAAATCGGTGGCAACATTATATAAACTCAAATAGGCGTGAGCGCGGAGAGACTCTTTAATCACCATCTTTTCAGGATTGGTGACTAGGCGCACTGAAGTTTGAGTGTTGTCTGTTAATACTTTTTCCAGAGCTTCAATTTGTTCATAAAACTCATAAGGTGCATCCATCACCTCTTTGTCTGGCAGCGAAAAACCAGCAATTGGTCTAAAAAGCGGTTCAACCAATGGTCGAAGTGCCACTGAAATGTTTTGAAATGGTTTGTAAAAACGGCGCATATACCAACCACCGACTTCCGGTAAACTCAGCAGACGCAGTGCTGTACCTGTAGGAGCCGAATCGATAATCAAGACATCAAAATCACCTTCATCATAATGGCGTTTCATTCTTACCAAGCCAAAAATCTCATCCATGCCTGGTAAAATCGCTAATTCTTCCGCCTGTACCCCTTCCAAACCCCTGGCTTGTAAAACTTGGGTAATGTAACGCTTCACAGCACCCCAGTTTCCTTCTAGTTCTTGCAGTGCATCTAGTTCCGCACCCCACAAATTTGGGCGAATTTCTCGTGGTGCGTGTCCCAGTTCCAGGTCAAAGCTATCCGCTAAGGAGTGAGCGGGATCTGTACTCAACACAAGTGTGCGGTAGCCTAGTTCTGCACAACGGAGTCCAGTGGCCGCAGCTACAGAGGTTTTACCCACGCCGCCCTTGCCTGTCATTAAAATTACCCGCATGAATGATTTTATCCTGTCTGAGAATTGTTTACATTTATTTACGCTATCTCTATTATCAACTGTTTGAAGAGAATAATGCTGTTGCAGCACATGTAGGGGCCTACAGTCCCAAGACACTGAGGTGAGAGATTATCTAGCCTAGTTGCGATTAGTGTAGGCGATTGCTCTTCAGCAAAACTTTGCGATTTACTGAATATTGTAATTAGCGACTTTTTAAAGAAAATGAATGTTGCTTCAGCACATCCAACCGCGAACAGCGCCAATAATCAATATGGGAAATAATTAAACCTTCAGAGTTAAGGCGTAATTCACTCCAGCCAGGAATAGAAATCCGCGGTTTCCAAGGTAGAGGACTATTCCAGCTAAGTGTCCACTCGGTTTTGATGGTGTCTCCCAATGATTGAATATTATGCAAATCCATTTGCGGATTTAAAAACGCAGTCTTGATGAAATTAATCATCAACTTATAGCGTTCAACACCACGAAATTTAAATACAGCGTCTTGAAAATAAACATCGGGAGCATAAATGCTGTAAGTTTGATTAACTGGAAATCTTTGATAGTCTTCTTTGAGAATTTGAATGATGTCCATAGCTATTATGAAAAGGCTGAAGTATGAAATGAAAAAACTGTATAGTCGAGTCAGGGGTCAAGAGTCAAGAGCCAAAATTTGAGTAGATTCTTAATTTTGAATTTTGAATTTTGAATTTTGAATTTTTTTCTATGCTTCTATTTCATTCCACCAGCGTTCTAATTGATGCCGCCACACAGCTAGTACTTGTTCCCGCGCCTCTGAAGTTTGTTCGATTTCTCCCAGCAATCCTTCTGTATAAAAACGCTCCAGGTTTTGCATTGTAGAGTGCAGAGATTGCCCTTGCCGTTTTGCTGCTAAGATAATTTGTCGGATACGGGTTTCAATCAGTCGATTGAAGACATCATTTAAGCCAGTTTCATAGAGAGATGTCAGTTTAGCGATCGCACTAGACAAATCCGCACTCACCAAAGTGCTGCTATTATGCTGAAATACTCCCCACACTACCCCTTCATACAAAGCGTAGCGTACCTCCTGAGTGTCATCAAAGTTAGCTTCTAAAAACTGTTCTAAAAATTGTTGGGCTGCTTCTATTGGCACAATGGGCAATAGAACTCGCAACCAGGTATGATCTTCGGCAAGCAGCACCAACAGCCGAAAACGCGCAGTTTCCACTTGCCACGATCCAGGCGCGATCGCACTTACTGCTTCTGTACTAAATAATTCTGTCAGCGTACCCGCTATGTCTTCAGGTTTCATGGGTAATTGTTAAATATATACCTAGGGTAACGCTTTCAGGTATCAAGACAGCTCTACTATTTGCTGCGCTAAGGCTCTATCGCATTAATTTTGATAAGTTTGTAGTAAGTACCTTATTGCTTAAAAATCTAGTAATAAAGTCCTGAATACAAGCTCATTTTACACTTATTACTATTGAGCTATAAATTACCTTGTTTACAAGCCAGAGCATTTATAATTGCGAGCCGCAACATCTAGAAATAAGTGAACGTACAGAAATTAAGACACAAATCCGACCCGTTTTCTACACAGTTCGGATTTGATTTATTTAACCTTAACTTGTCACAAATCATAGAAGCACAACAAGATGTCTGGAACATTTTGAAAAACTTTCAGATAGACTCGATCAACAGTCTAAGTTTAGCCACATCATGCTCGGCTGTACCTTGGGGATTATGGAAGCACGTCTTACACAATTCCAATGGCGGCAGAAACATTTGAGACTTGCTAATTGGTACGATGAATTCTCCAGTCGTTCCTCCATGCAAGCAACAGTACCGGAAGCCTAAAAGTTTGCCAGATTTGAGTAGATATAGCATAGCTGAATTAAAGATAATAAACCTCGACCGCGCAAGAAAGCTGCGCGGTCGTACCTTTCTCAAATCCTTATAATTCAAGCTTTTGCGCGTGTAAAAAAGTTTTCGTGCTTACTTCTCGCTTACTTGTGAGCTTTACTTGGTGCAATGGGTGCTATCGGTACAACTTTTTGGGCTTGGCAGTTTGATGAGAAACCTAGTCTCTCATTCATGATTAATCGCATCTTAGCGGGTTGAGGTAAAAGGGATGGATTGTGATCAATGGAGCAGATACAAAATCAGGTTCCTGTTGAATAGGGAACCTGATAAAACAGAAAAATTAAATTTTATTAAAATTCTTTGCGCTCAACTGAGGCTACGAAACAGAGAAGGCGACAAAAATCAAGCCACCAACCAGGACTGTAGCAGCGATTCCCACAAAAAGGTAGGTTCGCTTTTGCCCTGCATTGGGAGGTTCTGCTGCATAAATCTTTGGTTCACGAGCAAAATTATTGAGAAGACCGCCTTCTTCAGTTGTATAGGGCATGAACTAATTCCTTGTTCTTAGCGTTTTTTTAATTGTTACATAAACTTTATATTACACTTTTATGAAAATAAACAAATCGTTACAAGGGTCAAAAGTCAAAAGTCAAGAGTCAAGAGTCAAGGGTCATTAAGTTATTTCTTCTTTGTCCTCCATGCCCCATGCCCCATGCCCCATGCCCCATGCCCAATGCCCCATGCCTAACTACTAATCGTTCCCGTGAGTGGTGAACTAGCACTGGCGTAGTCTTTGATGGGCATTCTACCAGCTAGGTATGCGAGACGACCGGCGACTGTGGCGAGATTCATTGCCCTTGCCATTGCGGCGGGATTTTTGGCGAGTGCGATCGCACTATTAATCAATAAAGCATCTGCACCTAATTCCATCGCCTGTGCTGCTTGGGATGGCGAACCAATTCCGGCATCTACTACCACGGGTATACCAGCGTTTTCAATGATGATTTGAATATTGGCGGTTGTCTTCAATCCTTGTCCTGAACCAATGGGTGATGCTAAAGGCATGACTGTGGCACAGCCGACTTCTTCTAAGCGCTTGGCTAACATCGGGTCTGCGTTAATGTAAGGTAAGACAGCAAAGCCTTCTTTGACTAGTTGCTCTGCGGCTTGCAGCGTGCCAATGGGATCTGGTAGCAAATATTTAGAATCGGGGATGACTTCTAGCTTGACAAAATTATTATCTTCCTGTCCCAAGAGTTTCGCCATTTCGCGCCCTAAACGCGCCACCCGAATTGCTTCTTCTGCTGTTTGACAACCTGCGGTGTTGGGTAACATCCAAATTTTCTGCCAATCGAGTGCTTCGGCTAAGCCTTCATGTCCAGGTGCTTTTGTTTGTACGCGACGCACTGCTACAGTTACAATTTGGCACTCACTAGCAACAATGCTTTGCTGCATGTCTTCAATGCTGCGATACTTGCCAGTACCAGTCATTAAGCGAGATTGAAAGGTTTTGCCGGCAATAGTCAGTGCTGAGTCCAAAGTGGTTAGTGCTGAGTTATCTAAAGCAACAATAGGATGATGCCCATTGGAGAAATTAGCCGAGTGAGTGAGCATGGAGGTGGATGTTTTGGTGAAAAAGCGCGAGTAGTTAAAGTGAGATAGTAAGGGATCTGATTTTTGTTCCCAGATCAAATCAGCAATTAAGGCTGCGGTTACGGGTGCTAGCAAAATGCCATTGCGATAATGACCAACCGCCAAAGTTAAATTTGTACAGGGGCTAGTGCCCAAAATGGGTAATTCATCAGCGGTAGCTGGGCGAAATCCCCACCAAAATTCTTCGATGGGATAATCCTGTAATTGGGGATAGAGGCGGGTAGCTTGTTGGAGTAGCGTTTGAATACCTGCGGGGGTGTTGTGGGGGGTAAAACCAACATCTTCGCTAGTTGCGCCAATGATAATTGAGCGATTCCTTCTGGGAACGATGTAAATATTCTGCCCAAATAAAATGCGTTTCAGAGGCAATTCTGGCACAAATTCCGGCACCCGCACTCGCAGCATTTGCCCTTTTAGTGGACGCACAGGGAGAGGTAATAATTCATTTGACCAAGCACCTGTGGCTAATACATAATGGGTAGCGCGAATTACTCCGCCGCTAGTTTGTACACCTAGTACTTTGCCCTGCTGCTGTAAAAATCCTTCGACGGTAAAGCCATCTTTGAGTTCAACGCCAACAGACTCAGCAGCCGTCCACAAAGCACGTGCTAAGGCGCGATTGTCAACTTGTGCATCTTCGGGATACCACCAGCCACCTACTACTTCTGAAGACAATCCTGGCTGATATTGACCAATTGCTGTTTGATCTAACCAGTAAGCAGGTGATTCACGGGCAGAGGGTAAAGTTGATTTAATTTCTCCTCTGCTCTGTTGATAGACAGGTGCTAAAATCCCACAGGGCCAGTAAAGTGTGGATAAACCAGTTAGTTCTTCGAGTTTGCGCGTCCAGTCTGAATATAAAGCACGCGATCGCCAGCATAAATCATACATGGCTGCATCTGGGATGTTTTCGGCATCTGGTGCTAACATCCCAGCCGCCGCGTGGCTGGCAGCGGCGTTAAAATCACGGCAAAGCACGGTGACGTTTGCCCCGCGCAGTTTCAGTTCCACGGCGATCGCCAAACCAATAACGCCACCGCCAATAATTAAAATGTCACTAGTCATTAGTCATTAGTCATACATTATTAGCTATTTATCATTAGTACATAACTAACAACTCATAACTAATAACTCATCACTTACTAACGTATAACTCGCAAGCAATAACTAGCAACCTCTACCACAATGCCCGAATTGGTTGGGAGTTTTCATTGTCATTGTTAGATTGGCTGTCTGTTGATTGGGTTTCTGTAGTAGTTGCGTCTGGAGAACTTTCTGTATCTGAGGTTGAGTCCTCAGTCGAGTTATTATTTTGGGCAACGCTGCGTTGGTTTTCTGTTGTTGAACCGTTATTCCTGCCCGCAGCTGTGCTATTAACATTAATATTAGCCGGGAGGACTTTTGACGTTTTCCCACTTGGTGGAACGCTGGCGCTTTGTCCGCCCATAGGAAAATTGATGCCTAGCAATGTACCCAGCAATATCGCCAAGCCTCCAGCCATCAAAATTAACGGTGTCCATCTACCCATGTTGTTTTGCTCCTTGTTAACCTTTTGTTGTCCACTAAAGAAAGAGAAATTACCAAAATTTATCAAATTTTGTTTCTCTGTTATTGATTTCCATAAAACCTCAGTCAGTATGTCAGGCGAAACGCAGGTCTGTTGTAGGAGAATGGGGAGGAAGCGAACGCTGCGTTTAATTGCGCTGATTCGCTGCTGATACTTCGCCTTCTACCTTAACTTTACAGGTACTACATCTGCCACAATTCGGTGATAGCTAATTAGCTAAAAACCGCCATTGTAGAGGTCAATACCATATTGCAGCAAAGTTTGTCGTCAATGGGGTCGGCAATGGACACTATTTTACCAAGGCCTACCAGTAAACCTTGGGGACACATCACCCGCTAAGGGCGATCGCATACACTCATGGGTTTGATCTTGAGTTAGTACCTTGGGCATTGTCGAATTACCAAACTGGCTTTTTGTTGTATATTGGCACATTGTTTTGAAAGTTGTCTCAAATGTTCCAGTTTTATGACCAAAAATCCCTCACCTCAACTTTGGCTTTATGACACTACGCTACGGGATGGTACTCAGCGTGAAGGACTATCAGTGTCTATAGAAGATAAATTACGCATTGCTAAGAGACTCGATCAACTGGGAATTCCTTTTATTGAAGGTGGTTGGCCTGGTGCCAATCCAAAGGATGTACAATTCTTCTGGCAACTTCAAGAAGATCCGCTCAAACAAGCAGAAGTTGTGGCTTTTTGTTCAACACGCCGCCCTAACACCACTGCTGCGTCTGAACCGATGCTGCAAGCGATTCTGGCTGCTGGTACTCGTTGGGTGACAATTTTTGGTAAGTCTTGGGATTTACACGTCACAGCAGGTCTGAAAACGACTTTAGCAGAAAATTTGGCGATGATCCGCGATACTGTTGAGTATCTTCGCGCCCAAGGGCGAAGCGTAATTTACGATGCCGAACATTGGTTTGATGGCTACAAGCAGAACCCTGATTATGCTTTACAGACATTAGAGGCTGCGATCGCATCTGGTGCTGAATGGCTAGTTCTGTGTGATACCAATGGCGGTACTTTACCCCATGAAATTACCCAAATTGTCCAAGCTGTCATTAGTCATTTGTCAATAGTTATTTGTCAAGAACCAATGACGAATGACAAAGGACAAATGACAATTCCGCAAATTGGCATTCACACTCATAATGATTGCGATATGGCAGTTGCCAATGCTTTAGCTGCTGTCATGGCCGGGGCGACGATGGTACAAGGTACAATTAACGGTTATGGTGAACGTTGTGGTAATGCTAATCTTTGTTCGTTAATCCCCAATTTACAATTGAAGTTGGGTCATAGCTGTATCGGTGAAGACGAGCTAGTACAACTTACAGAAGCCAGTCGTTTTGTTAGCGAGGTGGTAAATCTGGCTCCTGATGAACACGCTGCGTTTGTCGGTAGGTCAGCGTTTGCTCATAAAGGCGGTATTCATGTATCCGCAGTCGAACGCAATCCCCTGACTTACGAACACATTCAGCCGGAACAAGTAGGGAACCGTCGCCGCATCGTGATTTCCGAACAATCTGGGCTGAGTAATGTGTTGGCAAAAGCCCGGACTTTTGGCATTGAATTAGATCCCCATCAACCAGAAGCACGGCAAATTCTGCAACGAATGAAAGACTTGGAAAGCGAAGGCTACCAATTTGAAGCCGCAGAGGCGAGTTTTGCGCTATTGATGCACGAAGCTTTAGGCGATCGTCAGCAATTCTTTGAAGTTAAAGGTTTTCAAGTCCACTGCGACTTAATTGAGGGCAAACAAACCAGTAGCGCTCTAGCGACAATTAAAGTAGCTGTCAATGGTAAAAATATTTTAGAGGCAGCCGAAGGTAATGGCCCTGTAGCAGCTTTAGATGCGGCTTTACGCAAAGCTTTGTTAAACTTTTACCCCCAAATCGCCGCTTTTGAGTTGACAGATTACAAAGTCCGTATCCTCAATGGACACACAGGTACAGCAGCGAAAACACGGGCACTTGTAGAATCAGGTAATGGTCATCAACGCTGGACAACGGTTGGTGTTTCGACAAATATTTTGGAGGCTTCTTATCAAGCTGTGGTAGAAGGATTGGAGTATGGTTTGTTGCTGCACTCGCAAACCGAAGCTGTGTTTCTTCCTACCCAGAAGCCGAAAGCTGAGAATACAAAAATTGCAGAATCGTGACCGAATCTTAGACTGTAAATTTTGGGTTTTGGACTGAATTGCTCATCCAAAATTGAAACAGGGACTAATTTCCACTATGGAAAAATCTAAAATCGTTTCCCCCTCTATCGACAGCATCCTGTCAATCTAAAATCTGTCTTGAAAAGTTTGCTCAACGGGGGGAACCCCCGCACGCAACTTTTCGCAAAATCCAAAATCTAAAATTGAATGCTCAGCCTCATTGCCAATCTCTAACAGCGCATAAAATTTTTTCCCACACCAAAAAAATGCGATTGGCAATCTGGGCAAACATCCATCAAGCTATACCGCCCGTGCTAACTCTTCTATTACGAGAAACTTTCCCAAGCTTGAGCAACCAATTTGCTTAGCCAGCGTCGCTGCTGCTTATCGAGCATCTGATCGTCAGCTAGCACCAGGGCGGTTAACTCTTCCAAAGATTGGCCCTGCGATCGCACAATTTTAATAACTCCAGCGATCGCAGATGCAACCAATTCTTCATCAACAGGTCTTTGTTGCAGGGCAACAATGTCTTGGGGGCTGTCTGGGATGGGATAATTCATGGCGTGGGTTTACAGAAATTCAAAATGAACTAGATGTTTGACAAATTATTAAAATTTCTTCATCAAATCTTTATGCAACCGATAGGGCGGAGTTTAGCGTATTTCATGCCTTCTTGAAATCTGTCTTAGTGAGTAGATTTAGCGGAGATGTCAGAAAAAAATGAAAGAAATACTTTATTTAGAAGTTCCGACACCAGATACGGCAGCTGTACGCAGTTGGCTGCAAGCAGATTTTTTACCAGAAAAGGGTGAAAAAATCAATACCCAAGATGGCTTTCGCCTCAGAGTATCTGCTGACACTACAAAGGCTGAAGCAGCGATTTCTGAAAATTTACCAACGGAACTTTCTATATTTGTCTGGTCGGTACAGCGAACCACTTATTTAAAAGTGTTCCGCTGGGGAAATCGACCTTTTCCTCAAGAAGAGCAAATTTTACACCGCTTGATTGCTGACATCAGAAGCCGCTTTCCCCATAAGTACCCAGAACCGCCGGTAATTGATTTAGCCAAACAAACGATATTTGCCGCATTAGAACCTTATTACCCCCTCACCGTCAAGTATTTTCAGAAAATGTCCAATGGGGAATACGATCTAACTCGTGCTTACTGGTGGGAACAAAGATGGCGCGAAGGTGTAATAAATCCGCAACAGCCCCGTCAGGTTGTTTGGAGGGCAGGGGGACTCGGGGCCCCCTCTGGGGATAGGGGGAAGAGGGGGCAGGGGGCAGGGGGAGATGATGCTCCCTCATCTCCCTCATCCCCTACCTACGACATCATCTACATTGGCGGCGCGTTAGGTGCCATCCACGCGGCAGTGATGGCGAAATTGGGGTATAAAATCTTATTGATAGAGCGTATGCGCTTTGGGCGGATGAATCGCGAATGGAATATTTCGCGTGATGAACTACAAAGCTTAATTAATTTAGGGTTGGTGACTCATACTGAGCTAGAAACCGTCATCGCTCGTGAGTATAAAGACGGCTTCAATAAATTTTTTGATGCTAATAATCCCCCAAAATTGCGATCGCCTGTTTTGCATACTCCCACAGTGCTAAATATAGCCCTCGACTCTGATAAATGGTTGCAAATGTGTGGTCACAAAATCCGCGCCGCAGGCGGTGAAATCTGGGATGAAACAGAGTTTCTGCGTGCCGATATTGATAGATCACAAGTTGTTATTACAGTCAAACATTTACCCAGTCAAGCAGAAAAACAAGTAACTGCAAGGCTACTAGTAGATGCGATGGGTACAGCTTCCCCAATTGCTTGGCAATTAAATGGTGGTCGGGCTTTTGACAGCGTTTGCCCCACCGTGGGGGCGGTAATTGACAAGGGATTTGCAGCCCAAGTCTGGGATTCGCAGTATGGAGATGTTCTCTACAGTCACGGGGATATTTCTCGCGGTAGACAATTAATTTGGGAATTGTTTCCCGGAATTGGGGAAGAACTGACGATTTATTTGTTTCATTACCACGAAGTCAAACCCAAAAATCCCGGTTCCTTGTTAGAGATGTACGAAGACTTTTTCACGATTTTGCCCGAGTATCGGCGCTGCGATGTTGATCAGCTAGTGTGGAAAAAACCCACCTTTGGCTATATACCAGGGCATTTTAGTGTCGGAAGTAGCGATCGCACAGTTGCTTTTGATAGATTAATTGCGATCGGTGACGCGGCATCACTGCAATCTCCCTTGGTGTTTACTGGCTTTGGTTCCCTAGTACGCAACTTAGAACGCTTAACAAAACTGTTGGATACCGCCCTCAAGCATAACCTGCTGAGCTTCCGCCACTTAAACCGAATTCGCGCTTACCAAAGTAACGTTTCTGTGACTTGGCTATTTTCCAAAGGCATGATGGTACCCACAGGTAAATTCTTACCACCCCAAAGAATCAACGCCATGCTAAATACATTCTTTGGGCTGTTGGCAGATGAACCCTCAGAGGTTGCAGATAATTTTATTAAAGACCGATGCGATTGGTTAACCTTTAACCGCCTCGCAATCAAAGCAGCACGCAAAAATCCCGCCCTGCTGTTATGGATTTGGGAACTAGCCGGGCCAAGGGATTTAGTGCGATGGCTGGGGAATTATTTTAACTTTGGTAGTTATGCCCTAGTCAGCGCTGTATTAAGTGGCTGGTTTCCCCGCTTCCTCAATCAAATAGCCCCTTGGCTAGAACCCCGCTATCCGGCGTTGTGGTTGCGGCTATTAGTGATTAACTATGCTATCACCACAGGTAAACCGCGATCGCCAAATCAAGTAGCAAATGTCAACCCAGAAGATACAATTCAAAACTCAGAAGCGCAAATTCTTAATTAGTCATTGGGCATTTGTCATTTGTCATTTGTCATTCTTACAAAGTTCTGAGCGGAGGTTTCCTCCGTTCAACGCCACATGCTTTCCGACGCAGGGCGACACGCCACTCCCCTCAACGGGGGGAACCCCCGCACGGGGGTGGCTCAGGAACGCAGTGGCTCGACTTTGCGCTTTGTCATTGGGCATTGGGCATGAAGGAAAAAGGAAAAAGGAGAAATAACTAATGACTCTTGCCTATTACCTGTTGACCTTTGACCCTTGACCCTTGACCTTTGACCTTACCTACTGACTCTTCTGCCGAAAATTCGGTAACTCCACAGATGCTAAAGACTTACGCCCCTTGGGTGGACGCTGAGGATAAACTACTGGAGAGGGTGATTGATTGTCGGTAGCAGAGTCGTCTGATGAATCTTGGGTTACATTCGGCACAGATAATTCTACTTGATTTAATTGCGAGATTTCTGCCCAATAATCCTCATTTTCTGGTGTTTCTGTTGTTTTAGAGACAGGTGAACTAGGGGACTTTGGCGAATTATTCGCTGATGAAGAAGTATAATTTATTTCTTTATTACTAAAAGGTTTCACGGTTTGGTCGCTTTCTCCTACAACCTGTTGTGGCGGTACAGCATTTGTTTCTTCATCATCTGTAACCGTTTTTGCAACGGTTTCCCAAATAGTTACATCATCAGCTTGATTACTATCTACATCTATTTCAACAGTAGACATTGATGGTGTACATGTAGATGTAGGCTGAGCAGCAAAAAACATTTGGATGAGACTATCTAGCTCATCAATGCTTGAAGATACCAACGGTGAGGCTGGTTGTGGCGTAGTCGAGAAATCTTTAACGATGGGGGATGAACCCAAAAAAGGAACTGCTTCTGGTGGAGTATTTGGTTGTGCTGGTGTTGACGTGTCTTCTCGGTCTGACCAGTCCCAAGGAGAAGATGGAGTTGAGGGAGGTTCAGTTTTAGGATGTGAAGGTGATGCTGAAGATTCTTTCAAAGAACTGTCTAAATTATCACCTAAAGATTCCGATTCTGCTGACCAGGGCTTAATTGGCTGGGCATTGGGAAACAAAGACCGCGCTTTTTTCGCAAACCTTGATTGCCTACTAGTATTACGGGCACGATTTGCAGTATCTTCTGAGCCATCATCACCAGGAACAGGTGGCTCTAAACATTTTTCCAGAGCCGCTTTAAATTGTAGGGTCTGGCGTTGTTGCCGCATTAGCCTAGTACGCAACTCCCGACAGGAATTTTCTGATTGCAATAGCTGCTGAGACTGTTCACTATAGTTAGTTTGCAGCAGTGAACATTCTCGTTCTAACTGAGCTAGGCGTTGTTGGCTTATTTGTAACTGCGCTTTATAAGTTTCAATGAAAATTTCCTGACGCTGAACGCTTTGTACAGCAGTTTCTACTTCCTCGAATAAAGATTTTATTTGTTCTTGGGCGGCGCTAAGTTCCTGAGTTTGTTGGTTGAGCATTGACTCAGTGACGCTAAAGCGTTTTTTCTGCCACTGTATAGCCTTTTGGGAATCAGCTAATTCATTTTTGAGTTGTTCTACTTGCTCATACAACTCATTGTTAGCAGAACGCAATTCTTGATTCAATGCCAGCAATTTTTGAAATTCAGCATCTATCAAGGCTTGTTTTTTAATGTCAGGTTCTGCAACCCAGTCTTGCTTGGTTGCATCTACTGGTAACTCCGGGACTTCAGTCTCAGGCTGCTCGTCTTTTGCTGGCTGGAGGAGTGGAAATTTCTGAATTGCCATATTTTCATTAGGCACAACAGAATAAAAAGGACAACTCGCCTCCTCCATTTGTGGCGAATTAGCAGAATTTAAGGATTCAATAAAAGCCTCATTATTTGAGGTTTCAGCTTCATTCATCACTATTGACCCACCTGCTTAAAAATATTCAGCAGTGCTGGCGTTAGCATTGCTTATCGATTGTGTCCGACGGGGTTGACGCAAGTAGCTGGGGGAAACCTGAGAAGCCCCTGATTGTAGATGTGGGGAGAGTGACTCTAGAGACCAAGCCTAACTCTTTTCCCGCATAAGTAATTAACTCACTAATTCAGTGTTCCCCATTTTGCATCTAGAACTGATGACGTTATAACATTACAAGGCTCTTCCCCGCCAACATGAGGATGTCGGGAAAATCTGGTTGAGATGCTGATAATAGATGTGATCTTGCTTGATGTTAAACAAGAGTTATTAGCTAATAACTTACTTGCACGAATTTATGCCCTAGGAAACTCTTAGTACTGTATCTAATTTAGCAAACAGCCTAGCACCAGGCGCAAGTAATCCGAGAAATCTGGGGATTGGGGATGAGGGGGACATCTATGAATATGTCTTCCTTGTTCCCTAGCCCCTAGCCCCTTCAAGGTAGCCAATAAGGATCGAATCCGCTGAGGGGAAGCTTTTCTGGCTTGATATCAGCAGTAGTAGTGTCAGCGATGGGCAATAAAGGCATTAACCACAGGTCGCTAGTTGCGATCGCTTCTCCATCATCCGTTTTTAAAGTATTTCCAGATAATGGTGTAGCAGTTTCTTGTGCTACTACTTGGTCAAATAATAAGCCTAAACCATCTGGCGATAGATTCATGTGAACATTCCGCTGGGCGATGGGCAACACTAACAATGGTTTCTGTTGTGCGGTTTTCAGATCAATTGCCACCAAATAAGGTTGTTCTATGTATTGTTCTTTTGACACTAACTGTGTCAGCAAGCAGTAGAGGGTGGGGGAAGCTGGATCAAATTGGCAATTAAGAATTGAGCCTGTGGTTTTTAACAAGGGTTTCTGAATACCTTGGTTAGTTACCAAAAATAAATCTCGTGTGTAATCTGTATTGAACTTGACCATCACTGCTTGAGAGCCATCTTTAGAGAAAGCCTGGACTAACCCAAACTGCGGCAGAAAATCTAAAGGTTTGGTAGCATCCCCCTGGAGAGGTAAAATTGCTGCTCCTTGCCCTTGGGCAACTGCCACAGCTTTACTATCAGGGGTAATCATAAAATCTCCCCCAGGCTGACTTTTTAAGGGTTTGGCAGTGGGTTTTTCTCCAGATTCGCTGCTTGTTGGCATCATCCACAGTCCAAAGTCACCGGGATTAGATTTGTTTCCGCGCTGGATGACAATCGTTTGTCCATCTGGAGATAAGTCAAATTTGAGGTTTTGGTAGTTTTTATTATCTAAAACTAAGTCAACTCTACCTGCTGGTTGTGCTTGTTTATCGTCTTGGCCAGCAATTCCCGTTGTGACTGTGTAAAGTTGAGCCGAAAGTAAATCTTGGTCTTTGCTGGTGCGAGCCGAAAATAAAATTTTCTCCCCATTGGGAAATGGCTCAAAGTCCATGACAATTAAATCTTTGGGGGTTAGTAGCTTTTTTTGCTCTTGGGTTAAGTTGTAGAGAATTAACTGCCCCTTTTCTTCAGGATTAACTCCTATATAAATAATGGCGCGATCGCGCGTGCGAAAGTTGCCTGTAAACGGCTGGACTAACCTGTTTGTACTTCCTTGTGGGTCAAATTTATCTTTTGCTCCTTGCAACTGGACTTTATAATTCGTGCCATAGGGTGCTGGTGTCAAAAGTGTATAAACCATCCGCCGTCCTGCCCAACTTACTTTCCCGGCTAGAGGCGGCTCAATTTTTAAGTTATCCTCTACACTTTTGCTATCCATTGGGCGGCTAAAGGTGAGGGTGAAGGAAATATCTTCTGACCCAATTTGCTGATTCTGCCAGGTAAAATTTCGCACTCTTGGCTTTACGGCATCACCTTGCCAGATCACCAACCCAATTAGCAAACTCAGCAGCAGCATCAATGCGATCGCTACACGATCAAGTGGTTGGACGAATGCTTTGGATTTAGTCATTTGTCATTTGTGATTTGTCATTTGTCATTTGAAAATACTAATAACCAATTACAACTGACTAATAAACATAAGGATTTTTGGGTTGAGGAATCTGTTTCATGGAAGTAGCGGCGATAGTAAGCTGGCGTTTACCCGATAGGGTTTCTGTGACCATTTGTCCTTCTACTTCTAGCCAGGTGTCAGCTGGGTACTGGTTGCTAGTGTCTGTGAATTTGACGGGTAATCCAGCTGGATAGGCATCGGCGGCGCAGCAGGTCAGCACAAATCGTGCTAAGAAAAAATATTCTTTCCCCAGATCTGGTGGGCGAATTACAAATCCTTGCACCTTGACTTTTTGCCCAGTATATGAATCCGGTTCGGGATAGACATTTAGCGTGCGAACCCAGTCAACAAGCGATCGCTCTTCTGGGCGCACAGTGGCCCGAAATGCTTGGGGTTTGACACGTGTAGTCCCCAAGGAGTCAACCGTTACACCCCGTTGAAGTGCTTTGTCACTAGCAAAGACTTGTGGTGTGATGATGAAACCCAAAACTGCTGCTGTCAATAACAAACCACTTCCCCAACCAGGGGGAAATATATTTAGATGCATGGGATTGGGGACATTATCTCGCCGTCGTCGCCGCCAAAGTTGCCCAGCTTTGAAAAAACCGACAATTTGCAAACCAATGCTACCCGCAATTGCTAACCAGAAGTAATCGGGGTGAATTAACAAGTTCAGTTTGCCTGTAACCCAGTATTTTAGAATTAAAATTCCCCAAGCTGTGATTGCTAAAACGTCCAGCCAAGGCATTAACAAATTTCTGAGTTTAAGTTTAGGATTTATGTTGGAATTCATGGTCAAGGGTCAAGAGTCAAAGGTTATGGGTCAAGAGTCAAGGATTACGAGAATTTTGACATTGGACTCTTGACTATTTGATTTACATGACGTGCAAATTCAAAAACAAGGTGAACAGAAATGTTAATAGTCCTGCTAGAGCAAATAGATAAAATAAAGCCTTAGCTTTGAAAATGGATAACATCAAACCTACACCTTTGATGTCAATCATGGGGCCAAAGACTAGAAAAGCTAACAGGGAACCACTAGTAAAAGTCGAGGCAAAAGAAAGGGCAAAGAACGAATCGACTGTGGAACAAATTGACACTGCTGCTGCCAATACCAGCATTGCCACAATAGAAGTAATGGGGCCAGCACCCAAACTCAGGATGACTTCCCGTGGTGCTAGCACTTGAATAGCAGCCGCGATCGCACTGCCTAAAACCATGACTGCCCCTAACTCGCGTAATTCTTGGACGATGTTATCTAATAACAAACGCAGTTTATCCGGGAAGGGTTTATTACTAGTAGATGATGCAATGGTTTCCGGCATTAAATTACTATCTAGCTTTGTAGTTAAGCCAGCTTTTCCCCCTAATAAATAGGTTCCAGATTTTAACAAACTAGAACCTGTTGTGTCTTGTTGTGTCTGATAACGCCTGCCACGACGTTTAACTTCAGGCTCTGCTGGGGGATTAAACTTGATGTAACGAGCGATCGCTGGTTGTAGGATGGGATTCAAGTCTTTTTGAAAACTGAAAACAACACCGAGAATTGTAGCGATCAACAAAGAAAATACTACCCGTAACACCACGATTTCTGGCTGATCGCGAAACGCTGTCCAAGTTGACCAAATCACAATCGGGTTAATTGTCGGTGCTGCTAGCAAAAAACCAATTGCCACTGGCGTGGGGACTCCCTGCATGAGCAACCGCCGCGCCACCGGCACATTGCCGCACTCACACACCGGGAACAAAAAGCCGATTGTGCTACCGAATAAAGCGCCTAGTATTGGATTTTTGGGCATTTTTTCTACCAGTTTGCGCTCATCTACAAAAAATAGCAGCACACTGGAGAATAAAACTCCCAGAAGCAAAAAAGGAATCGCCTCGACTAACAGACTCAGAAAAATAGTGAAACCATTGTTCAGTTGATTCATGTGCCTCGCAGTCAAAAGCGGTTTGGAGTTTTTAAGTAATGCCTAGTCATTCTATCGGAATGGGGATCAAATGCAGATCGGGACAATTTAAGCTCATTTCAGTCAAAAGTTGATATGGGATTTATATTAACGCTTCACCGTTAGAAAGCAACTGCCACTCTAAGATAGTTATGTTTACTTGGGTGTATTTACGGATGATAACTACTCTTAAGAATATCAAAACTTATAAATGGTTCCAATTGTCTAGGGTAATCACTTACTCTCATATATTTAATTACCTATGTTTATAATTACTGCAATTTAGCCGATTAGTGTGTTGCCTTCCGCAGATTTTTATAAAGAGTTCACAGTTTTTAAACAATTGGGGATCGCTTTTGCTAGCAATTACTCTATGTTTTTCATCAGTCTTGCAACACTTGATACTGGAAGACAATGGTTGAACATTTTAGGTTGAATAGTACTGAGTATTGTAAAGCCCTGTGGGCATGGCTGTGCTTAGGGCGTAGCGGAGCTTTTACCAAGTACATTAATTACTACCTAACCTGAGTTCGGGATAAGCTCAAACCCTCATTACACCGTTACTTGATTCTAGGGTCTGTCAACGTGCTTACGCCTGAAACAGCGTAAGCACGTTGAATAAACCTCCTTAACCCGAACTGACGTTACCTAAATACTTTCTCTTTGCTCACTCAGCACTCATTACTGAACTTTGTAGAGGCTAAAATGTTAGCGTATTAATTGCCAGTTTTTATACCAGTTAGAGTATCCAGTGCCACAAGATTTTAGTTTTCAAATATCAGCACCATTTGTCTCTCAGGGTAGCGATCGCGATCTTGGTTTAGAGTCAACCCTCAATGATCTGTCAATGTACAACTTCCACGTGGATATTAGCTGTTTGGCTGTGGAAGTTGCCCAGTTTTTTGAAAAATACCCTTTGCTCCCAGGAGCCATTTTAGTAGAACAGGGAAAGTTCATCGGGATGATTTCGCGGCGGCGACTCCTAGAATTTTGGGTTCATCCCCACGGACAAGAGTTGTTTTTGCGGGAAACCGTGGGCGTTCTCTACAGCTATGCCCGTACGACGATTTTACAGATTCCAGACACGACACCAGTTTTGACCGCAATGCAACTTACCTTAAGGCGATCGCCTGAACTTTTGGCAGAACCCTTGGTTGTACAAACGACACCAGATACTTATAAATTATTAGATGTACATGAATTAAATCTTGCTGCTTGGCAAATTCGAGGTATAGAAACTCAAGTGCGCTATGAACGCAGCCAAACCCAAATGATTCAAATTGATAAAATGGCGAGTTTGGGGCGTTTAGTCGATGGGGTAGCGCACGAAATTTTAGACCCCGTGAGTTTTATTTGGGGTAACTTAACTTATGTTTCTAACTATAGCCAGGATTTGCTCAAACTCATAGCAGCTTATGACCAAGAATTATCTCCTGCTTCCAATTACATTAATCATTTCAAAGAAGAGATTGAATTTGATTTTTTAGAAGAAGATTTATCAAAATCACTGGCTAGTATCCGCACTGGAGCCGAAAGATTAAAAAAACTTGTAACTAGTTTACAAAACTTCTGTCATATTGATGAAGTGTATCCCAAGCCGGGAGATTTACACGCCTGTTTAGATAGTATTGTCTTATTAATTAATAGCCGGATTCACGGCGAAATTGAAATAGTCAAAAATTATGGACACTTGCCACCAGTTTATTGCTTTATGGGGCAATTGAGCCAAGTATTTATGAATATTTTTAGTGAAGCTATAGATACCTTGCTCAATGAAACAGTGCGACAACAGTTTCATCCAGAAACAACAAAAATTAATGACAAACCACAAATTGAGATTACTACCAAGATTATTACACAGGATGCAACTAAACCAGGAACGCCAGATTCTCGCTGGGTTTCCATTTCCATCGCTGACAATGGCCCTGGAATGTCTCCCAAATTGCAACAGCAAATTATTGATTCTTTTTCGATAGAAAAACGGGCTGATAAAGCCACTAGTTTAGCTGTCAGTTATCGAATTATTACTGCTAAACATGGAGGTAAATTAAATTTTCATTCCCAACTCGGTCAAGGTACAGAATTTCAGGTGTTACTACCATTACTTTGATTATTAAAATAGGCTTTTGTCAGCCATAAATATTTGTTTAATAAATTAAATTTAGGGTGTGTTATTGCTGAGAATACGGCACATTCGACAATTTAATTTAGATTAATTTAGACAGAAAATTTAACTTGAAAAGGCAACATCAGCAATTCCAAGTGCTGTACCCTCAGTAGTAACACACTCTACATCTTTAATACATAATTCATAGTTCAGTTACCGCGGTAAAAATGTAATCTGCCAAAACCTAAAAATTGACTATGAGATTTTTCACCTTTAGGAAATGCCGTAACTCCAAACAAATAAACTCCACCCGATCTAGGATTTTGCATAGCTTTTAAACCAATCGTAATCTTTTTACCTGGAGATACTGGGGGGTTAAAAGCAATTGAGACTGTTTGATTTTTTTGATCGCTGCTAATATCTTTTAACTCTATTTTTTGTCCTTCTTGAGATTCTGTTCCTTCAAAAGCAACGCTTTGATCTAACTGAAAGCGAATGTATTCTAAACCCTCACGCTGTTGAATTGTAATTTTTTGCAATGCTTCGCCAGCATTTTCTGGTAGGTTAATAGTAAAGTAATAAACTGCGCCCAATTCATTGACTCTATTATATGTAGTCGTTGCTTTCAGCAAGCTCGGCGGTTGGGTAAAATATGCTGTTCTCGTTCCAGAAGCAGGCGATAAAGTCGGTAATGGGGTTGTAAGGGGTGTTGTAATTGGCAAAGGTGAAGAAGTCGTTACTGGTGAAGGTTTAATTACTGAAGTTGCCACATTATTGCTATTACCATCAACCCCCGAATTGAAGGCAAACGAACCAACTAAAGAAGAGGATTCCCAAGGAGTTTGTTTACCACGAGTGTCTTTGAGCACATCTGTTCTTACTTGCTTAAACATTTGCTCCACATCTAAATTAGGAGCTTTCATGTGTTGCAACAAAGCTGTAGTATAGGGGCTGTTGCGACCTTCACCATCCAAGGCAGTTTTACCTGGTGAGGTGGCATAAGCAATTAATGTACCTCTGACTGTCTGCGTAGGTGGAGCTAAACCGCGCTGAAGAGAACGCCATTTGCGGCCAAAAGGATTATTACGGCAAGCATCCAAGATAATGATATTGACATCGTTGGATGCATCTTCCATGATACTCAGCAATTTCCCTACTGGCAGAGATTCATATCGTACATCTTGTTCTCGCTCTAGACGTGCATCTATCGGGATTAAATAATTCTCTCCATCTACTTGGGTTCCGTGCCCAGCATAGTAAAACAGTCCTGTTCCCCCCTGACGCAGGCTGCGATTAAAATTTTCAATCGCCTGTTCCATTTGTCGCAGATCTGCATCTTTGAGGAGAGTAACATCAAATCCTAGTTGGCGTAAGGAGTTAGCAATATCTGTGGCATCATTGATGGGGTTGCTTAATTCCGTCGCTAGTTTGTACTTAGAATTACCAATCACCAATGCTGTGCGGTATTGTTTTTGCATTGCCAAACGATTTTGGGCAATTAACTCTCCCATCACGTTCTTGAGCCTGTCATCCATCAATGTATTATCACTGGCAGTTGGCAAGTTATTGGCAACGTTGATGATTTTCGCTTCAGTTGTAGCTATCCATTCCTCAGAAGCAAACGTGGGAATTTTTAAGATTTTTTTTGCTACTAAAATTAGTGCTAGCGGTAACAGCAGTGCTGTCATTGTTAAGAAAAGTAGCCATTTTTGCCGTAACATTTTGTTACTTCTTTCTTAAGAGTGAGGTCAAAATTTTAAAAATTGACTATTCATTATATCAGTGTAATTTTACATCATGCCACTTTGAAAAAAGAATGCCACATATATAAAGTAGGGGCGCAAAGCTTTGCGCCCCGTAAAAATAATTGACTATGTTGTAAAGATTTTGTGAATTGATATTACATATACAATTCATATTTGATTTTTGAAATATAGGTAGGGGAACCAGTCGCATGGGTTAGTTCCCCCCGCAAGCGGCTGGCTCGAATTGAGTGTTAGCGTAGCGGTAGCGACGTAGGAGTGTCACTGGCGTGAGGTTTCCGACGCTCGATGACTCGCTAATGCTGCGCTATCTGTTGTCGCAACTGGAGTAACACCCTACATATACTAGAGAAACAAGTCCTGAATTACAAAGAAAGGCAGAGGGTCGAGGGCAGAAGGCACTTATGTTAAGAGTATTAATTAAAACTTTAGTTCTGGATTTAAAGCCCAGTCAAAATCAATAATTATACTGAGACTGCTTGCAGCGAGGTATAAAACGTCCTTGTAACAATCCCACTCTTTTAAGGGTGGGTTCCCTTCTGCCTTCTGCCTCCTGCCTTCTGCCTTCTGAAGAATTATTTTGTTGCTTGTAGCAAATTTTCTCCACGTTGAAAAATTTCACGAGCATAGTCAGTCCAAGTACCATGTCCCCAATAACGAAAACAGCTAGTTTGTAGCAATAAGTTATGTAAAAGAAGATTGCGATAACTAGATTGTTTAGTAAGAGATTTGACTGATTGAGTTGCTAATAATTCAGTTACCTTTTCATGGAATGAAGTACTTAATTGATACATAGGAGACAAAACATTTTCGTACCCTTTGACCCAACTGATATGATTAGTCCATGAGGCTCCATCTAGATGAAAATTGGAGTTAGTTTGCTTTAATTCTTGAATGGCATTCTCTACAGCTTCGGGTTGTAAATTATCTCGTGAAACTTTTTCCCAAATATAATGTTGTCCTACTGGCTGACAAGTGGGATAGTCTTCAGGTTTAGAGCCAGCAGCTTCGATTAATTCCAAATATTCTGTACCACACATCCCAACTACACCTGTTTTTCCTCCGCCATGATTTACCATGTCCCACCAAGCTTGTTTGAAGGCGCTGGGAAATTCATTCATCATCACGCCACCATTTTCACCATCACCTATTTGGCTGACGATTGGTGGAATTAATACATTTCCTATTTGTTGTTTAGATAGAGTTTTGGCTTCATAGTAAGGTTGCATTTGAGCAACTAATTTAGTATCCGAACCTTGGGTTTTAATCAAGGCGGTGATACTAATTGTTTCGCCTTGGGAATTGCGGGCAATTAAACAGTGTGGTAAATGTTTGTTAATGAGAGATTGACCGCTTATTGTTTCTACAGTATGTTCTTGAACAAGTAACCAACGGTAGCCACATTCTTTAAGTGCTTTGATAAATGCAAAGAGAGTATCAGGATGATTTGGCAGATGCATTTCTGGTGGAGAAAATCCTTTAACTCGTGCTAGCGCTTCCCAACCAAAAATTGCGGCAAAATGCTGTTGCCATGCCAGAATCTGCAATTTAATATCTGCTATGGGAGTGGAAGGAATCACCGCATGACTCCACATTGTACCCAACCACTCTACATAAGGTTGATAAGTTGGATCGCAAGTTATACGCTTGAGGTTATCAAGGATGTCGCTGCGTCCCATTTGCCTAAGTCCCCAGAAAAGATTCCCAGAGTAATCCAACATCACACGGGGATTGCAACCTTGACTGACGAGTTCGGGAATAAAATCTCCCATGCGGCTGTAACAATAGGCAAAAGGCCCAGCATTATGGTTATCCCCTTCGCCTGGATGTTCAAACATATATTGCAGATTGCTGATCAGTCCGCCATCATAGCCAGCCGGTATAGTTGGCTGGTGCATATGTAAGGCGATCGCAAATCCTGCGTTAATATCTTCTAAACGGAGATTCGTTGTGGGCAAGAAAACAGGTGTATCCTGGTTCACTACTGAAAGAACCTCTGTCTCCCAACCAGAAATATTCGGTAAACCATCTATGATTTCGGGCAAAGCGGGTAGAGTATCAGGCAATGTCTGCATTTCTGGTTGCTCCGAAATAAGGTAATAGGTTGTTGCGCTAAACTTGCATAATTTAGGTGTGAGGTTGTCAAGAGTAGAGACGCGATTAATCGCGTCTGTTCAAGAGTCAAGAGTCAAAATAATTCTCGAATCCGGACTGCCAAACACAAAAAATATGCAATATCAAAAGGTATTAGCTTATTTATTATCTAACGGCAGCGCATATTTATTTGGGAGCGTCGGAATTCTGTCTAGCCTGACTCGTTTTCGTTCCTATGCTCGGTATGAGAATTAATATTTTGAAGCTCTGCCTCATGGGGTTGAGGCAGAGCGTCCTGTAGGGCGTTACCAGGCTGAGCCTAGTAACGAGGGGAACAGGGGGTAGAGACTTTTATTGTACCAAAAAATTTCTATTGTTCCAAGGGGCTGGGAATAAGTTCTCTAAGTTGTTTGTATGGCTGTTTTCTTGTTGGCGCTGATGGAGTTGTCAAATTTAAAATTAGCTCTAGCAGCCAAGGTGCAAGACGTTGACACCACACAGCCAGATGACTTTGCCATCCAACTAAAATTTCTGGTGAATCTCTTTGCAATCCAGTGACAAGCGTTTGAGCTACTTTCTCGGGACTCGTTGGGATCACCCCGCGAAATAATTTAAAGTCTCGCACCATATCTGTGTCTGTGAGGGAAGGAAGTAATGCTTTTACCTGAATATTGTATTGCGCTAGTTCACGGCGCAGAGCTTGGGTAAATCCTAAGATGGCAAATTTAGTAGCTGAATAAGTCGCCATTGTGGGTGCAGCTATTTTACCCATCAAGCTGGACACATTGACAATTGTCCCTTGTCTCTGGCTGGCCATCCGTCGCGCCACAAGACTAGTGAGGTTGTACATTCCCAATAAATTCACAGAGATTTCCTCTTGAACTTGGGGAAGTTTAGATTGTAAAAACGAATTTTGGTATGCCACTCCAGCACAATTTACCAGTAGATGTATGGGGCCATAACTACGCCAAAGTTGAGCAACGGCAATATTTACCTCAATTGTTTGAGTCAAATCTATTGCCAAAGTTGAGACTTCTGTACCTATCGCTTCGATTTCCTCGGCTACCTCGTCTAACTTTTGGCGATCGCGTGCTATGAGTATGACTCGCTTAATGCCTTGCTGTGCTAATTCGAGAGCGATCGCACGTCCAATACCACGGGAAGCCCCAGTAATTAAGGCAACCTTACCTTGAATCTTCATGAGTTTTTACCTCCAAAATCTTAGTCGTACTGCGTTATGTGTTGCATCCGCAGATCAGACAAATTAGCAGTCATTATTTAAATCAAAACGAAGCCTTTAACCAAGAGATATTGCTGAGTCAATCTACAACCTTTCATCGTCAGTCCCTCAACAGCAGAAATTTCTCGGTTTCCATCAAATCATCAATACTTCCCACTATTGCCTGAATGGATATGGATATAGCTCATAGGTTTTGACATTTCCTCAATTCGAGCGTTTACCAGAGCGTTTCCATACACACGTTAACAACTAAATCAAGTTATAGCAACATTTTTTAATAAGTATTTCTTAATACTTGTTTACAACCAGTATATATATAAGTAATATTTTGGGAAATAAGTTTTTATAAATACTGCTTGGCTAATATAGAAATTCCTTGACAATCAGACTAAATTGCTGGCATTAATTTAATGAAATCAGGAATATGGCTGAATTGTGACGGTTTTCGTCATCGCTTAGACACTAGAACGACATATAGTTTGGGAAACTTTGTAGGATAGATTTCCGTCGGTACACTGACAATATTGATGTTATGAATACTCCTAGCCATGCGATTCTAAATCTGGTTGTTTTTAGTCAATAAGTGCGAAATCAGGCAAGCAATGCAATATTTATTGGCGCAATCTTGCCCGATGTGCCAATATTTGTGTTTTACTTCTTGATGAAATTTGTCTATCGTTTACCACCACGCCAGATTTGGTCAGAAGCTTACTACCAGCTATTGTGGCAAGGAATTATCAGTACTTTTCACTCCATTCCCATAGCATTAAATGGGCTAATAATTGCCCATTTTTTAAACTGGAAACTCATAGAAGTTGGGTTTACCAGTATGGTGCTGCACTCACTTTTAGATCTACCAGTGCATAACAATGACGCACACCGACACTTTTTCCCCTTTAGTAATTACCGTTTTATTAGCCCCATTTCCTATTGGGATCGCAAACATTACGGGGGGATCATGGCATTAGTAGAGATTTCCTTAGTATTAGTGGCTAGTATTTATTTTTTCACCACCATGCGCTCGCCCATCAGCAAAGGATTACTAATATTAGTAAATCTATTTTATGGGGGTGCATATTTCAGGTTTTATCTCAGAAATGCAATCCCATAGAATTGATTTGGTGTTTGTCATTTGTCATTTGCCATTTGTTATTTCTTCCTTGTCCCCCTTGTCCCCAGTCCCCTCACGGCGAAGCCGGGGTTGGCTGCGGTTTTGGTGGTGGTACGGTTGGTTGGGGATCTAAGCCATTTACTGCTTGTTTCAACTGCTCTGTGGTCAAAGACTGTAAAATACTGAGATTCAGGGGAGCCTGACTAATATATTGAGCATAGGATGGCTGCAAGTACGAACGGTATTCGGGGCGGTTTAAAAGATGGGTTTCCAAGAAAGCTAGACTCAAGGCTTTGATATAGGAATAAGCAGGCGCACGGTTTGGCCCCAGCAAAGCTTCTGGTACAGGTAAGACATTATTTTCCGCTGTTGGTTCTGCGATCGCACTAAAGTGGGTAGCTTTCTCAATTACAACGAGATATTTGTTGGGGTTCGGAAGCCAAGTAAAGGGGTAAATCTGTTCAGCGACAGGGGGTGCAAAAATATCTTCACTACCTGCGACTAACATTGTGGGTACTTTTATTTGATTGATCCCACTTTCACCCAAGACGGAACTATCGATGGGATTAATCGCCATCACAGTCTTAATGCGATCGTCCTGAAGCGGATAATTTTGGTTTGGCAACTCATAGGCGCGACACTGCAAAAAGACTGACACATTTAAGGTGCGATTGGGATCACAATCACGGCGCAGTTGCTGAAAGTTCAGCTTCCCTCCCGCCAAAGCCAAAACAGTATAACCCCCAAACGAATGCCCGATCGCCCCGACTTGTTGAAAATTTATTTTACCTTGAAGGTTGGAATCGCTCTTTTCTCGCTGCTGGAGTTGATCGAGGACAAACTTCACATCTAAAGGACGGTTAATAAATTCTTTTGCTTCGGGAGGCCCAGCTAAGCCCGAAAAGTATAGCTGAAAGCGCTGAGCATTACTACCAGGGTGTTCTAATACAGCCACAGCAAAACCGTAGGATGCTAGATGTTCAGCTAGGTAGACGAAGGCGTAACGATCTGAAGCGATACCATGAGAAATCACAACTAGAGGAAAAGGTGGTTTAGGCGAGTCTGCTGTACTTTGTGCTGAAGCTTGAGGTACATAGACATCTACTGGGAGATTGCGATCGCGCGAAGTATCGTTGAATTGTAAGCTGGTTTTCTGCCAACGGAATTTTCCAGGCGATCGCAAATCTGGCAATTGAGAATAGTTAACGGTTGCATTATTAGTTTCTGCGATCGTTTGTTTTTGAATAAAAGCTACAATTTGATCCTTGGCTTTCACCAAATTTGACAAACTATTAACTATTTGTAGTCCCTCAGAGAAATTTAACCGCAAACTTGTGCTGGGGTATTTACGCAATAAGTTCACAACCGTTAAGCCTTCAGGATCAGCCGCAGCTAAAATTAAAGCGGCACGTATCGCATAAAAACCATTCTGTCGCGAGTCGGTAAGTAACAATTCCCCCAAGCGTCTTACTACTTCTTCACCAAGAGGTGAATAGGTAAACTGTGATACCAAAACTGGTGTAACACTGAACTTTTGTTGCAAAATTTGCCTTAATTGAGCAAGTTGCTCCGGCGTAGCACGTCCGGCATAAAATGCCAATTCACTATCGATTTTGCCTTCTTTGGCAAACTTGTCTAAAGATTCAGCTGATAAATAAAATTCCCCAAAGGGGGGGTAAAAAAAACTAATGCGCTCAGCTCCTAGTCCGGGCGTTGCGGTCAAAATTGTAGATAGTAGGCCTAAACTAAGATATTTCAGAAATCTTTTCATTAGCAAAACCCGCTTTTTACCCCGTCCACACAAATTTGGGCGGCGAGGAAAGCGGGGCGGGATTAATGCCGCTTTCCTATTGATTTACTTTTAGATATACCAAATACCTTATTAATGCACATATATCCAATAGGTTAGGCGTTAATACTGCTTTCTCGCTCCTCTGCATCCCTGTATGCTTCAAACAGCAAATTTTTTCGCCGAAAGCTTTCATTAGCGCGATAATTAATCTAGATATCAAAGTTTTTTATATGTCCTCAACGCCATGCCCTTGTTGTGTCGTTGTCCTGAATCAACAACAAGAGCAAAACATCTCTCACCAAAACCATTGCCAGGATCAGCCAGTCAACTATAGTAAGAGCGCAGTCAAAAATTGTACTGTGGTTGAAAATGGTCGAGTAGTAGTTAAACCTTTACAAACATTGCCTCATAAGAATAATGATTAACTTTTAACTTACATCATCTAAATTTATCGCATCGTGGAAATACTGGTAATCAATGTAGCGATGTCCATCCTCTGTTTCGTGCATGATATTGACAAACTGATAATTCCACATTAAATCAGTCGCACTATAGGTATGACGAGCATGAAGAACTTGCGCTACTGTTTCATCAATGCCACTGAGTGAAATCACAATAGAGGCATTTGTCTTAATTAAAGATTCTTTAGTCATCCCATAGAGCGGACTAAACTCATCAATAATATGCATTGCTAACCAGCTTAATGTGAAGCTAGGTGATAAAGTCCTCTGTAATTTGAGATCGTAGATCCGACGTATGTAAACACCCTCTGTGGTTACTTCGTCCCGCATCAAGTACACTCGCATCTGTGCTTCCAAAATCAAGTTGCGGCGCTTATTAGCGGTGCGAAACATCAGAGTCGCTTGTCCTTCATGGGGTGTAATAACTGCGACGCGGCTAAAAACCACACGTGCAGTAGGACGGGAGAACCTAGCAAAGGCCAGACCTGTCATGACAGCAATTCCCATCAGACCTACCATCGCTTCAATAGTAACAATAGTATTAGCATAAAGTGTTTTAGGATACATCGCGCCGTAGCCGATAGATGCCAGGGTTTGCACACTAAAAAAGAAGACATCTAAAAAAGAGCCAGGTCGGGCATTTTCTATACAGTCTCCTCCCAGCAGGTAAGCTAAAGCAAATAGGGCGTTAGTAGCCAGATATGAAACAGCAATCAGCAGGAAAAAGCCAGTCCAGGGAATTGTCAACAGCAGATGGTAAGGGTCACGCCAGTAAGAATACCAAGCACCCATACCCACGATATGGAATTGTCCGTCCCTGATTTTAATGTAAACTCGCGATCGCTTATGCGCCCCTTGCTTCCGAAAAAGTTTCTTCAGTGGAAATCTCATTGGGAGTAGCCAAAAGAACTGCTGTTCGATAGGATAACTAGTGCCGCTAAGCGGAATTCACATCTACCCAATTTACAATTATCTTTATTAACCCACATCCTGCTGTGAATAGGAAAATATTGTTATTTGCCATAATCCAGGCACAACAACGTTTTCAGGGCTTAAAAACCAGATTCTAGAATTGCGATATCAACCTAGTTGCGATCGCAATTGAGATAGTTTAACCCTCAACGCTTCTATCACCCCCATAGATGATCAAAAGTCTAAAAATTGGCTCAAAGATTTTTACGCAATGAATGAAAACTTGCCTTCCATCCTAAAGGAGTAAATAATTTTTGAAAATATTATAACTATAGGAGTATGAAAAATATCTTTTCTTCTGCTATAAAGAATTGTGGCTAGTGTTATTCATGCTGCGATGCAAAATATGCATTTGCTCAATTTAATTGATTACTAAAGTTATATAGAAGAACGCGGTAGGAGATGCTAAGATTTAGGCGCAGTCATTCATATTTACCTGTTATTTTGTGGCAAGAGCGAGTACAGCAATAGGTGTAAGTCCCATTATTAAGGAGATTGTGCAAAAGCAAGCACACTCCACACGTTTGACGTTAAAAGAGGTGATTCTTATGGGAATGTTAGCAATTGACAAACTGGACGATCAAAGTCGTCAAGAGCTAGCAGACGAAGTGCATAAAATGCAGGTGAATGGTGAAATATAAATTTGCTTGCAGAAGTCAACAGTTTACAATCCCATGTGAAAATATTAGTTATTAACTATTAAAATACTTAGTAGTTATTAACCTTAGAATGAGATATTTACTCTGCAAAAAACTTAGTAATTATTACAGTAATAATTCAAAATTCTAAGTGAAAAACTGCTCAATTTTCACTTTTTACTGATTGTTAACTAAAACGATAGCGACTTCCAGTAACATAATCTTCATTAATTTCAAAAGCAATCCATTGACGTTGCAAATTTTCCGCAACGAATCCTGTAGTGTTAGAACCAGCGAACGGGTCTAGCACTACATCACCTTCATCAGTCAAAAATTTAATAAAGAACTCGGCAAAACCTTGGGGAAACCTCGCTGGATGGGGTTTAATTTCTGCTGCTTTACAGCGACGTAAATAAGCACTATTAGATTCAGTATTAGCAATTTCCAGCAAATTCGCTGGAATTGCGCCTTGGTTATCCTTTTGGAATTTATCCGAAATATCATGTCCGCTAGGACGTATTTTGGCTTTATAGCCATTTTTGAGTAATTGCTTCATACTCTGGCTATATGGCTTTAACACCTTTCTATTATCTGCTTTAGGGTTTGGGGTTTTAGATAACCACCAAACCACATTTACTGAATCTTTGACGCGGATTCTCCTGATTGTTACCCACTCAGCAGGGGTAGGTAATCTTGCCGGATTATAGTGGTAGAATTCTTGCGCGAGAAAAAAACCGACTTCCTTACACAATCTCACTAAAAGCTCATATTGGTAGATACTCCGCACGGGATTTCCGGGGAGATAAGCGCCGCCTAAATCTAAAACAAATGAGCCATTATCAGCTAGTACTCTTTTAAATTCGTAAGCAAAAGGTAAGAACCATTCGATATATTTTTCTGCACTTTCATTACCGTATTCTTTTTTGCGTGTGAGTGCAAATGGTGGCGAGGTGAGGATAAGGTTAATACTGTTGTCTTCAATGGATTTAATCAGTTCTAGGCTATCACCCAAATATGCTGCGCCATGATTTTGGGTGTAATAGGGAGTAAAATTACTAAATTCCTGTATTATTTGTATTTTGGTTGTCAAGACTATTTAATTTTGTCAAAGTATCGCGTTTTTATATTTATAACTTGTTTTCGGTTTAGAAGTACTGAGTTAAAGTAAATAATATTTGCTGTATGACTTTACATATAATCTCATCCTATTTCTAAGCGAAAGATTACAATTTTTTTTAGGATAGAAAAGGCGATCGCTCTTTTGATTAATTTGAGAAATTAAATTGCTCTTTTCATAATGCAGGCAATCTCACCATATCCAGGCTGCCCCGTTAATCCTTGCAAATTATTATGCTCTATATCCTCATATTGACCAAGCTTACTAGTCCATTTAGCATTAGGCATTTGTCTAGCGACATGCGTTGGTACTTTGTTGGAGTCAGTATATATGGCAATTTTTTGAAATCCTTCTTCTAACGCATCATTTTGAGAAATTTCATATCCAAGTGTTTGATATGCTTGTTGAAAAGCCTCAAGAGTCTCTTTTCTAAGAATATTTTGTGGCCAGTAGTGTTGATTTTGAGCATCTGGCCACCACCAGGTTTCATCATCTTCTGCTGCCCAGGCAACGCAGTTGTAATCGATAGTATCTTGACTAGTGATTTTGTATCCGTTAACAGCTAGATTTGGGTAACTAGACTCTATCCACGGTATCACATTAGACTTAATCCAATCATTATTACTTACCACCTATAGCCTTTATCCCTACCCCACTCAATCCAAGCTTTAATCATCTTGTTGATTTTTCCTCTGTCCTCTGGAGGGACAGGATCTTCTCTGGTAATAGATTTTAGTGCCCAGAACCAATGCCCCGATTTCTTCTCAAGCTCTTTTAGCAATAATGGTATTACAGCTTTACCCAGTCCTATGATTTGTTGGTATGCAGGGTGCATCGACATTTGGTTAGTAGATGACATACCACGAGTTTCCTCTAGCCATTGGGTAACAAGGTCTGTAAAGGTAGCTTCTATATCTACCTGTCTGGATAAAGAAGAATATTGAGAACGAGTAACTGGTTCATATTTAGGAGATTTGACACTTCTAAATAAGAGTAGATTGCCACAGTTATTTTCATCACGTATTCTTCGTTTATCCTCTTGATAATTCCAATCAAAACGAGGTTTTGACCTAATTTTACTCTTCTCAGTAAATTTTGCTAAATAAGCATACTGAGATTGTTTTAAGTTCTTTTGATCTTTTGAGAGCCAAAGATTAGACTTTTCTGCGACTAGCATTTTTATGATCTTTACTTTAGGTTCAGGTAATTTAAGTATGGAATATTTGCTGTGTTTAGCATCAACTCGATAGCTTTTGCTTTTTGAGATGCTCTATCTAACTGTTCGCGTAATTGTTCTAAATCTATTGAATCTAAAGCTACAAAAAACTCGTGTGTGCCCTCTAAATCTGCATACTCAATCTTCAGCATATGAACTATTGCGATACCTGCTGGACCTTTTTCTATGTCTAGCTCAAAGACAGGACGCATATCAGTCAAAACGCGAGACCGTGTGAACAAACGTTCATGATCACGCATTACATCGATTGCTTTAGAGGTAACACTAAGAACACCATCAAATTCTAAAAAGGTTGTTAATCTTCGCTCAAATTCTTGTTTTTCCTCTTCAGTAAGATTTGGAAGTTCTTGATCATCATGAACAGCTTGACTAATTCTTTCTACAATTTTATTTATCGGTGCATCAAAGTAGTCTCGAAGATTGTAAAGAGAAATCAATGCTTCTATCAAATCTTCTACTTCTTCTACATTTAAAGCCTTTACCTGTGAAGCTACTGCTGATGCTAAATCTTCAACCAGTAGCGATGGTGGGGCTTGGCTTAAAGCATTGATTAATTCATCTACAGTTCCGCGATCAATTTTGACAAGTTGTTCAAATCCAGGCTTATACTTTTCTGGAATTTCCAAGTCTGCCATATTATTCCTACTGCTCTAAAAACACATAAAACTCTCATGTAATGAAAATATAAGTTGAACTCCAATAAAATTTTGTGATATTAGTCAATAAATCAGAATCTTGACTTAATAAAACTTTATTTTACTCTATCAGTGCCATTTTATCTCAGATTATTTACAAGCCAACAATGCAATCCTATAAAAAATCCCCCACCTTGCGGCAGGGGATCTTGCTTAATTACCTACAAAACTAGTAGCCAGGTTAACCGAACTTACCAGCAGTGGAAGCAATCAAGAACGCTGCGTAGGTTACGAAATAGCCAACGGTGAAGTGAGCTAGACCAACCAAACGAGCTTGAACAATGGAGAGAGCAACGGGCTTGTCTTTCCAGCGAACCAGGTTAGCCAGAGGAGTACGCTCGTGTGCCCAGACAAGGGTTTCAATTAACTCTTGCCAGTAACCTCTCCAAGAGATGAGGAACATGAAGCCTGTTGCCCAAACTAGGTGTCCGAATAGGAACATCCAAGCCCAAACAGACAAGTTATTCACACCGTAGGGGTTGTAACCGTTAATCAACTGAGCGGAGTTAGCCCAGAGGTAGTCACGGAACCAGCCCATAAGGTATGTGGAGTTTTCGTTGAACTGAGCAACGTTACCTTGCCAAATACCTAGGTGTTTCCAGTGCCAGTAGAAGGTTAACCAACCTACTGTGTTCAATGCCCAGAACAAAGCTAGATAGAAAGAGTCCCAAGCAGAGATGTCGCAAGTACCGCCACGACCAGGACCATCGCAAGGGAATGCATAACCGAAGTCCTTTTTATCGGGCATCAGCTTGGAACCACGGGCATCCAAAGCACCCTTAACGAGAATCAAGGTGGTGGTGTGCAGACCTAAAGCGATCGCATGGTGTACCAGGAAATCGCCAGGGCCAATTGTCAAGAATAGAGAGTTTGTACCAGCATTGATCGCATCTAACCAGCCCGGTAACCAGACGTTAGCGTAGTTAGGATAAGCCGTGTAAGCAACACTATCTGGGTTGGATAATAGAACATCCAATCCGTACAGTACCTTACCATTAGCGGCTTGGACGAATTGAGCAAATACTGGCTCAATCAAGATTTGCTTTTCAGGAGTACCGAAAGCAACTACTACGTCGTTGTGAACGTACAAGCTGAGTGTGTGGAAACCTAAGAAGAGAGATACCCAGCTGAGGTGGGAGATAATCGCTTCCTTGTGCTGGAGCACACGCTCTAGTACGTTTCCTTTGTTTTGCTCAGGATCGTAGTCCCGAACCCAGAAGATGGCACCATGAGCAAAGGCACCAACCATTAAGAAAATAGCAATGTACTGGTGGTGGGTGTACAGCGCTGCCTGAGTTGTATAGTCCTTAGCAATAAATGCATAGGAAGGCATCGAGTACATGTGCTGCGCCACCCAAGAGGTGAGAACACCCAAACAAGCTAGGTGCCAACCCAATTGGAAGTGTAGGGAGTTGTTGTAGGTGTCATAAATGCCTTGGTGAGGCATGTTGAACGGACCTTCAACAGGTTTGCCAAAGAAGGTTTTGGCATTCATCATCTCTTTGATGCTGTGACCAATACCAAAATTGGTACGGTACATATGTCCAGCGACGATGAATAGCACAGCGATCGCCAAGTGGTGATGAGCGATGTCAGTCAACCACAGGGATTCGGTTTGGGGATGGAAACCACCTAAAAAGGTGAGAATTGCAGTCCCTGCACCTTGGGAGGTACCGAACAAATGACCTGCCGTGTCTGGGTTTTGAGCGTAAACGCCCCAGTTACCAGTGAAGAAGGGTTGCAAGCCTGCTGGGTGAGGTGCAGTGGTTAGGAAGTTATCCCAACCTACGTGCTGTCCGCGAGATTCGGGGATAGCAACGTGAATCAAGTGACCGGCCCAAGCTAGAGAGCTAACGCCAAACAAACCTGCTAAGTGGTGGTTTAGGCGAGATTCAGCACTCTTAAACCAAGCGAGGCTGGGACGGAACTTTGGCTGCAAGTGCAACCAACCAGCAAAAAGTAACACTGCTGCGAACAACAGCAGAAAGATAGAACCTGAGTAGAGATCAGCGTTTGTTCGCATCCCTTGGGTATACCACCAGTGGTAAACACCAGAGTAAGCAATATTTACAGGATTGCTTGCACCTGCTTGGGTAAACGCTTCGATTGCTGGTTTACCAAAGTGGGGGTCCCAAATCGCGTGGGCGATGGGGCGGATGTGAATTGGATCTTTGATCCACTGTTCAAAGTTACCTTGCCAGGCTACATGGAACAGGAGGCTGGAAGTCCACAGGAAGATGATTGCCAAGTGACCGAAGTGAGTGGCGAAAATCTTTTGGTAAAGATTTTCTTCCGTCATGCCATCGTGGCTTTCAAAGTCGTTACCTGTAGCGATCGCATACCATATCCGACGCGTAGTCGGGTCCTGTGCGAGATCCTGGCTAAATTTTGGAAATTTTGTTGCCATAGGTTTGATAATTCCTCTGACCTTTAGCCATCATGTTTCAGCTTTAGAGTTCTGAGTTTTGAGTCCTGATTTCTAGGTTTTATCCTCAGCACTCAGCACTCAGTACTCTATATAGCTGATTGCTACCCTACCGAAAGAATGTGTGCGTGGAAGAATGCCCAGGTGGTAGCAATCCCTCCTAAGAGGTAGTGAGCTACACCTACTGCCCGACCTTGAGTGATGCTCAAAGCGCGAGGCTGAATTGCTGGTGCTACCTTCAGTTTATTATGAGCCCAAACGATAGACTCAATCAGTTCTTGCCAGTAGCCGCGACCACTGAACAGGAACATCAAGCTGAATGCCCAAACAAAGTGAGCGCCCAAGAACATAAGTCCATAAGCAGACAGCGCACTTCCGTAGGAGTTGATTACCTGTGAAGCTTGCGCCCACAAGAAGTCACGCAACCAGCCGTTGATTGTGATGGCACTTTGGGCAAAGTTACCACCAGTAATGTGAGTCACATTACCTGCTGCGTCTACAGTTCCCCAAACATCAGATTGCATCTTCCAGCTGAAGTGGAAAAGTACAATAGATAGGGAGTTGTACATCCAGAATAGTCCGAGGAACACATGATCCCAACCGGATACTTGGCAGGTACCACCACGACCAGGACCATCGCAAGGGAAGCGGAAGCCCAAGTTTGCCTTGTCTGGAATCAGACGAGAACTGCGAGCGTACAGCACACCCTTAAGCAGAATGAGAACGGTTACGTGAATGGTAAAGGCATGAATGTGGTGAATTAGGAAGTCTGCTGTACCCAAAACAATGGGCGCAGCTGCGACTTTACCGCCTACAGCCAAAACACCGCCACCGAATACGTAGCTAACCGGTTCTAAGGCATTGGGTGCAGTTGTACCAGGTGCCAAGGCGTGGATATTTTGTATCCACTGAGCAAAAACTGGTTGTAACTGAATCCCTGTATCGGAGAACAGGTCTTGGGGACGACCCAATGCACGCATTGTGTCGTTGTGGATGTAAAGTCCAAAGCTATGGAAGCCTAGGAAAATACAAACCCAGTTTAAGTGAGAGATAATCGCATCTCGGTGACGGAGCACCCGATCCAGTAAGTTGTTTTGGTTCACAACTGGATCGTAATCACGCACCATGAAAATGGCAGCGTGAGCAGCACCACCAACAATCAGGAAACCGCCGATCCAAATATGGTGAGTAAAAATACACAACTGCGTAGCGTAGTCAGTTGCCAGATATGGATAGGGGGGCATCGCGTACATGTGGTGCGCGATGATGATTGTTAGCGAACCCAAGAAGGCTAGGTTAGTAGCCAATTGAGCGTGCCAAGATGTGGTTAGGTTTTCGTAAAGGCCTTTGTGACCTTCACCAGTGAAGGGACCTTTGTGGTTTTCGAGGATCTCTTTAATGCTGTGACCGATACCCCAATTGGTGCGGTATTGGTGACCAGCAATAATGAACAGTACAGCGATCGCCAAGTGGTGATGAGAAATATCTGTCAGCCACAAGCCGCCTGTTACTGGGTTGAGACCACCCTTAAAGGTGAGGAAGTCAGCGTACTGACCCCAGTTCAAGGTGAAGAAAGGTGCCAAACCACTAGCAAAGCCGGGAAATAGGTCGATCAACAAGTCTTTGTTCAGGATGAACTCGTGGGGCAAGGGGATATCTTTGATAGCTACCCCTGCATCCAACAGCTTGTTAGTCGGTGCGGACACGTGAATCAAGTGTCCAGCCCATCCCAACGAACCACAACCCAGCAATACTTGCAGGTGGTGATTGAGCATTGACTCCACATTCTGGAACCATTCCAGTTTGGGAGCGCGCTTGTGGTAATGGAACCAACCAGCAAACAGGAACAAGCCTGCTAATACCAAACCGCCAATGGCAGTGCAGTAGAGCTGGAATGAGTTGGTAATACCCCAACCACGCCAGACTTGGAACAAGCCAGAGGTGATTTGAATACCGTGGAAGCCACCGCCAACATCACCATTTAAGATGTCTTGCCCGACAATGGGCCAAACGACTTGAGCACTAGGCTTTACGTTTAGTGGGTCACTTAGCCAAGCTTCGTAGTTAGAAAACTTAGCACCGTGGAATATCATCCCGCTCAGCCAAATGGTCACTACAGCTAAGTGGCCGAAGTGTGCTGCGAATATCTTGCGGGAGATGTCTTGTAGATCGCTTGTATGTGTATCAAAATCGTGGGCGAGGGCGTGCAGGTTCCAAATCCATGTGGTGGTTTTGGGACCTCTGACTAAAGTTCTGTCGAAATGTCCAGGTTGTGACCATCTCTCAAACGAGGTAGGTACGGGATCGTTATCGACTATTACTTTTGCCTTTTTTTCCTCTCGCTCCGGAGGACTAATCGTCATTCGACCTCCTCTCTAGATAAGGAATGAGGAATCAGGAAACCACAAAGTTAACCATTATCGTATCCTCCAGAAAAATCCTGGGGGCGATTCAGACTCAATGTGGAAGTTTGTTTCTGTTGAATTATAAAGTCTTGAGTTGTACATTGTTGAAGATAATTTAACAATAATTCAAAATCACTGAAATAATTGTCCACTCTGCCTTTTACCTTTAAACTAATGGACAAAAAGTCAATAGATTATACATTTTCTTTACAAAAGATAACAATTCGTAAAAATTAGAGTTGATTGGCGCGTAGCAAGGATTTCAACGGTTGTGGTCGTTGTTGTCGTCTGCAAATTCGCTCCTGGTAAAAAAAAACTGTCAAAAAGACGACACATTTTGCTAAATATCTAATAAAAAACAAAGTAAAGATTATTAGCTCTCATGAACTGTCTAAATTAACAAGGCGTGAACAAGCAACTAGGGACTAATACCATTTCTCTGTGAAGCTGCATATATTTACCCCCCGGCTAACGCCGTCCCCCCTTAGCAAGGGGGGACTACAGGGGGGTCTTGTTATGTGCATCTTCATACAGAATTGGTATAAGAAGTAAATATTAGTATTTTTTATTCTTTTAGTTAGAAATTTTTGAAGTATGGGGCATTGGGCATTGGGCAAAAGTCAAGATTTCTTCCTTGTCCCCCTTGTCCCCCCATTACCCAGTCCCCATTGCCCCTAATCCCCAGAGGGGGTCCCGAGTTCCCCAGTCCCCTGCTTCCTTTCTTTTGGGCTATAGTTCCCTATGGACAGTTTGAGCCAAAATGATCTGTCAGTTGTTGGAAACTATACACTGGGTAGAAGGCATGGACTCTTGGCAAAAAGCGGTGTTAGAGAATCTCCTCCTTAGGAGGTTCGCTGTTTTGAGATGGTTAATAGGATTTTTACTAGTCTTGAGTTTGGCAAGCTGTGGTGATAAAGCTGTCAGCCAAGATGTATCTGTGGGTTATCGAGAAACCCCACAAAAAATTTCTAAGGAATTTGCGGAAGTTTCTCCGCCGACAACAATCCAAGAACTGCGCTCCGCATTGGAGGTCTACCAGCCACAGGTTGCTATAGTTACACCTCAAGCTGATGAAGTCTTGTCTGATAATCAGGTAACAGTTCGTTTTCAAGTTAAAGATCTCCCCATATTTAAAGATCCGAAATGGGAATTGGGCCCTCATCTCCACGTAATTCTGGATAACAAACCATATATAGCCGTTTACGACTTAAATCAGCCTTTGGTGTTGTCAGACTTATCCCCAGGTACTCACAGCTTGCGTGTCTTCCCATCCCGCCCTTGGCATGAAAGCTTCAAAAATGAAGGTGCTTACGCCCAGATAAAATTTCATATTTTAGCCAAAACAGATGACAACAATCCCAATCCAGCACTACCCTTGCTAACCTACAGCCGTCCCAAAGGTGATTACGGGGCAGAACCAATACTATTAGACTTTTATCTAACTAATGCTCCCCTGCACCTTGTTTCTCAAGACAACCCTAACGACGGAATCAGTAATTGGCGTATTCGTTGCACGATTAATGGTGAAAGCTTTGTTCTTGATCGTTGGCAAGCCGTTTACCTCAAAGGCTTCAAATCTGGTAAAAATTGGGTAAAGCTGGAATTTCTCGATAACCAGGGTAATCCTGTAAAAAATGTCTTTAATACTACAGTTGGGTTAATTAACTACCAGCCCAAAGCTAAAGACACTCTTTCACGAATTGTTAGCGGGGAACTCAAAGCAGATGAGGTACGTAGTATTGTCGATCCAAACTATACTGCGAAGATACCGCCTGCTGAACCCACACCAACCCCTACAGCCACGCCCCAGGCACAACAAACTCCAAAAATTGAGATTCCAGAAACACCCATAACACAGCCAACTGAATCGAAGCAGCCAGAACAACCAGTTCTACCATCACCAGAAAAGACACCAGAACCAAAACCAGAGGTGATACCAACACCTTCTGCTACCGAATTACCTGAAAAAGCCACTCCGCAGCCAGAAAAACCAAAATTGGGCGGATATTTCCAGCGCCGTTATCGTCCTACGCCTACATCATCTCCTAGCGTGTCGCCGAAGCTACCAGAAGTTATAGAGTCTCCGCAACCAGAATCGATTGCGCCTTTAGAGACGACACCAAAATCTCAGCCAGAAGTAACACCAACACCTTCTGCTACTGAAGCACCCCAGCCAGAAGTAATACCAACACCTTCTGCTACTGAATCACCTCAACCAGAAGTAACGCCACCACCTGCTACGACTGAACCACCACAGCCAGAGGTAAAACAGCCAGCAAAAACGGGATTTAGCCGATATTTTCAGCGTCGTCCACGTTCTTCGCCCCAAACATCGCCCAGTGTACCGCCGACACTGCCAGAAATTATTGAACCACAGGTAAACCAGACTGAAGAAAAATCGCCCAGCTTGTTGCCTCCAACAATAGGGCCATAGGAATTATATTTTTTGAGCAACTTGAAAAGCACTGAGGTAGGAAATCTGAATCTTACCTCCAAATGTCTTGTCTATAACTTCGCTAATACTTGTAAATAAAGCATCTCTAGTCTGCGGTTCTAGCACTAAGTATGGCGAGTAAGTACTTAAAAGCCTCAGATAATCATCGGTGTTTAACATGACTTCACACACCTTATGTTCACATACCAAGTCTTTGAATAGACCAGAATCTATGACATTCTGTCCAAATCCTTTAACTATTTCTTCCTGAGTTGCCCTGTCTTCATATCTAGCTAGAGACGGGGCGTATTGTTGATAAACTTTATGCAATGCTTGATAGATTTCATAAGCAGGCTGAGGTGTCATGTTCCAAAACAAAATTAGATAACCACAATCTTTTAAAGCGTCAGCGGCTTTTTGATAGCCAATATGAGGTTTTATCCAATGAAAAGCCGTCGCCGCCAAAACAGCATCGAATTTGCCCGGCTCTAGCTCCCATTCTTCAAATAAAGTATTCTGAATCTGTATAGATGAATACTGTGAACAGTTCTGTTTGGCTAACCGACACATTTCCAAGTTTGGCTCAAGACAAACCATCGAAAAGCCGAATTGAGCAAAGGCTACAGTTGCAATTCCCGGGCCGCAACCTATCTCCAGAACGATCGCATCTGGTAAAAGATGGGCTAACTCGACAGAGCGAGAAATGAGATCATGGGGATAGCGTGGTCTTGCCTGATTGTAGGTATCTGCTACTTTTGCGTACCAGTTTTTTCTTTGTGCTGAATCTTTGTCATACCAGTTGGATTTTGGTTCCAAATTTTTCATGAGCAAGTTACCCAAAGATACTCAACTCTAGCTTTTGAGCTAAAACTTCCACAAAGGTTAGCCCTGCTACCGGATTACCTACTGTATCTAAAGCCGGACTGTAACAAGCGATCGCACCTTCACTTGGTACTATTGCTACAAGCCCACCACCAATGCCTGATTTCATTGGTAGGCCAATCCTCACAGCAAACTCGGCAGATGCTTCATACAATCCACAAGTTAACATCACGGCGTTAACAATCCGGCGGTTTTTTGCTGATACCAAGCTATTTTCACAAGCTAGGAGTTTTCCCAGCTTGGCTAAATCTTCCACCTTACTCGAGAGACAGCATATTTGCTCGTAAGTGTCAAGAGATATAGCAATATTTTTTATGTGTCCTGTTTGAGCGAGATAGTTAGCGATCGCTTGATTGGCTGGAGAACGAGTTAATCGTACTGAAGCCAGCATTAGCTCATCTAACTTCAGATGACAGCCTGTTAACTGGTTGAGCCATTGACAAAACTGCTGAGTGCGATCGCTGGCATTTTCTCCAGGTAATTGATCTGCTAGGGTAATTGCACCACTATTAATCATCGGATTGCGGGGGTATCCGCGATCGGCAATTAATTGGTCTAGGGAATTGAATGGCGCATCTGATGGTTCAACCCCTACCCACTGCAAAACCTTCTCTGCACCGAAATGTTCTAACAGATAAAGTAGTGAAAACGCTTTGATCACACTCATGAGTGGGAACACACAACCTGTATCACCTGCACTATAAGTTTCTCCAGTTCCACAACAGATGTGAACTGCAAACCAATTAGGATTAGCTATATTCAATCGGGGAGTGCGATCGGCGACTCGTCCGCGATCGGCTTGGGATTTGGCTTGTTTTACCCAAGCAAATAACTCCATAGTGGTGATTGCTGTTAGTCCTTTCAAAATTGATACAGCCTTTGGAAGATTTCTCGATAAAGTAAAAAAGGAATTACCCCTAAAAGCCAAGAATACCCGAAGCGTAGGCGTTGGCGTAGCCTCTCGTAGAGAAGCCCGTCGCAGACATCGCGCATTCAATTTGCATTGGTTGATAGGGTGGACACTTATTAATATTATGTTGTTTCATTTATAATTTTGGATTATTTATGATTCCCCGTGTACGAGCGCCAGAATTACCACAAAATTCTCCTTGGTTTAATACTGATACACCATTATCTATTAAGCAACTCAAGGGCAGAATTGTCATCTTAGATTTTTGGACATACTGTTGTATTAATTGTCTACATATTTTACCAGACTTAAAATATTTAGAACAAAAATATAAAGATAGTCTTATAGTTATTGGCATTCATTCTGCAAAGTTTGATAACGAAAAAGAAACCGAAAATATTCGTCAAGCAATCTTGCGTTATGACATTGAACACCCTGTTGTAGTTGACAGGGGTTTTCGGGTTTGGGAAGAGTATGCTGTTCGTGCTTGGCCCACTTTAATGATTATTGATCCACAAGGTTATGTAATTAGCTATGTCTCTGGTGAAGGACATCGCGATGCATTAGATCAGCTACTAGAAAAACTAATTTCAGAACACAGAGAAAAAGGGACAATAAATTTTCAAGAACTCAGCCTAAATTTAGAAAAGCAACGTCAACCATTAGTTACACCTTTAGCTTTTCCAGGTAAAGTTTTAGCGACATCGCCAGGTTTATTTATTGCTGACTCTGGTCATCATCGTTTGGTGATGAGTAGTTTAGAAAGGGAAATTATACACATAATTGGCACTGGTAAACCTGGTTTGACTGATGGTAATTTTAGCCAAGCAGAGTTTTCTGCACCTCAAGGAATGGCATTTGATGCAGATAATCAAATTCTCTATGTTGCTGATACAGATAACCATGCTTTGCGGCGAGTTGATTTACAACGCCAAGTTGTAGAAACTATTGGGGGAACTGGTGAACAAAGTCGTAATATTAAGCCTTATGGTGGTGTTGGCTTAGAAACTTCGCTAAATTCTCCTTGGGATTTAGTGAAAGTAGGAAATAGCCTATTTATTGCAATGGCGGGAACCCATCAAATTTGGTCAATGGATTTAGAATCTGGCGTAATTAAAACTTATGCTGGTACTGGTGTAGAAGCTTGTATTGATGGTTTGCTGACTGAATCTGCGTTTGCTCAACCAAGCGGTATTACTAGTAATGGTGAAGAATTATATATTGCTGATAGTGAAGTAAGTTCAATTCGCGGTGTGGGAATAATTGAACCGCGTTTAGTCAGAACTGTGTGCGGTAGTGGAAATTTATTTGGCTTTGGTGATGTTGATGGACAGGGTGAAAATGTGCGGTTACAGCATTGTTTGGGGGTAGAATATGTTGAGAATTATTTGTGGGTAGCAGATACTTACAATCACAAAATTAAATTAGTAAGTTCTAGCACAGGTAATTGTCAAACAATTTTGGGTGATGGTGCAATGGGTTTACAAAATGGACAAGGTAAGAATAGTAGATTTTTTGAACCTTCGGGATTGAGTGTTATGAATTCAAAGTTATATATTGCTGATACTAATAATCATGCTATTCGCTGCGTTGATTTGAATTCTTTTGAGGTGACAACGTTGAGGTTTGTTGGTTTGTGTGCGCCGGATGTTTGTGTTCCGTCTAATTTGTAGAATGATTTCTCACGCAAAGGCGCAAAGACGCAAAGGAAAACTCTGTGTCTATACGTCTCTGCATGAGATTTAAAAGCAAACTACTTAGACTACTGTCGTTTAAAGTTTTAATGGAATGGGTTTTAAAGCTTCATCAATAATTAGAAGTTTATCTGCCTTGATACCTTTAGGTGTATCGAATAGTAAATCCATAGAACGAGCCTCACCAGGAGAAAAAGGTTTCTCTATCAAATGAACATCATATTTGAACTCTATCTCTTTAATATCGTATTTGTTGCCTTTTGAGTCAACTAAATTTAAAAGTCCAAGATAGAACCCTGAATCATGCCGTTGTCTTTTACCACTTGTGTTTTTAACGGTTACAGAAACAACTGTCCAAACTTCAGCTGCTTCATATGTGCTGTACTTCCCTTGAATCTTTTGTCCCTAAAAAATTATGCAAGTTAAATGTGGAATAGCTTAATCGTAGGGTGCATTCCTCGCATATTATTAGTTCAGAGTAGAAGTCTATGTACTTTAACGTAGTTTAAAATTTGAAATAATCTTAATTACTGTGAAAACTATCCTCCACATTACGCAACGTAAACAATGGGAACAAGCAAAAATCATCGGTAGCTATCGCGCTGATTCGCTGGATACCGAAGGTTTTATCCACTGTTCAGAATCTAGTCAAATAGTCAAGGTTGCAAATAGGTTTTTTATTAATCAAAAGGGATTGGTAATACTGTTTATTGATTCTGATAAAGTTCAAGCTGAAATTCGTTATGAGGAGGCGGAAATAGGGGAATTATTTCCTCATATTTATGGGGAGTTAAATATTGATGCTGTGTTTCAGGTGATTGGTTTTGAATCTGGCGACGATGGCTTGTTTGAGTTACCTCAAGAGCTAAATCAGAAAAAAGAATAATTTTTCCCTTAAAAACGCTTATAAAGGCTGATAAAGAGTACTTTATGAAAAAGGTAGATTATTCCTAGCGTAAATGTATGTAAATTATTATATTCTGCCTTTCCAATTGGGAAATATATGAAGTGAGCGCTCAACTCTAGGGAAAGGAGAAACATGGTGTTAACTTCAATTATTCCAGGTTATGACTTAACAGAAATTATATCTGAAGGAATTAACACAACTGTTTACCGGGCTAAGTCGCAAAAAACCCAGCAGCCTGTGATCCTAAAAGTTATTAAGGCTGAATATCCGACTTTTGAGCAAATTACTCGCTTCAAGCACGAATATAAAATTACAGAAAATCTTAACTGCGAAGGTATTGTTAAAGTCTACAGCTTAGAAAGCTATCAAAATCGGCTGGTGTTAGTAGAGGAAGACTTTGATGGCGTAAGTCTCAAGCAATTTCTCTCTTTGCAACAGCTTTGTACAGTTTCTTTTCTCAAGATTGCTGTGCAATTAGCACAAGCATTGTTATCGCTACATCAGAATCACATTATTCATAAAGATATTAAACCCGCAAATATCATCATTAATCCGCATACTGGTATTGTTAAAATCACTGATTTTAGTATTGCGTCACATTTAGATAAAGAAACACCGCAACTGACTAATCCTAATCAATTGGAAGGAACTGTTGCTTATATGTCTCCGGAGCAAACGGGGAGAATGAATCGTACTGTGGATTATCGCAGCGATTTTTATTCGTTGGGGATTACATTCTATGAGATGTTGACAGGTCAATTGCCTTTTGTAACTGATGATTTACTGGAGATGGTTCACTGTCATATTGCCAAGTCAGTCACACCAATTGCACAGTTAAACCCAGAGGTTTCTACAACGATCGCTGCTATTGTGATGAAACTGATCGCAAAAAATGCTGAAGACCGCTATCAAAGCGCCTTGGGACTATTAGCTGATTTAGAATTTTGTCTTGAGCAACTCGAAGTTACAGGCGATATTCCTAATTTTATCCCTGGACAGCGCGATCGCACTTCTCAATTACTCATCCCCCAAAAATTATACGGAAGAGAAGCAGAAATCTCGACTTTGTTAGCCGCATTTGAGCGCATTAGCCAAGGTAAAAGCGAAATCATGTTGGTTTCTGGCTACTCTGGGATTGGTAAGTCATCCCTGGTAAATGAGGTGCATAAGCCGATTGTTAGACAGAGGGGTTATTTTATTGATGGTAAATTCGATCAATTTAAACGGAATATCCCCTACGCTTCCATGATTCAGGCTTTTCAATCTTTAATGCGGCAATTATTAACTGAAAATAGCCACAGGCTGGAAACTTGGAAAGAAAAACTACTGTACGCGCTGGGTAGCAATGGTCAAGTGATCATTGATGTGATTCCCGAAGTAGAATTAATTATTGGTAAACAACCAGCTGTTCCCCAATTAGGTGCAACAGAAAGCCTAAATCGCTTCAATCGAGTGTTTCAGTCTTTTATTCAAGTTTTTACAAAACATTCACATCCTTTAGTACTATTTTTGGATGACTTACAGTGGGCTGACTCGGCTTCACTGAAATTAATTCAGGTGTTAATGACTAACCCAGAGAGTCATTATTTATTATTAATTGGAGCATATCGAGATAACGAAGTTAGCGCTACCCATCCCTTAACAAAAACTTTAAAGGAAATTCAGCAAGCAGAAACAATTATCAACAATATTGTGTTACGCCCATTAGAAGTTTCCTATATCTGCCAGATGCTTACAGATACCTTGCAAGATTCTAAAAAAATCCCGGAACTAGCTCAAATTTTATTTAATAAAACTCAGGGTAATCCCTTCTTTTTAACTCAATTACTCAGGGCACTTTCCCAAGAAAATCTGCTAAAATTTGATTTTAATCAAGGAATTTGGGTATGGGATATACAGCAAATTCAAACGATTAATCTTGTAGACCAAGATGTTGTGGAGTTAGTAGCAGGTAATATTCAAAAGCTACCAAAAGCTACGCAAATAGTGCTACAATTAGCGGCGTGTATTGGCAATCGCTTCAGTTTAGATGTATTAGTAACAGTCAGCGGCAAAAATCTGCAAAATGTTGCTGAAGCATTGCAACCAGCTTTGCAATTAGCTCTGATTTTACCGCTTAATAATGAATACCGCATACCGCTACTATTTGCCACAGAAGAGTTAGCCGCTTTAAAATTTGATGACTCCCATATTACTTACAGATTTTTGCACGATCGCGTCCAACAAGCTGCTTACTCCCTAATTCCTGATAACCAAAGACAAATTACTCATCTGAAAATTGGTCAGCAGTTATTACAAAATACACCTCCTGAACAATTAGAGGAAAATATTTTTGATATTATTAATCAATTAAATGTGGGTGCTAGCTTAATTACAGAACAATTCCAAAAGCAACGGCTGGCGGAATTAAATTTGCTGGCTGGGAGAAAAGCGAAAGCCGCAACAGCTTATATAGTTGCGATCGCCTATTTCACCACGGGTATAAAACTCTTAGCAGTGGATAGCTGGCTGAGTGAATATGGCTTGACTTTAGGATTGGTAGTGGAAGCAGCAGAAGCAGCATATCTCGGTGGCGATTTTGAGTTGATGGAAAATTTAGCCAACCAAGTATTGCAAAATGCCCGCACACTACTTGATAAAGTGAAGATTTATGAGGTAGAGATTCAGGCTGATGTAGCCCAAAGTAGACAGCCGGAAGCTATCAAAACTGCATTAACCGTCCTAGAACTTTTGGGTATCAAATTTCCCGATGCGCCTAATCACGCAGATATAACAGAGAGTTTGCAAGCAACACAATTAATACTAGCAGAAAGGAGTTTTGAGGATTTAATTGATCTGCCAGCAATGACAGATCCGCAAATCTTAGCAGTCATGCGGATTATCGCCACAGTCACGGCGGCTGTGTATCAAGCAGTACCAATGTTGCTGCCCTTAATTGTATTTAAGCAGGTGCGGCTATCAGTTGAATACGGCAACGCCCCAGTATCAACTCTTGCATACGCTTGGTATGGAGTCATTCTCTGCGGAGTTGTCGAGGATATTGATGCAGGCGATCGCGCTGGTCAATTGGCTTTAGCCTTACTCTCACGTCTCCAAGGTAAAACACTTAAAACTAGTACCTTCAATATGATTTACCCGTTCGTTAAACCGTGGAAGCATCATATTCGAGAATCACTACTACCTTTATTAGAAGCACATCACAGTGGTTTGGAAACAGGCGATTTAGAATATTCTGCCTACTGTGCCTACAATTATTGCGCTCTTTCTTATTTCCTCGGCAAGGAACTGAGAACTATAGAACCAGAGATGACAACTTACAGTCAAGCTTTGGATAAAATCAAGCAGGAAGTTGCCCATAATTATCTGAAAATATTTCGACAATCTGTATTAAATCTGATCAGCGATAGTCCTTATCCTGGTAACTTGCGAGGTGTAGCATACAACGAAGACATCATGCTGCCGTTACATTTGCAGGCTAACGACCGATATGCAATCGGCACTTTATATGTCAACAAATTGATTATTTGTTACCTATTTAATGAGTATCAGCAAGCGGCAGAAGTCGCTTCCTTGGCGAAGGAATACTTAGATGGGGTAACTGGCTCTTTTATGGTGCCAGTTTTCCACTTTTATGATTCTCTCACCCAGCTTGCCATGTTACCTCAAACCCCAAGTCTGGAAAAAGAAAGCTTGTGGCTGCGGGTGATTGCCAACCAAGAAAAGCTGAAGCAATGGGCAGATCATGCACCCATGAACCACAAGCACAAGTTTTGTTTAGTTAAAGCTGAGTATCATCGGGTGCGGGGTGAGTATTTAGAGGCGATGGAGTACTACGATCGCGCCATTACTGGTGCTGCTGAAAACGGTTATATTCAGGAAGAAGCACTTGCTAATGAACGTGCCGCAGAATTGTACCTGTCAATGGGTAAGAACAAAATAGCCCAAGTTTACTTGACTGAGGCTTACTATGGTTACAACCGTTGGGGTAGTTCTGCCAAAGTCAAAAACCTAGAAAAGCGATACCCCGATTTAATTCTACGCAGCAATAATGCGATCGCTTCCACAGGTAGCATCTCTAGAACATTAAAATTAGATGTATCTATCGGCACGCTCTCTACAACCAGTAATAGTGCAAATCTGGATATAGCAACAGTAGTGAAAGCGAGTGAGGCGATTAATAACGAAATTTCCTTAGAGAGTTTACCACGCACACTCCTACATATCATCTTAGAAAATGCTGGTGCCCAAAAAGGTTGCTTAATTTTAGAAAAAGACAATCAACTGATTATTGAAGCAATTGATACTAGCCTGATCGATATGCAAATTACCTTACCATCAACTCCGGTAGAAGATAGTGAACTTGTCCCCAAAAAGCTGATCAACTATGTAGCGAGAACTCAGCAACCCTTAGTAATTAGAGATGCTAAACTTGACCCGATTTCTAATAAAGACTCATATATTCAAAAATATGAATGCAAGTCAATCTTGTGTGTGCCTATCTTTTATCAAGCCAAATTAATCGGTATATTTTATCTCGAAAATAATTTGATAACTGGGGCATTTACACCTGAACGGTTAGAACTTTTGAAAATTCTCTCTTCTCAAGCTGCGATCGCCATTAAAAATGCTCGTCTTTATGCTAAAGAACAAGAAAAATCCCAAGACTTAGCAGCAGCGTTATTACAACTTCAACAAACTCAAACTCAACTCGTTCATACAGAAAAAATTTCATCGTTAGGGCAGTTAGTAGCGGGAGTTGCCCATGAGGTGAATAATCCTGTCAGCTTCATTTTTACTAATCTGACTCATGCCAAACAGTATATTGAAGATTTAATTAATTTACTACATCTTTATCAACAGTACTTACCTAACCCACCAGCAGAAATTACAGATGAAATTGAGGCGATTGATTTAGATTTCCTCTTAGAAGACTTGCCAAAGATGATTTCCTCAATGAAGCTGGGAACCCATCGTATTCGAGATATCATGCAGTCTCTACGCAACTTCTCACGCAAAGATGGTTTAGATAAAAGAGTGGTTAATATTCATGAAGGAATTGACACTACACTGATGATTTTGTCCCATCGTTTAAAGGCTTATCCCCATCGTCCAGCAATTAATGTAATTAAAAATTATGGTGATTTACCCCAAGTTGCTTGTTATCCTGGGCAATTAAATCAGGTATTTATGAATTTACTAGCGAATGCTATTGACGCTTTAGAAGAATCTAATGAAGGCAAGAATTATGCTTTTTTAGAACAGAATCCCAATGTCATCACAATTTCTACCACAGCAAACGATCAGCAAGTGAAAATTTGCATTGCTGATAATGGGCTGGGAATGTCGAAGTCAATCAAGCAAAAAGTTTTTCAAGCTTTCTTTAGTACCAAACCAGAAGGTAAAGGTACAGGTTTAGGACTGTCTATTAGTTATCAGATAGTTACAGAAGTCCACAATGGTACTTTTGAGTGTGTCTCTTCCCCTGGCGAGGGTGCAGAGTTTATTATTCAGATTCCCATATTTGGGTATAAGTAATACCAATCCAAAGTTCAATTTGATACTTTTTGGCGATCGCTTTTTGTTAGTAGCGCGTGAATTCAGTTTGGCTTTTCTAAAATCAGTTTTTTCAAATCATCATACTTTTCTTTACTTAAGCGATAAATTTCAGGGCTAGGTTTGCCTACGATATGCCCTTGAATGTAATTAACACCAAGTTGTTTGAGGCTGTATAAAGTAATAGGAGTGGTTTCATCTATACCTTCTACAATTACATGAGATGGATTAAGATTATTTGCTCCGACTAATTCATGGACAAAGCGAATAATAACATCACAGGATTGATGATATAAAATATTTCGATCAATTTTGACATGAGATGGGTGTAATCCTGCTAGGCGAGAGACTGAAGCATAGCCAACCCCAAAGTCATCAATTGCAAATCTAATTTGCAATTGTTTAACATATTCTACCAATTTAGCTTTAAAAAATGTTAAAGGAGTTTGCAACCGACTACCATCATTAAACTGTGGTAATTCTGCTTTTTCGGAAATTTCTAAGATGAGATTTCTGGGAGAAATAGCTTTTTCTTTAATTACTTGGCGAACTGTTTCAAAGTAAGCAGTTCTGATCAAAGAATCTGGGTAAACGTTAACTGATAGTGGTGCCGTTTCTTCAGATCTATTTTGCTTTGATTTTTTTCTGGCTTCTTGATAGCTAGCGGTAGCAGTTCTCAGAAAATACTGGTCAAGTTCAATAGTAAACCTGGGCCCCCACATTTCCGCAGCCTGAAATAAATCTACGGGAGCCGTTAAAGTTTCGGGATCTCTGGCTAAAGCCTCCCAACTACTGATGAATAATTCGTCAGCATCTAAATGCAAAACAGGCTCAAAATAAACAATCATTCTTTGAAGACGATCGCAGAATAATTGGAATCTCCGTTCATATAAATGTGCTGCAACAAATCCAAAATCTTTCTTTAAATCATCAATAATAGCAGCTTCTACTAACGCAGGTTTAAGTGATAATTTCTGGTAAGCGTTGTAAAAACTTGTTAAAATGCGCCCGTATACATCTCCCATAAGATAAGAATCTTGGTGTATACCACAAACTACTATCACCTCCGCTTGCGGTAAGCCTTTTAAAGGTACGAATACAAAAGCTTTAATTACACCATTTTTATCTTCATGCAATCGATAGATACCATGATAAGCAGGGTTAAAAATGGATAACCGTGAAACAGTAGGTAATATATGTGAGTTTAAAGTATTAAAATAAAAACTATTATCTATATCCTTAGAAGGGTTGCTATGTGCTTTAACTGACCAATTATCTTTGTTGTCAATAGTGAGAATGAATACAAAATCTGCCTCAGAAGTCTGCTTAATTATATTTAATAGCTGATTAGTAATATCAGAACTAATATTTAAACTTTCATTTGCTAAATTTGTAAATTGTTGGATTAGATTTGTGATGAAATCTTCATAAGGTTCTAGAAAGTTACGTAGCTGAAATGTTGGTGCGTCCAGTTTGTATATATCTCCTGATAATTTTGCTGTACCTAACCTAACTTCTCCCCAATTATTGTTTTGAATATCTTCTAGATTGTGTTTTGTTGTCTTATTTTGGGTTTGAGCAATAACAACATCAAATCCTTCATCTTTCAAGACAATAATTTTGGGTTTCATGCTAAAAGCATTATCTTCTAACCGTTCGCAAGCATATTTATGTAATTCACGTGCTGAAATTTTACCATCTTGATCTAAATCGCCTGCTCCTGTTTCTATTCCCTCTACTAAATAACCTGTGTAAACGGAAATATCAGATCCTTGTTGTTCAAAAGAATATTGAGTGGAACTAGAAGATGCAAGAACAACCCGCCCTTCAGCACCAAGTTGACCCTGTAAATCGACAGAACCATCATCTTTTGCTATTAATGAAGGATCAAATGCTGCACTAAAGCAACAGTCAAGAATAATTACCTGTCGCTTAGAACGACTGTTATTCATTTGGTCATGAACAAAACTCGCAGCAACAGCAGTTGATTTAATTAGTTGATGTTTTAAATTTGTACGGGTGATGCGAGTAGAGAAATAAAATCTACCGTTCTCATCCTTGATTCCATGTCCCGAAAAGTACAACAGTAGTATATCTTCTTTATTACGACCAGAAAAGAATGTTTCAATTTCGAGTTGCATGGTGTGAGTATCAGGGTTCGGTAGTATTTTCACCTCATCAAACCCACCAATTTTTGAATTCTGTAACACTCGCTGCATAGCCTTGACATCTTTGACAGCAGAGGGAAGGGGGTTTAAGGTTGACTCATACTCACTTACACCAATTAGCAATGCTATCTTCTTGGTCATGGTTAACTAATGTCTGTATTGACACGCTTACGGTAGTTGCACCAGTTAAAAAGATTACTGATACTTAAGATAATTTTGACACATAAGTGTAATTTCGGTTATTTGTGAAGCATTATGAACTGCGTATAAGTATACTTGCCGAAATAAACATCACTGAGTAGAAATTGTCAGCTTATGAATGACAAATTATACTCGCCATATACAGAAATGTCTGTGGTAGCTTTCTACACTAGATTTAGTATGAATAGGGGTAGTGGGCTTTCGTTTCCGAAAGCCCTCGAACGGTTGAGAAACCACTTATTAAAATTGAGCGATCGCATCGGTAACGCGAATGTAGTCGAACTAGAATTACCTAAAAGACACAAAGCATCACTATTAGGAACAATTCCCAAAACCCTCTTCCGCGCTTTTTATAAACTTAGTCAAGATGGCATCATTGAGATGAACGGTTCAGCTATTCGATTGTGCGATCGCGATCTGCTAATTAAGAAATGAAAAGGAAGCAGGGGACAAGGGGGATAAATGACTTTTGATTTTTGAGTACAGACGCGATTAATCGCGTCTCTTTGACTCTTGATCGATAACACTTGCATCCCCCCAAGCGTGATTTATCAGCGTTTAATTATTCTCTTTTAGCGGCTTATCCGGTGACTTCTCAACCTTCTGGGGATTATCAGTAGTAGAATTTTGTTTCACCTCTTGAGTTGGTACAACCACAGCCGGAGGTTCTGAGCGTTTTGTGTCTGCTGGTGCTGGGGAAGCTGGTATCACTACAGGATTTGACTGCTTCTCTGTTCGGGGTGCAGCAGAATCCTTAGTAGTAGAAGGTGAGTTATTGACTGTTGGTGCCGGGGAAGCGTTACGAGATGACCTGATTGCTCGTAATTTTTCGACTAAAGATGATGTAGCGGAAGGGCTAGGTTTAGGTGAGGGCGGTGCAGAATTACGGCGTGATGATGATTCTGCTTGAGAGTTGCTATTACTGCTAGAAGATTCTTCTTGGTAAACACGACGATTGCGCCTGCGTCGTGAGGACGTAGAAACGGGTGCTACCTCAGATGAGATAGAGGTTTTAGTTTCTTGACTACCTGGTGATGGCGTTGTATTTACTACAGGTGTTTCCGTCGTTTGCTCTTTTGTAGGCTGGGAGAAAAGCGGCTGTGAAGGTTCTTGGGGCTGAGGTTTCGGCAGCATACTCGTAATGCCAAAACCTGCTGTAGCCGCAACAACTGCTACACTAGCGCCTATAAATACTTTAGATGCTGCTAATTTTTGCGCCAGTTCTCTCGCATTCTTGAGGGTTGTTGGCACACTGATTTGTTTTTTAGCAGTTTTGCCAAATAAATTTTCTTGTTCTTGCAGCGATAAATTGATAGTTGCCACTGTGTGAGTAGGTACAGATGGCGTTACCACTGTTACCCCATCACCTGGTAGCAGTTTTAGCCATTCGGCAACTGTCGCCGGACGAAAGCGAGATTCTACCGCCATACCACGCATAACTGCTTGATTAACAGCAGCACTGAGATGGGGTTGCAGTTCGCGGGGAGATGGCATTTTTTCGCGATCGCGCAGCAGCGCCGGCAGGGGCACTTGGGCGGTCAACAATGCATATAATGTAGCAGCCAACCCATAAACATCTGTGGCGGGTGTGCGTGGCGCTTGTGTCAGGTATTGTTCTATAGGGGAATAACCTTCCGAAACCATTCCTGTGTGTGTTTGTCTGACACCGCCATTAAATTCTCTGGCGATGCCAAAATCAATCAGCACTACTTCCTGAGTTCCTTGGCGAAGGATGATATTATCTGGTTTGACATCCCGGTGCAGCAAACCGTTGTTATGTACGACCTGTAAGGCGGCTGCAATTTGCCGGATGTAATGAATTGCTGTGGCTTCTGGTAAAGGTATTCCTGGTAAGACAAACGCATCTCCTAAGGTGTCGCCAGGAATGTATTCCATTACCATGTAAGGCAAGCCAGCTTCGACAAAAAAGTCGCTCACTCGCACAATATTGGGGTGGACACAAGTAGCTAATCGTCTAGCCTCGTCTTGGAATTGGCGCTCGAACTTGGCAAAATCAGCATGTTGTCGCAGCCGTTCGTTAATGGTTTTCATCACTACTTCCTGACCTAAGTAATGATGCGTAGCTTTGAACGTAATTCCAAAGCCACCGCGCCCGATTTCTTGGTTTAGGGTATATTTTCCACCCTGTAAAGTTGTACCTGCTAACATAAAGATTTTTGCTTCTGTGAGTTCTGAGTCCTAAGTCCTGAGTGAGCAGATTAGTACTGAATCCTGAGTCTTAAGGGATTTCTAGAGAAATCGTCTTCTCCCTCAGTGCTAAAACCTCCATATTATCGCAACAGTTTTGTCTTTTTCATAATACATTGACATCCGCCTGAGCAACCTTAAAGCTATCGTTAGCCAGATAAGTACTTATAACTAGTCAGGACTTACGCAACTGGCACACCTATCTTCTGGTACAAGAGTCAAGGGTCAAGGGTAAAGGGTCAAAAATTAAGGTTTTTTGGACTCTTGAGAGCCAGTTGCTACAACGGAGGGAACCTCCCTTCGGGTTCGCAGTTGCTTCAAGTCGGCGAAGCCGCCCAACGCACTGCTCACCGCAACGCACTGGCTCCTTTTGACCTTTGACAACCTAAACGAAAAAAATATGACACGCAGCTTTAGTCTTACTAGTCTTAATAATTTAGTTGTGCGATCTCTCCCAACCCCCCAAATCAACTTCAAAACGCGGAAGTAATTATCTATTTTTAGTATAAATGTACTACAATAGATAAGTTTTCAAAGCTTTCCTACAGATATGCTAAATAACAGCAGAAACTTCCAAGCTAATTCAGTAAATGTACTTTACAGACATGGTGATGTTTTGATTAAAGGTATTGCTACCATACCTAATAGTGCCGAAAAGCACCAAGGTGTTACTCTCGCTCATGGTGAAGTCACAGGACACAGCCATCGCGTCCAGCCATCTCATGCTGTTCAGTTATGGGTGCATGGTAATGAGCTTTTTCTGGAGGTAAAACAAACAGGTGCCACTTTGGTTCATGAAGAACATCGAGCAATTGAATTACCTCAAGGTCTTTATCGCGTTTGGAAACAACGTGAATACCGCCCTGATGCTGACGTAGAAGTGGAGGATTAATGCTGAATTTGATGTCGAAGGGGCGTGTGCCAAAGAAATTGGTTAACTACCACCCAAAGGAAAGTGAAGAGCCGATATCACCTGAACTGGCAAGAAAACTCATCCTTGAGCATCGCGCATGGGATGGGATGCGAGTTTTGGGTCATTTGGATTTAAGCGGTGCATCACAGCTTTACCATTTACCGGAAAATATCACCTGTGAAACTCTCGATATCAGCGATTGCGTAAACTTAACTCATCTTCCCAAAGGTCTTCATGTCACTCATTGGATTGAGTTAGCCGGAACTGGGATTACCAGTTTAGGAATGGGACATGGTTTTATTTGGCGCTGGCGCGGTGTACAAGTAAGTGACCGCATTGCCTTTGAAGCTGAATCCATGACAGGACAGGATATCCTCAATACAGACAATATTGAGTTGCGCCGTGTGCTGATTGAGCGTGTGGGATACGAAAAATTTTTACAGCAAGTAGGAGGGTTGATACGCGATCGCGATCGCGACGCAGGAGGGGAACGTCAACTAATCTACATTCCTTTTGAGGATGATGAAGCCCTGATGGTTTTGAAAGTGATTTGTCCATCCACAAGACATACTCATATTCTACGTGTCCCCCCCCATATACAAAGTTGCCATCAAGCAGCAGCCTGGATTGCTGGGTTTACCAACCCGGATGACTATAATCCTGCGATCGAAGCCTAACCTTGCTATTAACGTAAGTTTAATTATTTCAACTACTCTCAACTTTTTCCATCCCCTTGAGGGGTAATACCAATTCACAAAAACCCTGATACATAATGATGGAGGTAATTGCCAACGATTGAGAAAGGGCTTTTCGTTCCAAACATATCCATTAGACTTAGAGGCTTGCGATAGCGTTCGCGTAAGCGTCCGCTCTGCAGAAGCGCTGCTGCAAGCAGATCGCTCTTCGGGAATGAGGAGGAGCGATCGCTTTATAATAGAATATCCCTGTTCTGTCACTCTCCGAAAACATTTGCCATTTCTCAATTCTAGAGCTTTTATCTACCAAGGGTTAACACGATTTTTTTCTAATAATAAATACAACACCCATTTTTTGCTAATAGGATAGCTTGTATTGATTGCCTGATGAGGCTTCTAGCGATTACCCTCCCGGAGAGTGACAAAAGCGGGATATGAAGCATCAATTCTCATCAGGTCAAAAATATGACGCACTCTTCACCCGAAAGAATTGTCAGACGCGGGAGAGTATTCCCTGAAATTCAATGGACAGAAGCAGAAAAAGCTGAATTTTCCCGTATAACTACCCTTCACGAGAGGATTATATGGAATTTTTCCGTATAACATCCTTATTTAGAGTATTAAACGGAATTTTTCTATATAACATCGATGGAACAAAGCCCAAAGAAACTGCTTGAACAAGTACAAGATATTATCCGACTTAAACACTATTCTTACCAAACCGAGAAGACTTATATTTAGTGGATTCGACGCTATATCATTTTTCATAATAAACGCCATCCTAAAGACATGGAAAGTGCAGAAATAGAAGCATTTTTAACACATCTTGCGCTTCATGAAAATGTGGCTGCATCATCAAAGGGTTAGAAACTGTAACTTAATTCCTACCCATTTCTACCCATTACTAGTCATTTTTGGGTAGATCTGAGATGAGTTGGTCAACAAACTGCCTAAGCCGTTCTTGCCAGTCAGGGACGGTTTTAAGTTTTTCCTTTTGTCCCTCCCAGCCTTTAAAGCAGATAGGTGTTTTATCTAAAGTCTGGTCTTGATTGGACTCCCAGCGATATTGGTGATTTTTCGGGAACGGCATAGACAAACAAGATAAATATAGTGGTATACTGCTATGTATAATACATCAAATCTCGAAGGATGCAATTAGTTGAGAAGCACATAATTAACCGACAACACAAGCTTTGGAAAGAATGCGACAATTTAGCATTACAGTCTAAGCATCTTTACAACTGTGCTAACTATGTTCAGCGTCAATATTTCTTTGAAACTAGAAAGTATTACAACTCCATTGATATCTACCATCAAACCAAGAATCTAGAAGCCTATCAATATTTGCCAACTAAAGTTAGTAAGCAGATTGTGCGTAGAGTTTCAGAAGCTTGGAAAGGATGGTTAGCAGCATTGAAAGATTGGTCAAAACACCCATAAAAATATTTGGGGAAACCTAAGATACCGGGATACAAGCATAAAGAGCGCGGTAGAAATGTTGTCATCTACCCGATTGATGCTATATCAAAACCAGCTTTGATTACAGGCATTGTTAAACTTTCTCGTACTAATATTGAGTTCCCGACTCAAGCTAAAAATGTAGACCCTTCGGGTTCGGCAGTCCCCCATCGACGGGAACCGCCAAGACGGGGGCTGCCTCACCAAGTACGGATTGTTCCGAAGCTTGACCACTATGTTATTGAAGTTATCTACACAGTCAATGAACCATCTAAATCTGATGGTAAATATGTAGCTGGTGTAGACCTTAGTTTAAATAATTTGATGGCTATAACATCCAATCATCCCGGTACGAAACCGTTTTTGATTAATGGTAGACCGTTGAAAAGTATTAACCAATTCTTTAATAAAAGAGTTTCTAAGGCGCAATCAATCGAAGCAGGGAGACAGGTTAAACAGTTAAATGGTAAACGTGATAGAAGGATTGATAATTACCTTCATACTGTTAGCCGTAGAGTTATTGACTGGTGTCAGTTAAATGATATTGGTCAACTAATCATCGGCAATAATCTCCGATGGAAGCAAGACATCAATATTGGTAAAAAGAACAATCAAGAATTTACTAAAATTCCCCACGCAAAACTAATTAACCTGTTGACCTACAAAGCTCAACTAGCAGGCATTGAAGTGATTTTGACGGAGGAAAGTTACACTTCAATTGCCAGTGCTTTGGATGGTGATAATCTGCCTATTTATAGCGCCAAGACGGAAACAAAGCCTGTATTTAGTGGCAAGCGTGTTAAACGAGGTCTTTACAAAACCAACACTGGTAGAGTCATCAATGCTGATACCAATGGCAGCCTGAATATAGCTCGTAAAGTAATCCCAAACTTTATGGATGGGATAGTGGGATTGCCGTTTATCCCTGTAGTTTTAGGACTTTGGACTAAGATTACTAACGTAGAAGTCTCGGCTTTGTCTACTCTTGGGTAGCTTTGTCTAGACTTCTATGAGCGGTTAAGGCATAGAATAAGAACATAGTTTTCAAAGGTGGTGTATCGTGCAAATACCCCTTGCAGAAGCATCAGAAGAGTTAGTTCGTTTGGTTGAAGCGGCTTTGCAGGGTGAAGAAATTGTCATCCTCAAAGACAATCAACCTGTTGTGAAGCTGACTTTATTGGAACCAGTACAAAAACGTCGTCCTGCTAAAGCTGGTAGTGCTAAAGGGCAAGTCTGGATGTCTGAGGACTTTGACGAACCCCTTGAGGATTTCAAGGAATATATGGAATGAGATTTTTGCTCGACACTCACACATTTATCTGGTTTGTTATTGATAGTCCACAACTTAGTACTACTGCAAAGGCACTGATTGAAGACGAGTACAACGAGAAATGGTTAAGCATTATAAGTGTTTGGGAAATGGCAATCAAATGCAGCATTGGCAAATTGACCTTTAATTTACCACTTCAAACTTTTGTTGAACAGCAGATACAGCAGAACAGTATCGACTTACTGAGCATTCAAATGCGTCATCTGGCAATTGTTGCCACTCTACCGTTGCATCATCGCGATCCATTTGACCGTTTGTTGATTGCACAGGCGATCGCAGAGGAAATTCCCATCATCAGTGCTGATGTTGCGTTTGATGCCTACTCAATTAGACGATTGTGGTAAGGATTCTTAACTCACCAAGAAGTACAGTTATTGTTAACACCATTGATTAGTTAGCGTTGGCGATCGCCTAACTCATGTTTATTTTAGTGCCATTCGTTTCTAAATCATTGGTGGATCTAGCGATTTTGCGATCGGTGAGGTACAGTTTTAAATCGCAAGCCTGTACCTCTGGGGTTTCCCCGCCTTCGATTGTATGACTTGATCAATAGTCTTTAATTGGTCATGTTAGGTTGCACAAAACGCTTAATGTCACCACAAGCAATATACGACTTGCCATCAGGGGCTGTTTTTACTTCATCAACAACATAAAGCATTCCTTCCTCACGAATTGAACGAGGAAAACGCATATTCCAATCAGGTTCATATCCGTCAGCAACCACCCTAGCCCGTAGCTTGCTACCATCTTTGACACACTGAACGAGAATACCATTATTTACAGTATCAGTAGTAGGAAGGTTAGCAGCGCTGGCTGGGGCTTTGAAAGCTTTAGTAGTGCTAATTGCCTGCGATCGCCTCTGAGCAACAAAGTTATCTGCTTCACCGGGTTTAGCAAAACGGTTAATTTTGCCAGTTACACGATAGAAACTACCATCAGTTGAAAGTTCGACTCCGTCAACAATATAACGCGCTCCTTCAGCACGAATGGCGCGGGGAAACTGAACATTTTTAGTTGCATCGTAGCCACTGGACATGATTTTGATCCGGAGTTTACCCCCTTCACGAACACAGTACAATTCAATACCTGAAGCGACTTCATTGACAACCGGCATCGTGTATACTTCATCACCCGCAGTCACACCCCGACCCGCCAGATCGCTGCGATTGCGCGTCATCGTCTGATAAGTTTGATCCAAAAGTTCTTTACGTCCAGCATTACCCAAAGCTTTTTGGGCAATCCGACCGGCAAAATATTCCAGCTGATCTATCTCTTCAGCAATTTCAAAATTTTCATTTAAGCCTTTATTTCGCAATTCTTGCACAAGCGATCGCAAAGTTTGTTCAGCTTCCTGGTGTTTACCATGTTCTGCTAAATCGAGAGCAGTTTCTTTGGCTTTAGCAATAGTCAGACGGCTCAAGTCGAGAATAATATGGCTGGAAGCAGCAAGCGCTGATTCTTCAACTGTACCAACTTTGGCAACAACATTGATTGTGCCTGATACACTTTGAATGATATTATTTTGCACTACATCAGCACTGTAATGCAGCTTCATCACAGGTAATTCACCTACTTGAGCAGAGGAAATCTCCAAACTTAAACCTAAAAGTTTGTCTTCACCCTCGTAAAGCTCCCCTAAAGTAAAAACAGGTTGACCAGTGCTATTCTGGCTAACTTTAGCAAGACTTAAGGTATCAATGAGTTTGACACCATCAGCCAACTCAAGTGTTACTGTGAGGTTTTGACCAACTACTGCTCTGAGACTATCTAGCTCAATGCTGAACACTTCAGTTGCTTCATCAATGCTTTGAATGAAGTAGAAGTTACCGTTAGCAGCCCTCGCCATTCCAATTAACAAATCTTCATTGAAACCCTGAGCAAAACCTAATGTGGTTGTGATAATTCCTTCCTCAGCTTTTTGTCCTGCTGTTGCCGTCAATACTTTAGGATCTTGAATACCCATATTCGCATGACCATCAGTCAGCAACAGTACACGATTGATTTTTTGCGGATCGAGTTGCTTTTTCACATATTCGCAACCTTTGAGCCATCCCCCAGATAAATTAGTAATACCTCCTGCGTAAACTTTGCGGATGAAATTTTTCAACGCAGACCTGTCGGTGACAGGCTGAGGAGGTACAACTGTATCTACTGCATCATCGTAAACAACCACCGAGAGAATATCTTTTGGCTCAAGTTGATCCACTACAGATTCAGCAGCTTTCAGTGCATGATACAAAGGATTACCCGCCATAGAACCTGAGCGATCAATGACAAGAGACAGGTTTAGGTTACGTCGGGGAGATTCAGGTATGTCAGCACTAAAACGTAGCAACACATTAGTCTTTAATGAACTGCCAGCAGGTAAAATAGCTTGGTCAAATTCGGAATTTGTTTTCAGCATTTTGTTAAGCCTGTGAATTATTTTTAACCGGAAACAGTAAGTGTTGCTTTTAGTGTACCCAGTAGCTAAAGTATTCTTTTGAGGATTGGCGATTGGCGATTGGAGACAAGGGGATCAGGCAGGGCTGTTTGCAGCGTAGGCGCAGCCCGTCGCAGACATCGCCTTTATATAAACCCCAACATCAAAATATGAATACAATCATGGCACAATTCAAAAAATACGCCCAGTCAAAATTAGAACATTATATACGCAGAGAGGATTCCATTCCACCCATCGGCAATCAATCGCCTTAATGCCTATAAGTAGCTCAGTGTAAATAATTATTGTTGGGATAAGGCAGGGGGCAGGGGGAAAAAGAGTTTGAGCCTTATTTACTTTTCTTTACACAGTTTGGTTTTATCGCACCGACTTACTTAGCGGTTTTGGGAGCAGTGAGGAACAAAACCCAACATTCTCTCGGTTTTGTTGGGTAACGCAAAGCCTACGAATCTAGGCATTTACAACCGGGGGAAAAATCCGACTCAAGTCTAATAAAGTATCTTCAAATCCAGGAATCGCCACTGACTGATGTGGCAAAGATATCTGCTTGGTCAGATAATTAAATTCACCTTGAGCATTCTGATACGGTTGGCTGTAACGCTCAAGTTGGCGAACATTTAAGTTGACAATCCAATAATCAGAAATTCCGGCTTCTGCATAGATTTCTAATTTTGTTGTTTGGTCGTAATCTAGGGTTGAGTCAGAAATTTCAATCACTAAAAAAATATGTTCAGGATAGGGATGATGGGGAAGATAATCTTCATCTTTGCCGCGTGCGATCGCTACATCTGGTTCAGGTTCACTATCTGATGGTAGTATGATTGGCTCTTGACAACGCACAACAGCCCGCTCGCCTAGCAATCGATCTAGTTGTCTACAAAGTCGAGTTGTGCAAAATGTATGAGGTGTGCCCTTGGCTACCATTTGAATGAGTTCTCCGCGAATCAACTCAATGCGATCGCTCTCCTTGAGAAATTTCAGTTCAATCAGCCGATGATATTCGTCAATAGTGAATCGCTTTGGTGTGACAACGTTCATAGGACATCATCGATTTAACTGTTATGTACTTTCCAGCTTACCATCTGTATCCATTGGCTGTTGCCCATTCAATCCAGGCTTGAGCAAAAAATGAGATGAAAACCTTGATTTACCGTAGCTTTCATTGTTGGTGCGTAAATTCGGGTTGCTGAATTTTGCATATGCTCCAACCGACCAGAGATATATATTAATCAACGTCCACCTCCTGGATGGAAACTCCTAACTGTAAATACCAGCCATGCGCGATCGCAAATTTAGTTTAACCGCATTGATCACTCTCATCTTGACTGTTTCACTGCCGATTGCAAATTTGCCTCCACTATTCCAGGTATCGCAGGTATTGGCGCAAACGCCACAAGACCGCAAAGCCGAAGCAGACCGACTGTTTAAGCAAGGTGGAGAGCAGTATCAGACAAATCAATTTAAAGTAGCATTACAGTCATGGAAACAGGCACTTAAAATTTATCAAGCTCTACATTACTCTCCAGGGGAAGGTGCAGCCTCAATTAATATTGGTCTTGTTTACTATTCCTTTGGTAACTACACCAAAGCAATTGATTATGGCCACAAGTCTTTGGTAATCGCACGGGAAATTAAAGACCGTCGCAATGAAGGAGAAGTGCTGCGTACTTTAAGTGAGATTTATTTATCTTCGGGTGACTATGCAGTAGCGATTGATTATAGCTGGCAGTCTTTGATAATTGCACGAGAATTTAAAAACCGTCAAAGTGAAATCTTAGCATTAGGCAATTTGGGTAATGCTTACTATCAACAAGGAGATTACCCGAAAGCGATTGAATACTACCAGCAGGCTTTAAGCGCCTCACGCGATATTAAAAACTTGCAATTAGAAACACTAGCGCAGCAAGGTATTACTGCGGCACAAAAAAGTATAAATAATCCCCAAAAAGCTGAAGCGGATCGACTGCTAAACCAAGGTATACAGCAGTATCAAACCAATCATTTTGAAACGGCATTAAAGCTTTTGCAACAAGCACTAATTATTTATAGAGAAATCAGAGACCGTCAAGGCGAAGGCCAGTCATTAGGAAATCTTGGTAACGTTTACCTAAACTTAGGTGACTATACCAAGGCTATTGAATATCAACAGTACTCGTTAGCAATCTTACGAGAAATTAACGACGAGCAAGGCGAAGGCCAGTCATTAGGGGATCTTGGTATCGTTTACTTACATCTAGGTGACTATACTAAAGCTATTGAATGCCAACAGCAACGGTTGAGTATAGCTCGGAAAATCAAAGACTATTATAGTGAGGGAAAAGCATTAAACAACCTTAGCGGTATTTATATATATCTAGGGGAATATCTCAAAGCTATTGATTACTTAGAACAACGGTTAAAGATCGCACAGAAAATTAATGACTATCAAGGTGAGGGAGCGGCACTAGCTAATCTGGGTAATGCTTATTTATATCTGGGAGACTATGCTAAAGCGATTGATTATAGTCAGCAGTTTTTGACCATTGCACAGGAATTTGAAGACCTTCAAAGAGAGGGAAAGGCTCTTGGTAATCTAGGTAATGCTTATTTAGGTCTGGGAGAATATCAAAAAGCAATCGAGTATCAACAGCAATGGTTAGCAATCGCACGAGAAATAAAATACCCTCAAGGTGAGGAAGCCGCATTAAGCAGTCTGGGTACTACTTACTTAGCTACAGGAAACTATGCTAAAGCAATTGATTATAATCAGCAGTTTTTGACCATTGCACAAAAAATCAAAGACCGTCATAGCGAAGGAATAGGTTTCAGCAATTTAGGAATTGCTTTCTATAAAGCAAGTAAATTTACCTTGTCCGAACAGAATCTATTTCAGGGACTTAAAGTTTGGGAAACTTTGCGAAATCAAAAACTGAACGATACTAATAAAGTATCTTTTTTTGAAACTCAAAAACCTACTTATAATTATTTACAACAAGTTCTAATTGCTCAAAATAAAACCAAAGAAGCGTTAGAAATTTCTGAGCGGGGACGTGCTAGGGCATTTGTGGAGTTATTGACTTCGCGCTTGTCTGGCAAAAGTATAAGTCAAATTCCAGACAAACCTACAATATCGCTGCTCCAACAAATTGCCAAACAACAAAATGCCACTCTCGTTGAATATTCAATTATTGGCGATGACTTTAAGATTCAAGGTAAACAAGAAACCAAAGAATCAGAACTCTACATTTGGGTAATCAAGCCAACAGGTGAAGTTACCTTCCGTAAAGCTGACCTGAAACCCCTGTGGCAAAAAGAAAATACAACTCTGGCGAAACTCGTTACCACCAGCCGCAACTCTATTGGTGCAAGAGGTACGGCTTTTCGCGGCATCAATGTAGTTTACAATCCCAATGCACCCAAAACCAAAAACAATTTAAAGCGTCTACACGAATTATTAATCAACCCCATCGCTGACTTATTACCCAAAAATTCTAACGACAGAGTTATCTTCATTCCTCAAAGTAGCCTATTCCTCGTCCCCTTCGCTGCATTACAAGACGCAGACGGTAAATACCTGATTGAAAAACACACCATTCTCACATCCCCATCAATTCAAGTTTTAGATTTAACCCACAAACAGAAACAACGGATCGGCACAAAACCCATCCAGGGTAAAGATACGCTGATTGTTGGTAATCCAACGATGCCTTTTGTAGCCCCAAAAATCGGCGAAACTCCGCAACAATTAATACCTTTACCTGGTGCAGAACAAGAAGCAACTGCAATTAGCAAGTTACTCAAAACCGAACCTCTCATCGGCAACAAAGCTACCGAAGCAACTGTAGTGCAGCGTTTACCCCAAGCGCGATTTGTGCATTTAGCAACCCACGGCATATTTGATGATGTCCAAGGATTAAATAGCGGTATTGCTTTAACTCCATCGGGTAAAGATGATGGTTTATTAACTGCCTCCGAAATCCTCGATTTAAAACTCAATGCCGAATTAGTCGTTTTAAGCGCTTGCGACACCGGACGCGGACGCTTAACTGGGGATGGGGTAATTGGTTTATCTCGTTCGTTAATTAGTGCGGGTGTACCCAGCGTCTTAGTATCGCTTTGGTCGGTTCCAGATGCGCCCACAGCCCTATTAATGACGGAATTTTATCAAAATCTCCAAAAAAGTCCTGACAAGGCGCAAGCGCTGCGACAGGCGATGCTGACGACGATGAAAAATCATCCGAATCCCGTTGATTGGGCAGCTTTTACTCTGATTGGGGAAGCACAGTAGGTTTTTAAAAGTAGGGAGGGGGAGATGAGGGAGACAAGGGGGACAAATGACAAATGACAAATGCCCCATGCCCAATGCCCCATGCCCAATACCTAAAACCGCTGACCGATACCGAAATTTACGCGGCTTTCTCCTTGGTCGTTAAAACCATAGTCAGCGCGGATGATACCGAGGGGTGAGTCGAGGCGTACTCCTGCGCCATAACCAAAACCGTTACCTGGTTTATTCCGTACACCTGCGGGATCTCCTAAGACGGTATCACCAGAACCTAAGTCTGAGGCGAAGTCAGCAAACAGTACACCTCCCACTACTGAGACAATAGGAAAGCGGTATTCTGCTGAAGCTAATACATAACTGCGACCATTGCCAACTGCCCCAGTATTATAACCACGTACTGAGTTAGAGCCTCCTAAGTTAAAGGCTTCATAAGGTGGCAAATTTCCCAAAACTGTACCAGCTTGCAGATTTACGGCAAATACTTGTGGTTGTTTGCTGCTAAATAACTGTAATGGTACATACTGGCTGAAATTCGCTTGCAGGCGATTCATGGAAATATTCCCATTGCCAATGGGAACGGATTGTTCTGTACTTAGTCTGAGGAGAGAACCTTGAGTGGGATTGAGAGCGTTATTCCTTCGGTCTTGGGTGGCGCTAAAAGATACTGTGGTGAGGTCATCAATACCAGTAGCACTGGCGGTGAGCGGATTTCCTTGGGCATCGGTTGGGGTAATATTACCTTGGCGATCGCGAATACTAATCCGGTTGTAGTTAAATCCTAAGGATGTATCCCAGTCATCTATTGGGCGTTGCAAACTAATACTACCGCCAATCCGCCCTTCTCTGGCTCTGTCACCGTTTGCTAGTGGAACTTCATCATCAAATGTAAGTGATAGTTCACGACGGCGAAAGGCGTTGATTGTATATCCTAGAGTGTCAGGGCTAGTTTCGCGATAGGGACTCGTATATTTGGTATCAAATTGAAAGTCACGCAACCCCACGCCGACATTTAAACCCAAAGTATTGTTGACACCGCCAACATTCTGATCTTGATAGTTCAGTGTGCCTAAAATTCCTTGGTCGGCGTTGTAACTACCACCGACATTCACTGCACGGGCCCCATTTTCTTTCAGTTCATAGACTAAATCTACCTTGTTGGCATCTCCTTCTAAGGCTACATTGACAGTTTCAAATAAGCCTGTGCGATAAAGTTGTTGGACATCTTGCCTAACAGTATTTTCTTGTAAGACTTGACCAGGCTTGAGTTTTAGTTGTTGGCGGATAAATTCTGGTTTGGTACGTCCGCTAACTGGATTACCTTTGCTATCGACGGTTTTACCATCATCGTTGATAAAGCGAAACTTGATATCCCCTACCAAGCCTTCTGCTACATTAACGGTCAGAATTCCCTCACGGCTGGGTTTAATTGACATCACCCGCGCTAAGTTGTAACCGTTATCGGCATACCACTTATTAATTTGTTGTACTGCTTGCTGAAGTGCTGATGGACTAATAACAGTGCCGATTTGAGATTGGAACTTTGGTTGGGCTACTTGATAGGTAAGCACCTTTGCACCAAAAAGTTGTAGCGATCGCACTACTATTGGTTGTACCTGGTACACTACATTTAACCCAGATGGCGTAGTGCGGCTATTTACGTTAGCACTGGCAAATAAACCTGTATCCAAAATTGCTGCCACATCTTTTTGCAGCTGGCTTTGACTGGTATCTCCGCCTTTTTGGGTTTTAATGACCTTGCGAATGATCTGTTGTAATTCCTCACTTACACCCACTATCTGCACATCTGTAGCTGCGACAACTAAATTATTATCGGTAGCGCTTGGAGTCACGGCTGGAGGTTTAGCAACTGGCGTTACTTTCTGGGCTTGAGTGTTAGGAACTGTGACTTTAGCATTCCCCTGTGTAACTTTGTTCAGAGAAACAGGCGCTGAAGGTGTGCGGAGAATTGAGGGCGGAGTAGGAAGTACAATCTGTACATTCTTCTTGTCCCCTTGTTTTGGAGTTAACATGACTGCCGAATTGTTATTAACCCCTCTTTGCACAACTACAGAATTTTGGGAAAATTGTTGGGCAACTACAGTCTCCGGTGCTGCAACCGCTTCTACCCGTACTGGCGAGTTTTCAATCACCGGAACTACTAATTTACTTGCTTTTTCAGTTTGAATAGAATCTTTGGCAGGCGCAGCCATTGCTTGCTGAGTGGCATTACTAGCCGCCAAGGTCGCTAAAGTAAAAATTGCAGCAGAAGAAACTCGCATAATATTTAGCCTGGAATTGGGGATTGGGGATTAAAAATTAGGAAATAGGGATTAGAAATTAGGAATTAAAAATTAGGAATTAGAAATTAGAAATTAGGGATTGGGACAATCGAGACATGGAGGATATGGAGAAATACCAAGGAAAGGGAGACATGGAGGACAGAGAAGATCAGGGGAAGTAATACCTAGTCCCTAGTCCCTTATAAACAGACATTTAATTGTGACTTTTTGTTTCTTATGAGTAATGTATCGCCGTTATCTGTAGCTTCCCAACCGCAATCTTCAAGTTCTCGTTTGCAGTTACTTGTCTTAAGCAATGGACATGGTGAGGATGTAATTGCTGTGCGAATTTTGCAGGAACTCCAGCAACAATCCAACCCACCAGATATTTTTGCTTTACCTCTGGTGGGTGAAGGACGCGCTTATCAACAGTTGGATATCCCTGTGATTGGTTCGGTGCGGACTTTGCCTTCTGGCGGTTTTATTTATATGGATGGACGACAACTGGTAAAAGATGTCCGTGGCGGTTTATTACAATTAACTTTGAGCCAAATTAAAGCTGTACGCCGTTGGGTTAATTATCAAAAACAGTTAGGCAATAACAAGGCGATTCTCGCTGTGGGGGATATAGTCCCACTTTTATTTGCCACATTTAGTAGTGCTAACTATGCTTTTGTGGGAACGGCAAAATCAGAATATTATGTGCGCGATGAATCTGGTTTATTACCACGTAAAAATAAAGGCGCAAAATGGGAAAACTTTTCTGGTTCGATTTACCATCCCTGGGAACGGTGGTTGATGAGTCGTCGCCGTTGCCGGGCGGTATTCCCTAGAGATTCGCTGACTACAGAAATGTTAAAAAAATGGCCCATTCCCGCTTTTGATTTGGGTAATCCGATGATGGATGGATTAGAACCGTCCTTTCCCACGCAACGGTTTTATAGTGCGGATATCCAACAACAAGAAATGACTCGCCCTTTGGTTGTAACTCTTCTCCCTGGTTCTCGTGCGCCAGAGGCCTATAATAATTGGGAAATGATTACAGTTGCGGTGTCTGCATTAATTGCCAGTTTCCGGGAACGAGATTCGGTGTTTCACACTTCTGGCACAATAATATTTTTAGGAGCGATCGCTCCTGGTTTAGACTGTAAGACTTTAACCCAAACTCTTACCACCCAAGGCTGGCGTTCCCAGCCAGAGTCTCCGATCCAACTTGCCGACCCTAATGTATTGACATTTAAACAAAAAAATGCATACTTTATGCTGACGCAACAAGCTTATAACGACTGTTTGCATTTAGGAGATTTTGCGATCGCAATGGCCGGCACAGCAACAGAACAATTCGTAGGTTTAGGAAAACCTGCGATCGCTATTCCTGGTCAAGGGCCGCAATATAATCCTGCTTTTGCTGAAGCTCAAAGTCGCCTTTTAGGCCCATCTTTGATTTTAGTAGACAAGCCAGGCAAAGTTGCCAAAGTAGTGCAGTCTTTATTCAAAAATCCTGACGGATTACAATTAATCGCAGACAACGGTGTACTGCGGATGGGTCAACCAGGCGCAGCGCGAAGGATTGCTGAGTGTTTGCAATCAAGATTTTGAGAAGTTAGTGTTTGGCGTTTGGCATTGGTAAGAGTCAAGAGTCAAAGGTCAAAAATTAATTCTTCCTGATCCTCCTTGTCCCCCATTACCCATTACCCAATCCCTCACCCTACCAACCCCGAACGCAAGGCGCGAACAGCGGCCTGGGTACGGTCATCAGCACAGAGTTTATTGAGGATGTTGCGAACGTGGGTTTTGACTGTACCAACTGTGATGTAGAGTTTTTCGGCAATTTGACCGTTGCTACAGCCAGCAACAATCAATTCGAGAATTTCTAGTTCCCGTTGTGTGAGTGGGTAGGTTTCTAAAACTTGTTCGTACTCAGATGCTAAAGCCTCAATTTTTACAGTCTTGGGCTTATCGCTGGCTTGGGTATCTCCAGGTAAACCTTGCCGCATTTTCCGTAATACTACGTTGGCGATCGCAGGGTCAATCCACGAGTTCCCCGTAAAAGTTGCTTGGATTGCCTCTGTTAATCTACTGATACTAGTTTCTTTCATGTAATACGAGTCTGCACCAGCGGCAAATGCAGCTAGTACGGCATCCTCTGTATGATCCATTGTGAGGATGAGAATTTTGGTGGCTTGCCCAGTTTCAGCTTGCTGACGTTTAAATTTGCGGGTGAGTTCAATGCCATCCATATCAGGTAAGCCAATATCCACAACCGCGACATCTGGCTTGGCAGTTTCTAAAAGTTTTAATCCTTGAGTGGCATTTGCTGCTTCACCAATCACTTTAAGTCCGCTCTGAGACTGTAATGCAGCTTTTAGTCCCATCCGAGTTAGATCATGATCTTCAATTAAAATAATACTAATTTCACTCATTGCGACACTCACGTTCTGTGACTCCATCTGCTCAAATACTAACTTTTGTAAGGTAATTCTTTGTTTTTCCCAAACCAAAGATAGATGATATTAACACTTGAGTGCATCCACCGATAGAAATAATAAATTTACGCTTTTTAGCCCAGATAGATCCAAAAATCTGGCCACAGATGTATAGATATTTTACAATAAAAAATGAAATATTTAGATAAACTGCCGCTTTTCATATTCTTTCATTTTTTGCTAGAGAGCGATCGCTCATTAAATTTAAGACTATATTTTTTATATTAAAAGCTTTAGAGTAAGCTAAAAAAATTGAAAGATATCAGCATACTAAAGCGGATTATTCTATTAATTTTCAAAGGTCAAGATATCAGCGATCGCAAATTATTAGAGCGTTGCTAAACGATTACCAATGCAACAAGTATTTGCAAATTTGATTAGCAATGCGATTGAGCATAACTCTCGAAGTGATTGTATGGTAACAATTTCAGTTCGAGAGCAAGGAAAATACTATGAATTTGCCGTTGCAGATGATGGGCCGGGGATTCCCTCTGAGTACCACGATAAAGTATTTACGATGTTCCAAACTCTAGAATCCCGCGATCGCAAAGAAAATACAGGGATTGGGTTGGCGAGCGTCAAAAAAATTGTGGAAACAGAAGGAGGTACGATTACCTTAGAATCTCTTGTTGGTGAAGGCAGCACTTTTCGCTTTACCTGGCTGAAGCAACCTGATGAGTAGAAATGCTCAAGCTTATGGTACATAATATGGGGTGGGCAACTCAGACCAATGACTGAGGACAGGCCGGTAGCTGTTCATATAGAATTGGGTTGAGCATGATAAGGTATTTTATTTTACTACTTATCCGCTCCGTCTGCTTTAGGGGGGCTAATACCCACCTATTTGTTAATTGCTTGCTAATGATGACCGCACTTTGGTGACTCTATTTAGCATAGGAGATTTTTGATATTCTCCATATTTGAATATCTTGGCTCTCCTGTAATAGCTATTTTAAGTTTATACATTAGAGAATTAACCAGATTGCTCGTAGGGAATCAACAGCCATAGAGATGAAGAATAAAGAGTAAGTATTACCCAATCTAAAATCTAATTATTATTAGTTTAATAGCTTGAAAATGGTAATGCTATATATCAACCTGTATTTGACAGCGAAAATAAAAGCCGATGGAACAGACGCTGAAAATTTTGGTTGTAGATGACGATGAAGTAGACCGCATGGCAGTGCGACGTGCCCTGACAAAAGCAGGTGTGTCCACAGAACTGTCAGAAGTAGGCGTTTGCAATGATGCCATATCTACCCTCAAAAATACTGTTTATGACTGCGTTTTTCTCGACTATCGCTTACCAGATGCCGATGGTTTGACCTTGATTCAAAAATTACGCGCTCTAGAAATTAAAGTGCCGATAGTAGTACTTATAGGTCAAGGAGATGACCATATTGCTGTTGAGTTGATGAAAGCTGGCGCTACAGATTATTTATCCAAAGCTAAGGTTTCGTCAGAAACGCTGGCTCAAGTTTTACGAAATGCAGTTCGCGTTCATCGGGCTGAAATGCAGGCAGCTTTGGCAACTAAAAAACTCAAAGAAAGTAATGAGCAACTACTACGAAAAAACCAAGAACTAGAAAGACAACGGCAACAAATTCACCTCCAAAATTTAAGGTTATTAGAGGCATCACGGCTTAAATCGCAGTTTTTGGCAACCATATCTCATGAATTGCGAACTCCCATGAATGCCATTATTGGCTTTTCTCAAATATTACTACGTCCGAAATTTGGTCAACTTACCCATCAGCAAAAGGATATGGTAGAACGTATCCTCAATAATGGCAAACACTTGTTGATGTTATTAAACGAAGTTCTCGATTTTTCTAAGTTAGAAGCAGGAAGATTAGAGTTAAAGCCAGAATTATTTGATTTACCAAAATTAATTGATGCGACAGTAACCGAAGTCAGTTCTTTAGCTGAAACAAAGAACCTGTCTTTATTTGTGCAAACTGAGTTAGAAAATCCTTTAGTTTTTAATGACTCAAGTCGTATACAACAAATTTTAGTTAATTTACTTTCTAACGCTATTAAATTTACAGAGTCTGGTAGTATTTGGGTTGAGGTAAGTGAACGGCCTGGTAATTGCATAGCAATTACTGTGCGTGATACAGGAATCGGAATCGCATCTCGAGACTTTAAATTAATTTTTGAAGCATTTCGGCAAGTCGATCAGAGTATCACCCGCAAATACCCAGGCACAGGCTTGGGTTTGGCAATTGTTGATTCCTTAGTCAGAATGATGGACGGCAAAATCATTCTCAATAGTCTATTAGGGGTTGGTTCGATGTTTAGGATCGAATTGCCCCGTCAAATCACATTATCAACTACATCAGTTGATGATGCTGCGTTAAAATATGATAGTGATTATATTATTTGTTCTGCTCAGAATCCCCACCAAGCTCATTCTCAATCGAGCCAGAATGCACATCAATCTCATTCTGAATCTAGCAAAGTATCTCTGAGTTCTCCTAATATAAAATTATAAGATTAATCGTAAAAAAGTTAAGTTGATACATCATGTCTGTTGTAGAAAGTTCTAAAATTTTTCGTATTCTTGTTGTTGATGATACTAGAGACAATCTCATATTGGTACAAACAATTTTAGAGAGTGAAGGGTATGAGATTGATTTAGCCGCCGATGGTATATCAGCTTTGCAAAAAGTTGAACAATTTCCACTGGATTTGATTTTATTAGATGTGATGATGCCAGGAATGGATGGTTATGAAGTTACACGTCGGATTCGCAATAACCCAGCGATCAAGAGCTATATTCCGATTCTGCTGATCACTGCTTTTCATGAATCTAGTGTAGTGGAAGGTCTAGACGCTGGCGCTGACGACTTTATTCGCAAACCCTTTGATACAGATGAACTACTAGCAAGAGTGCGATCGCTACTGCGTTTAAAAGATAGTCTTGACGAACAAAGAAAGATGACTCGTCAACGAGAAGACTTTGTTTCTCGTCTCACTCATGATTTGCGGACTCCCTTAGTAGCCGCAGATAGGATGCTTTATTTATTTCAGGAAGAAGCTTTCTGTAAAATCTCCCCTGAGATGAAACAAGCAATTAGTGTAATGATTCGCAGTAACCAAAATTTGATGCAAATGGTCAACACCCTCTTGGAGGTTTCTCGCTTCGAGGCTGGTAAAAAAACCTTGAACTGGGAGAGTTGCAATCTCAAAGAGACAGCGCAAGAAGTAGTAAACGAACTGAATCCTTTAGCAATGGAAAAACAATTAACTCTGAAAGTAGACACTCATAAATTAGACCAATTTAAAGAAACATCTGGTGTAGTCATGGGTGACAGCTTAGAATTACGAAGAGTTTTGAGCAATTTAATTGGAAACGCCATCAAGTTTACAGATACAGGCGGCGTAGAAATTCGCTTTTCGGAAGAATCAGCCGAACCACAAAATCAAACTGATCTCATAATTGAGATTGAAGATACAGGCTATGGAATTGCTCCTGAAGACCAAGCAACAATTTTCGAGCGCTTTCGCCAAGGTAGAAATAAACGCTCCGGTAGTGGCTTAGGTCTGCATCTATCGCGCCGAATTGTAGAAGCTCATGGCGGTAATATTGAAGTCAATTCCGTACTAGGTCAAGGCAGTAGATTCACGGTACGCTTGCCAAAGCACACTGATTGACAATCCCCACAGCTTTTAGCCGTGGGGATTCTTGGGCTGACAAATTTAGTGAGGGCTTCTATATTAATCAAAAATTATAAATTACGAATTAGTAATTATTTAGATAGTGCATGACACAAAATTACTCTTTACATAATTCAAAACCTGGCTGAGGATCAAGCTTTCCACAAAGTAGACGACGGATCACAGTTTCTAATTCCTCAATCATATATGGCTTGCTAATATAAGCATCAAAACCCGCCTTGAGAATGCGTTCTTGATCATCTTTGCTAGCTAAGGCTGTGACTGCTATTACAGGAATTTCGCAAGTGAGTGACTCTTGCTTTAAATAACGCACTACCTCGATACCGCTGATACTAGGTAATAAAATATCCAAAACTATCAAATCAGGCTGGTACTCTTTAGCAACTATTAGTGTATTGGTACTGTCTGTTTGACAAATGAATCTACAGCCAAGTGACTCAAGGGCATAACTCATCAACACTAGATTATCATCATGATCTTCTACTGCCAAAACTAAAGGCTGCTGAGAGTTTTGCTGCTTCTCATCACTCATGAATGAATGTGCTAACATTTTTTCTCCAGAGGATTTAAATAAGATTCATTGTCTTTAGTCAAATAACACATATTAATCCATTAAGGATTAACTTGCGTTTCCCTTGCAATTAAGAATCTTGATTAATGGTGTATGTGCTGAGGTTTATAAACCTCACTTTGAAGCTATAGCAGTTACCTCTTGTATTATATGCAAAATTTAAGATTTTTTTTAGGTTTCTATCATAAAAACTCCAAATATCTAAAAAACTATATATAATTTAACAAGCATACTATGATGTACCTTATTAGCACTTAAATATACACAGTATTTAGCACAGGAAATTGCTAAGTAATTGCACCACTTTTCGCAAAATCAGGGACTTTGAGTTTAAAAAATATCTCTTCTGTAGGATGCCTTACACTTTGTTAACGCATCCGACTAATCAAAGGCACTTTCTTTAGCTCATCCCCCTTCTCCCCAGTCTCCATCCTCACGTGATTACCCACCTACGCTTATTTACAATGGTGCACATATCAGCGAATTTGCCAGGACTTGACAAATTGATAGTTTTTGTAATATGATGTACTACATAAGACACTCAACTATTAAATTTAGATGCTTTTTTGATCTTCCTCTCATTTAGACAGAGAGTAACTGTAAAGCTTTAACTACAGCCTTGTCGTATTTTTGAGAATATAAATTCCGCAACCCGTTATATGTAAGTGTATATAATCTAGCTTTAGAGCGATTTTTGTAGGGGAGCCAGTGCGTTGGTGTTAGCGTAGCAGTAGCGACGTAGGAGCAACACCCAAAGGGTGTTGGGCAATGGCTATCTTCACTCAAACCCTGATTTTTACGTTATGAGCACTGACCATCCTACGGTTATTTTGTATTAGTACTACCAATTCGCCAGTAATTAGTACAGCTACGCTAAATTAAAAGTACCCTCAGGGTGTCTATAAAAATCAAAATGCCGATTTTGTGTGCTTTGTTGCTTTGTTGGCTGATCTATTTCTGTTCGAGCCAAATGTAGTAGATTATACTAGAAAAAACTTTTTTGCATCTCCTCGATTAGCGTTAACGAACTTAACTACTGCTACACAACTAAAAATATGGTTTTTGATGATTTTAGAAATAACGAAGGCAATTCTGCAAATAACAACCGTCAAAACCTTTTAAGTAGCGGTTGGCGGCCATTTCAACGTGACTTTGAGTGGGGATATTTTGGGCAAGTTCTCTTTCATGATACCCAAGAGTTAACTCAAAAAACTATTAATTTAGCAAGTTATTATGCTGATGCTTTAGGTAGAAGGGATTATAGTTGGTGGGCAAATATATTAAATGTCGCTTCCGATTATACAAGAGGTGAACTGCAAAAGTTTTGGAATTACATTACACCAGAACCGCTGACACCAGATAATCGCTACAAGGAAGTTTTGAGTACAGAAACTCCGATCATGCAATTTGTTAGCCGCAATAGTATTCCCATTGACTATGTGCTAAATCGATTGCAAGAAATTACTGTATTGCGAGTTTTAAAAATATTAGAACGTCCAGATATTATTACTCAATATTATTCAGAACGAGATTTTTACTTCCCTGTTGATAAATTTGTGAATTGGGAACGGCTCGATGTTATTAATACTGTTTACGCCTACTGGTCTAACTACGATATTTGGCTGCAAATTGACCCTTACGATCGCGGACGACGACAATATACTTTAATGGCCAGGAATATGGCTCCCTTAATTAACAAAGCGACTCATGACTTAGCCGTAATGTTAAGTGGTTATCAAAGTCGTGTAGGTAAGGTTAACAGCCTATTTCCCCTTCGGACATTTCCGACAGATATTCAAAGCTTTACAGATACAGTACAACAGGCAATTCTCAATCAACATCAGTTAGCTGTTGTCATACATGGAGAACCAGGTACAGGTAAAACCGCATGGACACAAGCAGTAGCTAAAGAAATTCTGGTACCTTTAGGCTTTGTAATTTTTATCTTAGATCATGATGCGATTACTAATTTTGTCCCACCAACTTATTTAGAACAGATTTGCATCATTATTAATGAAGCTGATAACTTAGCGCAAAATCGTGCTTATGAAGTAGCGCAATATAATAATAAAACAGAACACATTCTCAGTTTGTTAGATGGCACTTTGTACCAAAGTGTAGTTGATGAATCTGGTATTCAGATGAAGCAGCGTTTAGTTGTATTGATGACTTGTAATACTACAGAAAGATTAGACCCGGCAATGTTACGCAAGGGAAGAGTAGATTTGATATATGAGTTTAATCAAAAGTTTGTATAACAGTTGTCTTCATTAATCGGGTGTGATGGTGGGACGCTGGGCGATCGCGAATCCTTGGCTTTTTAATCAAATTCGGCAGGCTTTGCGAGGAGAACCGATCACGCCGGTTCCTTTAGTAGAGGTACGCAACTATATTGATCGTTTATGGCAAACCCCCATAGCAGCAACTATGCCAGAGCGATCACGTGTAGGCTACCTCAAAATGTTCCTCAACTACATTGCTCTCTTGGTTGACGCTGAAGGTCTTTTCCTGCGGTTCATGCGACACACGCAGACCTAAGTAGAATTATTTAACCTCTGCGATCGCTTTCTCCTGGCTGAAGGAACGAAAGCTTTCGCCCTAGCAGCTTACTCAGGCGTATAATACTAATTCATAATTCATAATTTATAATTCGTAATACCATTTCTCTGTGAAGCTGCATATATTTACCCCCCGGCTAACGCCGTCCCCCCTTGCTAAGGGGGGACTACAGGGGGGTCTTGTTTTGTGCATCTTCATACAGAATTGGTATAAGTGTCAATTTGCTGAAGCACGGGGACGCAATAATTGCACGAAGGTATCACTTACGGTATGGTCTTTGGTATCGGCGGCGTATTGAATGATTTTCTCGCGCAGTTCTTTGGCTGCATCTAAGGGGAGTAGGGTTGCTAGCAAGAAGTATACACCGCGAAAGCGCGGGTCGCCCATGTGATCTATCAGACGTTTTTCGGCTACTTCATTCTCACCGAGAAAGTTCTGCACTAAAAAGAATTCCATAATCTTATCGTGGCGGAAATACCATTCCTTCTTGGCTGCGCCTTCTTCGTTTTGCCATTGGCGGCTAACGACCATTTTATATTTTTCGTCTTCTAAAGATTGTAAGGCTTGGTAAAATTCATCTCCAGGTAGGGCTTGTTCATCATTCAGCCGCATATCATATACAGCTTGGGAGAATTTTTTCAGGGGAAATTCCTGTTTCCACTCTTGCAGGTATTCGGTGGCTATCAAATTATATTGCTGTTGTTGCAGGTGGAATAAGTCGGGGTATTCGCCTTGGGATAGCATTAACGCTACAACGGTTAAATCCATTGGGTTAGAGAGAATCCTTTGAACGGCGGCTAATTCTTCTGGTGATGGTTGGTTGTTGAGGGTTTGAGTTAAATAATCAGCGCAGGCTTGCTCATATTCCTTACCTTTAACTTTGGCATCTTTGGGCAGGCGTGGCTGACGGGAAGTCAAGAATTGCTGAATTTGGACTTGTTCAAGGGGTTGTAATTTATATATCTTGGCTGTTGAGGGTGGTGTCCACTCTAGGGGCTGGGTTGTCATGATGATGTTACCCCGGAAGTAGCTTTCGACAAATTGGGTGATTTTGGCTCTGGTGTCGGCGGTAACTTCGTTGAGTCCATCGATGCAGATATCTAAGGCTCCACTGTAAATCAAGTTCTTGAGAAAATCAGCATCTTGTGCTTGTCCGTGCAGCTTGGTTTGAATGGCTTCAATTACGCCTTTGTCACACTTGCGGGCGGGGAGATAAACTACCAGGCGTGGTGAGGTTTTCACCAAATGGCGGAGAAACATCGATTTACCCAAGCCGGAATCGCCTTCGAGGACAATTTGCCCTGTGATATTGGGTAGCACCTGGGTAATTGCTATAGGTTCCTCGATGTTGGGAAGTTTTACTTGCGAGTCGGGGAAGTATGCTTGAGGGTTAAAATTATCTAACCCAGCATCGGCGAGTAGGGAAGGCTGGAAGGGTTCAAATAACTTGCGGCGGAAGGGAGGAAACCAGGTGAGGAGAAAGCCGACATAGCCGACACCGAGAATGCGCCTTACCCAAGGATTCCAGAAGAAGATGGCTTGAACTTGGGGAAATTTGGGGTAAGCGAAGATGAGGGCAAGCCAAAAAGCGGCGTGAATTAATATAGTAGTTCTGGCGTTGAAAAACCACTGCCAACCTTTGAGATTTACTATTACCGATTGCAGGGAATCTGCTTCGTTGTATCCAGCTTGTTTGAGGTTGTTGTAGTGAGTTTCTAAAAGAATGATATCTTGCGATCGCGCAGTGACTTTTCTGGCGACTACAGCAATTTGCTTGGCTAAGTCTTCCCTTAATCGTGCTAAACCTTGGCTAGGTTCCCAGGCTTGAAGAAAGAGCTTTAGTGTTTTGACCGCTTCGGTGTCTGTTATTTTATCAGGAATTGTTTTTGGTCTGCCTAGCCATGTGAGCAGGGTTTTTATCTCTTCAGTTCCGCCACTTAGGAAGTAGGTAAAAAACCGCCACTTTCCTAGTTTTGATTGATCTGCATAATAAACATTATCGAGAATTACAAAAACATTATTTAAATTTAGTTGGTCTATTTTCCCAAGTACCTCTACCAAGGGAAAATACACATCAGATAAAGACAAATCAAAAATTGAGTTAACGGTTTTATCCTTTAATAAGTCAAGTATGTCTTTAACATATGGTTTACTTGCTTCCCCTCTGTTTCCCAATGCCTGTACTACTTGTATACGAGAATCGATATCAACATTTTTATCCTTAATAAAATCAATAACATTTTCAATATATGGTTTATCTGTATGTCCTAATTTAATCAATGCGACTGCTGCACTAGAACGCACAGTTGGTTCAACAGTTTTATCCTTCAGGATGTCAGCAATGTTTTTAGTGTATGGTTTACCTGTCTCTCCCCAATAACCGAATGCTTCTAAAATCTTAGTAAGAATATTAGAGTCAATATTTTTATCCTTGATCGTCTCAAGGATTTCTTGAGTATAAGGTTTGGCTGCCCCTCCCAGATTTTTTAATTCATCGGCTACATTATCACGTAAATTTATCTGTTGACCACGAGTATCACTATCAAAAGTTTTATCTTTGAGAATACCTAGGATATCTTTAAAGTACGGTTTGGTAGAGTCTCCGAATTTTCCCAAGGCGTTTACTGCACCTAGACGAACAGAGAAGTCGATATTTTTATCCTTAATGATATCAAGAAGAGCTTTAACTTCTGGTTTGGCAACTTCCGGCAAATTTCCTAAGGTTTCTGCCATGCGAGAACGAACACTAGAGTCCACATTTTCATCTTTGATGATGCCAATAATATCTTTAATGTATGGTTCGGTAACTTTCCCTAATTTCCCCAATACTGACGCCAATCTGCTACGAGCATATAAATCATAATTTTTATCTTTAAGAATATCAAGGATATCTTTGATGTAGGGTTTGGCAGCGTCGCCCAAATTTCCTACTGTTTCTATTAAATTTCTCCGAACAGAAAAGTCAATAGTTTTATCCTGAAGAATATTAATAATGTCTTTGGCGTAAACATTGGTAGCTTCTCCCAAATTTTCTAATGCTTCTGCCGCACTTCTACGAATATTAGAGTCAATGCTTTGATCTTTGACGATGTTAAGGATATCTTGTACGTGGGGTTTGGCAACTTCCCCTAAATTCCCCAACGCCTTTGCTGCACTAACACGAACATTGGAGTCATCAGTTTTATCCTGGAGTATGCCGACGATATCTTTGAGGTAAGGTTTGGCAGCTTCTCCTAGTTTTGCTAAAGAATAAACCGCACTAGCACGAACAGAGGAGTTATCAGTTTTATCCTTGAGAATATTGAAGATCTCCTTGGCGTGGGGTTTGGCAATTTCCCCTAGTTTTCCTAAAGAATAAGCCACACTGACGCGAACATTGGAGTCAATAGTTTTATCTTTGAGGATATTGAGGATATCTTTGGTGTATGGTTTAGCTGTCTCTCCTAGATTGCCTAATACTTGTGCTGCACTGGTACGAACCTCAGTAGCCACCGTTTTATCCTGGAGGAGGTAGAGGATTTCTTTGATGTAAGATTTGGTTGCCTCTCCTAAGGTTCCTAAACTATAAGCTGTAAGATTACGAACCTCAGCGTCAACGGTTTTATCCTGGAGAATATCGAAGAGTTTCTTGGCTATGTTCTCTGGTTTGTTAACCAAACTTTTCCAGTCTTGGAGTTGATATTGACCTAATTTGTCCAGTGCTAGTTTTTTAACTTCAAGGTAGCTATCATCAAGAGCAGCAACGATACCGTTAATCTGCCATGCTTCCGGCTTAGGCGTAGGCTGTTCTTTCGCACTCACCCAAGGTAAACACAGCAGGAGTGTCAACAGCAGAGTAAAACAGAAAAGGAAAAAGAGTGATCTGCTGGTGTGGGGGGGTGTGGTGAGCATAGTTGGCGGCAAGGTGGCAGATTATACGCGGCTATCGATATAATATCAAGCTTGCAATTCCTAATTCCTGATTTTGAGTGTTTAATACTCGCTCACCAGTATTAAAGACTCATCGACGAGGCTCTGAGGTTCATTAATGAGGCTTTGAGGTTCATTAACGAGGCTTCGGGGTTCATTAATGAGGTTCTGAGGTTTATTAATGAGGTTCTGAGGTTCATTAACGAGGCTCCGAGGTTCATTAACGAAGTTCTGAGGTTCATTAACGAAGCTCCAAGGTTCATTAACGAAGCTCCAAGGTTCATTAACGAAGCTCTGTTTTTAGCTCTAAGGAATGCAAACTTAATAATCTGCAATTCTGATTGAACTGGGAATGGTGCGTTACGCTCCGCTAACACACCCTACTGGACTGACACGACTAAAATGATGCAATAGATTTTTGAGGTATTGATATAAACCAAGATATTTGAGTTTTTCTAATGCACTAAATTAGCTGTGTCAGTCCACTACTGGACTGTTTTAAAAAGTTGAGCCACTTGCTTGCGGGGGGTTCCCCTCGTTGTGCAAAGTTGCGTTCCTACGGCGGGAAACCTGCCTACAGAACTTTTGTCTTCGACACGCTACGCGAACGCTAAATTTATTGATGAGGATTGTAATGCGTGAATTTTGAATTCAAAGCGCAGCGACGTGACGCTCAAATACTCGCTCTAAGCGCAGCTATGCCGCAGGCTTTAAGCTGCGCTAATGTCTGGGCTACGCTCCAGCAAGTTGAGCTGATCAAATCGCCAAATTAGCTTTCAATTAACTTGAAACCCCAAGGTTTGAGAACTGCTATAGCTAGTTCTTTATTTACACCTTCATAAGCCTCCCATTCCAACGGGTGATCTTTAGGATGTCCTTCGCCGACATTACCCGCAACTTTAATTATGGGACAGTTTGCTATGCGATCGCGCTCCAACCCTTTTGGTAGTGCTAGTTCGATTTTGCGACCGACAAATTTCGATACACTTTCCTTAGCTACAGATTCACGGATTAAACAAATATCACCCGCAGTTCCCCAAGTAGTTTGGTAGATGTGGAGGAAGGATATGTAGATTTGTGGTTTGATGGATCTCTTGAGAACTTGCATGATTTGTAATCCTTAGACGAAGAGTGAAAAATTCGTTAAAACACGATAATCATCCACATACTAGCAGCCAGCCCAATGGCTGCAAAGTGTTGCCAAAGCAGCGCTTTTAGAGGTTGGCGCGCAATTTTTTGCGTTAATAGTACTGTTAACAACACAGAGAATATGAGGGTGCTACCTTGCAAAAAGGCAATTACTGCGGGGTGTGCTATCAATACGGGTAACTGTTCACCGTTGAAGCCAAAGGTAGCAAAAGTCACGGGTAAAATCCGCCCGCCTTCTCCTAAGCCTAAATGCAGATAATGGGCAAAGTTACCTCCTAATACTAATGGTAGGTAGCCATAAGCAAGCTCAATAAATTTTTTTGGTTTACGCCCAGAATTAAATACTTGCGTTAAGCCGTAAGCTACTAAGCAAATTACTACTGGAACAATCAAGACTAGCAGAGATAATCCTAAGTGCTGCCAAAAAACATTTAAATCTACGTTTAACCCTAACCAAGCTTGCAATTCTGGCAATCGATGCAGATATATACCACCCAAGAGCAAAAATAACAATGCTACTTCATAGGTGTGGGCTATATGAGTTGTCCACAGTTCAATCCCTGGAGGACGTAAGTTAAACTCAACGGAACGATGAGGACAGGCTTTGAGGCAAGTCATGCACAACACGCAATCTTTGTTATCTTCTAATTGTGCCGGATGTGAGTACAAAGGACATCCGTTTGTTTCCATTCCCTCACCTTTTTGTGGCCCGCCTTTGTAGCATTGATAAGTAGTACAACTAGCGGAACAGATACCTTGCTGGGCGCGGAGTTCTGTCATGGAGAGTTTAGCAAATAAACCATTCATCCCGCCAATGGGACAGAGATAACGACACCAAAACCGCCGCTCAAAAATGGCGGAGAATATCATTGCCCCAGCGGTGATTAATAGCAGCAAGCAAGCTGAGAGGTAAGCTGTATTTTCTAAGTCCCAGAGTTCTTCCCATAAGAAAATTAGGGTAAATAGCCCAAATAAAAACCAGCCGCCCCATTTCTCAGCTTTTTCTCTGGGCCAGCGCTTGAGTTTTCGCGGCCACAACCAGAGTGATAATTTCTGCGTAATTTCACCATAAATCATAAAAGGGCAGACAGAACACCAGATACGCCCCAGAAAGGGAAAGAGAAACAGAAAGAACGGCCACCACCAAGCCCAAAATAGATTTAAAGCAAAATTGCGATCGCGTGTTTGCGGGCCAATAAACAATACACCCACCATAAAGGCAAAGGCTGCAAAGGTAAAACCGTAATTAATGCGATCGGGCCACCAGTCACTACGCAAAAATCTCCGCAAACCAGGATAAGCATTTAATAAATTAACGCGAAATTGCTTCTTCTGGGGTTCAGCTGACCAAAATATTTCTTCTGTAAGTTCTTTTCCTTCTCCTGCCTGGACAATTGCTCTTTCTACTAAATTCTTCAATTCTTTGAGATTACCGGGAAAATCGTAAGCTTGCAACCGACGCAAGGCTTCAGGGGTAATATGCGGTTTCTCCACACCTCTAGCGCGGCTGTAGAGACTGGTGTAATATTCCACCTGTGCTTTAATATCAGCTTTGCGTACCCGGAGCGGTGGTACTTTAATTACATGACCAATACACCGTTCAATCCGAGAGTCAGTTTTTTCGGAAACAATCAAAATTCTGGCTTGACTGGTACGAGGTTCAGCGTTTGGTTCTCCAGGGCGACTAATGGGCGTATATGTATTTGTTTGGAGTAACTGGGCAACTTCTGGTAATAATTCTCTGGGCAATTCTTGGATATTATTCAGAATTAAACTACCTTCACCCAGCCATTCTAATAGTCCTGGTTTCCCACCAGCGCGACCAAATAAATCTGCACCACTGGTTTGGAGAATGCCACAATTGACTTTAATAATCGGTTCTCGTCGCTTCGGAGAACTAAAGTGAATTAAAGTAGCGATATTATCTTTTTCTAAACCTGGTTCACCAAAGATTTCTACAGATAGGCGATCGCCACTAGCTTCTCGAATTTCCTCCCGTAGTCGCATTGCATACCGACTTGTTCCAACGATTCCCCGTTGCGCTTTGGTGACTAAATATGGCCGCAAAGCAACAGCACGTTCTTGTTCGTAGGTTAAAGCGGATGTCACCTCTGCCAATTCTTGCGCCAATAGCCGCAAAAAAGTCTGATTAATTTCTGGGTATTGAGTCACTAAGGCGCGAAATTTGTCAGCAGGGATAACCCATAAGTGACATTCTGAGAGGGTAGTAATTGCGAATGGCGCTAACTCATCTAGTAGTAATTCTTTGAGGTGAATCACTTCACCAGAAAGGAATCCCCGTTGTAAAACTGAGTTAGTTTGACTCGTTTCGCTTTCTAATTGACCATTTTGGACAATATAAAGCGCTTGCGGAGGAGCACCTTCGCTTACTATGGTAGTGTTAGCTGGCACAACTTGTAACTCCATCACCTGCGCGATCGCTTCTAACACCGGAGGTGAGAGAATTTCTAAAGCTGTGCGTTCTTGTAGCCAAATCACTGTATCTGGAGATGTCATAATTAGGTTCTCCAAGCAGCCTTGTTGCGGTATAAAAGGAATTATCCCTGATAATGGCTGCGTCATGAGTTGGTCAGATCTCCCTAATCTCTGGGTTCCTTTGGCAATGTTAGGTTTAATTGCGATCGCGGCAGTGTTTTTCACTCGTAGCGGTTAATTTTGCAGCGCATACAGATTACAGGATAGAAGCTTGCGGAGGCAGGCTAAGAAAATTTCGAGTGCGATCGCCTTAAGGTGAGGATCAATGTCAGCCAAGTATCGCCAAATTATCGAAGAACTTTTAAAGTCTCACGCCGAATTTGAAACTAGCAATTTAGATATTGAATCTCAGCTTATTGTTGATACAGGACATGATTATTACCAGATTTTAGAAGTTGGTTGGGAGGGAATGAAGCGAGTTTATAACTGTGTCATGCATTTGGACATCAAAAATGGCAAGATTTGGATTCAGCGCAATATGACAGACGTTGATATTGCACAGAAATTACTAGAGATGGGTGTAACAAAGGAGGATATTATTTTGGGGTTACATCCACCTTATAAGCGTCCATATACAGGATATGGTGTGGCTTAAGAAGGGCAGCAATGCGATTTTGTCTCAAGTTTTTGTTACCAACATCAAGGCGGTTGTTGGGACTGGTGAAACAATATGGCAACTTTAGCGTCAAAGGAAATACAGCAGATTTCTCTTTTTGTGAGGTACAAAAATACCCCAACCGTGCTGTCGCGCACCCGCCCCAAAGCATCGGGGAGGGTTGGGGAGGGGTGTACTTCATTTACTTGCAAAGTGCTGTATCTTCATACCCATTCGCCATCAGGATGCACTTAATATTTAGTAACCTAAGACGCGTAAGCATTCCCCGCAGGTTAGGACGCAAATTAAAATAAAGCGAGAAAAATTTATAATTATTAAGTGCTGATTTCCGGAGAATTGGGATGAGTAGCTAGTTCACCTATGCAATTCTCAAGGTAATAAAGCATGAAAGGCATTCCCAAACTATCTCATTTGAGCAACGGTACAGGTAATTTACCGCAAGGACTGATCTTAACCCTGGCGTTAACCAGCCTACTATCTTATGGAATCGGACTCACCAGCAACAATACTGCTACGGCTGCTCCACGTGTAGCACAGATACAATTAACCCAAAACGTCCAAACTAGTTCAAATAAACTGCCCAAAGCCGTTTCTGGAGCTGTACTCAATGATGCATCAAAGCGTTCTGGAGTAGCGATCGCTAATTTGAAAATAACTCAATTTACCGCGAAAAACTTTGGTAATCCCTGTATTTTCCAGTTTGGTGAAGTTTGTACCAGAGAATACAGGCCGATCCGAGGTTGGGAGGTAATTGTACAGGTTAAAGACCAATCTTGGACTTATCACGCCAATAGAACTGGTTCGCAAATTCTTTTAGATCCCAAAATTAATGCATCGGGGAATGTTACTTTACCAAAAGCGATCGCTAATAAAGTTTTAAGCGATGCAGCCAAACGTTCTGGGGTAGCAGTTGCGAAATTACAACTCACCCAAGCTACAGCCAAAACCTTTGGTAACGAATGTCATTTTAATTTTGGCGAAGTCTGTGCAGAAATTTACAAACCCGTTGAAGGCTGGGAAGTAATTGTCAAAGTCAAAGAGCAATCTTGGACTTACCATGTAAATAAATCTGGTTCACAAATTGTTTTAGATCCGAAAGTTAGCACCACTAGTAAAAGTTGAAATAGTGCTGAGTAGTTTTCACTTTTTTCTGACTCAGCACTATTTTTGGTGAGACATCATGCTGCGGCTCGTGAAATCTGATGAGCTTAGTATATAATGATGGATTGTGTCGATCAGAGCCAAACCATGCCTAAACTTAAGACTCGTAAAGCCGCGGCAAAGCGATTCCGTGCCACTGGTACAGGTAAAATCGTGCGTCGAAAAGCTTTCAAAAACCACCTTCTAGAGCATAAAAGTTCTAACAAGAAGCGCAGTATGTCCAAGTCTGGACTTGTACATGAACGCGACGAAGATAATGTACGTTTAATGCTCCCCTATTTGTAAGTCCTTCAGGAAAATTAATTTATGACACGGGTAAAACGCGGTAACGTAGCTCGTAAACGCCGCAATAAAATTCTCAAACTGGCTAAAGGTTTTCGCGGTTCCCACTCAACTCTGTTTAGAACTGCTAACCAACAAGTAATGAAGGCACTGCGGAGTGCTTATCGCGATCGCAAAAAGAAAAAGCGCGATTTTCGCCGCCTCTGGATTACCCGCATCAATGCTGCTGCAAGGGAACATGGTTTGAGTTATAGCCAGCTAATCGGTAATCTCAAAAAAGCCAACATCCAACTCAATCGCAAAATGTTGGCACAATTGGCAGTTATCGATCCAGCTAGCTTTAGCAAAATCGCTGAATTAGCAAGCCTTGCTAGAGGATAAAGGAAGAAGGATGAAGTATGAAGGCTGAAGTATACCCCATAAATCAATCTGGGGGATGGAAGAAAGGCACCTTACTAGACAGAATGCGTGTCTTGCAGCAATTCTTGTTTTCATCCTTTATCCTTTACCCTTTATCCTTATTATTGATTTTTTGCTTTTCCTTTCAAGGGACAGGATCGACTGCATCAGCTGCCCAAATTCCAGAAATTCAGCGGCGAGGCTATTTAACTATTGCTGTCAAAGATAACCTGCGTCCCTTGGGGTTTAGAGATGCCAATGGTAATTTGCAAGGTTTGGAAATTGACTTAGCACAGCATTTGGCAGGTGACTTGCTAGGTAAACCAAATGCTGTGAAGTTACAACCCGTAGCCAATCGCGATCGCTTATCTGTAGTCTTAAACAATAAAGTTGACTTTGCGATTGCCAGAGTCACAGCAACAGAGTCACGCTCTCGCTTAGTTAGTTTCAGTGTTCCTTACTACTTTGATGGAAGTTATATAGTTGTAAAAGATACTGGAATACAACAGATAAATCAGTTGGCAAAACGCAAAATTGCTGTAATTAATAACTCCAGCACGATTGCTGATGTTAAGTACTATGTGCCTAATGCTGAGTTGGTAGGAGTTAATTCTTATGAGGAAGCGAGAGAGCAAATAGAAAGTAATACTGTAGCCGCCTTTGCCGCCGATGCTAGCATTCTCAGCGGTTGGGTGCAACAATATCCCCAATATCGGCTACTGCCAACCAAGTTATCCACAGCACCGTTGTCTGTCGTCATGCCCAAAGGATTGCAGTACGATGATTTAAGATTACAAGTAAATGGAGCGATCGCTCGTTATATAGCAGAAGGTTGGCTCAAGCAACGCGCCCATGCTTGGGGTTTGCCATAATTGAGTAGTATGTACTGAGGTATAAGTCATTAGTTATCTGTCCAGAGAAAATAAACAATGGACAAAGAACAAATCACAAATGACAAAAAGCTGATAATAAATATAGAAGCACTTTAATATTTGTATTTGTAAGCAATGGATAACAGTCTAGCGGTTGTTTATCTCTCGATTTTCGTAGCCATACTCACATTTGCCGTTGTGAGTGTTTTCCGGCAAATTTTCAAAACTCGTAGGCTTGAAAGTTCCCTATCACGGTTAAAAAAAAAGTTGAGTCAAGATAAGGGTACAACTCAAGAATATTACGAATTAGGCAGTATTTATTCTGAAAAGAAAGTCTATTCTCAAGCGATTACGCTGTTTCAAAAAGCTCTCAAAGCTGCACAAGAAGAGGGAGAAGAAAATATCTCTCCTATTTACAATGGGTTAGGTTATGCTTACTTTGCCCAAGAGCAGTATGATTTAGCAATTCGTCAGTACAAAGAAGCCTTGAAGTTAAAACCTGACTATGTGACAGCACTAAATAATCTCGGTCATGCTTATGAGCAGAAAAAATTAACCACACAGGCGCTACAAACCTACGAAGAAGCCCTGAAATTTGCCCCAAATAATCCTACGGCTAAACGCCGTGCTGAATCTTTACGACGTTTAGTTTCTGCATAAGTAGTTGGTGTTTGGGGTTTGGCGTTTGTCAGAGGAAACAGAGAACAGGAAATAGGACATTATTTTGAATTTTGCGGAAAGTTCTGTAGGCGGGTTTCCCGCCGTAGGAAACTTTTCAAGACGAATTTTGAATTGTTTGTCCCCAGTCCCCACAGGTGATCGCATACTGCTGATGCAGATAGACAACAAGTAGATTTGCACTCAACTAATAGTTGGCTGCTGAAGCTGAATGAAGTCAGTACAGTAGAAATGTTAGAAGTACAATTAGTCAATGCGATCGCACCCTTTATTTTAAAGTAAGGCTGGCTGACAACCCTTGAGGAAAAAGCACACCGCGCCGTATTCCCGATTTCTCCCAAAGTGAATGTATGCGAACAAGCAAGGGATGAAAGTTGCCAGAAGGCGTTTACGCCTCAGTGACGCAATGCTTTCTAATCATCTCTTCCAGATATTCGCTAGCACTAATATTGTTTTTTGCAGCCAATTCTTGTACAGAATGCCAAGCTGTATCAGTTAACATAACGCCTCGTTTCTTTTTTGGCTCGTCATATAAAACGGGCTGATTTTTTGTTCTTTTTTTTCCCTTACCTGTTGACATTTTTAGAACATTCACCTAAATTAGAGTTATTTTAACTAATACAAGAGGGTGAGTCAAGTTGCTAGTTCTAGAATACAAAATTAAAGCCAAAAAGCTTCAATGTTTAGCAATTGAGGAGTCTATCAAAACTACTCAATTCATCAGAAATAAATGTTTGAGGTATTGGATGAACGCACCAAAATAAGCAAAAATAGATAGATTTGCCTTAAATAAATACTCAACAGAGCTACATAACAAATTTAAATTTTTGGCTAACTTAAACTCTATACCTGTACAGTCATCAGCAGAAAGAGCATGGTTAGCAATATCAAGATTTTCCGAAAAGAGAAAACAGATATAGCAATCCTAAATAATAGCCGCCAAGGATATAGCGATACGTATCATCCTCATCGTAGCCGTAGAGCGTATCGTTGCCCAGCATAAAATAAAAGTGCAAATTAATATATAAAATTGCTTGGCTATGACTAGGTTTAACCCCCAGATAGCTGAACTACAAAGGTAATAAAATTAAATTTTCCAATTCCTGCTCTGCAATTGGAGATTTCACCCTTAACTCCTCTGTGAACTTACTGTTATAATCACAAACTAAAGTTAAAAATACTACTTTAATAGTGACAAAACATCATTGCTTATGAGATGAGTTGTTTATTAGGCGCTAGCAATAACTATTTGTCGTTGATAATTTGGCGTTTGGTGTTTGCCATTTGTTATTTTTTATTTCTCCTCATTTCCCTCATCTCCCTAATCCCCCCAATTCCCAGCCCTACCTCAGAATTATGCAATTTATAATGCCTTTTTTCCTATCAGACTTGTTCTAAAATCCCACCACTGACGCAAGAGAGTTAAGACAAAAGCATGGTTAAATCTTTCGATTCCCGTCCGACTGAGATTTTATGGAGACAAGTTTGGGGATTAGCGGCTTTACTGGCTGCAATCATTATCAGTTGGATGGCTTATAATTTTTATCAACCAAAAATTTTACAAAAACTCAAATTTGGAGAATTAGCAGGCTGGCTGGGCATAATGCAAGGTTTACTTGCCACAGTTATTGAACCTTTCGTAGGACGATTTTCTGATCGCATTCAGCAGCGCTTAGGTAATCGCTTACCAATGATTAGTGTAGGGGTAATTCTGTCCGGTTTGATTTTTGTGATTATCTCGCTGTTAGTAGAACAAAATCTGCAAGGGGGTATACGTTGGCTAGTCCCTGTGCTAATGACTGTTTGGGTAATAGCGATGATTCTTTTTCGCGGCCCAGCGATCGCACTACTTACACAGTTTGCACCTCTGACGGAATTACCGCAAGCTAATGCCGTTTTAGTATTTGTCTTTGGATTAATCGGAGCTATTGGGCCATTATTGAATAAGTTTCTTAATAGCATTGGTGCATCAATGGCTTTTTTGTTAAGTGCGATCGCCTTGGTTATGGGAGCATATATTTTGCGATCGCTAACTCCCCCATATTCCTTAACTCGATATCCACTCAATGAAGATGTAACTTTTACCACTCCTCGTTTATTATTATTTTTAATTTTTGTGATCGGTTTAGGTGCAGGATTAGAAGTCAACCTGTTAATGACAATATTTCCTCAAGAATTACAAACTCAACTACCCAGCATCAAACTAGAATTTATTACCTCTGGCATACTTTTAGTATCTGCGATCGCCTCAGTAATTTTGGGAGAATTGACAGCCCAAATAGGTGCTAATAAAGTAATTTTACTAGGCTTAGGCACAATGACAGGCTTAATGGGACTGGCATTGTTAAATGATCTCGACAATTTAGTAGTAGGATTTATACTTGGTTTTGGTGTGAGTTTTGGGCTAATTTTCGTCAGCATGATTCCCTTTTGCTTAGGAAAAGTTCCCCCGCAGCAAGCTGGTTTAGCCACTGGTTTATATTTTGGTGGTAGCGCTGGGGCTACTGCTATAGTCTCAATTTTAATTAAATATGAGTTTTTCACATCATTGCTAGCATTTCTGCTGGCTGAAGTGGCTTTTTTTGTTGTAGCTGGCTGTATTGTGATCGTCAAAAGAATTCAACTTAGTTAACCCCTTCCATCTTCTAGCTTTATTGCAAGTGTGCGTAATTTTGCTACTCAGCGATCGCACTTCAAATATGCATTAACACCCTGGAAAAGTCTTACTATATAATACCTGCCTTTTTCAGGGGCAGTTTATTTACTATTATTTATAGCTCTATAGCCCAAGTACAATTACGTTATCTAAGTATAAATACGTAAAAAAACTACAATATTCATGAATTTTTCAAGAAGTTGTTTTAGCTGGACAGGCGATCGCATAATTTTTAGTTAAGCTATAAGCGCTAATATTCAAGATGATCGAGCGCTTTATGCACTGGTTACTATCTGGGCCGTTGAGTAAAGAAAAATTGACGGTTAAGATTGCAGACTTACCTGCATCTTTAAAAGGTAAAAAGCTGGTGCAAATGTCAGATTTTCATTATGATGGTTTGCGGCTATCGGAAGCAATGCTAGAACAAGCGATCGCAGTTAGCAACCAAGCCCAACCAGATTTAGTTTTATTGACTGGTGACTATGTAACCAGCAGCCCAGAACCGATTCACAGGCTAGTGCTACGCCTGAAAAATCTCCAAAGTCGTGCTGGGATTTACGCCATACTGGGTAACCACGATATATGTTATAAACACTCAAGATCAGAAATTACAGATGCCTTCAATAAAATTGGGGTTCATGTCCTTTGGAATGAAATTGCTTATCCCCTGGGAAAAGAATTGCCATTAGTAGGGCTAGCAGATCGTTACTCACGGGAATTTAATCCTGTATCAGTCATGAATCAGCTAGCTCCTCATACTCCTCGGATTGTTTTATCCCACAATCCTGATACTGCGGAAATCTTGCAAGCATGGCGAGTGGATTTGCAATTATCTGGTCATACTCATGGTGGTCAAATTGTCATTCCCGGATTCGGCCCTGGATTGCTTTATTACAGAAAAATTGTGCAAAAAATCCCTAAAAAAGTGCGCCGTCGAATTCCATATTTACAAGTAAACAACTATACAGTACGCCATTGGGAATGGGCACAGGGTTTACATCGATTAGGTAAAAATCAATTATACGTCAATCGTGGTTTAGGAACTTATCTCCCCGGACGTTTATTTTGTCCCCCAGAAGTGACTATAATTACCCTACAAAGTGAGTAATTTAACAGCAAAATTTAAACCGATTTATTAATTTAATTTAATAACTTGGGTATTGCCCAAGCAAACACAAATATTTTAGGTAATAGTCATTGCAATACTTAGCTATTAAGAATCTTTAAATTGAAAGTTTCTCTAGGGGGAAAGCCTAAAGGGTTATGGTTAAAGGTTTTTTACCTAATTTTTCTCTTTACTATTTTTTCCTTAAATCACAAGTATTGATACCCATTCTACAAATTATTAATTTAAGATATATTTTGTTTTTTGGTAAGCTGTAAACGCTACTATTAGGAGTGTCTATCGAGTTATGCACTGGTTATTTACAGGACATTTAAGAGTAGATAAACTAACGGTTAAGATTGCAGATTTACCTGTGCCTTTAGAAGGCATAAAGTTAGTGCAATTATCAGATTTTCATTACGATGGTTTGCGATTGTCGGAAGAAATGTTAGAAGAAGCGATCGCACTGAGTAATGAAGCTGAACCAGATTTAGTTGTTTTAACTGGTGACTATGTGACTGATGATCCTACCCCAATTCACAAATTGGCGCAACGACTCAAATATCTAGAAAGTCGTTATGGAATCTATGCCATACTCGGGAACCATGACATTCATTACAGCCATTCCAAAGCAGAAGTTACAGATGCGTTTACTAACATTGGGATTCATGTGCTGTGGAACGAAATTGCCTATCCTGTAGGAACAGAATTACCATTGATAGGATTAGCTGATTATTGGTCACGAGAATTTAAGCCAGCACCAGTCATGAATCAACTAGACTCAGCCACACCCCGCATTGTTTTATCCCACAACCCAGATACTGCTAAGATATTGCAAGAATGGCGAGTTGATTTACAGTTATCTGGTCATACCCACGGAGGTCACATAGTAATACCAGGTATCGGCCCTGTGGTTTTTTATTATAAAAAGCTGTTGAAAAAACTCCCAAAAAAACTGCGGCGTTGGGTATCTTTTTTTCTCGGAGACTTCTCTAAAGTAGTGCGATATTGGGAGTGGGCCCAAGGTTTCCACAAAGTTGGAAATAATCAATTATATATAAATCGTGGCTTAGGAACTTATCGACCAGGACGCTTATTTTGTCCACCAGAAGTGACTGTAATTACATTAATTAGTGAATAGTCAAGAATCCAGAGTCAAGGGTTAAAAGTTAAGAGACGTTTAACTTACACGTCAATAATAGATTTAACCGCCTCAAGCTACGATGGAAGAATGTCAGCAGCTTAGGGCGGTTGATGAATAATGCAATTGTTTCGAGAAAATTCTAAAATTCAGAGGAAAATACTATAACTAATGTGGACTGTATACAATCTCCGCAATCACTCTCTCCAGAAACTGCTTGTGCATCCATGCTCCAACTAGGCAGGTATTTCTGGCTGTGCGTTCAATCACCTCCACAACAATTATCGATGAGATTAAGGCGAAAACACTTTTAACGGATGCGACAACTGAGTAATGATTGCGAGGACATTAGAGCAGGAGGCACAGGCTCTAATAAGAAGGTTTTTGATGAACTTTTAACCTTTTTGTACCTTGCTCTTAATTTAGCACTTACCTTCCAGGCTTGATCACATATTTACCAAACTTGATCGGTGTTAATTTACTGCAACATTTTTGCAATCTTTCTTAATAAATGGGGATTGGGCAAGGGACATAAGGGAGAAATAACTAATGACCTTTGACCCTTGACCCTTGACCCTTGACCCTTGACCCTTGACCCTTGACCCTTGACCTTTGACCCTACTGACCAGTATTACTGTCTCCAGAAGACGAAGAACCATTTTTAGAGTTCGTGTTTGACTTGTCTGCTCCAGTAACTGGAGTCTTGTTCAGCGTGTCGCTGCTGTTATCTTGAGCAGGAGAGTTACCAGTTGGACTTTGTACGCTAGGAGTAGGAGACTTTGGTGATGGGGATGCAGATGGAGCTTTTTCAGCCGCAGGTTGCTGGGATGGAATAGTAATATTAATATTTGGTTGTGAAGACGCAGATGGGGAAGGAGCCGGCTGTTGAGGAATTACAACAGGTACTTCTCTAGTTCTTTCAATGATGGTAGTTCGTGTTTGAGGAGATTGACTAGCAGCCGGAGAAGGACTAGCACTAGAGGGTACAGGAACCAATACTGGCGTAGCATTGTTAACGGCTTCGTTGTTGCGCTGGTTGAAGTACCAAACTGCTCCTACAGCCAAGGTAACTATAGATGTCAGGATAACGCCTAACAATAAACCATTAGCAGTATTGCTTTCATCACGCTCTGCTAAATTAGCTTGCTGATATCTGCGCTCACTGTTGCGTCCGGTTACATAACCACTTCCGTAAGCATTAGCATTACCATTATTGTTCACTGTTTCTGTATTTCTCTCTACGTGAGTACGAGTCTCACCGTTAGCATCTGTATAGGATTCTTGCCTATTTTCACTGTGATAAGTTTCGCGATCGCTTGGATTATTCATAACCTTTTATTTCACTCCTAGATTTAGAAAATATTGACAAACAAGACTTTGCATTCACCAAAACTTTTCATTTATCTGAAAAATTTGATTTATGAAATTGTGTTTTATTTGTTACCGAACTTTCGATATGATTCAGAATAACCTCTGTAATCATTGAGTTGGCTCTACCGCTAGTAGGGAGTTTTTCCTCCATCTAAAGGAGGAATGTTCTCAATATTTGGTTATCTATTAGCTTATCAACAGGTTAATAATCTAATAGTTTTCCTTATTTATGAAATCTTTAAAGTTTATATCTTCTATAGCGGTTCTCGAATGGAAGCAATACACAATAGGGCACAGCAATGCTCATTGGTGTCAACTTAAGCTCAAACGCTTATTCCACAGGCGTTTTACCCCACCCCTTAATCCCCTCCCCGCCTGCGGGGAGGGGACGTTTTGGCTTTAGACAAAACTGGGGTGGGGTGACGCGGATCTTGTTGGTACGTGAGTAAATGTAAAATCACGCCTTGATAGGGGTTTCACGTTAAGTTGACACGTATGAGCAATGCTGTGCCCCTACGAATGGTTTGTATTTTATGCAATTTAGAACCGCTATATAAAGCAACAATCTTGATAATTACAAAATTGAATAAGAGCGTAATTTAAAATACACACTGAAGAGTGTTGAGTTGTGAGTGCTGAGTAAGCTAACAAATATTAAGTGATTGAGACCGAAATATAGAAAATATCGGGTAAAACTCTGAAAAAGATGTGTATTTCATCTCAAAAACCAGTTTAACTTGAATATACTTTTAATTTTTTGACACCATCTTTTTACTAAAGGTTTAGACTTTGATGTAGGTCTTGATGGCGTTGTCCATCTTGAGTATTCTGATTTGTAAGGAGTTTTGGGGTTTCTCAAATTTAGTTCAAGCTGTGCGGCTTTATTTAAATCTGAGGTAGCTCTATATTCAAATCCTAGTTGAGAGCAAGCTAGTCCACGGTACTTGTATGCCTTAATGTAGCGAGGATTGAGGCGAATTGCTCGTGTAAAGTCTGCGATCGCTTCTTCATATCGCCCTTGACTTGCATTTTCCACCCCCAAATTATAGAAGGTTTCTGCATTCCAGCTATTGATAGATACTGGGGTGGGTTTTGTAGATGAAGATGGCTGTTCAACAGGTGTAGCTAGCTGTTCAGACTTGATCAGGTTGTAAGCTGCATTGATTTGTTTAAATTTTGCCTCTGCTTCCTGCTTCTGCTTTTGATCCCAAAAGCGATCGGGATGCCAAGTTTTCACCAACTGACGGTAAGCCTGCTTCACCTGTGCTGGCGATGCACCAGGTTTTAGCCCCAAAACTTCAAAAGGATCATTGATATCGAGGTGTAGATTATCTTGCTGCTTGTCGTTAGACATCGCGCATACCGAAGAAATAGGTAACCATGTAAATCTATGTTAACCATTCCCAGAAATTTCTTGGACACCACCCTAACACACATTCTGGCGATCACCAGAATGGTAAGCTATTGCAAATAGCAACCCAACTCCAACATAGCGATAGATAAAATTTAAGCTATTTGCAGTTGAATAGACCACAGTAGGGGCACAACAATATTGTACCCTGAGGATAATTTAGTCTTCAAAGCGTGATTCCATACAAATGAAAAGCGTTATAAAGATAAAATCTCTTAGAGTGGAGAGTATCAAAAGCAGACTGAGTTATCGTTAAATGCAGGGGGACAAATGAGTTTATTTTAATAAACTCTCTCCAAAGCAGGGACAGGTTTGGAGAGAGGCTTTGAACTCGCCATTTCCTCCCTTAGATAAGCAAACTATACACTGAAGGGATAGGAGGTTTAGGTTCCGACTCTCAACAGTTAACCGTTATCGTATTATGTATAATTACAATCCCTTAGACTGCCTACCTTCATCGGCAGAATTACCAGATTCTGATGATACACCCGTGGATAACGAACTACAAATATTGATTCCCAATTTATTGTTAGCCATCTTAGCTGCAATCTGGCAAACCAGAGATGATTGGTTTTTCGGTATCAACATGGGGGTTTATTATACACCCAATAAATCTGCGATCGTTCCCGACGGATTTTTGAGTTTGGGTGTAGAACGTTTTATTGGTGAAAATGGACGTTCCAGCTATGTTCTTTGGGAAGAAGATGGTGTTCCACCCATTTTAGCTTTAGAAGTTGTTTCTCAAACTTACAACGGCGAATACGAACAGAAAAAAATAGATTATGCCCAGTTGGGAATTTTATATTATGTCATTTATGCTCCAACACGGCTACGTCGTAAGCGTCAACGTTTAGAAGTTTATCGCTTAGTTGACGGTCAATATATCTTACAAGTAGGCGAGAAAATCTGGATGCCTGAAGTTGGTTTAGGCATTGGACGGGAACAGGGTACTTATCAAAGAAGAATACGAGAATGGCTGTTTTGGTATGACCAAGATGGTAACAGATACCAAACCCCAGAAGAGGTAAATGCAGAACAGCAACAACAACTAGAACAAACTCAGCAACAACTGCAAGAACTTTTAGCCAAATTACAACAGCAAGGAATTGACCCAAATACACTCTAAATCTTTGAGAGTTGACTAATGCTCTCTCAACTGCTCATTAGACATTATTGTGCATACTGGGAAATAGGCAACACATTGAAACTATGCATAGTATTCCCAGAAATTTCTTGGACATTACCCAAACACCCCATTCTGGTTATCACTGGGATGGTAGCAGCCGCCGCTTTTTTGAAGGCTGGTATTATCGCGTTACTTTACCAGACTGTGGTCAAACCTTTGCCTTCATGTACTCTATTGAAGACCCCATCGGTAATCAACCCCACAGTGGTGGTGCAGCCCAAATCCTGGGGCCACAAGATGAGTATCTTTGCCGGACTTTTCCTGATGTTAAACAATTTTGGGCTAGTCGGGATGTCTTAGCTTTTGGCCATTGGGGGAAAACAGATTTACCCACCCAAAGCTTCTACCTTCTCCCAGCAGAGTTTGAACGCCATGTTCAAGAAGGGTATCAAGCTACTGCTACATTAAATCAAGGAATAATTCGCGACCCTGCTACTGGTAATTATTGTCGTTGGCAGTACGAAATTAAGCCCGTATATGCCTGGGGTAATCATGGCAGTCTGCAACAGTCAACTGCTGGCTGGCTATCATTTTTGCAGATTTTTGAACCCGGATGGCAAATTTTAATGGCTCACGGTTTAGCTAGCGGCTGGATTGATTGGAATGGGAAAATATATGAATTCACTAACGCCCCAGCCTATGGTGAAAAAAATTGGGGCGGTGCTTTTCCGCAAAAATGGTTTTGGCTAAATTGTAATAGCTTCCACAACGAACCTGACTTGGCATTAACCGCAGGTGGTGGACGGCGAGGTGTGCTGTGGTGGATGGAATCTGTAGCGATGATTGGCTTGCATTATCAAGGTAAGTTTTATGAATTTGTACCCTGGAACTCAAAAGTTGAGTGGAATATTCAACCTTGGGGCCAATGGCAAATGCAAGCACGAAACTTAAATTATGAAATTGAGTTAATTGGAACCACAGATTTACCTGGTACGCCTTTGCGAGCGCCAACAGCCAACGGTTTAATGTACTGTTGTCAAGACACCATGCAAGGAAAGCTAGATTTGCAATTGCGCGATCGCAGTGACGGAAAATCTCGAATCATCCTGAAAGCCCAAAGTTCGCTGTGTGGCTTAGAAACTGGTGGTGGTTCTTGGGATGATTGTTGGCAGTCTAGTTAAAACTACTGCTATCATTATATATGCTTCGTCATTGGGGCTGTAGCTCAGTTGGATAGAGCGAGCGCCTCCTAAGCGCTAGGTCGTGCGTTCGAGACGCACCAGTCCCGTACCACACCCAAATCCCTGAAATCGTTTAAAAATAAAGGTTTCAGGGATTTATTATTTTATCTTCTTAGCTGAAATATAGTACAGAAGCACTATTTAACATTTATCAGATAACTTTAAATGAATATGGAATGAATATAGCTTTTCCTAGTAAGGGTGAAGTACAAAATTATCGGCGTTTATCTGCGTTTATCCTCTTCCATCGGCGGTTAATTTTTTATTGCTATGTAAAACAAGACAAATAATAATTACTCAACTCTCGTTATTTTCTACTTGTTTGTCTAGTGCCTCCTGAATTGCTTGTCTACAGAATTCAGGAGGATTTTCTTGTTGCTGTACTCCTTCCTTCATCTCTTTAGTGACACGAAAATTTAATTGTTCTGTTAATTCCTTGCTTGGTGGATTATTAAAATTTTCAGGTTTACCTTTAGCTTTAGCCATTGTATAGAAATATAAATACGCTCAAAGTCGATGTTAACAACGGGTTACATTATTTAATTGGTGGTGAAGGGTTTACCAGACACAAGTCACCACCAATATCCACCTTTAAAAATGGACAATCCTATTCTATGTTCACAAGGTCAGAACTTGAAATCAAAACTATTGGTGAGCTACGTAATCTGTGTAGACGTTATGGACTTAAGCCTCTCGGACGTGGCACTGCTAAGGCAGATTGTGTAATCCCATTGTTGGCGTTCCCAGAAATAGCGATTAGGCAGATGATTGAAGGTATAGGGCTAAAAAAACCTAGACCTGAACTGATAGAAGCTATTGCTGAAGCTATGGAACAGATGAGCGAACCAACACCAGAACAGTCAGCAGTACTCAGAGCAACATTGGAAGGTAGACGGATGAGCTACCCTAGCAGGTATGATCAAGAGAAAATTTATGCTCTATATCGTGCTAAGGGACTGCTAGAGCAAGTGAGTAGCTTGTTGAGTTTGTAAGGTACTTAGTCTGCTGAAAGAGCGATCGCCATTTGTTCGCAGACGATAAGTTGCGATCGCTCTAACGAAAGAATCTGATTTTGAGAGTACGTCTTGGTCAACTGTCTACTGTCATCTTGGACAACTTATGGTTTTTGTCGCAATTATCGGGATTTATTATTTTGTATTAGTAGCTGAAATATAAGTAAGTCGGCGATAAAAATTCAATGTATGTGAAGAAATATAAATTCTTCGTAGGGTGTGTTATGCCTTATAGCAACGCACCTTGAATTGTTGATAGTGTCGGTACGGCGCTTGGCGACAACACACCCTATATTTAACTAGTTAATGAATATGATATGTTCGACGAATTACGAGTTATCTTAGTCATTCTCCTCTAATATTCTCTTTTGTATACGTTGGATCACCGCTGATTCTTCAGAAGACAACCCATCAAATAACATCTCATATATTAATGGCATTCCCAACTCTAACTCTTCTAAAAGTTCACGTTGCATAAATACATCCTGGGGTTTGCCTTCTAGTACTAGTCGCCCTTTATCCATAACAAAAACCCAGTCTGCCCATCGATAAACTAAATCTAAATCGTGGCTTGCCATTAATAACGTGGTTCCGGCTCTATGAATTCTTTTCAGGGTTGCCATCAAGTTACGAGTATGCTTGACATCTAAATATGCAGTTGGCTCATCCAACACTAATAGTTCTGGTTGCAGCACCATCACATCTGCTATGGAAACTCGTCTTTTTTGACCTAAACTCAGATGATGTACTGGTTTTTGAGCCAAAGATGTTAGTCCAAATTCAACTAATGCTTGCTCGACTCGCACCTGAATTTCTGCTTTAGGCAAACCTAAATTACATAAGCCATAGGAAATATCTTCTTCAACGGTAGAAGCCACCAGTTGTTGCTCTGGATCTTGAAATATTAACCCAACTTTTTGCCGTAAATTACTTAGGTAATGACGGTTATAATGTAAAGCTTCACCACGCCAACGTACAATTCCTGAATCAGGTTTATATAGACCATTAGCTAATAAAAATAGTGTGGTCTTACCACAACCATTTTGACCAATTAATGCACACTTTTTTTGTATAGGTACTCTCAGCGTTAGACCATTGAGGGCAGATTGCTGTGAGCCTGAATACTTATAATATACTTGCTCAAATTCGAGTAAAAATTCCTGCATCTTGGGACAATTCTAATGCGATTAATACTACACAGCCAAAAATTGCTTCGATGATATATCGCGCTTGGGGACGATAGCGAAGAGGATGCCAAACTCGAAATTCATCTTTGAACCCCCGTGCTTCTAGCCCCAAAGAAAACTGATTATACTGTTGTAAAGTTCGTTGTAATAATTGCACAATGAGTAATGCTAAACTCTTCATACCAATGCGCCAAGTACGATAGCCATCACGAGATTGTTGAGCAGTCCACAACTCATTGGCTGTTCTCAGAAGAATGAAGATAAACCGATACATGAGCAGCAAAAGTTCAGTCAAAAGTACAGGAAATCTGATGCGGCGCAGAGTTTGTAAGATTTCAGTGAAGGGGACAGTTAACATTAAGAAGTATAGGCAAGAAACAGAAGCTAATGCTCTAGTGAAAATTGCTAACGCCTGCTCACTACCACTGTGACTGATGTAAACATAGTAGTGTCCCAGGGTTAATCCTAACCATGAATCTGGTAGTACTCTGGCTAAATCAGTAATAGAGACGCTATTGAGCATCAGCGCTGGTAGGCTTGTTAACCAAAAAAAGCTGGCGACTATTAATAATTTTAAGTAAATACCAGCAGGAATTTTAGCGTAGATAACTATCCAAATACCCATCCACAAAGCGATTAAAACTTGTACTAAGGGATGGGTAGAAAGAGAGATTACAAGAGTAGCGATCGCAAAAATTAGTTTATGTTCTGGGGGTATATCTCTGAGTTGGTTAGTGTAGGCGAAACTGTCTAGTTGCAGACTCATTCGTTATCTCTTTGCTGTTGCGAACGTCCTCTATACAAGCCGATTGCATAACCAACTACTCCAGCACCTAAAGCTGCTTGCGATGCAAATAATAAACTTTCTATTTCACTACTGGGTGGTTCAAACAATGGTTTAAACCAGGGTTCATATCCAGGTTTTACTTGACTAATGGCTTTTTCGGCTTGGTCATCCGAACCGCTAAATTCTGCACCGCGTACAAATATTAACGGCACGACTGCTAAACCGATCACTGCAAGTACTAACAGCCAGTTATTCCATCCCTTATGAGACTGTTTCATGACTTTGAGGTTCCCGTTTAATTAATTTCAACAATTCTAGTTCTTGAGGATTGTATGATTGTAGCCAGTTCCACACCAGCACCGTCAGCAACCCTTCACTAATTGCCAAGGGAACTTGAGTAATGGCAAAAATTCCAGCGAACTTTGTGAATGAAGCGAGAAAGCCACCTACAGGGGCGGGAAAAGCTAGGGCTAGTTGGAAAGAAGTAATAATGTAAGTTAGTAAGTCTGCTAAAGCTGCTGCTAAAAATATGGCGATTCTTTGCTTACCACTTAGCCTCATTGTGAGTTGATATATCCAGTAAGCCGCAAATGGCCCAGCGATCGCCATCGAAAAAGCATTTGCTCCTAGTGTTGTCAAACCGCCATGTGCGAGTAACAAAGCCTGAAATAACAGCACCAAGCTACCCAAAACAGACATCGCCAAAGGCCCAAATAGGACTGCACCTAACCCTGTTCCTGTGGGATGAGAACAGCTACCTGTAACTGAAGGTATTTTTAAGGCCGATAAGACAAAGGTAAAAGCACCTGCTAACCCAAGCAGTAATTTAAGTTGCGGGTTGGCTTGAGTAATGCGAGTTAGCGATCGCAGTCCTAAAATAAAAAACGGTAATGCTACTACCCACCAAAAAACTGCCCACTGCACTGGTAAAAAACCTTCCATAATGTGCATGGCATAGGCGGGTTTGGGTAAGCCTACTATAAAATACAAGCTGACTAATGCTAATAAAACTAAATTCAGTTTTACGCGATTTTTTTTCATTTTTATGTTTGAGCAAATTTAAAATAGTATACAAATTCTGACGAATTAGCTGGCACAGATTGGGATATGCACCATGTGATGATGCATCAATCAGTTTGCTAGCATTGCCAATAAATATCAGTCACAATTGCCACAAAGGTGTACTAACTACGTACCAATAGGTATAGTTCCATCTGTTGGACTTAGCTATTGATAAAACATTGATCAGACTTTTAATGAAATTCATGGTGTTTGTGCAATACAGTGTAGGCAATCAAGATTCGTTGAGCGATCGCTACTTCTGTATTTAACAAACAATATCCGCCGCTTTGTTGGCAGATCTGGATAAATCGTTTGAGAAAATACTAAATAAGACCGCATCTGTACCTCGCAGATGTGTTTCCACAAAAGAACTAATAGGCGGGCATTCTGACTTACTCACTGGGAGTTCACAGCTGCGGGACAGCGCCGGATTTGCACCGGACTTTCCCCCTTACGTCTGATGGGTGTTTTCCATCAAAACCCATTAAATTAAGACGAAGTATATCATTAGGGAATAATTACTAATTCGTAATTAATAATTCGTAATTAAAAAACTTGTCAACGTCAAGGGTAAACAGCGATCGCATCTGAGGTAATTCAAGCATATTCCTTAGATTCACTCTCAGCCAATTCTCTAGGTTCATAGTGACGACATCCTTGACATGGGCCATCAGGATTCACAGCACAGCGGATATGGCCAGATCGAGCATTAAATTTGCAGCTGATATCGCCAACAAGATAACCCACGCCTTCTAGATAGTAGCGATCGCCTTCAAGCTGCCTAATTTGTCTTGCTCTCACCCTTGATCCGTTCATGGCTGCTTGTCTCATCCGTAAACGTGTCCTGAGATGAGTTTTCCGGATTATCCACAGAGAGAACAGGGAGGGTAAGAAACCAATGGCGATCACCAAAAGAGTTTTTAACACTTTTTCCTTACCTCGTTTTCGTGAGTGCAAATCTTAGGGCAGTTTCGCTTTTGCGCCTTGGAAGTAGGAAAGTTTTTCTTTCTTACAATGGCGAGTGGCACTGCAACTTCCAAAACAGAAGTAGCGAGTACCACTGTAATTAGCATAACTTTTACAGTTTATGGGTTGAGCTGTAGTTGCACCTTCCAAACTTTAAGATTTGTTGATGAGGATTCATTTTTCCTGTATTACTGCGATCGCAATTCTTTGCTTCTGCTTTGTTGACGCAGTTGCTGTGCTAACTGTGCTGCTTCTTTTTCTGCTTGGAATAAATCAATTTTGCGGGTTGTGATGATAAATGACTCATCTGACTGTTGTCTTACCCAAGGGATAGCCACTGGCAAATACTCACAAATGCTGTTATGTGGCTTGCCTTTCTCTTGCAGTTTACTAGCGATCGCCTTGAATTCTAAAATCATTTCCTCCAACTGGGCAGCCATTTGATTGATGCTTTGCGCTTGCGATAATAAACGCTCCCATTCATTACTAATTTCATCCTCTCTTAATTGCAATGGTGCGATCGCAGTCTTTGTAGGCTTTGTCTGAAATGGCACAATTGCCATGTTTAGCGGTTTTTTGTATTCTTCCATACTTTTTAATAAAACTAACTAGCTTTTAAAGCATTTTAACAGCTTGATAGTACAAATATACTAAAATTCTTAACTGGGGCGAAGTTGTGAAAAAAGTTACTGTCTCGAGCTATTATTTTTCTTCTTTACGAGACGCTGCGCGTAGCTTGTTGCTGTAGTAGGTGTACATATACTTTGCTAATGTTGTTCATTATTATGATTTTTTGTTCACAATCTATCTGGGGTTACCGTATAAGGAGATAAATTAATATTGATTAAAAATTATAATAATCAAATTTATTCGGTGATTTTACAATTTCTGCGCCATTCTTCAAGATTTTCTATACTTATAGATTTAGTTATTACATTTACATCATTACCACGCCAATCAATTTCTGAATCGGTTGTAAAAACGCCACATTCTAATTGGTCGTCTCTAATATTCCAGTATTCACTAAATCGGCTTTTTAAGGTAATTACTTGGTCAAAAACCTTGTTTCTGTGCTTATTCCTTCTTTTTCTTTCTGTTGCGCCTGTTGCTTCTGTGTCAATAAATTTAGTCTCGATTAAAAATAGATTACCTCGATTGGTTAGATAGACAAAATCACATTTACCCAAATCTGTGTAATCCGCAATTGGTGACTTTTCAAATAATAATAATTCCGAGCATGAAGGAAATAATTTATTGAGGTTTAAAAATAAATAGGCTTGTAATAGAAGTTCTTTATCATAGGGAAAAAAAAGTACACCCTCAAAAAATTTTCTGATATCTTCTTGAGTCTGGGGTTGAATTTTTCTACAATATGATACAAATTTATGTAGCTCAGTTACCATCATCAAGTCTGATCTCCTTCCCCTGATATTGCCTATATGGCATGGCATCAAAAGATACCATGTAATAGAGGAAGATATCATCCGCATAAGTAACCAAAAAACAAGCTGAATCGCCTTTTGTCTCCGGCTATATACTGTTGACGCTGTAGTAAATCTTATGTCAAGCTAATCTACCAATTATCAGTATAAAAACTGGAGGTAGATTCTAGAGCAAAGTTGGTAAACGAGCGATAACGTAACTTTAACTACCAGTCAAGGGTTTGATATGAGCCGGGAACCTAGCATTTTGGAGAGCGATCAAAGCACTGAGAGAATCTTGTACCCAAAATTGCCTACCAAAACGGACAAGTTGACGAGAATTTCCAGCCTGTATAACTCCAATCACAGGGATCTTGGCTTTTTCTTTTTCCCCTGCTTGTTCTTTCAAAACATTTCTTAAGCGATCGCGTTCTTCAATGTTGACTGCTTGTAGGGGAGTCAGTTCGACCATTATTAGTTTTACTGTTTCAACTTGTTCAGCATCTTCAACAATTAATTGAGTTTGGTCGTCTCTGCGGTCTACTTTACCCCAAATAATCAACCTCGCATCCACTTCGAGTAAGGAACTAATACGTTCGTAATTTTTAGGAAATACTACCGCTTCTGATTGGGTAGTTAAATCTTCTATTTGCAAAATCGCCATTAGATCGCCTTTTTTGGTCGTCACTTTTTTCACATTATTGAGCATGACAACCGCACAAAGCATCGTGTCTTCCCGTTGTTCGCCAAGCTGAGAAAGGTTAATAGGTGCTAGTACCAAAGATGATTGCTTAATAGATTTGAGCGGATGGTCTGATACATAAAAACCCAAGAGTTCTTTTTCCATCCGTAATTTTTCTTGGGGAGGGAAATCAGAAACAGGTTGAGCTTTAGGAGCAATTTCAAAAGCATTATTGGCAGTTTTATTATTTGTGGAAGAAGCTCCGCCTAATAAATCAAAGATGCTTCCCTGTCCACTAGCGCGGTCTTTAGCGCGTGATTGTGCCCAATCATACACTAGTGTCAGGTCTTGCATGAGCTGGTGACGGTTGGGTTGGATTTTATCAAACGCGCCACAAGAGATCAGCGACTCCAACGTTCGGCGGTTAACAGCACGCAGATCTATGCGATCGCAAAAATCCCCCAAAGATTTAAACTCTTCTCCTTCATCCCTGGCTTCTAAAATACAGGCGATCGCATTCTGTCCCACATTCCGCACTGCCGAAAAGCCAAACAAAATTTTATCTGCCGCTGGTGTAAAATCAACCCCAGAGCGATTAATATCTGGCGGTTCAATTTGAATACCCATACTCATACAAGTGGCAATATATTTTTGCACCTTGTCTGTATCACCACTATTAGCCGTCAACAGTGCGGCCATATATTCCAATGGATAGTTAGCTTTTAAATATGCTGTTTGATAAGTTACATATCCATAGGCAGTGGAATGAGATTTATTAAAACAATTGGAAGCTATAAAACCTTGTGTAATGGCAAAATTATGGTCGCGCTCAACCCCAATGTCATAGACATTTTGTTCGCCTATAGCTCTCCGTGTAAGTATTTTGACCATTGATTATTACCCCCGTCAGCAATTTATATAAATGCTTTAATTTATTAATTAATCAGGATTGTAAGCTAAACAATGCCCATACTACACAATCTATTCCACAGCGAACACTGCTATACTTTTACACGAAAATAGGGACTAGGGACTAGGGGCTAGGGACTGGGAACTGGGGACTGGGGACTGGGGACGAGGGGGACAAATGACAAATGACAAAGCGCAAAGTCTGAGCGGAGGTTTCCTCCGATCAGAACTTTGTAAGAATGACAAATGCCCAATGCCCAATCCCCCTAAATATGTACTAAAATCAAGGACTTGAGTCACAAAGGAAGCAATCATGGCATCCATCCGGGAGTTGCACGAACAACTAATTAAAAAAGAACGTTCTGCTGTCGAAATTACCCAAGAAGCTTTAGACCGCATTCAGGCTTTAGAACCAAAATTGCACAGTTTCTTGTGTGTAACAGCGCAACAGGCATTAGAACAGGCTCGTGATGTGGATGCTAAAATCGCTGCTGGTGAGGAAATTGGGCTGCTGGCGGGGATTCCTATTGGGATCAAAGACAATCTCTGTACCAAAGGCATTACCACCACTTGCGCCTCCAAAATTTTAGAAAATTTTGTACCGCCTTATGAATCAACGGTAACGCAAAAACTTGCGGATGCAGGAGCGGTGATGGTAGGCAAAACGAATTTGGATGAGTTTGCAATGGGTAGTTCCACAGAAAACTCTGCCTACCAAGTCACGGCTAATCCTTGGGATTTATCGCGGATTCCTGGTGGTTCTTCGGGAGGATCGGCGGCGGCGGTGGCGGCTGAAGAATGTGTTGTGTCCCTGGGTTCGGATACTGGTGGCTCAATTCGTCAACCTGCATCGTTCTGTGGTGTGGTAGGGCTGAAACCGACTTACGGACTGGTTTCTCGTTACGGTTTGGTGGCTTACGCTTCATCTTTGGATCAAATAGGGCCATTTGGACGCACAGTAGAAGATGCTGCAATATTATTGAGTGCGATCGCCGGTTACGATCCTAAAGACTCCACTAGCCTGAAAGTAGAAATCCCTGATTATGCTGCTACTTTAAAACCAGACCTCAAAGCTAGAAAAAAACTAAGAATAGGTGTCATTAAAGAAACCTTTGGCGAAGGCTTAGACGCGGTAGTGGAACAAGCAGTTACCAAAGCGATTGATCAACTGCAACATTTGGGAGCAGAAATTCATATAGTTTCCTGTCCTAACTTCCGTTATGGTTTACCCAGCTACTACATCATCGCTCCATCAGAAGCATCAGCTAACTTAGCTCGTTATGATGGCGTTAAGTATGGCTTACGGGTTCCTGACGCAGATAATCTGCTTTCAATGTACACTCGTACCCGCGCTCAGGGCTTTGGTACAGAAGTTAAACGGCGGATCATGATTGGCACTTACGCCCTTTCTGCTGGCTATTATGATGCTTATTATCTCAAAGCACAAAAAGTCCGCACTCTGATTAAGCAAGACTTTGAACGCGCTTTTGAACAAGTTGATGTTTTAGTCTCTCCTACTGCTCCGACTACAGCATTCAAGGCTGGGGAAAAAACTACCGATCCCTTGAGTATGTATTTAACTGACTTAATGACTATTCCTGTGAATCTTGCAGGCTTACCAGGTTTAAGTGTGCCTTGTGGATTCGATGACAAGGGGCTACCCATTGGATTGCAGCTAATTGGCAAAGTCCTGCGAGAAGACCAACTGTTTCAAGTGGCTTACGCTTATGAGCAAGCTACTGGTTGGCATTTGCGTCAACCAGTAGTAGCTAGTACTCCACCACATTAATTCTGATGAAACCCCATAGATTATAAATCTATGTCTAATAGCAAAAGTCCATTAAAAATGGACTAAAGAAAGACGTGAATAGATATGTGCTTTTTATAACTCCATTGCAGTAGATTCATTATTTTCACCCAGAGGTGGAAGATGTAAGGAGAGGGACTTTAAAATTTACTCCTCTTCTCCCAAAATTGGGAGAAGGGGTTGGGGGATGAGGGCGTTGCAGTGCAAGAGTCTATTGAGAAACTCTTTTGCTTGAGTGGGTGAAGAGGGATAGCGGGTTGCGTAAGTTCTCTAATTGTTAAATATACTGAAAATCTGACAAAATCACGGTAAATAATGCTCAAGAGGTTACATTTGTTATTTAACTTCGTACTTTGGTTCGCTATTATTAGTGCGATCGCATATTTTACTTTATGTATATTTCTGTTTATTCAGCAACCCCGGTTGATTTTCTTTCCTTCTAGTACTCTTGAAAAGACACCAGAGTTGTTTAATCTCCCTTATGAGGAAGTTTGGTTACCAGTATCAGGGCGAACTGGTGCGGAGGGACGCATCCACGGTTGGTGGATACCAGGTAAACAACCGGATAAAAAACTCAATGGCAAAGTGTTGTTGTATCTCCACGGTAACGGTATCAATATTGGCGCAAATATTGCCCATGCTTATCGATTTTATCAACTAGGGTTTTCTGTATTACTGATTGATTATCGGGGTTATGGTCGCAGTCAAGGGGTCTTTCCCAATGAAACCAGAGTGTATCAAGATGCAGCCACAGCTTGGAATCATCTAGTACAGCAACTACAGATTCCACCCAGCCACATTTTTATTTATGGCCATTCTTTGGGGGGTGCAATAGCCATTGATTTGGCTCTCAAACACCCAGAAGCTGCTGGACTAATTGTGGAGAGTTCTTTTACCTCTATTGGAGAGGTGGTAGCTTACAGGAACTTGTTTCCCATGTTTCCTGTCAATTTAATTCTGACACAACGGTTTGAATCGATTAAAAAAATACCAAAGTTGAAAATGCCAGTGTTATTCATTCATGGCATTGAAGATTCAAGTGTGCCATTTTTTATGAGCCAAAAACTCTATGCTATTGCTCCCGAACCAAAAAAGCTGATTTTAGTCCCTAATGCTGGTCATAACAATGTAGCAGATTTAGCTGGTATGCAATATCTGCAATGGGTGAATGATTTTGTTCAACAAGTTTATGTTCGTAGATAATGAAATAAGCAGAAACATATCTAATTTGCTAATCTCACTACCTTTAAAATAGGGAACTCTTAACAGAGAAAGATATATTTTCATAAAAAACACATCTTTTATGATGTGCAAGTGGGCTTCTGTTCAGTAAGGTTAAAGTATTTTCTTCGAGTAAATTTGTTTTTTAGAGAATTTAAAGATTTTTAAGTAAGTAAAATACAGGTTTTTAGTCATCTAACAACCGCGTATTGCATTTATATAAACATAGCGGCTAACCAGAAGTTGCGGGAAACGCTATGGTAAAATTTAATGCTCAGTGAAAAAGATCTTTGTTTGTAAAAATACTTTTTATGGGTTAGAAAATTCACACATAAAAATCCGGATAAGTCAGCAAAGATGAGAAGCAATTATACAGGTGGAACTACTCTTGGCTCCAGTACTGGAAAAGACTTAAACTATGAATACGACATCTGTATATTTGCTAACTATTCCCGGAAATCCTCCTATTGAAATTCCTCGTGATGAATTGCGATCGCTACTTGCTGAAATTGAAGCCCAATTGCACCGTAGTAAGGTTTATCGGAGTGCTTTAGGTACTTTACAACAGATGCTAGGTTCTTCGGCTGAACAAGCCAAGGGTTTATTTAAAGCCGTCAGTAGAGAAGCAATTGCTTTAGCATTTCAGCAATTTGCAATACATCATCAAGAAGTTACGAATATCAGTCTTCAGACAGATGTTACTGGTGTTTCTCCTAGTGTGGAACCAGAAGATTCTAGTAATTCATCACAGCCATTAACAAGTGTTAAATCACACGCCCAAGAATCTGTGAAAAATACCAGTGTGGACAATTTGCCATCACAGGTAGATACAAAAGCAGATTTAGCAATAAAACCCGAATCTAAATTTACAACCACTGTATGGAAGAAGTGGCTTAATCATCATCAAAAACCATCTATTACCCAACAAAAACAGCAGACAGTAACTGAAGAGTATGCAATAAATTTGCGTCAAATAGGTCAACAATTTCAGGAAGTACGAGAATCTAAAGGATGGTCTTTAATCCAACTTAAAGAACATACTCATATACCAATCTATCATCTGGATGCACTAGAAAATGGCAACGTAGGTTTATTACCAGAAGAGATCTTTGTTCGTGGCTTTATTCGAGTTATTGGCAATGCTTTGGGGCTAAATGGTACAGCCTTAGCAGCCTCCTTACCTAAACCTGAGATAGCGACATCACAAGCAGCTTTACCCTCTTGGTGTCAGGCGCAAAAGGCTACTGGTGGGTTAGGACTAGAAATCCGCCCGATGCATTTGTATGTGGGGTATACAGCCCTTGTTGCTGGAGCAGTGGGAGGATTATCCTTAGTATCTTCACAAGTAAACTCTGAGAAAACGCTTCATGTTGATGTAGATAGTCAACCAGCTTCATCCTTACCCAAGTCAACCGAGAAGCGGGAAGCCACTGCTAAACCAGGACTCAAGTCTGGTAGTACTCGTGTCATTGTTGGGCCTGATATTTCCCCACCAGAGGCGCTGTAGTCAAAATTAATGCGATGCCTACGGCGGTAAACTACGCACTTTCGTACTTCTTGCAGATGGGCGATCACACTTTATATCAACTCCGGTAAATCATCCTTAACCCTATTTTGTCACTCTCAGAAAACAATAATCAAAGCCAAATTCTGAGACTTGGATTGAATCTAGGTTTGAGGCATTATTTTCTAATAGAAACTAAAAATTCTAGACAAAAAGTAGAAATTAAAGCCCTGTAACCGTTTGGGCGATTGGATTCTCCCATTCTGACAAAAGCAAGGTTAATAGTCATTACAAGTGAGACGATGCAATTACTAGGTTTTCAGGATTGCATCGTTTTACTTGCAATCACGGTTATTTGAACTGACATGATATTATTACTTATTTAATTTTAAATTTTCATTAAATCTTAGAAGTTTAAAATGATACTTTTACGCAATAATACTTAAACTCCGTGAATTAATCAATTACTAAATAGTATATATAATTACAATCTAGCAACTCAGCCACCAATAGTTTTTATAGTAAATTTATCTTCTACAGACTCCTTGATATTAAATTTTTTGTTAAAAGAAGCTGTTTCTGCCTAGAGAAAAACCTTGGAAATACATGCTGTTAAAACAATATAGGAGATGAGCTTTTCCCATTTCAACAAAGCTAGGATATAAATATCTCAACTTATCTAAGTTAAATTTTTGGTAAAACTCAACTTGTCTATAATGTATTTTTTTAAACATTAAACTATATTTTAAGTAAAGCTATACATTCTAGTTTTAGACATACATGAATAAGCACACTGCTTTTATTTCTGCCCTTTTAGTAACAACAGGCGTTGCCGTAGTTACAACTGCTATGCCTGCTTCTGCCGTAACCTTCGGTTTTAATAACATCGCTGGTGGTGATACTGTTGGTGATACCTATAATTCCAAGTTCTCCTTTGATGTCATCGATCAGGGAAACAATAGTGTGCTATTCAAATTTGCCAACAATACTCTTTCCGTGGCAAATCAAGATCCTACTATTAAACAAGTTGCTTTCAGCGTTGACAGTACTGCGCCGAGTAACCTCCTGTCTGGCATAACATTCAACTCCTCATTCAATACCTCTCTTAACGGAGTTAATTTTACAAGTAACACTAGTAATTTGGCGCAAAGCAATAACATATCAGGATGGGATGGTACAACCTTCGGTGCTGGACTTCCATCAGGACAGGGTGGGGGCAATGCAAATGGAGTACAAAGAGGTGAGGTTTTAGGAGTTCAGTTTACTGGGAATTACAACAATATTCTTACTGCTATTACTACTGGTAAACTGCAAATAGGTATTCATGCTGGCAGCCTTGTAGGTGGTGCTAGTGATGCTTATGTAAATACTACTTCTTATGTCAACAGTGCTCCTTCTACGCAATCTGTGCCTGAACCAGCTACAATGTTTGGTTTAATGGCTTTTGGTATGGGTGGATTGTTGACACGGAAGAATGGCAAAAATAGCAAAAAAGAACTAGTAACAGCAAAGGTCACAGTTTAGTTTTTGGTGAATTGATAATTCCAAAGTCTGGGATTTTAAACTGTTTCAGCATCTCCATAGTTAGGTTGCAGATAATAATACAAAAGTTAATTCTTTGAAAAATTAACTTTTGCAAAATATTCTATTAAAAGACAACGATTCCCAGCTTCTTAAATAAGTTGGGAATTTTATTATTCATTAATGATTAAATTTACAAAAACTTATGAAGGCAGCATCTACAGCAATTTTAAGCTTTATTCAGCCACGACTCTAAAGCAGTTTTTGCTATTTTCGTGAGCGCAAGAATGATAAATATGCTCAAAATACCACTTTTGTACAGATTTTTCTCTGTATCATGCTTAACTTGAGATTTAGAGATGTTAGATGTCTGATAATAGCAATTACGGTAGAGAGTGCATGTTGTAGCATCAGTATTTTGAGCGATCGCTAAAGTTGCCATAGATGCTATTGACCCTGCGAGAATAAAAGATGCAAAGCGATTCATAAGTTGTGAGCTTAGAAAATCCATATTAATGGCTACACAGGCAGATCAAAGAATTTCTAAAATTGTCTAAAACTTTTTCAAATTCCAAGCAATGCATCAAACAATCGCGGCGGCTAACCTGGAACTGTCAGCCGCAGCCAAATTTCATTGAGTAGATACTAATATCGGCGATCGCGTTCTAAGTCGTAAATCACTTTTTCCAGATACCAGTTATCAGACTTACCCGGCTGAATTTGCCTCTGCTGTTTGAGTAGGCGTTTAGCTGCTGCTATATCACCGCGTAGTAATACAAGTAAACGCTTTTGCAATTCTCTATTTTTCGGATCGGTAAGGTAAGAGTTGGAAACCTTGCCGCGTGGCTTAGATGACCACAGTTTGATTAAGGTAAGTGATAAAATGATGATTAGAAGCACCACGATAAATTTCATACTTATTGGAGTTAAGTAGCTATCTCTTTCACGGTGTTATAAATACTCTCTCTTTAGGCTCAGTGAAATTTTGGATCTTTTTCGTGATGCAAAGATAAAGCTGTTTTATTCACTGGAATGGCACCTTTATTCTTTAGTCTGTTCAAGGACAACTTTTAAACTTGCACGAAGATGTAGGAATACACAAAGCTTTAGATAAATTGATTGGTACAGCCTTATTAAGTGATGAATTCCCTTTCAATAATCATATTGTTATGGTGAGTAGACACTCTAACTTTGAGATTTTGCAGAAGTCTGTCGCGGCTGGCGTACCGTACCTATTGTTTGTTCTGTCTCTGCCCCTAGTAGTTTAGCGATGTTGGTAGCTCAAGAATTTGGGATTACCTTAATAGGATTTCTGCGTGGGCAAAGGTTTAATGTGTACACTGGTTGGGAGAGGATAGACGCAGCATAAATCATTAATGTTTTAGCGATAGGTTTAAGTCACTAAAACTAATTCTCATAAGTGGGTGATTGATATGACAGATTTTCAAATCAAAGGCATCAACCATATCGCATTGGTATGTAAGGACATGGCAAGAACTGTGGACTTTTATACCAATATTCTTGGCTTAAATTTAATCAAAACTATTGCTCTCCCAGATGGTGGACAGCACTTCTTTTTTGACATTGGCAACGGCGATGCTTTAGCTTTTTTCTGGTTTCCCCAAGCACCAGTAGCAGCACCTGGGATTGCATCTGCTCCTCTCGATGCTTTTCAAACTGGTAATGCCGTTACTGCACACGGTTCATTAAACCATTTAGCTTTTAACGTGCCATTAGAAAAAATTGCGGCATACAGGGAAAAACTGGTTGCTAAAGGTGTCGAGGTGACTCCTGTTTTGCATCATGCAGATGTACCTTCTGGTTTTGTTCCCGAAATTGACGAAAGTACATTTATTTCCTCAATTTATTTCTATGATCCTGATGGTATTTTGCTAGAGTTTGCTGCAAATATCCGCACTTTAGGCGATCCTGTGAGGGATCTGCAACACCAACCAGCGACAGCAGCCAGTTGAGCAGAATTAAGTGAAAATAATTCTTTGATGATGGTGGCGAGTCATGGAGAGAAACCATATCCTAATTTAAGGTATTATTGATTAGCTGTTCCACATTTAACTTGCATAATTAAGTCAGGCAAGATGCCCAAATCACAAGAGTTACATGAAATTTAGATGAGATTTAGATATGCAAATTTAGATGTGTTTTAGCTTAAATTATGGTTTTTCAATATACTGATGCACTCGTCACCATAGCAACAATAAATTTTGATAGTTTAGTGAGCTTTTATACAGATATTTTGGGGCAAAAACCAATAACACTGATACCTAATGTCTATGCAGAATTCCAGCTTTTTGGTTTACGCTTAGGTATTTTTCAACCGAAAAAAACACACACGGCTGAATTTGAAACTACATCCAAAAGTAAGATAAGTTTGTGTTTAGAGGTCAGTAACTTAGAAGCTGCGATCGCTCACTTGACCAATTTGGGCTATCCCCCACCCAGAGAAATATCCATCGCTTCCCACGGTAGAGAAATTTATGCTTACGATCCCGATGGCAATCGTCTAATTTTGCATCAAGCGGCTAGGGGGTAGGCATGAGGGAGATGAGGGAAGGGGGACAAATGCCAAATGACAAAGGACAAAGGACAAATAACTAATGGCTTTAACTCAAAATTATAAATTAAATGTGATCCAATGGTATCCAGGTCACATTGCCAAGGCTGAAAAGAATCTGAAAGAACAGCTAAAGCGGGTAGATGTGGTACTTGAGGTACGAGATGCACGTATTCCCTTGGCGACACACCATCCCCAAATAGAAGAGTGGGTGGGAACTAAAACGCGGATGTTAGTGATGAACCGGGTGGATATGATTTCTCCTCAAGTGCGATCGCTTTGGGGAGACTGGTTTAAGCGCCAAGGTGAAGTAGCTTATTTTACTAATGCTCAACATGGTCAAGGTGTGACAGCAGTATTAAAAGCGGCACAAGCAGCTGGGGCAGAACTGAATCAAAGAAGACGCGATCGCGGGATGTTACCCCGTCCTGTGCGCGCCGTGGTGATTGGTTTTCCTAATGTCGGCAAATCAGCTTTAATTAACCGGCTGTTAGGACGACGAGTGGTAGAAAGTGCAGCCCGTCCAGGGGTAACTCGTCAACTACGTTGGGTGCGAATTTCTGATCAATTGGAATTATTAGATGCTCCCGGTGTTATCCCTCTGAAGTTGGAAAATCAAGAAGCAGCATTAAAATTAGCTATTTGTGATGATATTGGCGAAGCATCTTATGATAATCAGCTAGTAGCAGCAGAATTGATAAATATACTTAATTATCTCCAAGATGTAGCTACTAATTTATTACCTGCAAAACCCTTAGAAGCGCGCTATGAACTCGACTCTTCACCCCATACAGGTGAAGCATATTTACACGCTTTAGCAGAACATCGCTATAAGGGTGATGTCGAAAGAGCCGCCAGGCATCTTTTAACAGATTATCGTAAAGGCTTAATGGGTGTAATTCCTTTGGAATTGCCTCCGAACTGAAGAATAAGGCTTTCAGCCGATTTTTGAGTAGCAATTGAGTAGCATCAAAAATCTGGACACTCGGCTTTGGTGACATCAGGGTGACAGTAGTATTCCAGGACGGTGCGAATATCGTCACCTAACCAGTAAGCAACTTTTTCGGGCGATGCTCCAGACGCGATCGCCCAAGTCGCAAAAGTATGCCGAGTGCTGTAGACCTTTAAATAAGGAACTATTCCCTTAGTGGCTAAATCTGTGACCACGCCGTCATATTGGTAAGCTCCGCCGTTGTGTCCTCGCCAGCACGTATCCAAGACTTTTAAACTCATCCTTTGCCCAGATTTATTTTTAAAAAGTAATTCCCTTGGGTCTGGGGAATGGGGAATAAGGTTTAGAAGCAATAAGTTAAGCCTTGAACCTTTACCGCAAGGAAATACCCGCCGTTTATTGTTCTTCGTTCCCTTGAGGACACGAACGCGGGAAGCATAAGCTTTGTTGATTGATATTCGGGTGCGATCGCCGTTGATATCTCCACAGGTCAGAGCAAAGGCTTCTCCGGGTCGGCAACCAGTCCAGAAGAGAAATTTGATTAGGCTGCTGTAGTGAGAAAATTTTGGGTGAGAGTCAAAAGCTGAGAGTATTAAGTCCCTTTGCTCTAGGGTGTAAGCTTCACTTGTGTTTTCGTCGCTCCGTTTTTTGGGTTTGGGAAGTTGGATCTTTTCAAAAGGGTTGAAATCTAACAAACCCGACTCTATCCCCCAGACGCAGCACCTAGAGAATGCTGCTAGTGATTTATGGGCTGTATGGTAACTATATTTTTTTAACAATAAATCTCTAATCGTAGATGCAGCATTTAGCGATTGATTTGGTAATTCATTGATGATTTTTGTGATGTTTTTGTAGTCGGCTGCTAAGGTTGATAGCTCTAAATGCTGACTTTTAAAGTCTAAAAATTTATCCCATAGTTCCACTAAAGACTTAGTGCTGGCAGTGGTTTCGGATTTTTTATATTTACCAAATTTGTATGATTCAAGTGTGGAGTCAAATCGGTCTAGCGCGATATCTCTCTCAATTATTTCTACTCTGGCAAGAACTATATCTCTGTTTGTTTTAGTGTTTTTAAGTCCGGTGGCAACATAAAACTGTTTCTCAAAACCTTTTACCCTGAATCTAATTACCAATTTTCTAGACCGTTTATCAACGCAGATCCATTTATCTTCCTGTGCTACCATTGCCTGATACTGCTAAAGCTTTACCGCTTGCGGTTAACATTCCAAGAATTGCACCCTATTTTTACTCATACAAATGAGATTGCGATCGCCCGTTAAAAGTGCGATCGCTTTTTGCTAATCTTCTTCTGCAAATTCAGAAATACGATGTTTGTTTTTATCAATCCACTGCATAGCAGATTCTCCCCCATCTTCTGGTGACTTAAAACCAGCATCGTAGAAAAGTATGGTTGCTCCTCCCTCTAAGTAAACTTCGCAAAACCAAGTTGTATCAGCACTATCATTTCGAGAGACTTCAGCATAGAAACCTCGATAAAAAAAGTTAGGCATCTGAACTATTAAGTAATCGCTTTTTAATTAATCTGTTAGAACGTTAAGTCCCAATGGGTCTAAATTCTTCACATACCCACAGGAAGTACAAAAAGAGATCTGTTCCTCATCTTCCGGATCTGTAAACATTGCATCATCCCCGCAGCTTGGGCACGATCCAACGTAGTCTAGATTTTGTTCTTCGTCGTCATCATCGTCGTAAGTCATATGCTTATTCAGAGAAATATATCGATAAAAAGAAGACTGAAATTGTTTTTCAACAAGATGTAGTTGTCTTCACAAAAAGCATCTACAAAATCTTCTTCCTTAAAAGTTGGTGGTTTCTCATGAAAATAAAGCTCGTAGCCATTCACTGGTACGGCTGGGTAAAAGCCTTCCCAACAAACCTTGTCTCTCCGGAAACCGTTGGCAAATACCAAACAACTAGTGAAATTGACCAACCCGTCTAGCCGCAGATGTTTAGTAACCATTAGCCCCCCTGATGGGTGAAATTCGTAGGGAAGATCCACTGCGTTCCACCAACCACCAAGCCAGAGATTATCTCGAACTCTACCAACCCATTCGTTGTAGCGGTTGGTTCTTTCTAGAATCGCATCGCAATTGCTGTAACCGTATTCCTCATATTCCGGAATCCCAACAATAAGTTTTCGGGATTCAGGATGACCAAAGTCATAAATTTCATAGGGTAGTTTCCACGGCTCCACTAACTCAAAGCAGTAATCGCGATCGCATTCAAAAAATTCGCAAATTAAACCAATAGGGCATTCTTTATTGTTCACTCCTTTAAAACCCTTCATTTGTTTGTTATTCGCGCCATAGACTATCATTTTCTTCCAACAGCTTTAATATCTTTGCCGCAATAAATGAACGGTCATAATGTGCAATTCTGCCAGCAGAAAGTGCAGCTAATAAAGTTTTAAATTCTGGTTCAAAGCTTACTTTAATTTTCAGGAATGTAACTAGGGGAAGCATACAGCGTGCGTAAGCTCTTACCTCTTTATGCGTGAGCGCACCCATCCCTTCCCCTGGATTAGCTGCAATTCGCGCCATAATTTCCTTAAATCCTTTGGTATCACCATCAAAACCGAACATAATTTTTTGATAATTTATACCTGTTAACGTTTGAAGTGTTTGAATAGATTTTGCGATCGCGTTTCCTGCTTTTGAAACGCGATCGCTTTTGACTTTTAGAGCGGTGGCGGAAACTTAGAGCGGAGATGCTCAGGCAATCGTTGCCACCAGCTTTTTACTCTTCCTTGTTCATCCAAAATGCAAATTTGAAAGTACTCAGGAAATTCTGGATGACTAAAGTCGATCCACTTTGGAGGCTCCAGATGTTTAAGCACATCGGAGAACAGCGTATTGTCATCGTCTTGATCGTCTGTGGTCATGATGATTGCCCAAACTGTCGGCGTAACTTCTCTAGCAGTGTCATGCCCTGGTCGTAACGATTACCTGTGAAGCCCATGACCTTGGTGACAATCACTGAATCGCTTTTATCAGCACCAAATTGCTGAATCATCCGCCAA
>JAVRCF010000001.1:79822-264651 GCA_034530935.1 Aulosira sp. DedQUE10 | reverse complement strand
CTAAAATCCGGGAAAAGCCTACAAAACAAGCATTCTTTCTTTTGCCTTTTGCCTTCTTGTACTAGGATATTCTATCGTCGAACTCTGATAAATCCTCATAGAGCAGCTGAATCTCTTATAATCCTAGCTGCAAATTTATCAATTGGTAGACTTGACTATTTTTGAGAATTTTGACTTTGCCAATATTTTTTAAAAAGCGGATTCATCAGCAGGTTTCCTCTTGACTCTAGATTGTTTGGCTGCGGCATCATCGTCACAGGCTAGCTATCTTGAGTTATGTTTTACCTATATGCTTAACACTTAGGTACTGAGAACAAAGTGTAAAAATAAAGTTGAGTCAGTCTTAACCAGGCTGACTTCGCGCGCACTAAATACGGAAGTTCTAACCTTACCTGAAAGCGAGGCTAGCAACAATTGCCTATCCTAAACAGCTAATCAGGCTGAAGACTATTTTTAGGATAGGCAAACTTTGGCCAAAATGCATAAAGCGGAGTGTGGCTGTCATCAGTACCTATAAGGTAGGGTAAAATGTCGCCGCAAGTAATTGTTGTCACTGCTTAGACTTATCTTGGTAGGGACTTTATTCTCAGTTGCCATAACACTTAAATTAATCGATTATGCAACCACCCATTACAGTTGGTACTGTCCTGCAAAACCGTTACCGGATTATTCAAATTCTCGGACAAGGGGGATTTGGCAGAACCTATCTAGCGGAAGATCAGAGGCGTTTTAATGAACTGTGCGCGATTAAAGAATTGATTCCTACAACCATCGGAACTTCGGTTTGGGAAAAGACACAAGAACTTTTCCACAGAGAAGCCGCGATTTTATACCAAATCGAGCATCCGCAGATACCGAAATTCCGAGAAAGGTTTGAAGAAGACCAGCGTTTGTTTTTGGTGGAAGATTATGTTGCAGGTAAGACCTACCGCGCTATCCTCTCGGAACGCCAAGCTGTTAGTCAAACATTGACAGAAAAAGAAGTTTTACAGTTAATGCGCTCTTTGTTACCTGTGTTGGAGCATATTCACAGTCGGGGAATTATTCACCGGGATATATCACCAGAAAATATTATTTTACGTGATAGTGATTCTCAGCCAGTATTAATTGATTTTGGGGTGGTCAAAGAACTAGCAACACGATTGCAATCCCCCAATAGCACAGCGCCAGTTACCACTGTGGGGAAGTTAGGTTATTCTCCCACAGAGCAGCAAACAGGGCAAGCTTACCCTAATAGTGATTTATATGCCCTGGCAGTGACTGTGATCGTTTTGCTGACTGGTAGAGAACCAAGAGAGTTATTTGATGAAACTCAACTAACTTGGAATTGGCAACAATGGGCGAGAGTTAATCCCAAATTTGCCCAAGTTTTGAATCGGATGTTGAGTTATCGGCCAAGCGATCGCTTTCAAAGTGCAGCGGATGTCATCCAAGCATTACAATCTATAGATCAATCAAATGTGGCTAACCCCAATGTCGTCTCTAATATGCAAACGATCGCAGTTGGTGGTCGCCAGCCTAACCCCGTACCAGCACCTTCCCCCAACAGACCTGCACCTGTAATTCCACCCAGCAATAATAGCTCTGTTTTAGATAATCCTTTAGCAATTGGGGCTATTGGCAGCGCTGTAGTTGTCCTAGCAGGATTCGGTTCTTGGGCTTTAGTCAGTTCGCTTCGCAGCCAGTCGAATACACAACCAGACACACCAGTACAAACTTTCCCTTCACCAGTTGTTTCTGGTGGTACAACATTAACACCCACACCTACATCTACTATCAGTGAACCTGTTGTAATTAGTAAGCGCCTCAATCTCGGAGCAACAAATACAACTACAGTAGACAATACGCTAGAGGAAAATCAAATAGTTCAGTATACGTTTTTTGGACGAAAAGGTCTAAAGTTAACTACGGCTATTGCCCAAGGAACCGGTATTGTTTTATCAGTGTTAGATGCCAATAAACAACCAATTGATAATACAGCTAATCAAGTTCAATCCTATGAAGGTATATTGCCTATAACTGGTAGATACACTATTCAATTAAATCTAGTTCCGGGAGTTGCTGAAAGTGATTATAGCCTCAATGTGGCGTTAGAAAAATCTGTTAGGGAAACACCCACATCTATAATAACTCCTACTCCGACTCCAACAGAAACTCCCACGCAAAGTCCTACAATAACTCCTACCCCCACTCCAACAGAGACTCCTACACTAACACCTATACTCACTCCCACAATAACCCCAACAGAAATTCCCACGCAAAGTCCGACTTCTAACCAAGACCAAAATAACGTGCCTAAAGATAGAACTTTAAACCCAAGTTCTAATCCATGAACTTATTCTGAAAATATATTTTTTCTATCTGCAACCTCTTTTGTTAATGCGGTTAATATTTTTTTAACCCCAGAGGTCAAGGTTAACAATTAATACCAATTGAAAAAATGTTTGCGAAACAGAAATTATTCGTAAAGGCACAACAATGTTGTACCCCTACTCCATTCAGATGCAAATTGCTGTAAATAAGACTAGAAGGTAAATGTCAAACTCAAACAAATTGTTGAACACATTACTAATTACTGGAACCGATACTGAGGCTGGCAAGACTGTTTTAACTACAGTATTAGCCGCCTATTGGCAAAAATATCTTCCTCAACGCAATTGGGGAATTATGAAACCGATTCAATCGGGAGAAGGCGATCGCGAATGGTATCAAAAGCTGTTTTCCCTCGATCAAACGGCTGAAGAAATTACACCGTTGTATTTTCAAGCACCTTTAGCGCCTCCCATCGCCGCCGCTAAGGAAAATCGCCTAGTAGATTTAGCTGTAGTTTGGCAAGCTTTATCTGACTTGCGATCGCGTCGAGATTTTGTACTGGTAGAATCTTTAGGGGGTTTAGGCTCACCGATCACAGAGGAATTGACGGTAGCTGATTTAGCAGGAGACTGGCATTTACCAATAGTTCTAGTAGTTCCTGTCAGGTTAGGCGCGATCGCTCAAGCAGTGGCTAATGTAGCATTAGCTAGACAAGCGCGGATAAATCTCAAAGGGATTGTTCTCAACTGCGTACAACCGCGTTCCGATGCAGAAATAGCCGACTTAACACCACCAGATTTGATTCAATCACTCACCAATACCCCAGTTTTAGGCTGCTTACCCCATCTAAATAACCTGACTGATTTGGATAAACTAGCTCAAGTAGCCTCAAATTTAGATTTAGAAACACTAAATCTTTGATAACGATACACTAAGAAAATAACCGATACAGTTTTGTACTTGGTAATGGTACAGGAATTGTGGCATGAGAAAACTATTGCCTATTCCCTGTTCCTTTCTATTCAGTTAGCTGTATTCCACTAGCGTTTCTTCACAATGGTTTCCACCTTCCCAAATCCCGGTGCTGTTGACTTATCCCACGTTCGGCTTTCGATCCGTTCATTGCAAACTCAACTCATAGAATGGCGACGGCTACTCCATCAAAAACCAGAGTTGGGTTTTAGAGAAAAACTCACAGCCGAGTTGATCTCACAGAAGTTGCAAGCATGGGGAATTGAGCATCAAACTGGTATTGCCCAAACTGGTATTGTGGCGATTATCAAAGGTAACAAACTCAGCACTGGTAAAGTTTTGGCAATTCGGGCAGATATGGATGCTTTGCCAATTCAAGAACTCAATCAAGTGCCTTATTGTTCGCAGCATGATGGAGTAATGCACGCTTGTGGACATGACGGACATACTGCGATCGCACTTGGTACAGCTTACTATCTCCAGCAGCACCGCGATGATTTTGGTGGTACTGTCAAAATTATCTTTCAGCCAGCAGAAGAAGGGCCAGGAGGTGCAAAACCAATGGTTGAAGCAGGGGTACTGAAAAACCCTGATGTCGATGCCATTATTGGCTTACACCTGTGGAATAACTTGCCCTTGGGAACAGTCGGTGTCCGGGCTGGGGCATTAATGGCAGCTGTTGAATTATTCCAATGTACAATTTTGGGCAAAGGTGGGCATGGGGCAATACCGCATCAAACTGTAGATTCAATTGTTGTTGCAGCCCAAATTGTCAACGCCTTACAAACAATTGTGTCCCGGAACGTGAATCCCATTGATTCAGCCGTCGTGACTGTAGGCGCACTTCATGCTGGTACAGCACATAATGTAATTGCTGACACAGCAAATATGAAAGGCACAGTTCGGTATTTTAACCCAGCTTTTCAAGGATATTTTCAACAGCGTATCGAGCAGATTATTGCGGGAGTCTGCCAAAGTCATGGTGCAAGTTACGACTTAGAATATGTCTCACTTTACCCTCCAGTAATTAATGATACAGGTATCGCAGAATTAGTGCGATCGGTAGCAGCAGAAGTGGTAGAAACGCCCGTAGGAATTGTGCCAGAATGCCAAACTATGGGCGGTGAAGATATTTCATTTTTCTTGCAAGAAGTCCCTGGTTGCTATTTCTTTCTGGGTTCTGCTAATCCGGCGAAAGATTTGGCTTATCCTCATCATCATCCCCGGTTTGATTTTGATGAAACCGCCTTACCAATGGGTGTGGAGATATTTATTCGGTGCGTGGAGAAGTTTTTGAACTAATTGAGTGGAATATCTGCGTTTTAGCGAAAGCGATCGCTCCTAATCATTTACGCAACAAAAGCGATCACTTTTTTAATTTTTGTCGCTCTGTTTTTTAGACATCAATTCGATCACTTTCTAGTAAAAAACAGACAGAAAGGCGATCGCGGGATTATGGGTGGGAATGTCCAAGCGATGCCTGCGGCGGGCTGCGCTAACGCACTGTGGGTAGTCATAAAGGCTGTCGCTTTTTTATTCTCTGACCCAAAACCTCACAATAAATGATGTTGTTGGCGAATTAATATAGGGTGCCACCCCTCAATTCAACCCCGTCTGATATTTCCTTGATTTTAATGCGTTTCAAGGCACCGTAACTCTCTCGCTAGTACTTAAATTCAGGTCGATTAGACAACGTAAAAACAGGGGTTCAAGGGTGAGGGGCAAAACCCCTGGCGAATTGACCAACAACATCATAAATGTAGGGGTAAAAGACCCAAAACATAAGTATAGGGGTAGGGGTTTAGCAATGCTAAACCCTTACATTGATTTAGGATAGACGAGCGATCGCACTGAGAAAAATAGACAGAAAAAAACCTCCTAAGCTCTAGGAGGTTTTTTTGAGGGAATGTAGTTTACAGACTCAAGAAACTGGCTACTTGCTCTAGCAATCCTTTGGCACGATACAGAGCATACAGTTTTTCTTGGTCATACCTGCTAGGGTAACTCATACGTCTACCTTCCAATGTCGCCTTCAGTACTGCTGATTGCTCTGGTGTGGGTTCACCCATCTGTTCAATAGCTTCATTGATAGCCTCTACCAGTTCAAGCCTAGGTTTTCTTAATCCTCTACCTTCAGTCATCTGCCTAATAGCTATTTCTGGGAATGCTAGCAAAGGAATCACACAATCTGCTTTAGTGATGCTGCGTCCAATAGGCTTGATACCGTAACGTCGGCAGAGGTTACGCAACTCACCAAGAGTTTTGATTTCAAGTTCTGACCTTGTGAACATAAAATAGGATTGTTCATTCTCAAAAAGTGGACATGGGTAGCTGTTGACCGTGGAAAGTTTCAGCTACCCATTAATTAAACATTCTAATCTCTTGCTAGCAAGTCACTCAAGCTATATTTACATCTTTCAATAATGCCTAATCCCAAAGGTAAGCCTGAAAATTTACAACCAATGAAGTCAGAACGGGAGGAACCTTTGACTGAACAGGTTAACTTACGTGTCAGTAAAAGTATGAAAGAAAAAATACAGCAACAAGAAGACCCTCCTGAATTCTGTAGGCAAGCAATTCAGAAAGCGCTAGATGAACACAAAAAAAGTGATGAGAGTTAAGTAATTATTTTAATAATCTTCTGCTTGCAACAACCAAAAACCACTGTAAGTCATCCCGGAATCATCTGGTTGCACTAACAAAAAGTGTAGCCCCTGACTTAACTGTTGGCGCTGTTGATAAACCTTAGCCGCAGATGTAACTTCCGTATCTTCAAATGTAGCGACAATCCACCTATCAGCTAAACCGGCTTCTAATACCAAGCCATCGGGCGCACCCGCAATATAATTCAACGCCACTGGACGGGCTTCGTGTAACCACCGTGCTAAACGCATTGAGTGTCTTCCACCATAAATCACCACGCCGGGAACTGGCGCTGTTGATGGTAAACCGAGATTCAGGGGCTTGAGAAATTCTGGCAGATGTAGAATGGGAATCGGGCGATCGCTAAATGCTGTTTCTACATCACCAGCACTCAGCGTTGCAAAGCGCCATTGTTCTCCCCAGAGGTTTTCTGGTAAGGGTGCAGGGGGTGGTTTATCTATGGCTATAGAATATTGTTGTTCTTGTAACCACTGCTTCAATGCTAAAGTGCGGCGGTTAGGTTCGACATTAATACCTAAATTACGTCCAGCCGCCTCAATTAAACTTAAAGACTGAGGGCGAAACACCTGAATTTTATCTGGGAGTTGTTCACCACCTGCTAGTTGAATTTGAGTAGTCAGCCAACTGGAATTCGCTTCCTTTTGAAGACAAGTAGCGACATATTCTAAGCTGCGAGTCGCATCACAAATAAACAACTCCCAGACATTTTGTCCAGCAGTATTTTGTTGGGGACTACGGTAAAAATCAGCTTGCCAAATTTTCATGAATTCAGCATAACTCATTCTTGCAACCAACTAAACAAGCCTTCTACGGTAAGATGGAAATCTTTAGCAAATTCTGGAACTGGCAAAATTGTTCCTGGTTCATCGTAAAAAGTTGCGGTTTGATTTGGCGGGTAAACAAACACAGATTGTTCTTGTGGATCAATCAGCCATCCCATCTGAGTTCCATGCTTGAGACAATGCAGGATATTTTTGATTACTTTAGTTTGACTTTGCTCAGGAGATAAAATTTCAATTGTCCAATCTGGGGCAATTGAGAAGATATTAGCAACCCCACCATTTTCTTGGCGGGGAATTCTTGACCATAAAAATACAGAAATGTCTGGTATAATTGAGCGTCCACCAAATGTACAGCGCAGTTCTGAAAAAGCCCGTGCAATCTTTTTGGGTTTGACAACTAAGTTAATTGCAGGTGCTAACTCAGTTTGAATGACGCTATGTTCTCCTTGTGGCATCGGTTTTTGGATGATACACCCATCTATATATTCGCTGGCTGGTTCTGTCTCTGGTAGTTTCAGGAATTCGTCTAGAGTTAGGGGTTTAGCAGGGATTTGTACCATTTAAGGTTTCCTGAAGAGGATTAAGTTGCACTGCTTCTATTTGTTATTTTACATAAGTGTCATACATTAATTGCACTCAAATCTGGCTCTGTGTCTCCAGAGTAGTAATCTTTTTAGACAGCTTACTCCCAACCTCCTAGAGCAACTCCAGTATCAGTAATCTCAGCTTTCGGATAAAAACAAATTTGAATTGCTAGGTCAACAAGTTTTTCCAATTTTAGGTTGTTGGCATATTTATGATTTCTGGAAAGGAGGGGAATCCAAATATCATAAGGTTTATAAAGATCGATGCATTTCTTGGAAACGGCTTGTATTGTCGTTTCCATATCGCCACTACTCAAGATGTTCGCAACAAGCTCCCCTGTATTACGTCTCCAAACTGCTCCCCATAAGCCATCATTACAGTCAGCATCGCCTGCATTAACCACCATACGCAATTTTATTAGTGTCTGGTCTGAGCTAACAAGATCAAAGTCAAACCAGTAATATATTCCAATGTCATCCAGATAGCTTGCTCCTCCCCAATCTCTAGCGTTTTCTATGTGGTGCCTGGGAATATTTGGGCAGTCAATATATTTAGCTGTACTACATTGTCCTAAAACTGAAATCGGGCGAATCGGAACAACCATTTCATCTTCATTGAAAATGCCCTTTCTATTGAAAGCCTGCTTGATCCATGTTGGCAACTTTGACCCTAGTGCATTTTTAACAGGTGACAAATTATTAATGCAAGTTGGCCAGGTGACTTGCCGATCATTTTTGTCATATAAAATCCATTTCTTCATTAGGAATCTCGCTGTACTTAACCTTAACCTACCGCATGGGAAAATCTCTTCTTCAAGAAGTCTGGGATCTAACCACCGCTAACCTCATACTTATAATTGTCACTTATTTGCTTAAATGCGTCAACCAGATTTAGCGGTGGTTTTAGCAGAAATCAAAATAACTTCACCGCTGGCGATCGCATCTAACAACTGACCTGTTGAGCCTTCACCATCGTATATATAACCTAATTTTTGAGCTATTTCTTTTAGTTTATCTGCTGTTCTGGGATCTACCCTAGCGTGAATATTGGTGCGATGTAGCTTTTTTCTGCCTGCCATAAATCATTAATTAGTGGTTTACGGATATTTTAGCAGAATTTTTTTGGTAAAGTAATTTATCTATTGAAGTTAGGGACTTCCAAGTAAAAAAATATTTCATTGCTATTGTTGTAGGGGCGGGTTTAACCGACATATCTGTTTTCAAAGTGAATATCTCACAAAACCTGCCCCTACAGACGGTTAACTGTTAACTGTTAACTGTTAACCGTCAACGACATTTTTTGGAGTTCCCTTAATTTGCATTGTCTCCAATATTGAGAATTTTATAATCTGTTGACAGAGAAAAAAAGGGGTAGGTAACCCACCCCTCTATCTAACCAGGAAACTCAAACTTTCTAAACTAGAACCTTAGCCAAAATGGGTTCTACACTCTTAGCAATTTCTGGGACATATACCTGAGAAACATAGTCCGCAATCATTCTATCGGTATTGAACAGTGGCGCATTGGTTTTAATTGATGTCTTCATCATCTGCACCCAACGCGGGGAAACACCTTGAGAATTTTGATCGTAGTACAGGGGAACAATTTCTTCTTCCAATAGCTGATAAAGCGATCGCGAATCTATGCGATCCTGTAATTCTTGATTGCTAGTGTTAGCATCTTCACCTATTGCCCATCCGTTCAGTCCTTTACCATCGCTTCCGGCTTTGTAGCCTTCGCACCACCAGCCATCAAGGACGCTGCAATTCAGTCCACCGTTAAAGCAGACTTTTTGCCCACTGGTACCGGATGCTTCTAGGGGACGACGAGGGTTGTTTAAACAAACATCCACGCCCTGCACTAGTTAATGCCTAATACGACTTCTTGGGCGATGCAGGTTTCTAAGTTACCGCCGTAGAGGTGTCCAGTTAGCCAGCGGTCAATCGGGTCATTGTCTTGGCGATCGCTATCGAGTAAATATAAAGTTACTCGCCCTACTTTTACCTGCCAAATTTGGACTTTTACCTGCCGTTGGCGAACTTCTAGCTGAATAATCAACGGTTCCCCATTTTGAGTTTTCACCAACTCAATGGGCATCTGCTGAAAGGGGTTATCAATATAATAATCTTCTTGCCAGCCATGACGGTTCAAGCGTTGCCGAAAGTAGCCTTGGCGATATAGCAAGCCTACACCCACCATTGGCACACCTAAATCTGACGATGACTTCAGGTGATCCCCCGCCAGAATGCCTAAGCCGCCTGAGTAGACTGGTAAGGATTCGTGAATGCCAAATTCCGCGCAAAAATAGGCGATGGGATTGTCTTTGCTAAGTTGCGGTGCAACGCCACTTACCCAAGTATCTTTTTGCAGCAGATATTTGGTCAAACTCACGTGCTAAGGCTGAGATTTGCTTTAGATAAAAAGGGTCTTCTGCTAATTGAGTCAGACGTTCATAACTTGCTGACTCTAAAATCGCCACTGGGTTATGTCCACAGCATTCCCACTCTTGTGGATCGATAGTTTGGAATAGCGCAATGCGATCGCCACTCCAACTCCACCAATAGTTATAAGCCAAATCTGCCAAACGCTTCAATGGAAAAGGTAACTTTTCACTTAAGCGTAGCGCTGCGGTAGTTGCACTACTAATACCCATACAAATCTCAGATCTCTGCTATTTTTTCTAATTCACTTCACATCTGCTGGCGCGCAACTGCTCTTCAGGTCGATTGCAACGGCAATTTCATTGATCAATCTTCTCCTAAAGTCTGAGCAGTTTATCAATAATTAAACCCGATTCTATTGAATGGTTTTTATTGTTTCTATGATTACAAAATTATCTCTGTTTTTGTGGAGTTTTTATATAAATTTCAATCACGTTTTTTTAAATAAATTCTTTGATAGTTAATATTTATTTAAAAATTGCAATAATTCACTACAAAAAAATTTTAATTAAGTACGAAAGTCTATCTAGATAGAGATTTCCTCTGTTACAAAAATACTTTTAAACAGGTAATAACTGTAATTTTACTGTGATTTATGGTCGAACTAATGGCTTTTAAAGCTGCTTTGGAATGGTTCTTACTTTATTGCTAGTTGCGGAGGAGTTACGGTCTCTAAACTACAAAAATACATTGAGAATCAGCAACAATCTGAAGATTGAAAGAAAGTTCGGTTCTTCCATGTCCTCTTCTCTCTCTACAAGACCCTCTGCGCGTTTGTGCTTCCCTTTGCGACGCAACGCTACCGCAAACGGGTTGGCGAGAGGCTTCTTGCTGTTTTAGCTAAATAAAGCATAGAGGCTAGCTCAGAATTAAGTAATTTTGTTGACGCTGTTATTCGGCACTTCAAAAAATTAAATTACTCAATTCCTGCATCCAATACGACTAGAACTTACGCATTGACAAAAACTACTAAATATAGGTTTTGGATAAATTACATCTGTCGTAGGGGTTTAGCACTGCTAAACCCTCCATAGCGCGGATCTATTTACCATCGCAGCAATGATTAATCAAAGCCTAAAACTCCCGATTTTGGTGACGACATATCATGGTTCACGGGTTAAATCTATAATTTCCCTGAGTTTATTTGCTTGGATTGTCTTTTCTTATTACTACAGGAAAAATATTAAGCCAGATGGCTCACCTTTTCTCTGCTCATTAGGGAATATCTTGAAAATAATATAAATATTTTTGCGTACCCCCTTACCGTTTCACTTTAAGGTTTATAAATCTAGGCAAGCTGCGCGAACGAGAGGCTTGCTGCGACACGCTAGGCGATGACGTTGTGTAATTAATTCTGTCCGACTACTCATAACGCTGTTAATGCTGAAAAGCTGGCTTGAAAGTGCTGTTAGCTTAAAGGGCGTAAGTTCGTGCTGAGTAAAAATACTACCCCCCATCCTGGTAATTTTTTTAGCACTACTCTCAGAGAAACGCCTATTATGGCGTGTAGCGTTGAAAAATTCAGTAATATAGAACACGCGTACACTAGACTTTAAATCAACTTTATATATAAAATACGGTAAGTCAGTCGCCTTACCGCCTTTTTATATGTAAAACTACAAGAAATCAGTCGAGAGTTAATCTGAGCAGGACAAGCAATCCATAAGCAGTTACGGCACTCTGCTATTGATGCCAGCATCCATACAAAAACAACTCCAAGACCTTTTTTGTAGCCAGGGAATCCTCTGTTAAAGCCTTACCTGGATAACTTTTGTCTTTATCATGCCTTGAGCAGCTTAGTCTACCACTTGGCTGGATATTTGCCTGCTTCAGCCCTAGGCGACTTGATTACGCTTGAAAACCCCGTTTTTTGGATGTAAGTATGGAATATTTGTTACTACCAATCTTCAGCTTCTTTGTTGGCATCATTGTTGGGTTAACAGGAATTGGTGGAGCGTCTCTCATCACCCCAATGTTAATTTTTGTCTTCCAGGTTCCGCCTTCGATTGCTGTAAGTTCTGATGTGGTAGCTGCAACATTAATGAAAGTTGTTGGTAGCGTTAAGCACTGGCAGCAGAAAACCCTAGACGTGGAAGTTGTAAAATGGCTGGCATTGGGAAGCGTTCCCGGTTCACTTTTGGGGGTAGGAATTTTACACTTAATTCGGGGTACTGGTGAGCATCATTTAGATAGCATTTTGCTGCGGATGCTAGGAGTGATGATTCTTTTAGTTACAGTATTAGCACTCGTACAATTACTGCTTTTAACATTTTTACCCAAGTTCAGTTTACCCGAACTGCCAAAGTTAGATTTAAGCACAAATTTGGGTCGTTTTCTGACCATGCTTTTAGCAGCTATTTTAGGCTGTTTTGTCGGTCTTACTAGTGTATCTTCTGGCTCAATGTTTGCTTTGGTAATGATTGCTTTCTTCCGTCTTGATGCACGGAAATTAGTGGGCACAGATATTTCCCAAGCCGCGATTTTATTAGTGTTTACCTCCCTGGGGCATCTCACCTTAGGAACAGTTAATTGGAGTCTGGTAGTGCCAATATGGATAGGCTCAGTTCCAGGAGTTTTACTCGGTGCAAAAATCTGTAAAATTGCGCCTCAACGCCCACTGCGGTTTATCGTTTACGCAATTTTGATGATGGTAAGTTGGAAGTTAGTTTATCAAGTGTAAGTAGTCATGTCTCAGTGGTAAGGGTTTTAGGCTTGGTTACATATTTTAATCTACCTACTTAGTTGGGGCGATCGCTCTCATAACCTACTAATATGCACATACCAAGTTTTGTAGCATAACAAAGTCAACACCATCTTGAAAAAAGTTTTTTTGAATTACTCATATAGTTATTAGGCTTTACTGGTTTCAGTTCGAGCTAAACATATTATTTTTCTCTTTTAAAATTTTAAATTTAAAGTTCAAAGGTTAAGCGATCACTTTCACCACCCCATGATTCCACATCAGAACACAAAACTTCGAGTTCAGAACTCATTCAAAAATTCAAGGTGCGTTAGCCTACGGCATAACACACCCTACTAATTCTTTATATACATTGAATTTTACTCACCCACTTACTGTTATAAAGCTATTCTATTTAGCTGTTATTGGTTGATAACAGTGAAGATAATGAATTACTTTGCAGCCATATACAAAGTTTTATATTCGCCTGGTGTTCTGGTGTTAATTTATATTCACCACTTTGAAATTTCTCTATCTCGCCGCTAAACCTTGATTTTTCCTTCATTAGGTCTTCAAACATTCCAAATGGTAGTAGTATGCTTTCCGCTTCCATATCATCTTCGCTGAATACAATAGTCTCAAATCTAAATCTATAGCCAGACCATTTGATAGTGGGAAGTATATTTACTGCCTGGTTTAAGCATTTTATTATAGTGTCAGGCTGTAGGTCAGGAATTTTCTGTTTACGTTCTATCCACCAATAAACATTGTGTCTAACAAAATGCTTCCCATTTCCGTTTGCACACACCTCTATTTCTACATCATCCACATACAAAAATTGACGAGTCATTACTCTAGCCTCACCTTCAGCCATTGGTTCTAATTCCTCCCAAGGTTCAACTTCAACTACACTTTGATTATTACTATTGCTCTTATATTTCTTATCAACAAGTTCTATCGGGATAGGATCATCTTCTAAAGCATCTAAACCTGAAGCGGTTTCCTTAAATTCTGGTGTATTTTCTAAAAGTATTTCTAGTTGCTCACTGCTAAAAGCCATAAGTTCAACCCCTGCAATAGTGCGACGAGTCGAATTATCCATAAAGTGAACTAAACCCTGAAACGGCGCTAAATCTATTCGTATACCGTTGTACTCAGTCTGCCAATATCCAAATTTTCCTAAATACTTAGGGTCTGTGTGGTATTCCTTCCACTTGAATGTGCTAGCTTTTCTGTTAATATTTTTTAGTGCAGATCGTATGCTGCCTGATACACCGCGCCTATCGTAAACAGGATAAACCAAATATATTGTTGGTGGCTCTTCATCAGCAATTGGGTCGAACCCAAATATCATAGTGTTACACTTAGCTAACTGCTGAAGACTCTGCTGTAGTGCTGTCTCGGCTGGAGTTATTCTTCTAATTGGTGCGACAACTTTCGACCAGTTTAGCGGCGGCTTGTATAAATTTATTAACTCATTTTCGATAGTTGGAAGAGCATTTATATCATGACTGTAATTTATCCAACTAATACTAATACGGTCTTTGCGATTAAATCTTTTTAGCTGTTTAAATCTATGGTGCTCTCGCCAGCGTCCGACTAAGTTAACTGTTCTACCAATATAAAGAATTTGACCTTTGCTGTCAGATACAAAGTAGATAGCGGCACAATTCGGTAACTTGTCTTTGTCTAATAAATAAACCGATGGCAATTCAGCAAATTTTATGTTTTCTAATAACATTGCAGAAATTTAATAAAACGGCAATTTAGCACTTGCAACTATAGATATAATTACTGTGTATTTGCTAAGAAAAGTAGTGATATCAACTCCGTTTTATAAAAGCTATATTTATAGATTTCCCGCAAAGATTATGAAAGTAACATTTTCAAATTAGTTTTCAAAGATAAATAGCAATAAGCAGCCCTAGATCATTCGTGAAAAATTAGATCCCCGACTTCTCAAAGAAGTCGGGGATCTGAACAAAGTGAATTTTTACAAATCAAATAAGACTGCTAGGTAAGCTTTGCGTCTTGCGCGAAACAGCCAAAACAATACCCCCCTCCGCAGCCGGAGAGGGGTTAGGGATGAGATATCACAATTCTCACTGCTGAAACTCAGCACTCAGCAACGCCAGTTCGCTCAAGTCGGGAAACCCGCCCACGCGACTGGCTCCTCAGCACTTTCTAATAAGCGTCTTGCAACTCGTAGAAATCAGGCGAGATGTAATCCTTCCGTAAAGGCCAACCTACCCAATCTTCAGGCATCAAAATCCGCTTCAGGTTAGGGTGTCCTTCATAGACAATGCCGAACATATCATAAGACTCGCGCTCTTGCCAGTCTGCTGCTTTCCAAATCCAGTAGACTGAAGGCACTGTAGGGTTTTCCCGTGGGAGGAACACCTTCAATCGTACTTCTTCGGGGCGATCGCTATCATCACCAATTTTAATTAAGTGATACGCACTCACCAACTCTTGTCCGGGGCCGAGGTCAACACCACCTTGAAACTGGAGACAATTAAACCCGTAAGCATACAAAGCTGTAGAGATGGGGAGTAAGAAATCTGGTGCTACCTTGAGTATCTCTACGCCATTGACATCGGGTGCCAAAAACTCATGGTCAAAGCCATTTTCACTCAACCACTGGGAAACTTTTCCGGCTTTTACCAGTGACTCTTCGGCTGCTGGTACTGGCTTAGATTCTTCATCAGCCACGGTTTGTTTCCTCCTTTTGTTTCTGGGATGTCAGTAAAGCAGGTGGAACTGGCAAACCAATCGCTTCCGCCAATTCCTTGGGTGGTGTAAAGCGAGTATCTGACTGCATATACTTACCAGTTAAAATTTGCTCTACTGGCTTGAGGTTATGAGTTGTGCTGTAGTAGCGGTGGGTTTGCTTGATTTGATCCCGTTCTTGGATGGAATCGTTAGCTATCTTCTTCCGCAGCTTGATAATTGCGTCAATAATCGCTTCTGGACGCGGCGGACAACCAGGCAAGTACACATCTACAGGAATGAGTTTATCAACTCCACGTACAGCAGTCGGAGAATCAACGCTAAACATCCCACCTGTAATTGTACAAGCTCCCATAGCAATCACATACTTCGGCTCAGGCATTTGTTCATAAAGACGTACCAATTGTGGTGCCATCTTCATGGTGATTGTCCCCGCAGTAATAATTAAATCAGCTTGGCGGGGGCTAGAACGGGGAATTAGCCCAAAACGGTCAAAGTCAAACCGAGAGCCAATTAAAGCTGCAAACTCAATAAAGCAGCAAGCCGTACCAAATAGTAACGGCCACAAACTAGAAAGCCGCGCCCAGTTGTAAAGGTCATCAACCGTAGTCAGAATCACATTTTCTGAAAGGTCTTGAGTGATTGAGGGACGATCAATCGGATTGATGATGCGCTCTTTGTCCTGGGTTGTTAAGTTAGAATTCAAGACCATTCCAAAGCTCCTTTACGCCATGCGTAAACTAAGGCGATTACAAGAATTGCAATAAAAATTAGCGCTTCAATGAATGCCAATAGCCCTAGACGGTGGAAAGCCACCGCCCAAGGATACAAAAACACAGTCTCCACATCAAAGACGACAAAGACCAGGGCAAACATATAGTAGCGGATGTTGAACTGAATCCAGGCTCCCCCGATGGGTTCCATGCCAGATTCATAGGTGGTGCGCCGTTCCGCACTTTTGCCACTGGGTCGTAGGAGCTTGGACGCTGAGAGCGCCAGGGCTGGCACTAGGCTACAGATTATTAGGAAGCCTAGAAGGTACTCGTAACCGCTGAGAACAAACACAATGGATATCTACCGCTTATGGTGTAAATAACGCTGTAACTTTCTTTTACATTATATCTTTTAGGCTTTTCTGAAATCTGGGAAACAGACGCGCTGAAGGTATTTGATTCGTTTTTGGTTGTGATAGAAAAGTCTAACAGTTATGTCATAATTTGTAACGTATATTTAATCTTTGCCCCTCTGCGAGGCCTAAGCCATGAGCGAACAAAGCGAACCAGCTGTTGAGACTCAAGAGTTAGACCGCTACGAGTGTCGCTCCTGCGGTTACGTTTATGAACCGGAGAAGGGAGACGACAAGCATGATATTCCCCCTGGAAGACCCTTCGCAGAACTGCCCTTAACTTGGCGCTGCCCGGTGTGTAGTGCGAAGAAGCAAGCTTTCACTAACATCGGTCCTGCTGGTCAAGTATCAGGCTTTCGAGAAAATCTTGGTTATGGTTTAGGTGTCAACGTATTGACACCTACCCAAAAAAACCTCCTGATTTTTGGCGCTTTGGCACTTGGTTTCTTGTTTTTTCTCAGTCTCTACGGGTTACAATAGATACTATCTATCTTTGTTGCCCAGTTCGGTATTTAGCATCCATCACTCAATCCTGAGTTTGGTAAACCTTTTTCAAGAACCCGTACACAAATTTAGAAACAACTAAGAAATACTGATGCGTGCAATTTTGAGAAGTTGGCAACGAATATTCGCCTTGTTGATAGTTGTCCTGATGTGTATAGGTTGTAGCAAAGTTCCTTCTACCAGCTATAACCCCTGGGCAATCATTTCTGTCCCCTCACAAGCGAAGCTGTTAGATATTGCTTTTACTGATAACTCTCAGCATGGCTATTTAGTAGGTAGCAACGCCACCATTTTAGAAACTAATGATGGTGGTGATACTTGGAAGCCCTTAAATCTCGCACTTGATGACTCCAGGTATCGTTTTGATGCCATTAGTTTTGCTGGTAAAGAAGGCTGGATTGTCGGAGAGCCTGCCTTGCTACTACATACTACTGATGAAGGTCGTTCTTGGTCACGTATTCCCCTAAGTGAAAAATTACCAGGGAGTCCGATCCGGATCAGTGCGCTAGGGCCAGACAAAGCTGAGATGGCTACTGATGTCGGAGCAATATATCAAACCAAAGACGGTGGCAAAAACTGGAAAGCTCAAGTAGAAGCAGCAGTTGGTGTGGTACGTAACTTAGAACGTTCTGCAGATGGTAAATATGTTGCTGTTTCCGCTAAAGGTAGCTTCTACTCCACTTGGGAACCAGGACAAAATGTTTGGGTACCCCACAACCGCAATAGTTCTCGCCGCGTAGAGAACATGGGCTTTGCTGATAATGGGCAAATGTGGATGCTCGCACGGGGAGGTCAGGTACAATTTAGCGACCCAGCAAAACCAGAAGAGTGGCAAGAAGCACAAAATCCGGAATTATCTACTAGTTGGGGTTTACTGGATTTAGCCTATCGTACACCCGATGACATTTGGGTAGGTGGCGGTAGCGGTAATTTGTTGCACAGTGCGGATGGTGGCCAAACTTGGGAAAAAGACCGGGATGTGGAAACAGTTGCCGCTAATTTTTACAAAATTGTGTTTTTCCAGCCCGACCAAGGATTTATAATCGGCGATCGCGGCGTTTTGCTGAAATATAACCCCAAAGCTGAAAAAGCTTCCCAAGCAGAGGCAGCTTAGGGCAACATTGGTTTATGTATTTATCCAGATTTCTGAGAAGAACGTTGCAAGTTGTAACTCTTTCTAAACTTTGTAGGATAATAAACTCAATAACTGTCTTTGTGAAGGTAGGAAACTAAATGTCAGGTACCACTGGAGAACGTCCGTTTTCGGACATTATTACCAGCGTTCGTTACTGGGTAATTCACAGCATCACCATTCCAGCATTATTTATTGCTGGCTGGTTATTCGTCAGCACCGGACTGGCTTATGATGTTTTTGGCACACCCCGCCCCAATGAGTATTTCACACAAGCACGGCAGGAAGTGCCCATTGTGAACAACCGTTTTGATGCTAAACAGCAAGTTGAAAAATATATCGGAAAGTAGTTTGAAATCATGACTAGCGGCAATAACATCAATCAACCAGTTACCTATCCAATTTTTACAGTTAGATGGCTGGCAGTTCACACCTTAGGTGTGCCAACCGTCTTCTTCTTGGGCGCGATCGCCGCAATGCAGTTTATTCAACGCTAGGAGCAACTCATGGAAAGAACGCCCAATACCAATAACCAGCCGGTTGAACTCAACCGGACTTCTCTTTTCCTGGGACTACTACTGATTTTTGTTCTGGGTATCCTGTTTTCCAGTTACTTCTTTAACTAACTGGGACTACTTTTGTTAATCATTTGTTTATTGAATTTGTGTTGGTTTGTTGTTAAGGGAGGAGAAAACTGTGTCTGGAAGTGGGAGAATTCCCCTGTGGGTCGTCGCTACGATCGCAGGTTTAGGTGTAATAACTGTTTTAGGCATTTTCTTTTACGGAGCCTATGCCGGTATCGGTTCTTCAATTTAATAGTAGTTGGAACTGAATAGCATAATAGTGTAGATTTTCTAGCACTTGTTTAGAAATCAACATGATAAAAAACCGCCCGTCTCATAGAGATAGGCGGTATTAATTATTTTTGATTTGTCACTCAATTTTGGATGCAAGGATTTGCGATTTTGGATTCAGCACTCTTCATCCCACCCCTCAGTCCCCTCCTCGCTGGCGGAGGGGATGTTTTGGCTTTAGACAAAACTCTTGTGGGGTGACGCAAAGAGTGATGGTAAGTGAGTTAATTCACTCATCACGTCTTGCCAAGGGTTTCACGTTAAGTTGACACGTATGAGCAGTATCAGACTACTATTGACTAACGAGTAAAGAACAAATTAGGCAATATTATCGCTTTCAATGTAGATAAACAAAAACGCAAACACTGCGATTGGTACACCCCAACCAATAATGGGAACAAATAGAGCAGGCAAGTAAGAAGTACTAGCCAAGATTGAAGGAAAAAGTTCAGTTGCCATAGTTAATTATTCCTGTTAAATTACAGTACAATTCAAGATGAGCTTACTGCAAATTCTGGCTCATTTTTTAAATTCTAAAGATTTTTAACACAGCAGATCTGAACTGGTGTGTCTAAATACCTAATAGTTCATCGATTTGCAAAGTCGGTAAGTCGGGAGGAATCACATCTCGCGTTACCGAAACTTTGTCACTCTCCTGTTGGGTTTCGGGATTGAGAGCGATCGCCTCTACTCGCATTTCTAAGCAGCCAAAAGGAATATGTAACAGCGTCTTGACTTCTAAAACTCCTAAAGAATTAGGTAGCAAATCTTTGAGGAGATAGGGGCCGTCTATCAGCCAGCGAGTTTGGCAATCCTCAATCCATAACTTAACCAAAACTTCCGAGGATACCTCAGGTAGTTCCACGCGTACCCTAACAGATGTACCAGCAATTAGTTCTCCCTCTGGTAGATAAATTTGAGGAGTTGGTAAAGGCTCAACCATTGCCACATTCATCAACGGTAACGGCGATGGTGGTGCTACCAATGGTACTTCTTCTTGTTCTTCCTCTTCTTCTGCAATACTCGGAACTATCTCTTGCTCTGGCTCAATATAGGTATCATCTACAACAATTTCTTCCGTCATCCTAAGTAAGGGAATCTTGTGATAACGCGGAGGAGGGGGTGGTGCTTCTGTTAATGATGGCGTTGATTCTTCTTTTAATACATTATCTACTGTATCTATTTCATGTTGAGCGATCGCCCACTCATCTGTGGTTATCCCCATCTCAGCATCTAAGTTGAACGACAAGTTGAGTTCAATATTAGGGCTTTCAGGGTTAAAAGAATCACTAACCTGCTCATTGGGCGTTGTCTGGTGTGTTACAACATCCATATCGTAGTCTTGGTCTAGCAGGTGTATGGGTTCAGGTAACGAGAAGCCTTGACTTTGTAACCACTGCGTAATTAGCGGGGATGAGTATGGGTTACCCTCGACGATTAATTTGGGACGAGGAGGGGTAGCTGCTTCTACAACAGATTCATCAATTAATTCAGAATGAGTTGGCGGAGCTATTTCTGGAATAGGTTCATCAATTAATTCCGGACGAGGTGGAGTAACTACTTCTGCAACAGAATCATCAATTAATCCCGGACGATTTGGGGTAGCTACTTCTGCAATATAGGCATCTAGTAATTTTGAGCGCCGTTGTACAGTTTCTTGGGCAACAGATTCATTCTGAGATTGTGGATTGCCGAGTAATAATTCACTGGTAAGGTCAAGCTCAAGTAAATTCACATCCAGCGCTGTTGATGTTTCTGGAGGATGAAAATCTGATGCATCTGCTTCCCCAGCCCCTGGTAAAGCTAGTAACGGTTTCAAGAATGGAAATGTGCCACTAATCATCGGTAATCGCCGATTTGTAATCACAAGTTGATCCATGTTGATCGCAGCTAACGCGTCAAGCTTCTCCAAACTTTCTTCTTGTGTAAGCTGTTCTACTGTAGGAGCTTCTGCCACAAGAGCAGTGAGGGGGGGTAGCGGCGGCATATTCGGCAATTTAATCCCACTATGAGACTCTACTGATTTCTTTTGCGATCGCGCGTTAATTTCTGGGGGAAGAAATTTAGGAGCCAATGCATTTAGAACTAAAGACTCGTCTGCTTTGATCGTTTTGACTAAATTCAACAGAGACAAATCAATACTAAGCGGTGACTCAAGTGCTGGAGGCGCAGGCGTTTCATCCACAAAATCTGGTTTATTAGCTGCTAGTGCGGCTGTGATTGCCAGTAATTCGCTAACATCTGCCGTAATTGTGAAAGACTGGCTAGCTAACAACACTACTTCACCACCGTCACTCAGTGCCCCATACAAATTCATATCCGCCAAAATTAACTTAGATTCACACTCAGCAGGAATATCTATTTTGGGTTGGATAGTAAATGGTAGGGACTCGTTAGGCAAAGCTTGCCGTACCTGAAGTAAGATTTCCAAGCCTAGGGGTGAGCGCAAATCAATTCTTAATTCTAGAGAGTAGAGACTTTTTTGGTCAGTTATCTTAACTTCCTGATTTTCTATTTGTTTTAGCTCTACCTGTCCATTGAGCGTAAGAGTTTTTCCCCAACGAGCAACATAAGTTTCTCGATCCAAGTCCAGTAATAGCGGTGGTAATGCTGGAGTTGCTGGTGGATCTAGCAGCATTTCCTCATCCAGCAGCGGTTCAGACGTAGGTAACGCTAATTCTATTAAGTTTTGTAGAATCTGCTCTGCTGTTTCACCCTTGACCCAGACTGGGCTGACAGGCTGATCGATAATGGCATCTTCTAACGTATCAATTAGAACTTCATTTCTGTGAGAGATGCTTTCAGGCTTAGTTGTTGCTGCTGCCAGAGGAGTAACAGTTTCTGTCAGTACGATTGTAGTTTCTTCATCAGCAGCAAATGGCACATCTTGAGTAAGAATATTCTCAGAATCTTGGGGTGAATCTGATAGCTCACTTTTCCCATCTGGATGCTGAGCTAAAACCCGTAGATAGAGGTTGTATTGCCAAGATTTACCGAGAATATCCGACATCAAGTCACCAGAGCATTGTAACTCCCAAATTCCTGGCTTGAAGTAGGTATAGGGAATTACAGCCATTAAGCCTTCTAAATTAGTGCGGCGCGATCGCTTTTGAATTCGCCGCTTTGGTGGTTCTTCTTGGGTGGATGAGTGAGTTACCCGTACTTCCACATCCGTATTAGGACGGTTAGAACGAGCTAAAACTCTATACCGACCTTCCATTATTTCTACTTTTGGCGATTCCAGGGTATGCCAAGCGCGATCGCCCTGTCTCTGTATCAGAAATTGCCAGTGTTCCATTGTGAGTGATGCCCAGACCGCAGACCAGCTGAGTAATATTTTGCATTACTTGCTTGCAAGTTTACCTCAGCAATTTACAATTGCATAATCTTAGTCCATGTTTTGATCAAGACACGTAAAACAGTAAATAGGGGCTAAGGTTTAGGGAGTAGAGAAAAAAGATGTTCATACTCTGATTGTGGGTGCGATCATCGTACCCCTGCTCTTAAGCAAGCTAAGCGCAGCGTCTCCGACAGGAGAAGGCATCGCCTCGAATGAATGCATTTACCCCACAGCCAGCAATTCATTGAGCTTGCTTTTCAAATCTGCCGATACCATTAAGGTTTATAAACTTCACCTTCATAGGGTTTCCAAACATATCCAGGGCTGAATAATCGAAATGCTGAAGAAGAGCCAATTGCTTGCCAAACTGTTTCAGCTAAAATCAATCCTGGAAACGCTGCAACTAAACCTAAAACCGCTTCACCCAAAAGCGTCTGGGCGTTTTCGCTTGGGAGAGATCGACACTAAAAACAACCCCCACAGATCGCCTGCAATTAAGATTTAGGGCTGTTTCTTGGGTCTAGCGGGCGATCGCTCAGAAAATGCTTGGTAAATTCGGCAGCGACGCTGGCGGCGTATAGATGCCATTCGTCATTTTTATTGGGATCGGCAGAATCGCATATCGCTCTGATAACTAAATGGCGAACGCGATTGTAGCTTTGCCATGCAGCTTTACTAAACCCATAGCCTTCCATTTCAATTGCCCTAATTTTTCGCTGTCCAGACTTTATTTCATCACGTACCGCAGCATCAGCAATTACTCTTTCGCCTGAAGCAATCACACCTTGGAAAATTTTGGGACGCTCTTTAGTACCATCTGGTCTTTTTACTGAAATTCGGGCAGTCCATTTAGGAAGAGAAATGATTCGACTCCAAAGAGTTGCATCTGATGGATACATATAAGGTTCGGGTTTATTGCCACCAGGCGTTTCCTTTCCTCGCTGGTAGTAATAGATATTACTACCCAGGATCAGATCCCCTGATTTTTCTTCTTCGCTAGCTGCTCCTGCTATGGCTACCATAAGCATAGATTCAGGATGCCAATGGTGAATGGTGTCTGATGTCAACAGAGCCGCATCAACATTAGCCATATCTAGTGATTGTGCAACTACTATTTCGTAGAATTCACCATCTTTAAAGTTGAGGCGACCCTGCCAGTAAACACGCGTTTCTTTCTTAACTCGATTTTCGTCTGTGAGTCCAAGAGCTTTGCAGACTGCTTGACGCTCCACTTCTATGGCGGTGATGATTGCAAAATCAATTAGGAATCCTGGAGGTTGAGTTTGGAAAGATTGCTGTTTTGATTTGTCCGGTATATTTTCGTTTGATGACAGAAGGCTTTCTTTATCTTCAATAGAGTCAAACTGCTGATTTTTTTTTACCAAATGTGGTTGTAGAGCGTCAATTATTTCATTCGGATTACCATTCCATTTAAGATAGGCTTTATCAGCCAGCAAAGGTAATCTTTTAAAAAGATATTCTTTTTCTTCGTCATTATATATAACAATTAAGGGCAGTACTTTTGTCTCGGCTGAATAAATTTCAATATTTAGTGCTGAATAAAGTTCTCTTTGAGGAAAGTTTTTCAATAAAAATGCTTTACTCAAAACCACAATCACGAAACGTGATATACTTAATCCCTCATTGACTTTTCGAGTTATGCTGTCACCCCATCTTATTTCAGCTTTATCATACCAGTAAGAAATATTTGTCTTGTTAAACGCATCAACGAGAGGCTCTATTACTTCTTGTTTATCTTCACTGGCGTGACAAATAAATACATCCCTCATCTTCTCTTCTGAATTACCTGTTACTAAATCTTTCGTAGGTAATACTTGATTGTCTAAATGATCTTTTTGTAAAAGCTCCTTGACTTTTGCAATGAACATTTCATCATCAAAATCAGGCTTACTAAAATAATCAGAGGCTCCAAACTTCTTTAAGAGATTGCGAACATCCTGATTATTCACTACAGGAGTTCCACTAACTACAATACTAGGTATTTGCCTTTTATGAGCAAGTTTGACAAGTTGTATTCCTCGTTTCTGCTGTGATTCACCTGAACCCCCTAGACCAATGTCAGTAACTAGCAAATCCCAATCACTTTCATTGAGGGCTTGATAAGCCTTATTAAAGTATTCAATAAGCTCGATAGTACTTTCTGGATGACCAATATCACATAAAGCATGGCTTATATCCTCTTGTAATTCATCTTGCCAAGACTCATTATCTTCAACCAAAAGAATTTTGAAACCCATCATTCATGTCTCCTTATCTCCACTTTTGGCATCTGATAAGCTGAGCCACATCTAGTTTGCATATCTAAAATTTCTATAAATATTGTGGGGTCAGCCGGACAGCCTGCCCGAATCATGCAAGTTAAATGTGTAACAGCTTATCTACGTTATAATTAAGTGTCTTGGTTGTGTGCTGGTAAGATTACGGAAAAAATTACACCCTGTCCGGATGATCTATTTACGTTTAAACGACCACTTAGACGCTCAACATTGAATTTTGTCAACCACAGTCCCCAACCCATACCTCTTTTATTCTTTTTGGTCGTAAAACCAAGTTCAAATATATCATCCAAATTTTCCTCTGCAATACCTATCCCGGTGTCACATACCTGAACTTTAACCCACATTTTGCCATCTCGTTCAAAGGTTATACCATTGATGGATAATGTACCTCCATCTGGCATCGCATCTACAGCATTTTGAATTAAGTTATCAAAAATAATTTTTAACTGCTGTGTAGTTCCTAACACTGGAGGCAAATTCTGCAAGCTCTCAGTCTCTACGCTTTGGGCAATGCAGTCAGGTATGCTCACTTCCTGAAGTGTGTCGATAATTGTTTGAAATATGACTACAGAATAAGATTGAACCTGAATCGATTCTTTGAGATAACCGAATCCTTGGAGAATTTTCTCTGTAATTGAGACAATTTTGTTGAGTTTGTCTGTGCTGTCTGTATCATCTTTGCGAAGAATCTTTATTACCCATGTTCTAATTACACCAAGCTCATTGTTTACCTTGTGCAATATTGAACTAGTAAAATGACCCAAAGCAGCCATCGCTTCTATTTTGACAAGTCTGTCTTTATTTTCTAAGTTTTGAATGCCAATAACTGCTTGATCAGCAAAAGCCTCCAATATCTGTTGATGTTTCTCATCAAAGGCTCTGATTTGACGGCTTTCCATATTGAGCACGCCTAAAAAGTTATTATCTTTGTCTAAAAGTGGTGTACATAATTCTGAAAGGACATTAGGATCACAGACTATATAATATTTTTTCCACTCATTCCCCCTAACATCATCCACCAAAGCTGACTTACGATGCCTTGCTACCCAACCAGTAATTCCTACGTTTATACTGGTATTTATCCGGATTGGGTCAATTTCAGTATTCTCAGGGTATTTTGCTTGCGTAATTAGCATCTCTTGACTCGGATCTAGATCTAGTAACCGTATATTACCCAAATCAGCTCCTGTCAGTTTCACTGCTTGCTCGACAATTAGATTCAGCAGTTCATTTCGATCTAAAGTGGTTATGATCTTGCGATCAATTTCACTACGAGTCGTTAGCCATCTCTGATTTTTAATAGCGATCGCGGCTGAAGAGGCAAGAATCTCAATAATCTTTTTATCTTCAGAGGTGAAATCGTGAAGTTGTCGATAGTTGATAAACATTACCCCAACAATTTCTTCACCAACCTTGAGCTTGATACCAGCTACAGATTTAATACTTTCAAGCTGGGCAAATTTTGAATTTTGGAAAATGGGATGTTCAACTAACGATGAATGATAAACGTTCTCCGTTTCTCTGACGAGCTTGGCTGGCACATCATCGTCATCAATCTGTGTTGGCATTTCCTGCTCAGCCTTAAACCTCCCTGCTCTATCTGCTGGAGTAATAAATCGTTTTTCAGTCTGGATATATTCATAGATAGTAACAAGATCTGCAGCCAGGATGTTTAATGTATCCCAACCAATACGGCGTAGCAAATCTTTCTTTTTTGGTATGCTAGCAAGAGACTGAGCAACTGAGTGAAGAGTAGTTAATAGCTGTTCGCGATCGCGCCTCTGCTCGTAGATTGTGGCGTGCTTTATAGCATCAGAAGCTCGATTAGCAAACAACTGCCCCCAACGCAATTCTTCTTCTTTGAATTGATGTTCTTGCTGAAAATCAACATACAAAACGCCTTCTTCGCAAATAATTTCTTGTTGACATAGCATTTTTTCTTGGCATGAATTCTTGCCTTCATATTTGCAGTCAACCTGTAAGGGAAATGCAGCTAGAGCCTTAATCCCAGTGTCAAATGCTTTCTTATTTAATTTTTCTATCTCTAAGGGATGTGACCTTGAGAGGGATCGGGAATATACTTACACTCTCCTTCACGGATTGCTTCTCGCCCCATTCCATCCTTACGAGGCGCACAATCTCTTAGAAAATGCCAACCAACCTTACCAGAAAAGACTTGATAAATGTAGCGATTATTTGTTGGTTCATATAAAAAATGTAGCGTAGCTGAATCAGCCCTCATAATTTTTCTAGCCTTCTCGGTGATAATTTTTAACACCCAAGGAAGCTGTGCTTTCCAAATGTCTGAAGCTTTCCGAGAAAGAAGTTGTGCTAGCCGAGATACTGTTTCATCTTTAATCTCTTGGTTGCGATCTTCGTAGCCTGCTTCTACCGTACCAATAGCTATAATTTTAAGCTCATCTGGTAAAGCTAGTCCGTCGAAAACTCTACACCATCCTTCTGATTCTTCTTTCGTAAATATATTTTGCCATTGATATCTTTCAAACCAATCCTCAATGATATTTCCATTTTCATCCTGAATCAGTAAGATAGGTGTATATACTCTAACAAGCCGAGCGTGGTGAAACTCCTCATAAATCCAGCGATCGAAACGCTTATACCAACCAGAGATAATTTTAGTTCGACGAGTCTGGACTATATCTGCCTGGATATCTCGCAAATCTTCGTCTTTTTCTAGGTAATGCTTGGCTCTACCAGACCATTCTTTAGCAATGCCAATTCCATGTACTGCTTCAATGGTATTGCGTTCAAGAGAAACCAGAGAGATTCCCGCAAAATCAAAACCTAGCGACGACTTGATTTCTTTGCAGATACGCTCCAGCACATCTTCCAGTCGAAAAAGTTGAGAAATAGACTCTTCTATCTCGTTTTCAGCCTCAAAAATTTCTTCTATGAAAGTATTCACTATGCTTGCCTAATTGCGATCTCAGATAGATAGACTCAACGGACATAATGGGCGTATCGGGTCGGTCTAACGTTCGCAATCACCGGACGCAGGCAATCTTTACTGACAACCAGTATACTTCCTTTTTTACATCCATACTCGGGTATTATACAGAATTTTCCGTATAATCCTCCCGTGAAGGGTGATTATACGGAAAAATTCTGTATATCCCTTGGTTTTATAAGGAAATGAAAGTCGGGTAACGATGCTACCTGAAAGTATCGCTGAAGAATTAAAAATTCATTTACAAACTGTAAAAATTCTCGATCAACAAGATTCACAAAACGGCTATGATATCCGCACGGTGCAGGAATTATTGGGACACAAGGATGTCAAAACCACCATGATTATATACTCACGTACTTAAGCGTGCTGGTAAAGCTGTCCGTAGTCCCCTAGATTAGAGATAATATTTTCAAAGCAGTAATTCTCTATCATCTATGACCCAAGCCATACCCAAGCTAGTAACCTTTGAGGAATTTGTCGATTGGCTACCCGAAAACTCAGGGGTACGCTACGAACTACATAATGGAAGTATTGTTGAAATGGCACAACCAGTAGGGGAACACGAAGAAGTTAAAGGGTTTTTGACGATAAAGCTTAGTGCTTCAATTGACCGATTAAATCTCCCTTACGTTATCCCCAACCAAGCTATAGTTAGACCTCCGGAAAAAGATTCTGGTTATTTTCCTGATGTCTTGGTGCTAAACCGTGCAAATCTCGCAAATGAAGCATTGTGGAAAAAAGAATCTACCGTGAGTTTAGGTGCATCGCTACCTTTGGTAATTGAGGTTGTATCAACCAACTGGCGGGACGATTACTACTTAAAATATGCTGATTATGAAGAAATGGGTATCCCCGAATACTGGATTATAGATTATGCGGCGTTAGGTGGACGCAATTTTATTGGCAACCCCAAAAAACCGACAATCTCTGTTTGTAACTTAGTTGATGGGGAATATCAGATAAGTAAGTTTCGAGATAGCGATCGCATTGTCTGCCAAACTTTTCCAGAATTGAATCTTTCCCCAAACCAAATTTTTCAAGCTGGTTTGGTGTAGTGTTTTAATCAATAATTCTTCAGCTATTTACTAGCTCTATATTTGCCTTTTTACTTATCCAATTTCCTGTGTCATGCATGGTTATGAAAATTTTTTCATTGGTATTATATTGAAAATAGGGACTAGGAATTGAGGATTAGGCAAGAAGAATTTTCATGCCTAGTCCCTAGCACCTAGCCCCTTTTTCATTTCTCCTAGTATACACAGTTACCGAAGACTACTGATTACCTTAAATCTTCAAACACCATAGCGATTTCGATAGTAAGCCAAAATTTGCTGAACACGTTGCCGACTTGCAGATGTAGGATTTGATACCCAAAAAATCGATAAACCCTCAATTTGACTTTGATAATAATCAAACTGTTGAGATGATTGGGGAATCAAACCCACTTCTAGCCCTTCAACTTGACGCAAATGAGCTGCTATCTCTCGATAGACTGCTAAAGGCAACCCAGCAAATTCAATTTTTTCCTTCGTCTCCATCTTTTATGAAGCTCCGACAGCAACAAGATTTTGGGATGGCGTTGTCTGCGAAACAGGATTTCCACCTGGATTCGTAGTTGGGGTTGCTGAGTTGGTAGGCGCATCCCCTACCATTCTGGCAACTTCAATTCCATATTGTTCCACAATAACAATAGGATTGGAGCCTTCATTCATTTCTATACGTTTAATTAAAAGACCGTTTGCCAACCGCTGTCCGGCTTGCACATACCGACTCGTCGGCTCATTCGGTACTTTAATAATTGCCTGTAGTTGTTTACCAATTAAGACTACACCAGTCACAAAAACTGATCTTGCTAAATCAGGTTCTGGTGGTTTTGGCAATACAGATACTAGATTTGGGCTAGGAATAACTGGAGGCAAAACTTTCGGCAAAACTGGAGTCAACTTAGGAATCGCAGCAGTTTTCTGTATTTGTAGTTTTGGTGGTTTTAAAGTAGCTGATTGGACAGCGCTCTTGCGTGGTACTTGTGATACTGGTACTGCCGGTTTGGCAATAGGCAAGGGAGGTAAATTAGGAACAGGTTTTGCTGTACCTGCTGTACCGTTAGGAATTAAGGTAGCTCCCTGTGCCAGGATTTCAGCAAACGGGTCTGTTCTCCCTTTTGATACCAAAACTAACCGCTCTGTAGCATTAGTAGGTTGAATCAAAGTAGAAGATGGACTATAAGTTGCGGCGGCAACTTTGGATACCTGTTTTCCAGGCACTAGTGGATTATTAAAGGATGGATTAGCTTGTGGCGATTTGACTGCTGGTGTAGCAGCCGGACTAGGATTTGTCGCTTGTGGTGTTTCTTCTGAGGTACATCCAGCGATCGCCAACACTAAAATGGCTGCACCCGCAATTGTGATATTTTTTCTACCCATTAGCCGTTCTCGAAAGCCATAGGAAAATTTGTTTAGAGAAATTAACAAGCCTAAAATTTTTATTAAAGGCTAAGTCTGTTCCATTTATAACCTAATTTTTGACAATGGTATGGTTATTTTTACTACTGTCAGTACAGCATAACTGCGGAGTAAGCTGGTTGATAGTTAGTCGTCTACCACACCCATAAGATTTTTCAACAAGTCCAGTCCTTTCTTGACTCTACGAGAAACCGTAACTACACTAATTCCTAAGTGTTCTGCTACTTGTTTTTGTGTCAAATCATGTAAAAATACACATTCCAAAACATCACGGGTGCGCTGTTCTAGCTGAACCAATGCTTGTTGCAGGCGAATTTGATCTTCTTGAGCTAGTTGAAAACTGCGATAGTGAGGATCTGGAACTAATTCTCCTAGGCTTGTAGAACCTTCTTCTCCATCTTGTATTGGTACATCCAAGCTTAAAGGAGCGCGATTAATCCATGCTAATTTAATTTCCTGCCATTCGTTAGGGGAAATTTCTAGTGCGGCTGCTAGTTCAGAGTCAGTAGGCTGGCGGTTATATTGTGCGCGCAAAGAACGCGAAACTCCTATCGCTTGCTGTTGCAGTGCTAAATAGCGTCGGGGAATGCGTACAGTGACACCTTTATCTCGGAGGTAGTGTTGAATTTCACCACGAATATAGGGAACGGTAAAGGAACTAAAAGCATGTCCCTTGGAAATTTCAAATTTTTCAATAGCCTTAATTAAACCTAAACAGCCGACTTGTAGTAAGTCTTCGTAGTTTTCATGGCATTGATTCATCCAATAGTGAGCTTCTCTTCTCACTAATCCAAAATTGAGTTTAACTAGCTGATTGCGAACGGTTTCTGAGCGCGATTGCTGATATTCTCGCAACAACTGCCAAGTCTCATACTTCAGTTCATTGGTGACAGTGGTAGGCATAGCACCGAGTTTATTGAGCAAAGCAAATAAAGCGTTAAGTAATTGCTTGTAAACTTAGATGTGATTGAGTGATATCAAAGTAAATATCACACTAAATTACCCGATAAACCCTATGGCACATAACAAGTTCGTTGTGAAAGAACCATAGATGGGTAAACAATCGAGACTAGTGTAGACAAGCATATTTTTTATTTTGTTTGTTATCTAGCTTTGGTACTACCTGGAGCTAAAAAACTATATGAACACAAAATATAAAATTTTTTACTGTTTTTCAAACCGAAATTGTACCTAATTTTGCTTATTAAGGATCAGCTAAGCTGCTGAACAAAAATTAGATTCTCTAATGATGAACCTAAACTTTTTAAATTTTATTATTTCAGTAAAAATACGACTTCAATTCTCAAAAAAATAGCAAGTATTTAAAAGGTCTAAATATATTGGCATAAATATACGTAGTCATGACGAATGAGTACGTAGTTTACAGCGATTACAAATCTTGTCCAAGATGATGATTTTATGAATTTACAAGCTGTTATAAAAAATGAAAAATCAAATTAAAAAAATCTAAAATTCAAAATTAAAATCTGTCTTGAAAAGTTTGCTTAAGTCGGAAAACCCCTACCCTTCTCCTAACTTAGACGCTGCGCGTAGCTTGCTTCCCCGTAGTGGTACGGGAACGCTAAGAGCGAATGGGTGACGCTCCTACGTCACTACCGCTACGCTAACGGCAGTCCACAAGGGCGGCATAGCCGCACGTGTGGCTGCGCTCACCGCCCACGCAACGCCAGTTGTTTTAAGCCTGGGAACTCTTCCAACGCAATGGCTCAACTTTTGTCTCCGATACGCTACGCGAATGCAAAATCTCAAATATAAAATTTATAAAAACAGCATAATATAACAATCCGGTTTAATTTTTGAAAAAATTACGTACAATTGGAGCTTAAATGTAGGATGAACAATGCCCAACGCCATTCCTCTCAACCCGTAAACCAGCGCACGAGGGTGCCTCGACTACGTATATTTCAAAAATCAGTACAATTAGAAAAGCTTTCTTTTTGCCTGCCTACGCAAGTAAGTCAAACAATTTTATAGTTCTACCTGTATTTGCAAAAAAAAACATACACCCTGTATTTAGGGGTGTATGTGAATTAACTTTTGCATTCAAGCCTAATGCATACAGAATTGTTGTTAAGATCTGAGTGCCCGTAATTTGCGGTACTCAAGAGACGTTAGCCTCTATTCGGTTCTACACGAGCGTAGAACAGCCCACGAATCTTAACTTCCTTAGGTTCACCAGCACCTAAATCAGTATCAGATGGCTGTTCACTATCAAAAGTACCTGCAATTTCACCAGTAGCATTATCAACTTTAGCTACTTGCAGAGAAATTTTGCCGCTGAGACTTTCAGCACTCTTAACGTTAGTGCGGGTAAGTTCATCATCATCCGCTTGGGCAGGCAGAGCTACAGCATTATCATAACCACTAACAACACCCCGTCCTTTGGGATCTAAGAAAGCAGCACCACGATATGAAGGTACTTTAAATGTGCCTTCAAAATCTGTAGAGGTATTAACACTGGTTGAACCAGGTTGTGTTTGAGCAACCAAGTTTTTGATGGTGAACAGGAAAGGTACTCGTTCCCCACCAGGAAGCTGCACAGTGATGGCTTGGAAGTCAAGACCATCTTTTTCCGCAAATGTCAAGCTGCTATCTGAATTAATTTTCAGATCGCCTTGCACTTGGTCAATGGTGGATGTATACCTGGTTAACAGCTTACCAGCAACAAATTCTGCTTCTTGGCGTTTGTTAGCAGGTTCTTCTTTGACAAAGAAATTAGTTGGTTCTAAGCAAAGTTCTTTGATGGTGTAAGACTGGCTAGAATCCAAGGGAATCGAACCACGACTTGTTTCTGTTAATTGGGGGCACTTGTTAGCCAAGCCAGTGCCGCGAATTTGTTCGTATGTAAGTATATCTCTACTGCTAGAAGATGAACCATCACTACAAGCAGTTATTAGCCCTAGGCACAAAGCCAAGAATGCAACAATTAAAGCGCGATACCTCATGATCAACCTCAATTTCAAAAATTAATATCTAACGTTGTAAAACTGCACTTAAGTTTTGATCTCTGGTGAGAAACCGCCCTAGTATATGGGCTTTGACGGCAGTTTTCCCTTAGGCCTCTCCGTTCCCGGTTGGGCGCAGCCCTAACCTGTGGGAAGAGCTGGGTAGCCACCGCTCAAACTTATCTTTGCTAAACGTATTTAAACGTGTCGCTCTTTTGAGTCTGGGATTGAAACCCCAGCCTAGCCAGTACAATGCATCCGGTGTGGATGTGTGCCCCTTTTGGGGCAAAAACCAGCAGTTTTACTATTGTCGGCATTTGGCAGAGTTTGGGCACATAAATAATTGTGCCATGACACAGAGCGGCATCAGCGCTTGCCTCTGAGGACACGAAGAGCAAGATTCTCTTCGTACTTTCCTCTAGCGTATGGCAAAAGTGGCATCGCTTTAATCGTTCTGTATTATGTATGTGTCGCCACTACATACAGCCCATTGTTTAAATAGGGAAATCAGCCAGATCATACGATTTTTTGAAACTCAAAATCAAAGGATTCTAGTATTAACCACAAGAATACCTCGATCTCATCTAGCTCTCGTTTAGGCTCTACTAAACGTTACTGCGGTGTTTTAGAAGCAATGTCTACGACGGGCTAAGCTTACGCAATTGTTTTAAATCGGGATACAAATGAGCTAATCAGACCTTTCTCAGGTAGTTAAGGCTGGAGAATCAACAAGCAGCAGCCCTCGACAAGCCCAGAAAAGCTGAATTTAGAAAATCTAAAAACTTCCAGCCAATGAAAGCCAAAAATCTTGGGTAAATTTGAGTAGGCCTTAATTTATACGGAAAAGCTGGCATGAGCAACGACAGAAGCTTGGAAGCAGAGAATTTGTCTTCTAAACTAGAAATAATTTCAAATACTGTGTATGATGCTGCAAAAAGTTGTGAAGGTGATGTGATCGCTCTTTTGGCTTTATTACGGCAGTTGGAGCAGTTACACCGCGAAATTCGGGATGGAGCTTTTCAAGAAACTTTACCTGAGAACCGTCAGCAACTCTACTCATTACTCAAAGATATTGAATCTGAGGGAGGCTGGCCTTATATTGAGCGCATGAAGCTACAAGCATTTTTAGCAAACTTGGTAGAAGATGCTAATCAGGACAATAGCAGCAGTGTAGTTAACAGCGATCGCTCCTTTGGTTGGTAAATTAGGTGATTACCTGTTGGTGATGTTATCGCAAACAAGGCGATCGCGCAGGTCAACATTATGGTTGTGCTTGAGGTAATCATCAACCCAGTTGCAACCACGAAGGAGAAGATCATCAAGATTCAAATTCCACAGAATGATTGTGTTGTCGTCACCAGCCGAAGCCAGTGTTTGACCATCAGGGCTAAAGCTGACACTTAATACGGCACTCTGATGACCAGTGAGGGTTTTAATCAGTTTACCCTCACGGCTCCAGAGCTTGACTGTTTTGTCCCAACTGGCAGCTGCGAGCAATTCACCATTAGGACTGAAGGTAACAGCGTTAACGCTATCGCTATAACCTTTTAACAAGGTTTTCAACAACTTCCCATCCCGTCGCCACAACTTCACTGTATTATCCCAACTGGCAGAAGCCAGCAACTGGTCAGTCGGACTAAAGCTTACGCCTAACACCCAGCTGTCTTGAGGCGAGAAAGTTTTCAGCAAAGTTCCATCCCGTCGCCAGAGTTTGATTGTTTTGTCGTCACTAGCAGTCGCTAAAAACTGACCGTCAGGACTGAAATTCACACTATTTACCCAACCGTTATGTCCCACTAAGGTTGTTAACAAGCGACCATCACGGTGCCATAGTTTCACCGTCTTATCTTTACTAGCTGAAGCTAACAACTGTCCGTCAGGGCTAAAATTGACACTCATGACGCTATCACTATGCCCAAACAGTGTCTTAAGTAAAGTACCGTCACGTCGCCAGAGCTTGACAGTTTTGTCATAACTCGCTGAAGCAAGCATTTCACCTTGGGGATCAAAACTCACACTTGGAACTTTATCTGTATGCCCTAGCAAAGTTTTGTAAAGTCGGGTTTCCACCTCACCGTTTCTGGTATCACGTTGCCACAGTTTGACTGTGCGATCGCGACTTCCTGAAGCAAATATCTGACCATCCGGACTCCAAGCCACGCTCAAAACTCTACTTTTATGCCCTTTAAGGATGGGTATTGTTGGGGCATCTAAACGCCATAATTTGACGCTTTTGTCATAACTTGCTGATGCTAGCAGTTTGTTATCTGGGCTAAAAGCCACACTAGCAACAGCATCGCTGTGGCCTTTAAAAGTATTAAGCAAGGTGCCTGTGACACTCCAGAGAGTGATGGTGTTATCATCACTCCCGGAAGCAAACTTTTGACTATCAAAACTGAAATTTAGACTCCAAATATTACCACTGTGTTGCTGCAAGGTTTTGCTGGGACGAAAATCAAAGCCGTTTTTACTACTACTGCGCTCTCTGCGCCAAAGCTGTATAGTTTGATCCCTACCCCCAGATGCCAGCACTTGACTGTTGGGGCTGAAAGCTATAGCAGTTACACCCTTTCGATGCCCCTGCAAGGTGGTTACTAAGTTTCCATCTCGTCGCCAAATTTTTACGGTTTTATCTTCACTCGCTGAGGCAATAAATTTTCCATCTGGACTGAAGGTTACCCAGTTAACCCATCCTTGATGCCCCCTCAATATTTTGACTAAAGTACCATCCTTGCGCCAGAGTTTAATCGTTGCATCCTTACTACCAGTAGCTAACAACTCGCCATCTGGGCTGAAACTGACGCTATAAACCCAATCTCCATGCCCTTGGAGGGTTTTGTATGGTTGTGGGTCAAATAAGCCTGTAATTGCATTTTTATGCCAGATTCGGACAGTTTTATCCAGACTAGCGGAAGCTAAAGTCTCACCATCTGGGCTAAAACTTACACTAGTGACAGCATCGTTATGACCTTTGAGAGTTTGGAGTAAAGTTCCGTCACGTTGCCACAGCTTTACCGTCCTATCTGTACTACCTGAGGCCAACAATTTACCATCAGGACTGAACGTGACACCCCAGACAATATCTTCGTGCCCTTCTAAACGATTTACCTCTTTGACTCCATAAACGGCTTGTTGGAGGGCTGTTACCACCCGCATCTTAGTGTCTGGTTGAATACCATCTGCCTGTTTGAGTCTTTTCCAAGCCCGCAAACTTTCTAACAGGGCATCAAACTCTTTATTAGAAGCAAACAGAGCTTCACTTGAAGCAGCGATCGCACTGATTTTAAAGTTAGTTTCACTACGTTCAGCTCTTAATGTTTGACGTTCTGCTGCTCTTTTCTGTAAGTCAGCTTGCCACCATAATACTGCTATTGTTCCCGCCATGACTGCCAGCGCCACGCCTGCTAGACGTGCTTCTCGCAGCCGCCGTTGTAAAACTAAATTAAGTTGCTCTTGAGAGAGTTTTTGCGCTACTTCAGCTCTATTTTTTTCAGATCTGACTTTTGCTAATTCAGCAACCATGCCATAGTTGTTTTTTTGGCGGATCGGTTCCACTAAATAATCGTGAACCAGCTGGTAGCGATCGCCTAATTCTTCTGGTTCTCGTAGCACTAATCCGGAACCCACCAAAATTTCTAAAATAAATTCCCAAGCTGAGTCAAAATTTGATATTGCATTCTGATTATTCTCTAGGGCAACTGCTAAATCAGCTTTGGTTTTTAGTGGTCTTGTACCTTTTTCATCTGTTAATTCAAATAATAATTTCCAACTACGCGCTTCGTTTTCCTGCCCGCAATCTTTGATAACTTCCTCAAGCCAGCGTTCAACTAGTTTTGCTGAGCTGCCAGACAGGTTATATTGTGCAAGCGTAGTAATATTTTCGGCTTGCAGTTGAGCGCCGACTATTTGTAGTTCAATTGGATGTACTTCGTTTATTTCTCCTGCTAAATCTTTGACTAATTGATTAATTAATTCATCAGTAATTTCATAATGTGAACGTTGAGTCAGACTCTTTATAATGTTAGTTGCATCATTACTGTCAAAGTTTCCTAAGTAATAGCGAATATCTTTATCTAAAATGTTTTTATTAATTACACCTAAATCATATAAACCATCACTATTCTCTTTACTCAACCTTTCAAATTCTAATAAATAATGTAAATAATCTTCACGAATTGCCAAAAATATTTTGACATAAGCAACATTTAAACATTCGCTGAAAAATTTATAAAATTGGATTTTTTTGTCAGGAGAGGTACTGATGAAGAAGAATTCTTCAAACTGATCAAAAATAATAATTATTGTATGATTACGTTCAGATGCCAAGCGGAGTTTTTCAATCAGTATAGTTGGCGTAATTTCTACAGCAGCGGATATTTCTGTCTGTGATAGTACTTGATTGACATTGCGCCCCAATGCTGTCACCCAATCTGTATAAACAGATAAAACAATAGGTAAAGCAATACGTTCACCAATAGCTTTTCCCTTTAAAGCTGGTACTAAGCCGGCTTTGAGAATAGAGCTTTTACCTACACCTGAGGGACCATGAATGACTGTGAGTTTGTAATCTGCACGAGTAATGCGCTCAATCAAGCGATTGACATCTTGTTGTCTTCCAGAAGCAGCTATTTCCTGGGCGACTTCCTCGGGAATAAATGGTATTTTTTGCGACTCCAAAACTGGATTAATTCTGTAGCGTTGTGCCTGTAATTGGCTGGCCCCGATGAAAGCGCGAAAGCGATACTGATGTTCGATTTGAATTTTTTCTTGCTTAAGGCTAAAGGCTTCTGTATAGTCATGTCGCTCAACAAAGTAGAGCGATCGCAACTCCTCTAAAATTTCTAAATACAGCAATGGCTCATACTGTAGCTCACAAACTACTCTTGCCCATTCCAGGTTATTGATCGCTTCTTGCCATTCACCTAAATGTCGCTGTGTACGTGCTAGCAATAAAAGATACCAGCTTTCTTGTCTGCGTGAAACTTCTGTAGCCAGTTCAGCAATAGAAAGTGCCGAATTCGCTAATTCATGGGCTAATACCCAGTTCGACTCTGAAGCCGCCACATCTGCTAGAAAGGCATAATCTTGGGCTACTTGCGCTGGATCACCATAAGCTTCATGCAACTGCAACGACTTTTGAGCTAATTGTTCTAATTCTTCCCAGGCTTGTAAACGTTGCAGCATTTCACAAGCCGGTAAAATGAATTTAGCAACTAAGTCTTGCCTTTGTGCCTCCTCCAAAACCTCTAAACACTTCGTAAACCACAAAAGAGCATCTTGCCAGTACTTACTATCAGCACCTTGGTATAAGTCTGCCATTCGCCGATAACACAGCCCGATGTGGAATATCACTACTGCCTGTCTCAGAAGTGGTGGAGATGGGAGCATTGGCGGATATGGGGAATATACTTCTAAATTCTCCTCTAAATCCCTGAATCCACTCTCACCTGAACCCACCTGCTGCCACAGTTCTAAGCTTTTTTGATAATGCGCTAAAGCATGATCAATTTGATCGTTGGCATATTCGTCACGTCCCAATACAAATTCTAAACTTGCTTCTAATTCCGGATCTAATTTCACACCATATAAACGCAGTAAATCATTACGGGCTGATTCAATTTCCCGACGATTTTGCGACTTGGGAGCTAAATCAAGAGCATCATTCGATAAAAACCTTTCAGCGCCCGCCTCTAAAACTTTAGCAAATAAAGATTCTGTTTCCTGCCGGATTAACGCAATTAAATATTCTTGTGCTAGTTCAAATTTGATGGTGGTTGCCGCCCAGCTTTTAAAATCCGGCGCTAATCTAGAAAGCATTGAAGCTACTTCATCTTGTAGCCAAAATATTAGTGGAAAAGGAAAAGTAGCTGCATAAATATCTCGTGCTTGGTTTACACCAGCCAGAAAATTATCGAGAGCAATAATTGACTCTAGACCAAAAACCATTACAGCCGATGGCAAAGTATCTTTCACAACCACAGAATGATCTAAAAATAGCTCCGTGATTATTTGAGTATGTAAAGCATTAGTTGATGGCTGGAGAAATATCTCTCGGATATTGATGTCTTTAGTGAGCAAGCGGAGATTACCCAACATTTGCTCGCGTAATTGACCATAATTGCACCGGACTAAAATTAGGGCAAATTGACCTTTAGAAAGATTGATTGCCCGAATCATCCTTTGCAGAGCATGTTGATTCTCATTAACTATAGCTGCTGTGAATTGCCACTTTGTCATAAATAAAAACCGGGCTATAAAGGAATAATAAGAAATTACACATCAAGCAGCAGCAAGAATAATTTTTGATACTGATTTTTGTATTTTGTGAAAAGTTGGAAGGAGGGTTTAACTCCATAGCCAACTCTTCTAGACGAGTTTTAAATTGCTCACTTATTTTGCTGCCAAATGAGAACTTTTTCTGTTTCTGCTAATGCTGGACTAATACCAAACCAGCGCCCTTGTGGATCGCGGTATTCAAACAGATACATACTTCGTAGTAAGCTTTGATAGTCAGACTCGCCTTTTACGCTTTGCTGCTGCACTACTTCAAACAGTAATTTCCACTGATATTCATCAATAGCTAATAGCAGGTCGTCCCGGTAGTCTTTGATGACAGCTTCTAAACATTCTCTTGAAAATGGCGGGTCTTGCCGTTGCAAGCAACTATAAAGCAGTCCCAATAAATTCCGAATGTGACCACCACTCACACGACAAATTCGATCTAAGGTGTCGAAATGATCGAATAAATCTGTGATTAATAACGGTCTTTCATTCCAGTCCACCTCTGGAAAAGCTCGTGCTAGCACTAACTGACGCAATAGTGACATCCCAGGCTCGTAGTCGCTACCATCTCTTTGCCGCACTAATACCATCGGTAATACTTTGGGCGCAATTCCTCCTCCTAAGCGATTTTTGAGAGTCTCGTACTCATTAGAAAAAATTAAAGCTAGGGGAATGGTATAGACTAAGTGGCATTTAAGTCGGCGTAACTGCTCACCTCGGTCAATAAACAGATACTCTGGTTGCGTGCGCCCCGAAGCAACTGGGCGCATATCAACACGATCTAAGTTATCTACGATAACTACCAATCCTTTTTGACCACGTTGCTTGAGTTGTTCAACAGCTTTTTCTAATATCTCCTCATTAATTGCTTGCAAAATACTGTTGGTACGTGGCTCCAGATATTGTCTTAATTGATTACGCGTCTGGGCGCTATCTTTGGTTTTGGCGGTAATTTTGGCAATACCCAAAGATAATTCCGCTTGTCCAGATAACTCTATAGGGGTCTGCAAAAAATCCCCTATTTCTTTAAACAAATTGCTAAAGTAACCCGGTCTGAATTTAATCCCGATTCCTTCCAAACTGACACTGACTTGACGCGCTACACTCAGCAAAATATCACTGACATCGATATCCGCCATATCCAGGTCTTGGCTGGATTCAAAATAAACCACATGGAATCCTGCTGCTTCCAGCTCTGCCTTGAGACGCTGTAACTCTGTAGACTTACCGCAACCAATATGACCCGTAAATAACTGGCAGGTTGGCTCATCTGGAGAAATCCGAGTAATAGTACGTTGTAGTTCTTCAACAATTTTGCAACCACGTACATTAGAGAAATCTATATAGTACTGCTTATCCAGTACTTCACTCATATTTAAGGTGTAGCTTGGGTTACACGCTTTATAAAAACGTGACAAATTTAGTGTCGTTCTCATGTAGATGCAGATGTAGATTGAGATGCAGTTTTAGTTGTATCTTTTGCTATGGAAAAATCCCTATCAATTTAAGAGGTGCCGAATTGAATACAAGTTGGTATCTTGTAACAGACAGCCTCAAAAGCGCGATCGCTGTAAGCAAATGTCAGTATAATGGCAGAGATTGAGTTTTTCCTTATACGTTAAGTGTCTCTGTCCTTTTTACAGCTGCTGTTGAGCTTTTGACAATCTATAGCCTTTACCTGAAGTTGCCAAATCCTTATGCGCTAATCAATATGTAAAAAAAAATACTTTATTAGCTAAATTTAGGGTTTGGTCATGGATGTTAGACATATCACTTAATGTTTTTTTTGTCAATAAATAATTTAATAATATTTACATTTAAATTAATATTTTGTAATTATCTACAAAAAAAACTCAGATGTCTATATGTTTTCAATGGCACTTAGTGCTATGCATTTAGCTATATCTTAAGCGTTTAATCAAATAGCGCTCAGGTAACGTTTGAGGTAGTCGCAAAGAAGCAACTTTTGCAGACAAATTGTCTCTATGTTTGTTTATTTGCCCTGTTGATGATCAAAGCGCCATTTGCCTTGAACTGCAAGGCAAATACCGAATTTTGCCATAATTCAGGTTTGGAAAAATTGTAATTGTCGCTCTCATATGTAAAGCGTGTAAATACTGATAATTGATTAAAACGCTATACATATCACATTATATATTTCAATATCTCTGATGTAGCTTTTTTGGCAGATAATGGCTTTCACCCTACAGTAAAAAGGTGGTATTCGGTCTAGAATAGACAGCGCCAACTTCTAAATGAAGAGATCTCGTACCACAATCCTAGTGTGGTTGCTGTAAAGTGTTACTAAAAAGTGAACAAATTCTTGAAAAAAGGGGCTAATAAATGCCACCGAAGTTTACTGAAATTAATTGATGATCTAACGTATCAAAGAACTGGGACTGGAACCAGCAAGGGGTTTGAATGGCTGACCTAGTATCACTTTCCCGTACAGATTTAGCCCAGCGCCGTAAAAAATTACGGCGAAAGCAGCAGATGAAAATTATTCAGGCGATTTGGCGAACCCTTGCCATTAGTAGTCTGGCGGGTTGTTTACTATGGGTAGCAATCCAACCGATGTGGGTGCTGAATGCACCCAGACAAATTGTGATGAAATCAGGCAATCAATTACTCTCAGATGAGACAGTTAAGTCACTGTTGGTATTATCCTACCCCCAGTCTTTATGGCGGATTAAACCGTCAGCGATCGCCGAGTCTTTGAAACAACAACCAACTATTGCACAAGCAAGCGTGAGCCGTCGTCTCTTCCCGCCTGGGCTAATGATCGAAATCACCGAACGAGTACCCGTAGCTATAGTTCAAACACGCAGAGGTGGAAATCCTGAAAGTGTCAATAAGCAAGCATCTGCAGGCTTAATAGATGCTAGTGGAGTTTGGATACCTATCGAAAAATACACATCACTTAATCCCACTGGGAAATTGCCTAGTCTGAAAGTGATTGGGTTGTCAGAACAATACCTGCCTTATTGGACTCAACTGTATTTATCTGTCAGCCAAAGTTCGGTGAAAATCCAAGAAATTAATTGCCAAGATCCCACAAATCTAATTTTAAAAACAGAACTAGGCAATGTGTATCTCGGTCCCCCAAGTCCTCAGCTATCTGAACAAATTAAGATCCTTGCCCAAATGCGTCCTTTATCTAGCAAATTAAATTCCAGTCAAATAGAATACATTGATATCCAAAACCCTGAAGCCCCATTAGTACAATTGAACCAAAAAACTCATAAAATTAATTTCCGAAATCCTTAAAAATATTTAGCATGTTTAATATATACAAGGCCTTTAATAAATTAATAAGTTTTTATGATGATAAAATTATTTATTATTTTTTTATGTTTCCAGTAATACCCACAAAATTGGCGTTAACTTCTCATTAAAATGAGAGCATTACTCACAAAACCTTTTTTAGGAGTTAATTCAGCACAATTTTTACCCTAACATCTCATAATGGGGTGCAAGAGGTTAGAAACCTAATTATGGCATTTAGTGTATAAAGCAGATTGCGCCTAGACAATTTTCAACTAATGCCAAATTTTTTTAGAAAAAAACAAGCATATTTCCTTACCGTAACTGCTTCTAGGTTACAAAGCTATTTTGGCAGACCTGTTGATAGACAATACCAGTGAGGATTTCTATAGGGTAGAATATTTTTCCAACCTATTGTCCATTAAAGCAGAGCAAATAGCTAATTATTAGGGTTTTCCAGAAATTGACAAGATATTTCTTCTTGACCCCAAACTTTAACATAAGTAAGTAGAGGGCAAATTTTGTGTCATAAGGTGCAATCACCCCCAATGGTGAAACCTATTAACTATATTATGAAAGGAGATCAGACGCGCTATGGCGCTTCTTTACAAGTTGTGCTGTCTGTGTACAATTTTTGGTATATATGTATTAATACTGGGTTAATAAGTATATTAAAACACCATTTTTTACAGACAGAGGCTAAATTTAACAACACTAATAATCTCTTTACTCAGTATTTTTATTTGGAGGAAAACTATAAACTATACAAAATTAACGTTGTAATAGTGGCGATAAAGGAAAAAAAAATCAATACTGTAAGTTGTAAAATTAATGACCCATCAAAATCATTAGTAGTAACAAGGAAAAAAGATTGGAAATGCCAAAGAAAACCCAAAACAAATCGGCAGCAGCAAAGTAGAGATCTGAATCTCTGGGTGAAGTTATACAGATCATTTTTAAGTAAATATAGGTATACTTCTTTAGAACTAGTTGTGCGATCGGCTGCGTTCTTGGCTGATGCCGTAGCGAAATTTCGCACTGACAATCCTGTTAGGGTTGGAAGTAGTGAGAACAATAAAGAACACTGTCTTTATCTCTGGCAGTGTCAAACTATAGTTGACTCTTAGGTGAGTAACACCTGAAAAAGTCGTTTATCTACCTTTCACAAATCCAATGACACTTGATAATAACCAAGGGCTTACCTATAAAAACTCCCAATCTGTGGGACAGTCAGGGTTCTCACTGGCTGTAAACTCAAACAATCCTTTTAATCACTCAGGGCTGAACTTCGGACAAAATCATGACGGTAAGAAGATTACTGCTGAAAGTAACCGAATTGGCGAGATTGTTCCTGGTAGGGTTGCCAACATCAAAGTGATTGGTGTAGGTGGTGGTGGTGGTAATGCCGTCAACCGCATGATCGAGTCTGATGTCAGTGGAGTGGAGTTTTGGTCAATTAACACTGATGCCCAAGCTTTAACTCTGGCTGGCGCTCCTAGTAGGTTGCAAATAGGACAGAAACTGACGCGGGGTTTAGGCGCAGGTGGTAATCCTGCTATTGGTCAAAAGGCAGCTGAGGAATCAAGGGACGAAATTGCCACGGCTTTAGAAGGTGCTGACCTAGTATTTATAACTGCTGGCATGGGAGGAGGCACAGGAACAGGTGCAGCACCGATTGTTGCAGAAGTTGCTAAAGAAATGGGCGCTCTCACTGTTGGCGTTGTAACACGTCCATTTGTCTTCGAGGGTCGTCGTCGCACTAGTCAAGCAGAGCAAGGCATTGAAGGGTTAAAAAGTCGGGTAGATACGCTGATTATTATCCCTAACAATAAGCTTTTGGAAGTGATCCCCGAACAAACCCCTGTGCAAGAAGCTTTTCGTTATGCAGATGATGTACTGCGTCAAGGGGTGCAAGGGATTTCTGATATCATCACGATACCTGGTTTGGTAAATGTTGACTTTGCCGATGTTCGAGCTGTGATGGCAGATGCGGGATCAGCATTGATGGGAATAGGTGTTAGCTCAGGGAAATCAAGAGCCAGAGAAGCCGCGATCGCGGCTATTTCTTCACCGTTACTAGAATGTTCTATTGAAGGAGCCAGAGGTGTTGTCTTTAACATTACTGGTGGTAGCGACCTCACCTTGCATGAAGTCAATGCGGCTGCAGAAACAATCTATGAAGTGGTTGATCCCAACGCCAATATTATTTTTGGGGCGGTGATTGATGATCGGCTCCAAGGTGAGGTGCGAATTACTGTAATTGCAACTGGGTTTACAGGTGAGCAACAAGCTGCTCCACAACAAAATGCCGCTAACACAAGGGTTACAACACCTCCTCCTAGACGGCCTGTATCTCAACCACCTGCGGCTAATCCTAGCCCCCCAACGCCAATTATAGAACCCAAAGAAAAACCCATATTGGATATTCCTGATTTTCTCCAAAGGCGACGTAACCCACCCAAAAATTAAGTGATGCCAAAATTTTGGATTTGAGATGAAATTGCAATTCTCAGGTTTTCCTGATTCCCATATACAAAATGCTAAGTATTGAGTTTCCTCAGAGTAGGGATTCAGTAATTCCTTGTGCATCTCTGAATATAGCCAATTGGTAACGAAACTCCACAACGCTAGCTGTAAAAATAATTAACTTGGGCAAGAGTCTGCTGACTCGAATGTCCACTAGTGCTTTTGGGAAAAAAGAGCGGATCTGGAGAGTTTTGACAAAGCTCACTGCTTCGTTGAGTCCCATTAGCATCTGTCTAAAAACGGGAAGACTAGCCCAATTACAACTGTACTTGCTTGTCTAGGTTCGCTAGAGTCTCAGGTAAATTACATAGGTGTAAGCTTCCCGTAGAAGATAATCGCAAAAAACGAGAGAAAGTAAATTATTTTTATTTTTGACTTTTTAGAGTCTGCTCAATCCATTGAATGACATCACGTCCCAGGTTTGTGCTGTCTAATCTATCAATTTCACGAATCCCCGTTGGACTAGTAACGTTAACTTCGGTAAGGTAGCCACCAATAACATCAATCCCGACAAAAATTAACCCGTCTTGGCGTAATTTTTCAGCTATTTCGGTACAGATTTCATGCTCTCTTGAGGTAATTGTGGTTTGAGCAACTGTACCACCTGCTGCCATATTATTGCGAAAGTCGCTTCCACTAGAAAGGCGATTGAGAGCACCAATTGGTTCTCCATTCAGTAAGATAATTCTCTTATCTCCGTCTTTTGCCTCTGGTAAATAGATTTGTACCATAACAGGGACTCGACCTTGAAAAGTACTAAGTTCAACAATAGAGTTGAAGTTGCGATCGCCTGATTGTAAAAATAAAATCCCTTCCCCAGCTTTGTTGCCCAGTGGTTTGAGAACCGCAGATCCTTTTGCATCTACGAATTTACGGATCACCTGCTTATCAGCACTCACAATTGTTTCTGGAATTACATTGGTAAACTGGAGAGCATACATTTTTTCGTTTGCGCCTCGGATACCATTCGGACTGTTAATTACTAAAGTCTTATTTTGGTCAATGTAATCCAGAATGTATGTGGCAAAGAGGTAAGAATTATTGACTGGTGGATCTGTCCGCATGAATACAGCATCCATTGTTTCTAAGCAAGTTAAGGAGCTTTGGGCTGCACTCAACTTGTACCAAGGATTGACTGCAAAATAGCGTCCTTCTACCAACTTTACTGGCATTAGTTCTACCCTCTGTAGGATAGCCCAGGCTTTACCTTCTACTACACTCAACAGGTTTGCCTGTGTTACCCAAACTTCATGTCCGAGGATTTGCGCTGCTTCCATCAGGGCAACACTCGTATCATGACATGGATCAAGCTGATGGATGGGATCAATGATAAAAGTTAGTTTCACGCTTGTTGCCTCAATCACCAGGAAATTTAATGGTGTTCAATTTAGATTATCCCCTGATGTTAAGACTGATTTACACTTGCTTGCGTTGCCAACAAAGCCTAATTATCAGACTTGATCCATCTACAAGCTATTAGCAGTTAGTAACTCATCTAGCTTGCCTTGGCCTTCTAAAGCGTGGATATCATCACAACCACCAATATGATCGTCGTTGATGAAAATTTGTGGCAAAGAACGTCGTCCATTTGCTCTTTGAGCCATTTTCGCCCGTGCTACCTCGTCTCCGTCGATGCTGTATTCGATAAATTCCACCCCTTTTTTATTCAGCAAATTTTTGGCACGGATACAAAATGGGCAAGTTCTCCATGTGTAAATTTCTACTTTGGCAGCCATAACGTCCTCAACTTAATTTTAATATTCTTAATTTTAGAACGTAGACACTGGCTCTAGTTGCTTTAGTCAGTTTTACTTTTAACTTCAAAAGTAACTTAATAGATCTGCACAAATAAAGGTTAGTCAAAAGTCGGTAAACTCTTGACTAATATAATGTTTGCACCAGGTTTTTTCATAAATTGATAATATTCCACTTTAAATACTAGTAACCTCAGCAAGTATACGGTGATATTCTGATTAATATAATTTTTTTCAGTAATAATCATTAGTACATTTATAACTTTATAATTGTAAAACTACGGCTTAATACATTGTGATAGATTTAGGATAGAAAAAAGTATCAAATACTTTTGACCTAAAAAACCTAGCTATATCAGGATAATTGGTAGCTTATTTCAGGATTTAGCAATATGCATCGGAGGCTGTCAATAAAAATAATTGAGTAGCAATATTTACGCTTTATCTCTCATCTAGACCATCCGGTACATCGTAGCAATCAAAAGTTATTAGTATAATTTAGTTAAATATATAAGGATTATTCTCAATAATTACACTGCACTCACTGCCAATAATCCAAGGGCAGCTATTGTACTCGGTTCAGGCACTTTTTTAGCCGGGATCTGGTAATTAGCTGAACCTGTTCTGGCCAATAATTTAAAATCAGGGCCGTTGTAACCAGCATCTGCTGTAACTCGAATACCACTAAGAGAAGTGACTCCCAATTGTTGAAGTTTGACTCCCCATGAACTTACTTGTTGAGCGCTATCTATTTCCGTAGTGCTGAGGGGGCGACGAAATCAGCTAGAATATAGACTCTATAAGCTTCATAGCTCTTAGACCTTGTTGATAGTACTTGCGCTTATTAGGATTTAATCTCATTAATTCTGTTACTAATTCCATACAAATATCCCTAAAATTGACCCAAGTATGGCCATATAAGCCGACATAAAAGCTACTATGTCTCCGCTCTAATCGACTCTTTTCTTTGATACGACAAACATATTTTTGTATTCCTTTACGTTTAATTTTTTGACCTTGAATCGTTGTAGAAGTGTAAGCAATTGCTATCAATAAAACTAGAGAAATAAAACGTTCACCCTCAACCTTAGTGTCTTCTAAATTATAGCCGCCTTTCTTGAAATCTTTAAACATCTCCTCGATATCAAATCTTTGTTTGTAGGCTATAATAGCCGACTCTAAAACTGAGAAATTTGTTAAGATAAACCATCCTTCTTTCGGTTCTACTCCGGCAATTTTACGTTTCCACTTACAAGCAACATTAAAACTCATAAAACCCCGAGTCTTCGTTACCTTAACTCCTTTGATAAAAAAAGAAACTCCCGGTTCTAAACCCAGACTTTTTAACTAAATAAAAATATCTTTTTCAAATTCCACAAATTCGTTCTTTTTTAAACGCAAACAAAAATATACACCCAAGCTCTGAAGATGCTTTGCAAGTTTTACAGAGCAAAATTCACGCGTCACCTAATACACATATTTTATACTTTTCAAACATTGGCATCACCTGAGACAGTAAATTTTGTTGTTCAGATATGTTACTGCTACCTAACTTTGGCAGCAATGTAAAATATATTGGAAACGCTCTTTTATCCCAGATGATGCTAACCATGAATAAATTTATGCGACTCCAATTTGTTCTATCAATTGCTACATAAATTATTTTTTCATCATTAAAGTATGTTTCTAACCATTCTTTAACAATTGGAAACCAAACTTTTTCAATTGTTAAATTTGGTAAGGATAAAAATCGCTGTATTCTTTTTCTTCGACTTTCAAATCTAATCCCAATGGGTAAAGCATTAGCTAACTTTTCTAAACTTACTTTTTTGATTGACTGTAAAATATTAAGCAAAATTTTGAGGCACAAATATTCTGCTATACTCAATTGACTTTTTAAGTGGTTTTGGTAGAATACAGGTAACATTATCAATAGATAGGCTTTGTTGCAAATCAGAGACCTATCTTTTTCTACCACAAAACGTTACAAGCTTCACATACAAAGCTTTTTAGCCTATTTCGTCGCCCCTTCAGTAGCAATACACATAGTATTTATACTGAATTTGCGGCTCGATTAACCCAGCCATTAATAGTAAAACGACTATTAGCAAAGAATTGAGAAGGGCAACTCACAGGAAGGACTTCGTGCATATAGCGGCTGAGAAAAAATACAATGCTATTGTTGCGAGGTTCGACTGTTTGAAATGATTCGGAATTTACATAAAAGTTGTTGATGATTTTGCTATCGTATATCAGCAACTCACCACCAGAGAAATACTTAGGTTCTCGGTAAAAGTAATAAACATAAGTTAGTTCTCTGAGAGATGTTTCAGGGCTACCGTTATCATTATGAATTCTGAAATAATTGCCATCATTATGTGCAGTCAGTTGGCTTTCAATATAGGTTATGGGAAATGATGGTAACCCTAAGCTAGAAAATACATTCGGTATAAGCGCTTGGATGCGCGTTAAAATTAGCTCAGAGAATTCAGGAAATGAGTAAAGCACCATTGATTGACGATAATTAATCTCGTTAGTGGAAGTAGTGGTAGGAACAAAGTCTGATTCTTTTTCGAGAACATAGTTGAGTAAAAGTTGATGTTCTTCTGCTGTTAAAAAGTTATCTATTTGGACGTAGCCAGAAGGCATATCAAGATTTTGAGGTTGAACTGTCTCTAATTGCGTTGTCGAAATTTGAGATTCTGTAGCCATAATTATTTTCTATGTAATAGCAAAAGCCGTAGTTATAATGACTACGGCTTTGTTAACTAAAACGCAAAACTTGATTTTTAGTATTTACCGAGAGTCAACAGCGTATTGAATCAGCTGGGTTAAGCGATGGCGTAAGGTTTCCAGCCCCAAGCGCTGGCTAGCGGATATGAACACCGCCAGAGGAAACTCTTCCCGCGCTAAAGTTAGGGTTTCGCTACTAACTTGATCAATTTTGTTAAAAGCAACCAAAGCTGGGCCTGGAGTTATTGGCATTTGAGCTAGGATTTCTCTGACTGAACGAATATGACTCAACCAAGCAGGATGAGACAAATCGACCAAATGCAGTAAAGCATCAGCTTCTGTGACTTCCTCTAAGGTGGCGCGGAAGGCATCCATTAATGAGGCAGGCAATTCATGTATAAACCCTACCGTATCTGTCAGTAGAATCTCTTCGGTTGTGCCTGTCTCAGCATGGGAAATTACCAAGCGGCGCGTGGTGGGGTCAAGAGTGGCAAATAGTTGGTCGGCTGTGTAAACTTCAGCATTAGTGAGGGCATTCAGCAAAGTTGATTTGCCAGCGTTTGTATAACCAACCAAAGCCACCGAGGGGACTTCTCGATGTTGTCGGCGTTGCCTTAAGCGGGAACGATGTGCTTGTAACTGGTTGACTTCTTGCTGCAAGCGAGAAATGCGCTTTTGGATGGCACGGCGTTCAGTTTCTAGTTTGGTTTCACCAGGACCACGAGTACCAATACCACCACCCAACCGAGACATTGCTTGACCTCTACCAGTTAATCGCGGCAGCATATATTCTAGCTGTGCCAATTCTACTTGTAGCTTACCAGCACCCGACTGAGCGCGTTGGGCAAAGATATCCAAAATTACTTCGGTGCGGTCAACTACCCGCAGACCAATTTGGGCTTCTAAGTTGCGGACTTGGGCGGGTGATAGGTCGCGGTCAAATACAACCAGATTTGCCCCTAGGGTTTGGGCTGTCAGGGCAACTTCTTGGACTTTACCTTCACCGACTACTGTTTGGGGATGAATACGCGATCGCTTTTGTTGTACTGTCTGTAATACATCGCCCCCTGCTGTATCTACCAAGCGTGCCAATTCTACCAAGGTGTCTTGGAATTCTAGGGGAGTTTGATCATCTGTGATCACTCCCACAATTAACACGCGATCGTGGTCAACATCTACTTTCTGGGCAACAAATTCTCGCTGGAATTCGGCTTCTAGGTTTTCTACTAAATCTATAAAATCTTGCTGTGCCAATTCATCCAAACTTAGAGGCGATGATACAGTCCAGCTTGGAGATTGGGCATTATTAGACCCAACATTTAACACCGCAGGACTGGTAGTTAAAGCATGAGCATCTTGAGGTTTCAAATGAGCTAAATAAGCTTCTTTGACGTACCCAGCCGCGCCGCCACCTCTGCGTGTAAATCCTGTTCCGGTAATATTGAGTACCACTAGAGCATCTAAGCGTTGCAGCGCCATAGCTGTCAACGCCGCCTCATTAGGCGGTTCTGGCTTCAAATGAGTGGCTATACAACGAATACCGCTCAGTCTTTCTGCACCATAACGGGGCAGTTCTAGTGGTGGGATTTGCGTTTGACGCGGTGTGCCTACCCCCACACGAATCACTTGTCCGCGACGGTTGAGGTAGGCACACACAGGCTGATTTAATTCTGTACTAATTGCTGCCAGACGCTGAGAAAACTCGGACGTACTGATGCTATCGCCCGGTATACGCTGGTGATACAGCCGCTGTAGTTGCTTTAGCTGGCTGGACTTTAAACCCTGGAGATTTCCGTAGATAGTCTCTATAGGCGTTTCTGACCAATGAAATGGTTCCCCGAATCCTTACTTTGTTTATTTTACAACATCCCTACAACTCCAAGCTCTATCTTATGGGGGTTGCATTGTGATTTACTGACAACTAGCTTGTTATTTAATGATATTTTTATGATATAATTCTATCCCCTTGGTGTAAGGTAGTGCCTGATTAAATTATTGAATTTATTTTGATTTTATGACTGAGAAAACAGAAATTTGGTACATTGTCAAGCGTCCTGCGGGTAATTGTGAGATAGTCCCCGACTTAGTTGTAGGGGAGGCTCATCCAGATATCATCGAACAGTGGGGCCCCTTCACTTCGCAGGGAGATGCGATCGCTCGTCGTATAGGATTAATTAGGGCTGGCAAATGCCAACCCCAATAAATTGGACTGGGGATGGTATTGAAATCCCTACATCTTTAACAAATTTCTTCCCAGTCCAGAACTGTTTATTTAATTTTTCTCGGCGCTTGTCGTGCCTCTAGCAGTAATTTGTTTGCCTAACACTTCTACTGCTTTAGCAAATTGGGGATCTTCTAAGGTTGCGAGTTTGTCACGTTGGCGTAGCCATAAATCTTGTTTTTGAGCATCGGTCAAATCCACCTTCACATCGGGATCAATGCCGTGTTTGTTAATATCTTTACCACTGGGGGTATGGTACTTAGCGATTGTCACCGCTAATCCTGAGCCATCTTCTAAGGGGCGCACCGATTGTACCAAGCCTTTACCAAATGTTTGTGTCCCCACTAAAGTAGCGCGCTTGTTGTCTTGCAATGCTCCAGAGAGAATTTCACTGGCACTGGCTGAACCTTTATCTACCAAAATCACCATTGGCTTATTTGTCAGCGCCCGCCCATTAGCTACTTCTCGCTCTTGCTCACCTTGGCGATCAATAGTAGAAACAATTGTCCCTTTATCCAGCCACATCCGCGCAATTTCTACACTGGAAAAGAGTAAACCACCAGGATTGCCACGCAAATCCAAAACATAACCCACAACTTTTTTGGTTTCTAAATCCTTGATGGCTTGTTGCATTTCCTTGCCAGCATTAGCACTGAACTGGTTCAGACGAATGTAGCCAAGATTACCAGCCGGAGTTTGTTTTTGTGAATATTTAACGGGGTGGATTTCAATTCTTGCCCGTGTGATTTCAAAATCTTTGGTTTGACCGCTACGTTTAATAGTTAATTTTACCTTTGTGCCAGCAGTACCTCGAATTAGCGATACTGCTTGGTTCGTATCCATCCCCTGAGTACTTTTACCATCGATTTTGAGAATTTCATCCTTGGATAAAATCCCCGCTTTAAAAGCAGGAGTATCTTCTATGGGAGCAATGACAACGAGTTGCTTTGTTTTCTCGTCTTGACTAATTGTGATACCAATACCTGTTAGCTCTCCAGAGGTATCCACTTGCATATTTTTGAATTCATCTGGGTCCATAAACCTGGTGTAGGGGTCATCTAGCTTCTTGAGCATTTCCCGGATGGATTTATATGCTTCCTTTTTACTGGTGTAAGACTTACTTAAATACTCCTTACGTACAGCCTGCCAATCAACCTGGTTAAAAGTACCGTCTACGTATTGGCGCTGAACAACTTGCCAAACTTCGTCTATCAATTCCTTGGGACTGTTATTTAAAGCCTGACCTCGTGAGTGAATGCCAAGACTTGTAATAGCAATAGTTGAGAGCGTCACTGCCGTAGCACCCAAAACCAGCTTACTTTTTGTAATCACCATAATGACAGCTGCGCCAGAGGAAAATTTTTATAATCAGTATGCCCAATCTAACACAGGGTATCACTGTAACAGACGAGCATGTATTCTTATTACAGCAAAATACTTGGCAATCCGGCGACCTTTGTGGTCGCCGTTACGCAAATCTTAAGGTTCTACCCAGCGTTCATCGGACTTAATGAGGTTAATTAATTCCTCTACGCCTTTGTCTTCTGGGACTTTTTTAATTTCCTCTCTGCCACGATATAAAGAAATATAACCAGGAGTCTTGCCTACATAGCCATAGTCCGCATCTGCCATTTCGCCAGGACCATTTACGATACAACCCATAACTGCTATGTCTAACCCAGTTAGGTGCTTGGTTGCTTCCCGAACTTTGTGCAGCACTTCTTCTAGGTTAAATAAGGTACGTCCGCAGGAAGGACAGGCTACGTATTCTACCATAGTTTTCCGCAATCCCAAAGCTTGCAGAATGCTATAACAGACGGGTATCTCTTTTTCTGGTGATTCTGTCAGTGAGACTCGAATTGTATCGCCAATACCATCCGCGAGTAATGTAGCAATACCTGCTGTAGATTTAATCCGTCCGTATTCTCCATCACCTGCTTCTGTGACACCTAAATGCAGGGGGTAATTCATCCCCAACTCATCCATGCGTTTAGCCATGAGACGATAGGCGGCTACCATGACTGGTACTCGTGAAGCCTTCATCGAAATTACCAAATTGTGGAAATTGAGGGATTCACAAATGCCAATGAATTCTAAGGCTGATTCTACCATCCCCTCTGGGGTATCGCCGTAGGTAAATAGCATTCTCTCAGCGAGAGAACCATGATTTACCCCAATTCGCATAGCTTTACCCTGATCTCTTAAAGAGACAACCAAAGGCTCTAAGGTTTCGCTGATTTTTTCGCCAATTTCATCAAATTCTGCTTTAGTGTATTCAATTCTATTGGGATTTGGTTTTTCAAACACATACAAACCCGGATTAATCCGTACTTTCTCAATGTGCTTGGCAACTTCTAAAGCAATTTTTAACCCGTTGTGATGCACATCAGCAACGATGGGCACATCTCGGTAAGTTTTAAGGAGTTTTTGTTTAATTTCCGCTAAAGCTTTAGCATGAGCCATACTTGGCACAGTAACGCGGACAATTTCGCAGCCAATTTCGTGCAGACGACGAATAGCTGCTACGGAACCATCAATATCTAGAGTATCTTCGTTGATCATCGACTGCACTACCACAGGGTAGCCACCTCCAATGGTGACATCCCCCACCTTTACCGAACGGGTTTTACGCCGCTTAATTGTTGTATCAAAGGTGAGTTCGCTAGATGTGGTGTTTACAGTTGTAACTGCGGGCAGAGTTTGCATAACCTCATTAGGTAAATTTGCTGTAGCGAAAATATCAAATTTCAGAATCTCTGTTTCTCAGATTGCCACAGCTGAGGTGCTTTTAGTCAATGAGGGTGCAAAAAAAAAAGAAAGTGAGATAGGGGAAGCAATAAAGAAGATTTATCGGTTTTTGTTGTCAGCGCAAATAGCCGATTTACCAGCTTTTGGGACTGGGTAGCGATCGCTCTATTACTGAGTTATAAATGCTATCATCAATGCCAATGATTTTATTAAATCAGCTTTCACGATCCCCAAGCATTGGATTTATGAAGGCGCAGCTTTAATTACCAAGTTACTATACAAGTATCAAATTGATAACCATTGGAAATTTATAATACTTAAATTTGCCAAAAAGCAAGATAAATAAGGAACTGTGTCAAACTCTTCGTACTGCGAAAAGATGGCCTTGAGCTTACCTACAGACCAGATGGAGAAAAAGTAACATCAACTTCTAGCTTGAAAATAAAGAACAGGGGTGTGGTATTTTCTTTTGATTGACTATCTTGTGGATATTGGTAAACTGTAGCCTTGCTTCTGCATTGGTTGGAAGTTCACATTTTTGTGCGATCGCAGTAGGTTGTTCTAATAGTTACATTAGACTTAACCCAAATATCAATATGAACATCCAAACCACAACCCAACTCCCGATACCCCCCCACTTTCAACCTGAAAAAGTGGGTGAAGTTTGGCGTGTACCCTACCAAAAACGCGCAGTGCAAGCTGAAGCATGGGCAAAACAACACGACATCCAACCAGCCTCTTTGGATAATCGCCGCATTTGCCTACTATTAATTGATGTGCAAAACACCTTCTGCATCCCAGAGTTTGAATTATTTGTAGGCGGAAAATCCGGCACGGGCGCAGTAGAGGATAATCAACGATTGTGTGAATTTATTTATCGCAATTTAGGGGCAATTACAACAATTACTCCTACCTTAGATACCCATACAGCTACACAAATTTTTCATCCTATTTTTTGGGTTAACTCTGCTGGAGAGCATCCCATTCCCGCAGCAACTAGTATTAGCCCAACAGATATAGAACAAGGAATTTGGAAAGTTAACCCCGCAGTTGCTCACAGTATTACTAAGGGTGATTACAAATTATTAGAAAAACACGCGTATCACTACGTTAAACAGCTAAGTCAAGACGGGAAATATCCGCTCACTGTTTGGCCTTATCATTCAATGTTAGGCGGTATCGGTCATGCTTTAGTTCCATCGGTAGAGGAAGCAATTTTTTTCCATTGCATTGCGCGTCAGAGCCAAACTCAATTTGAAATTAAAGGTGAGAATCCCTTAACAGAAAATTATTCGATTTTACGTCCAGAGGTTTTAATAGATTTTGCTCAAAATCCGCTTGCTCAAAAGAATACGCGCTTAATTCAGCAGCTTCTAGAATTTGATGCTGTTATTATCGGTGGTCAAGCTAAAAGTCACTGTGTAGCCTGGACAATTGACGATTTATTAACAGAAATTAAACAGGTAGATATTAACCTAACCAAAAAAGTTTATCTCCTAGAAGATTGTACTTCTCCTGTTGTTGTTCCTGGCATTGTTGACTACACAGAACAAGCCGATGCAGCCTTTAACAGGTTTGCAGAAGCAGGAATGCATATTGTCAAATCTACCGAACAGATTCAATCCTTTTTTTAACGCAGAGGAACACAAAGGTCACTCCGCGAAACTCTGCGTCCTTCTGCGTTTTATAATATTTTCATTTCCTCAAATAACCCTTGGGATCTTGAGCTGTCCAACCGAGAGATGAACTAGAACGCACTTCAAAATGGAGGTGGGGTTGTTTTGCAGCAGGTTGTCCAGTTGTACCGACGGTTCCCAGCAAATCTCCTTTGTTCACTTGCTGACCAACACTCACCTTAATAGTGTCAAGATGGGCGTAGCGACTTTGAAGCCCACCACCATGATTAATAATTACCAACTTGCCATAACTACCCTGTTCACTGGCAAAGGCTACAGTTCCAGGTGCGATCGCTTCTACGGGTGTACCTACAGCTGCTAATAAGTCTACTCCACTATGGAAAAAGACTTCACCAGAATTGGGATTAATTTGCCAGCCATAAGGTAACGCCACAGAGGTAACTTCTGGCAAAGGATACCCACTTAGTTGGCTAGGAGGCTTATTCGGCGTAGGAGACGGAGTTACCAGACGATTTGCAGAACCATTCCCCCCCGGAACAAACACAACTCTAGGGTCTTTTTGACAACCATTGATTTCAAACATGGCATCAGCACGAACTTTGTACTTTGCTGCTACTTGTCGCCAACTTTGACCTTGAGGTACTTCTACAACAATTCCATTGTAGGGAGGAATCTGAAGTTCGCTGCCAACAGCCACCGTGCCGTTTTTCACAGATGCATTCATGCTGGCAATAGTGGCTGGAATGAGATTATAGAGTTGCGCTATACTCTCTAGAGTTTCGCCACGAGCAACTATATGGCGCTGGAAACGAGATAAGGCTGGAGTCGGACAACTCTCTACAGCAGCTTTGGTGCTTTGTGATGGGAGTATAGATCCTAGCCCCACGCTGACTAAACTACAGATAAACACTAGAGGGTAAGGACGAGTCATGTTTAATAGTAAAGAGAGCTTTAATTTTCAATTTTAAATTGGGTATTGGGGAGTAGAAGTGGATAGGGGGCTAGTAGTTCCCTAAAAATATGCTTAGAGCCAGAAGAATTACTGAATCTTGTTCTATTTTTTATTGACTGTTATGCCAAATTGATCTGTCCACTCGCTGTTTGCTTGACTAAACTTATAAATTAGCAGCCCCATTGCTATCTTTAGAGCGAAATTATTATGAAGTTATCTTTAAAGCAACTGGCCGTCTACATATCTTTACTGGTAATTGGCGGTGGTGCAGGTTTGTTAGGTAGTCGCTATCTCCTGCCAAAACGTTACTCTTTCCAAGAATTAAAAAATATCACCGTGGCTTTACCTTCAGAATCCGTAGTTCCTCCTGCTATAAGCGGGCCTGTTGGGGCTACTGGCGGTGATAATGTGAATTTTATTGCCACTGCTGTACAAAAAGTTGGCCCAGCTGTGGTGCGAATTAATGCCACCCGCAAAGTAGCAAATCCAATTTCTGACGCTTTAAAAAATCCCCTACTGCGCCGATTTTTTGGTGAAGATGAGCAACCAATCCCAGAAGAACGAATTGAGCGCGGTACAGGTTCGGGATTTATTTTGACAGAAAATGGTCAATTACTAACTAACGCTCATGTAGTTGCAGATACTGATACTGTACAAGTGACCCTTAAGGATGGTCGGACTTTTGAAGGCAAAGTACAGGGTGTGGATGCTGTCACAGATGTGGCTGTAGTGAAAATTCAAGCAAAGAAGTTGCCCACAGTAAAGCTAGGCACTTCACAAAACTTAATACCAGGACAGTGGGCGATCGCAATTGGTAATCCTTTGGGTTTAGATAATACTGTCACTATTGGTATTATCAGCGCTACCGATCGCACCAGCGCTCAAGTTGGTGTCCCTGAAAAGCGCGTCAGTTTTATCCAAACTGATGCTGCAATTAACCCTGGTAATTCTGGCGGCCCTTTATTAAACGCCCAGGGCGAAGTTATTGGTGTCAATACTGCAATTCGTGCTGATGCTCAAGGTCTTGGTTTTGCCATCCCCATTGAAACCGCAGCCCGGATCGCTAATGAACTGTTTACCAAAGGGCGTGTGGATCATCCTTTTCTGGGGGTAGAAATGACAGACCTGACTCCCACCAAAAAACAGCAGATTAATCAAGAAAATAAACTTAATATTCGGCAGGATGCTGGTGTTGTCATTAAAAGCACCCTAGAAAATTCACCAGCAAAAAGCGCCGGACTGCTTCCTGGAGATGTGATTCAAAAAATCAACCGTAAGCCAGTTAAGACAGCAGCCCAAGTTCAGAGACTAGTCGAGTCTAGTTCAGTTGGAGACACACTAGAAATCGAAGTCAGCCGCGACGGTAAAAATCACATCTTCAAAGTACAACCAGGGGCTTATCCGCAGAAGAAGTAGCCTTCAGGTAGGGATTAGGGACTAGAAAGACAAGGAGGATAACGGAGAAATAATTAATTACTTTTGAACAGACGCGATTAATCGCGTCTCTACTTCTGACTCTTCCCTATTGACTAGATAAATGGTCTAAGTGCATCCTCTGTTCCATTTGGCGCAGGAAATACCCCGTCATCATCGCCGATGCTAAAAGACCCGCAAGATTTTCTCTATCTGTTGTGATTTGCACATTAAAATTTTCTGGGGGTAGCATTCCCACCAGCCCTTGGACATTTTGTGAAATTATTTGTTTAATTTCGGGGCTGACGGACTGGGCGACGCGGGCCATCACTTCTGGCGACTGGTGCTGTAGATATTTGAGCAACTGATTGGGGTTTTCCTCAAAGTAGTCGTTTAGAAGCTGGTTAGGGTGTTCCTCAGAGTTGTCATTCAAAAAGTCAGGATTAAACTCCATTGGCAGTTTTTTGTAGCTTAGGTGCTGATTCTACTGTAAACCATCGTAAAAGGGTAATGCATTCCCCACTGGTATAAGCTGTTGACTCTACCTTGGGGAAGGCTTCTACCTGCTTTCTCCGAGAGAAACTCATATTTACAAGGATTTACAACTATTTTACGCTCAACTTTACTAGCTAGCTGTGGTTTTGATTTTGGTAAATACTTCAGTATTAGTACTATTCATTCTGCTACTGCTTCTACTTTAAGTTCTAGATCTAACTCTAGTTGTTGTTCCGGTTGATTTGTGGATAGCATTTGCGGGAGTTGCTCGATTTGAAAATATTGATGAAATTTTGGTGTTATTTGTAGCGAATACGAACGAGAATCACTGTCTCGGCGCTTGCGAACAAAACCTAGTTCCACAAGTTCGGGAACGTGTTGATATACCCCAGAACCCCGTAAGTTAATTAAGTCGCTTTGAAGTATGGGGCTATTGAGAGCGATCGCAGCTAAAGTCCGTAATGCACCTAAACCTAATTCTACGGGAATTAGTGTTTGCACTAAATCATGAAAATCAGACCGCAGTTGCAAACTATAACCATTTGGTGTCTCTACGACTTCTAGGGCGCTGTCTCTACGGGCATAATCGTCAATTAGTTCCATCATGCCTTCCTCAACCGTAGCGCGATCGCACGCGGCATACTCGGCGATTTCACCGAGCGACAAGGGCTTACCCTTCAAATAGAGAATTGCTTCTATCTTAGTCGCTGTGGCTATATTCATTAGTCGTTAGTCATTAGTCATTAGTCATTGGTCATTAGTCATCTGTATTTGATAACTGACACTTGACAAAAGACGAGTTCCAAGTGTGTGGGATAGTATCAGAATTAACATATTTTGTCAACGCATTGGGCATTGGGTAATTGGTAATTGGTAATGGGGATTTCTCCTCTGCTTCCTCATCCCCCTCATCCCCAGTCCCCAGTCCCCAGTCCCTATCCCCTACTGTTGAGGATAAATTCTGCGATCGCCAAATCTTGGGAAGTGGTCACCTTGAGATTTGTCTCTTCACCTTGGACAATTCGGACTTCGATGCCACACTTTTCAAACAAAGCAGCATCGTCAGTGACTTCCCAACCTTGACGCACACCTTCGGCATGACACTGTTTCAATAACTTGACATCAAATCCTTGAGGAGTTTGTGCTGCCCACAATTGTCGTCGGTCAGGTGTGCTTTGGATGATGCCATTTTCATCGACAACTTTGATAGTGTCTTTGACGGGTACGGCGGCAATCAAACCAGGACAGTGGCGAATAGCTTCGGCACAGGCGTTGAGTAAATCTGGTGTGGCTAAACATCTAGCCCCATCGTGAATTAAAACTTGTTCTGCGGCTTCTGGAAGCGCCTGCAAGCCATTATAAACCGACTCTTGGCGGGTTGCGCCTCCGAGAATTAATTCCACTGGTTTATTGAGCTTTAAGTCAGCGAGAATGACTTTTAAGTCATCCCAGTCAGTGGGTTGAGAAATAATCCCAATCCAACTAATACTGTTTGCCGCAGCTGCGGCTTTGAGAGTCCAAGAAATAATTGGTTGCGATCGCACCGTCAAGAGGAGTTTATTACGGTCGCTCCCCATCCTTCGTCCTAAACCTGCGGCTGGAATTAGTAAATACACAGAACTTCTTAAATCATAAAGCTGGGGACTGGGAACTGGGGATTGGGGAGAAGAAATTTTAGATTTTGGATTTTAGATTGAAATCCAATCCAAAATCGCAAATCCAAAATCCAAAATTGAATTGCCCAATTCCCAATTCCCCAATCTCTAATACCTATATTCCCCTAAAATAGGGAGCGAGTAAGCGTAAATAAATATTATGCGAGTAGTAGCCCTAGTACCTGGCGGAATTGGCGACCAAATTCTAATGTTTCCGACTCTAGATGAACTGAAGCGCTATTACCCAAACGCTCAGATAGATGTTGTAGTGGAACCCCGGTCAAAGGCTGCCTACCGGGTCAGCAAGTCGGTTCACGAGGTACTGACTTTTGATTTTAAAGATCGTAACAGTTTGGCGGATTGGGGTAACTTGGTGGGCATAATTCGCGATCGCGAATACGATGTCGCCATTACTTTGGGACAAAGCTGGTTGGTGGGCCTTTTACTGTGGTTGACGGGAATTCCCACCCGCATTGGCTATCAAGGCAAAGGGGCAGTTTTTCTCACGAATACTGTACCTTTCAAAGCCTCCCAATATCTGGCTGGGGGGTACCACGATTTGCTACAAGCGTTAAACATTCAAACTCCTTGTCCAGATTTGGCTTTGAATGTGCCCAAGCCAGATATTGAGTGGGCACAACAGGAACAAAAACGCTTAGGTGTGAATGAAACAGGCTACATATTGATTAATAGTGGTTCTAGCCTGCCGTCCCAAGCTAAAAGTTTGGATAAAATTTATCCTGTGGGCAATTGGCGGCAAATTATTCAAGACTGTCAACGTAAGCAGCCAGATTTGCCTGTAGTGATTTTTAAAGGCCCTGAAGATGAACAGATTGTGCGATCGCTTTTGGAATCCTGCCCAGATATTAAGGTAACGTCCCCAGATAATATCGGTAAACTAGCGGCGATGATTGGCGGGGCGAGTTTGATGTTGACTACCGACAGCGCACCTCTGCAACTGAGTGTGGCAGTTCAAACTTATACTATTGCCCTGTTTGGTTCCACAGATCCAGCACAGTTATTGCCAAAAAGCGATAAATTTTTGGTCATTAAGTCTCCCACGGGCAAAATTGGCGATATTTCTCCCAAGGTAGTCTTAGAGAAAATCTGGGGTGGTTAAACCAGCAGCCTTCTCATCTGACGATGGTATATGAAATCCAAATAAGGCAGTCCTGTTAATCAAAAATCTCCCAGAATTGAAGCCTTTTCGTTCTTTATCCGCATCTTTTCAATCTTTCCCTTCGTTGCTTACTCGCCTAGGGATACAATTTCTTGGCGAGTAGCTAAAAGTCTCTCAAGGGGACTAAGTAAATGATTTTCGTCCCATTAAGTAGACTTGCGCTATCAACCCAGCACTGAAGCGCTGGGTGAGATGTCGGTAATCACGACAATTTAACCGTTGGAAATATGTGGGTAGCAGCAAAGGTTTGAATCTGGATAAATGTTATTGAATTACTTTTTTAAAAAATAAATTTATTTTTCTAAAAATCGTTAGTTTCAACTACCTTGTGGGCAAAATACAACTTGGATTGCTCCAATCGTGTGTATTTAACCTTATCTTTGGCAAATGGAGATTGAGTAACTACCTTTCCCATTAATAGGGTAAACAGCGATGAATAATCGGGGCTAGGTTTTTTACCAAGCCTCCATTACTCATACGGTTTTCCTCAATACCCAATACCTAAAAAAATAAACAGCAACTTCAGGTATTTTACTTTAACCAAGGAATTTGCAGTTGTGTTACGAAATGAATTAACCACAGTCAAAGATTTACATTAGAACTGAAAACAAAGATTAACAAACTCAGTAACTAAAGCTGAGAATACTCGGCTTGTAGGCGATCGCACGTTTTTAATATCACTTACTTTATTCAGTATTTAAGTAAATCTAATGCCCTATATTAGTGTTTTTTAGTGACCGTATTGTTTTGAAAAAGGTGCATTTTCCGTAACTTACGTTGAGCTATAAAAAGGAAAAATCAATGGTGATTCGATTACATGGTTTTCTTAGCAGTTCCAAGCGTTACTTTCAAATTGAAAGTCAGCCTCATCATATCACTGGAATTTTTGAGAGAATCATGCATTTTCAAAGCTTACATCGCTGCGAATTTACCGATGTTCAGAGTGCTTATTATGAATATGAAGCAGACGGGACTATAACTTTCTACCAAGCAAATAAAGATGGAAATAGTCAGCCAGGTATTTGGACTTATCTTGTGTATGAATGCTTAGAGGGTGAAGAACAAATATTTGGTGATCCTTTGATTTATACCAACACCAGTCCTTTGCTGGTACTATTAGCTGGTCAAAAGCTGCCGCAAGTTACTGTAAATATTTGTGAATATCTCTATTGTAAAAATAGTGAATGTGAATATTTAGATATTCAGCTACCTTCTGAGTTGAATAATCAACCAGGGAGGGAAATTGCCTATCTTCTTTTAGAGGAAATGAAAGCCTTCAAATCTTCATCTATTTTTACAGAAGATGCTGGCAAAAAATATATGCAAGCAGTTTTAGAAGGATTTATTCAAGTTGCGCAGGAAATTTTAGCAAAAAATGGCACAGCCAAAGATTTTGAAACCGCCCAATATGATGTTCTAAATAAAATTCCGATTGATGATATAGCGAATTTAATTATTGCCTATAACGATTATCGGATATGGCAGGATGCTTTACCTAGTAAATCGAAAGCAGTGGAATTTGCTTTCAATACAGCATTAAGTTTTATCTGCCGTATTGTGTAATATCCAACTTATGATGAGTTGAAAAAATAATGCGTTAGATATTTTGTAGAGACGTTACATATAACGTCTCTACAGTTGATGCATTGATATGTTTAAAATGCCTCAAAGAAAGCGTCATCTAATTCATAACCTAGCATTTGCGCCAGAGACTTGAGCCGTGATTGGCTAGGTAGACCCTGCTGTTTTAGCCAATCACTTAAAATAAATATTTTGTGCATCAGAAATATTTCTAAGGCTTCAGGATTAAACTGAATGCCTTCTTTAGCACTAAACTGATGCGGTACCAGCATGGCGGTGTAACGGGCAAATTCTCCAGCTTTCCAATCTAGCAAAAATGGTAGCCAGGGATATCTAGCATCCAGACGGACAAACCACAAGCGTACCTCAGGAATTTCTGAGAGTTCGCGAGGATCGCCTGGTTCTAGGGCATATTTGATATCAAAGCTCAGTTGCTGTTCTTGGGATACAATCGCTCCCTCTTGCAGTGTTTTTTCAATTACCGTTGAGGCGGGCGACAGATCCAGATTGTTAATAAAATCAGTATTGATTGCGATCGTGATTGTCATTGACTCAGCAGCCACTTTTATTTATGCTCAACTGTAGGCTTGAGAATACACAGTAGCAGCTTTCAGGTATCGATGGTATATTTGCGGCGAATTTGCTGCAATTTAAAATTGCAAAATTAAAGACGCGAAGAATATCGCGTCCTATAACGTCTTTGTCTATTTGCCGAAATTTAAAGGAAAATCATTTGTCTAAGAGTTATTGGCATTCGTTTCCCTGCTAGACCTCCTGCTGAAAAGATAGGTAGTCTATGGCTAAGAATTACATCTTGCCATTTTCGCTTTGTGTTTGCCTAAAGGCTATGCCCATTAACGTTAGTGCATTCATAGTTCATACATGAAGGTATAAATTCTATGATTTGCATATTCTGATCCTTTGTATTTTTATTTGCTCTATTTACTTACTCCGTGAAAATTACACATTGAATACTGAAAGTAAAGAAAATTTTAATCTTGATTTGATTAATATCAATTTAATTTTCAGATTTCTGTATTCACCTGTTAGATATTATGTAAATTTGCGGACGTTATGTTAATACGTAAATATGCTGAAGTTTTAGTTGGTTGGGTGATGATTTCAGTATTAATTACATTACAAGTTTTGATTTGTAATGCTAAGAGGTAAATTCTTAATTTTTCTGTAGTTACACAACTCGCATTTATCTTTTATGCTAGAGCGTTCAACAGTCAAGGGTTTGTAGACTTTTGACTCTTACTTATAAATTCCCTGTTGAGCTAAATATTAAAAAAAGTTGATACTAAAAGTCAATTCTAAATGAAACATTAAATTATATTCGGTGGGTTAGGCGCACTATGATATTTGGTTTTTGAATGATTCAACGATTTTTTTGCATTACGCTACATCAAGCAATCATCTATAACTTATGGCAACCCTTACGAATTAAGTTTATTTGTACCAACTTACTTAGCAAACAACTTGAACTTAAGGCAAGTTGCTACACTTAATAACCGTACTTTGGCGTATTTAATTGTAACTTATATAGCCTTAACACTGATAATACTTCTTCAGAAAAATTGAAGACACAATTGATATTTCTTGGATCTTCAGGGAAACAAGACACGAAGACGCTTGCCCTTAGTGGACATTACTAACTAATTTAAGCTAAAGTTGTAATGAGTTTGCTTTAGATTAGGATGTGACGAAACGACCGTCAACAAACAAAAAAATCCTTGCCCTAGCCTGTTATTTTCGCAGCGTTCAAAAGCAATCACACAGGTAGGGGTGCAAAGTAATAGTAATATCCTCTCATATACGAATAACCAACTAACCTTGAAATGGGAAAATTACCCCAATAGTTAACAAACTTATAATATGCAAAAACAAGCAATATCTACAAAACCAATTCGTTCTCTAGAAGATGCGCTTGAACAGTGTCAACTGCTAGGAATGCGCGTCAGCCGCCAGCGTCGCTTTATTCTAGAACTGCTTTGGCAAGCCAAGGAACATCTTTCTGCTAGAGAGATTTACGATCGCTTGAACCAACAAGGTAAAGAAATCGGTCATACCTCTGTCTATCAAAATTTAGAAGCTTTATCCAGTCAAGGTGTTATTGAGTGTATTGAACGCTGCGACGGTCGTTTATACGGTAATATCAGTGACTCTCATAGCCACGTTAACTGTATAGATACCAACCAAATTCTTGATGTTCATATAGAACTACCAGAAGATTTTGTCCGCCAAGTTGAACAGCAGACCGGAGTACGGATTACTGACTACAGTATTAACTTCTATGGTTACCGTAACAATCAAGCAAGCTGATCATAGAACAAAAGATACATTAGCTCAAAGGGAACTCTTAAAACGAGATTGCTCTAACGTGGTGTTAGCGTAGTGGGACAAAGTCCGGTTTCTCCCAACCTACCTTGCATTACAAGGATTTTTGCGCTCACAATTCCACTCAGCTTTAAACTTTTACCTATCTTCGTCAACAAGTAAAGTTTGTTGTGTTTGCTGTGCGGTGAAAGGTGCTTAGAGAAAGTTCTGTCAGCCAGGAAGTTGTACGCAGTTGATAAACGCTAGTATCGCTACGTCGAAGTCAAAAAGTAAAAAACTTTGTATATCAAAGCTTTTGACTGGTTGAAATGGGTGCTTTATTTGCGCCGTATCGTAGTATGTGCCTGGGTAACTTTGACAGTTACGTAGTCATAACTTTTGTGCTTGAGTAAAGGCTGAAGCCCTGATAGTAATAACCATGATGCTGTTTGCGAAAACAAGTCACAATGGGGAGGATTAACCGAAATACCAACGCTGTTTTCTCGCTAAGGTAAAACAGCGTATCTGTTTTTGAGCAGACTATGAGTGATCGCCCTTTAAGATTATTGTTAATTGACCAAGACCCTATTTTCCGCTTGGGACTCCGGGTAGCATTGGCAGAAATTCCGAATTTGCAAATAGTGTCGGAGGCCGAAACAGATACAGCTGCTTTGCAAGTTTTAGCAGAACTAGCTAAACAAGACCCTAATCAAATAAATTTGGTGGTTTTGGAATTAGGTAATCATCGCTTCCCTCACCTTCAGCAGCAAGGATTACAATTTTGTGGGCAACTCAAAGCTTTATACCCGCATCTACCTTTACTACTCCTAAGTTCAGTTACAGAACCAGAACTGCTTTTAGCCGCCAAGGCTGCTGGTGTGAATGGCTACTGCCCTAAAGGAACTCCTGTTTCTGAGTTGGTTACAGCTATGCAAGCAGTAGCGCAAGGAGGTTCTTTTTGGTTTACGGTTGGCTTAACTCAGAACGGGCTAAACGCCCCGCTACCGCTAACAGCACTCAGCACTCAGAACTCAGCACTCAGCACTCCCTATTCCCCACTCCCTTTGGCTAGGCTACGAAATAATTGGCGTTTGTCAGGAATTGCTTATATTGAAGCTACCCTCAAGTCAGTTAAAGATCAATTGCAAGTGCCGGGATTACCAGTGATGGATCAGGCGATTCTGGCTGGACGGCGACGAGAATTATTAGCAGCGCGTTGGCTACTGAATCAGTTGTTGGCAGCACCACAAGAAAGACAACAGCAGCGAGTCATACCATCTTCTGTGCAACTACCGCCCGCAATTTCCACACCAAATAATGCGATCGCGACATCAAACTTACCACAAGTACAAGATTCTTCACCTTTACTTAGCCCTAGAACACTGCAATCTAATTTATTTGCTTCTTGTATCACTAAGTTGCAATTCTCTCTAGAAAATGTCACAGATGTACCTTTAGAAATTGACATTTTGCGCACCGATAAAAAGAGGGAATTGCTTTATTTAATTTTGCAAAAACTGGCTAAACAGTTAGATGAAATACGCATTTCTGAAATTTCGATCAATCAATTATATGATTTTAAAAATGTTTTAATACATGATTTATGGCAACTAGCAACCACAGATTTTTTTGGGAGATTTTCTCGTTTGCAAGTAGGCGATCGCAATTTAGAAATTGTGAGTATTTTACTACAAGATCCGCAGTTAGTTCAAACCGAGATTCTTAATAAAATTCCGTTGGTGATGGAGTTATTTACATATTTGCTATTTCAAAGAGATTTGCAAATTGAGAATAGCTCTTACTCAGCAGGTAGCCCAGAAGCCCAGTCACAGGCATTAATAATTTTAGAGAATTTCTTGATTCAGGTAGCTAATGGTGTAGTACAGCCACTACTCAATTATTTAGCCGATTTAGAAGTAATTAAGCAAGATTTTTATGACCGCAGATTAATTTCTACCAGAGAAATTGAACGTTTTAGAAATGATTTATCTTGGAAATATCGCTTAAATAATTATATAAGTGAGCCGACGGCAATTTTTGAAAGCCGCTATGAGCTATTTGTGTTTGCACCGCGTGGGATTGCAAAAACTTCAATTTATGCACCCCGTGGTCAGGAATTATCCCAACTATCGGGTATGCCGCTAGTGGTGACTTTGCTTTTAGAATTTCGGGATGCGATCGCACCTCGGATAAAATCACTATTAGCTATTGTTGGTAGTGGTATTGTCTTTATTCTCACCCAAGTAATTGGTCGCGGTCTCGGTTTAATTGGTCGCGGAATTCTCCAAGGAATTGGCAATGTTTCGTTAACTGAAAAAAACCTCAGACGTAATAGCGATAAGGGGCAGGGGACAGGTAATGGAGGATGAGTAACAACTCAAAAATTTATTCATCGTCTACATCTACAAATATAGATTTTAAATCCCGATAACCACTAACCACCCGTACAATAACAATACTATCCTCAAAAACTCGGTAAAAAATTATGTAACTATCTAAAGGTATTCCTCTCAGCCTTTGGTCAAGCTTGGCGTAACTTCGTCCTATATTCGGGAATCTTTTTATTAAATTCACGGATAAATCGTTCCCCTGCGTTGATATTGCGAACTAAAAAATAATCCAAAATCTCATCTAAATCTTGGCTTGCTTCTTTAGCAATAAAGTATTCCATTATCCTTGAGTTTCACGTGCTTTACGTAATTTATCTGATAGTCTTGCCATCACCACTTCACCATCTATTACGTCTCCACGTTCGATAGAAGCAAGGCCAACAGCTATTTTGTGCTGGATTTCTTCTTCCCATTCCTGATAACCCTTCTCCCATTCTTCCAGAAGTTTCAATGCTTTAGCAATAACATCTTCAGCATTTTCATATCTACCTGTAGCAATTCGGGTTTGAATAAACTGTTCGTATTCCGCTTTCAATTGGATGTTCATAATTTTTACCTCTAGTCTAGTTAATTAAGAGCATTATCAAAATAGAATCAGGATGTCAGGAAATGACAAATGACTTGATCAGCTATAGCGATTTTATTGGATTAACAGCATCTTATAGTTATGCGATCGCTCTACTTTTATTTGGTGAAGGATTAGGACGACTATTTGATGTCCCGCCAAATCTGACTCGTAAGGTTATCCATGTGGGTGCAGGGATGTGGGTATTCGGTATACTGCTACTGTTTAACCGTTGGGAAATAGGTATTGTACCGTTTGCTAGCTTTATTTTCATCAACTACTTGCTTTACCGTTACCGAATTGTCAGTGCAATGGATACCAATGACAGTTCACCTGGTACAGTCTATTTTGCAATTTCCGTGACACTGCTGTTTGGGTGGTTGTGGCGACCATCTGGCCCGGTAGATAGTGTCCCTATTGCTGTGGCTGGGGTGATGGCGATGACTTGGGGGGATGCGCTAGCAGCATTAATTGGGAGGCGTTTCGGACAGCATAAATATCGGGTGGGAAATTCTGTCCGTTCCTGGGAAGGTTCAGTAGCGATGTTTCTCGTAAGTACAACAGCGATTTTCTTGGTATTGCTGTTATTACCAGGTTCATCACTGAGTCCTTTAGCAGTAGCTTATGGTATGAATAAAGCATTGTTGGCTGCTGTTGTTAGTGGTGCTTTGGCAACATTAGCTGAAGGCATTTCACCTCATGGTACAGATAACCTCAGCGTTCCTTTAGTAACAGCAAGCGTTGTGTGGTTGTTTAACTATCTTTATGTATAGTTCAATCTTCATCATTACCGAAGGATACACAAGGACTCTCAATTTCTTGTGCTGGAGTAAATGAACTACAGAAGCTCACTTTAGAGCAATTAATACCTAGTTCGTCAGGGTGAATACATTCTGTGCCATCTTCTACTTTGATATTAAAAGCGCAGTCTTTGCAGATAGTTTTATATGGCGATGTTTGCGAAGATTCTTCACTCATACTGGTATAGAATTTTATTATTAAAAGTTCATGTAAAGGCAAGGTAGTTCCGGAAGAAAGGGTACGGCACACAAAGAGTGTCGGTGAAACAGATATCTTATTTACGTTCCCTATAATGGGGGTATTTTTTTAATTGTCAGTCCGTTAACACCTTCGAGTCTAAAAAAACACTGGCTGACCAGAAAATTTCTAACACTGCTACATTAAGAATAATAAATGAATTGTGGAGATGGTTCAGTGCTAGAGATAGGTGCTTTACTGTTTGGGACAGTGCTTTTTGGTGGTAATGTTGCTGGATCTGTAGTTTCAGGGGTGTTAGGTAATCGCGCCGACGAGTTACTGTGTAGTTTATTTGGAACATTACGCGATCGCACCTTCAAAGCAACACCCAAAAACCATGACTTACAAAAGGCATTGCTAACAGCACTACGAGACGGCATTCAGACTACCACAACTCAACAGTTAAAATTTCTCTCAATATCAGAACGAAAGCAAGTACAGGAATGGTTGAAACAATTAGTCAAAGACATAAATCTGTTGATTAATGATATTGATTCCGCAAACTTGCACTGGGATAGTTCTAAAGACTGGGGAATTTTATTGAAAGCAACCCCAGCAGAACTAGAACGCCTCAAAAAAGAGCAAGTTAATTCAGAACTACAACAGTTGAAAACCAGAATTGAGCAGTCTCTTCATTTCGATACGCTACCAGCTAATTTCCGCATGGAGTTTGAGTCAAAATGGTTGCCTTGTGTTAGCGAACATCTCGCAGAGGAAATTAAAAAGCCAGATTCTCGTGTAGCTGAAATCTTGCAAGTAGAGTTGCAACTAGACTTGCAATATTCAGTACAAGATGTCCAAACTTCTGTCAGAAAGATAATCCAGTTATTGGGAGATCCCCAGCAAATTTATGGTGAGATTAACGCCATGAAGCAACAACTGGATCGCATTGAACAAGCTGTGCAAATTTATCAAGGGATAGAGCAACAAGAAACATATTTTGTTTCTTCTGTCAAACTAATTTCTGAACCACCAACAATTAAGAAAAAACAATGGCAAGGACGACAACAGGAAATTAAACAACTCCAGGAATTATTACAAGAAGAAGAAGTAACTACTATAGGCATCCAAGGATTAAGTGGTGTTGGCAAGTCTTGGCTGGCAGCATATATTTATGAGGATGAACAAACTAGAGCGAGCTTTGAAAAGATATTTTGGGCAGATGTGAGCCAAAGTCCAGATTTCATCGTGTTTGTTCAGAATTGCTTGATTTATTTGGGTGGTAAAACCCCAGAACAATTACAAGCACTGGGAGAACCCAGCCAGTTGATTCATGACTTGTTGAGAAGTCTAAAACAGCGCCGTTGCTTATTAGTAGTTGATAACTTAGAAACCCTATTAGATGAAAATCGGCATATTTATCAACCGGATTATAAAAACTTTTTCAACAACTGGGTTAATCGAGGTGCAATCAGCACTGTGTTACTAACAACTCAAATTCAGCCTGAAGTTATAGAAGCACAAGTCAACTGGCTATTCTTACAAGGACTCGAAACAAAAGAAGGAGAGTTGCTGTTACAAAGTTTAGGCATTGTTGGAAGTGATGCCGAATTGCAAGACTTTTCTCAATGCGTTAACGGACACCCCAAAATGCTTTGGCTGGTGGCAAAGTTACTGAAGCCTGGTACACACATTTGTGAGGCAGAAAAACTGGGTTTGAAGCAGCTGGACACCTTATTAAATCAAGAGTTATTCCCTCATCGAGACTTGGGAAAAGTGCAATTCGTTTTGATTTTGGAACAACACTGGGAATTACTCACACCAGATTTGAAGCGCTTTTTTGCTAATCTTAGTATTTACCACCGCTCATTTAACCGGGATGCAGCAGCTGTTGTGCTAGCAGAAGCAAACAAAACAGTCACGGCTTTAGAGACTCAGCTAGCCTTACAAGAACTTATGAGTAGATCCTTGCTAGATAGCATTGAGGGAGAGCAAAAGTACCAGTTTCACCCGTTTGTGTTTGAATATGCCAAGCAAAAAGCGGGTAAGCAACATGATGTGTTACGAGAAAAAGCGATCGCTTACTATCAATCTATGGCTACCGATAAAAGCACCTGGAAAACCTTGGAAGATATTGCACCATATTTGGAAATTTTTTATCAGCGTTGCGAGCAAAAACAATACGTCCAAGCCTTCGACACCCTGAGTATCTGCGACGAATTTTTGAATGTGAATGGTTACAGTACTACTAGAGCCGAATTGTACCAACATCTAGTACAGTTATGGGAAGCAAGCGATGCCGAAAAAGGAAAACTTGCAGATGCTTTCTTTCGCTTGGGTGTTGCTTATTATTACTTAGGATACTACCTCAAAACTATAGAACACTGTCAGCAAGCGCTGTTGATGGCAAGAGAAGTTGGCGATCGCCAAGTAGAAACCAATGCTCTATGTTGGTTAGGTAGAGCTTACCATCGTCTGCGGCAACATCAGCGAGCAATTGAGTTCAATGAGCCATCTTTGAAAATTGCACGGGAAATCGGCGATGCCAAATTAGAAGCCCAAGTTCTGATTAATTTGGGTAATAACTTTTCTTGGCTGAAACAATACGAAAAAGCAATTCAGTTCTGCCAGCAGGGACTTGATGTTGCCAAAGCAAGCGGCAACTTGTTTAAACAAACAGGTGCTATGAATAGTCTGGGTAATGTTTACGCAGTCCAAGAACAATATGCAAAAGCGATTGAGTGCTATCAGCAGTCCATGCAAATTAGGCGACAAACAGGTCATAGAGTAGGTCAAGCCTATTGTCTTGGGCAGTTAGGTAACGTTTACTATGCCTTAAAGCAATATCAACAAGCTGTTGAGTACTATCAGCAATCTCTGGAAACTGCACAACAAATCGGTTATAGCCACGGTAAATCAGTAGCTATCGGTGGTCTTGGTTCTGTTTACCGTGCTTTAGGACAATACCAACAGGCTCTTGAGTGCTATCAACAACTACTAGAAATTAAACGAGAAATGGGAGATTCTCAAGCGGAAGCCGAAGCACTGCAAAAGTTGCAGGAAATTGAACGGGAACAGAATGATATTATCTCTCATGATTAAAACTGGGATCACCCTAACTCTAAACTTTCGGCGTTTAAATATATCCGAATTATTATTTTTACAAATTCCAATCGCGGCGGAAATGGAAGAAATTTTCTAAAAATTCTTGCCTAGCAATATTACTATTTAACTTTTGCTGATGCCAATCTCTGACACATTGTTCTATAATTTCAGCAAAACTAGGATAGACAGGAGATAAGTTTTCTAAATGCTGAATTTTAATATTTTGAGCCATTGCTAAAGCAATCAAATTAATTAACTCTCTTGCTGTAGCTCCAAATATCTCAGCTCCTAAAATTTCTCCACTACGTAGAACAATTAATTTACAAATACCTGTGGTTTCGCCTCTGATTTGGGCTGCTGCTAATGTTTTAAAATATTGTCGCAGAACTAAAACTTCATTGTGATTGTATCGGCGTTTGGCTTTTTTCTCTGTAAAACCTATTTGGACTAACATCGGTTGAGAAAATATCCCTAAAGGAATGCACCGATAATTAACTCTTAATCTGGAAAAAAAGAGTGCATTTTTGATGGCGATTCTCGCTTCATAATTAGCGACGTTGGCAAAGTCATAGCCACCAATCACATCACCGCAAGCATAAATACGCGGATTGCTAGTTTGCAGTTTATCATTCACCACTAAATGACGTTTATACCATTTCACGTCTACTGCTGCTAAATTGAGGGATTCAACATTTGGTTGCTGTCCAGTTGCCACTAAAATTTCATCAGTTTCAATTGCTTTATCTGCGGCTTGAATCCACTTTTTATCATCAATTCGCATTACCTGAGTGACTGGTGTTTGGGTGAGGACGCGCACACCATCAACTTCTAACTGTGCTTGAAGTAGCTGGGCAATTTCTGGGTCAATATCAGGCAGAATTTGGCGACGCTTAATAACGAGTGTCACACGACAACCCAACCGCGCTAAGGTTTGCGCTAATTCTATGCTTTGGGGAACACCACCAAGTATGACCCAATTTTTGGGTGGCGTTGTGATAGATTTGCCCTGTTGATAAAGAAATTGCCAAATATTGGCTAGGGTAAGGTAGCCGGTGGCTGATAATCCTTCAATCTCTGGAATAGATGGACGTGAACCACTGGCCAGTAAATAGGTGCGTGCGCGTAGCAGGCGTTGGCTAACGGCAAATGCTAGATGGGGGGAAGATTGAAATTGACCACTCTCACCAATGACATCGACTCCTATGGCGGCGAGGTTAGCGAGAGAATGCTGTGCTTCTAAATTGGCGACAACGCTTTGAGCATATAACATCGCCTCTGGCAATACCACAGATATTGGTGTTTTTTCTGGGGTATCAACCTGTGAGGGATGAATACTAAGACCAACTGCATTATTTAAATGCTGCGCTAGGTTGCCGATTTCGCTAATAGTCTGGTGATACACAAACCCATAGTTGACTTTGGGTTCCACCAGGGCAACTTTAGCACTTAGTTGGGTAGCAGCCAGGGCAGCGTAGCGTCCAGCCAGACTACCACCAATAATCACAACATCGTAGTCAATAGTCATTTGTCATTTGTCAATAGTCATTTGTCCTTCTTACAAAGTTCTGTTCGGAGGAAACCTCCGCTTAACGCCAGTTCGTTCAAGTCGGGAGACCCGCCCACACGACTGGCTCGACTTTGCGCTTTGTCACTTGTCATGAAGTTAGTGGCCAATTGAAAATTACAAAGAACTGGCCACTAAAAACTGACAAATGACACAGAACGGGCTAAACGCCCCGCTACCGCTAACAGAACTCAGCACTCATAACTGAGTCTAACGCTGTGAGTAAGCGTTGATTATCGACTTGAGTACGTACAGCAACTCGAAAAAAGCGATCGCCTAGTTCTTTAAAACTGAGGCAATCACGAATTAAAATCTGGTGATGCTTGAGTATTTGCTGTTGCAAATGTGAAATAGACTGTTTTGACTTTACCAGTAAAAAGTTTGCAGCACTGTTTTCTGGTGTTAGTCCTGGGATGCTAGCTAAACCCCCAAAGAGTTGATTTCTTGCAGGTGGTAGCCATAACCAGGTTTGCTGTTGAAATTCCCTATCTTGAAGTGCCGCAATTGCCGCCGCCGCCGCTAACGTATTTACAGGCCAGGGATCGCGCCACAATTGCCATCTTGATAGGCGGTCAGGATGAGCGATCGCATATCCCAGTCTTAGTCCTGGAAGACTGTAAAATTTTGTGAGCGATCGCAACACTACTAAATTTTCGTATTCCTGTATTAACGAAATCAGACTTTGTTCCTCTTCGGGAGGTAAAAAGTCCATAAACGCTTCATCTACCACTACCAAACCAAACTGATCCAGGTAGGGAAGAATTGATGACCGTGAAAAAAGCTTTCCTGTTGGGTTATGAGGATTATTGAGAAGTAGTCCGATTTCCTTTAAGTTTTGTGCTTTGTCAAGGAATAATGACAAATTATCCTCGTTTCCCAAATCAACAGGAAACTCCAGTAATTGAGCGTTATATGCCGAAAGAGTCCGGTAGTAGTCGCCAAAAGCTGGAGTCATCACAACTGTTGCGGCTAATTCTGCTAATTCTCGACCAACTAAAGTAAGTAATTCTGCTGAGCCATTACCCGGCAGAATCCACTCAGACGGCAGTTGATGGAAGTGACTGAGAGCGAATCTCAGTTCACTGTAACTAGGATCTGGATAGTGCCTAAGATTACCAATATGGGATTGGATAGCTGCGATCGCGCTATCAGGTGGTCCCAAGGGGCTAATACTGGCAGAAAAATCCAGAATAGCGTTAGGGGGACAGCCAGCCAGTGCTGCTGCCCAGGCTAAATTTCCCCCGTGTGCAGGTTGCCGCATCAAATCAAGGTTCCTAAAAAGAGAACCTATGATTTTGGGGGTGCAACCTTTTCTCTAAACAACTTCCCAGCCGAGAAAGCAGGAACTTTAGTAGCGGGAATTTCCATCTTTTCATTGGTTTTGGGGTTACGACCCTCACGGGCTTTACGTTCCCGTGATTCAAACGAACCAAAGCCCACCAGCGTTACCTTATCGCCAGAGGAAACGGCTTCGATAATCGTTTCCAAAGCAGCCGTTAAAACTGCATCTGCTTGCTTCTTGGTAACACTAGCCTTTTCAGCTACAGCATCAACTAATTCACCTTTGTTCATATAAACTCCTTGAGGTTTACTTGAGATTCTCTACAGATGCACCCTGATGCATCTTTACCAAAATCTCTGTTTGGAGGATTACAAAAGTCATCCTTTGGGAGCATTTTTACTCAAAATGGCTGCACATCCCATTGGCTCGACTTTTCAATGAATCATTCTAAGGTGAACTAGCGTGATGTGGATATATGAAACCATTAATTTATATAGATTTCAGGATTTTTTGTGTTTTTAGGCTCATTATTGCCCTCAAAACCTCGCCTTTGGTAGGAAAAAATACTTAGTGTCGGGGATTGGGGACTGGGGACGAGGGGGATGAGGAACCAAGGGAAGATGAAGAAGACAAATGCCAAATGACAAATAACTCTTGACCTTTGACCTTTGACCTTTGACCTTTGACCTTTGCCCCATGCCCTACTTACAACCTAAAGACTCGCGGGTATCTACGCCAGTTTTAGAATTTACGCCGCTGGCTTTAGCGCAAAGTTTTTTAACTTGGATTCCATCTAAAACGGCATTGGTAAAATCTGCGCCTGTGATGTCCACATCATCGAAGCTAGAACGCAACATCATGGCATCTGTTAAGACAGCATCGCTTAAATCAGCGCCCCTAAACTTTGCTAGATAGGCAATTCCGTTACTAAAATCAACACTATGCAAATTAACTCCCTGCAATACCGTACCGTTAAATACGCCACCGCGTAGGTCAGCATTGCTAAAATTGGCATTCTCTAAATCGATGTTGGTAAATTCACTACCAATGAGACTTTGGCCTGAGTAATCTTTGCTTTTGAATTCATCGCCAGCAGAACGAGTAATGCTGGAGGAACTTGCAGCTTGCGCTGATAGGGGAAACAAAAAAAGAACCATAGCTAAGACAAAGCTTGCTAGTAGTTGCCAATATTTCATAATTTCTGCTTAATAAATCTCAACACTTACACCTTTAACTATTAAACAGCACTGGATGGAAGGATGAAGGGTGAAGTATGAAGTATAAAATTTTTAGTCTTTCGCCTTCATCCTTCAGCCTTTAGCCTTCATCCTTTCTTACGATATATACAATGTTGAAGTGCGATCGCAAAAGCAAAAATACCTGTGGCTAATCAAGAAATAAAAATTGCCCCATCTTTGGCGCGAACCCCTTTATACCAACTGGGTGTAGAACTTAAAGCCCGCTTTACCAACTTTAGCGGTTGGGAAATGCCGGTGCAGTTTGCTGGCATTAGCCGCGAACACGAAGCTGTAAGAAATGCAGCAGGAATGTTCGATATTTCCCACATGGGTAAATTTACTCTCCAAGGTAAAAACCCTATTGCCCAAATTGAGTTGTTAGTACCCTCTGACTTAAGCCGCTTAAAACCTGGTCAAGCACAATACACCGTATTGTTAAATCCTCAGGGGGGAATTATTGATGACATTATTATTTATTACCAAGGAGAAGACAGTACTGGTAGACAGCTCTTAGCGATTATTGTCAATGCAGGAACCACAGGTAAAGATAAAGCTTGGCTATTGCAGCACCTTGACTTGAATACTCTGGAATTTCAGGATTTGTCTACAGACAAAGTTTTAATAGCTGTACAAGGGCCAAAAGCTGTTCAATATCTTCAACCCTTTGTGGAAGCCGATTTAAACCCAATTAAAGCCTTTGGGCATCTCCAAGCATCGGTATTAGGGAAAACAGGCTTCCTCGCCCGCACGGGTTACACCGGAGAAGATGGATTTGAGGTCATGGTAGATCCTGAGGTGGGTGTGGAGTTGTGGCAACGTCTGTATAATGCTGGTGTCGTTCCCTGTGGGCTGGGTGCGAGAGATACTCTGCGACTAGAAGCTGCAATGGCACTTTACGGGCAAGATATCGATGACAGCACCAACCCCTTAGAAGCAGGTTTGGGTTGGTTAGTTCACTTAGATACTAAAGGCGATTTTATTGGCCGTGCTGTTTTAGAACAACAAAAAGCTGGAGGATTGCAGCGTCGTCTGGTAGGTTTACAGATGCCAGGACGGAATATTGCTCGTCATGGTTACCAAGTATTATCTTCAGGTAAAGTAGTAGGGGAAGTTACCAGTGGTACAATCTCGCCTACACTCAGTTATCCCATTGCCTTAGCCTACGTACCTTCCCAGCTTGCAGCTATTGGTCAGCAACTGGAAGTGGATATTCGTGGTAAAGCTTACCCCACAACTGTGGTAAAACGTCCCTTTTATCGTTCAAAAAATCGTGTTAAGTGAAGCATGAAGGAGAAAGGACTAGCCCCTAGTCCCTAGCATCTAGTATTTTTACTCAGCACGGGCTAAACGCCCCGCTACCGCTAACAGCACTCAGCACTTTTTTAAGCTGGTCAATCTACAGTATGGTTAATTACCAGATATGCGTTGGACTCATGTAGCAGCCATAATGTTTTTGATGTGGAGGGGTCAATAATATGTCTTTTGAATATCCTCAGGATTTGAGATATCTGGATACTCATGAATACGTGCGCTTAGAAGGCGAAATTGCTACTATCGGCATTACCGAGTTTGCCGTAGATCAATTAGGTGATGTTGTGTTTTTAGAATTGCCAGATATTGGCGATGCTATTACCAAAGGAGACACCTTTGGCTCGATTGAATCAGTCAAAGCTGTTGAAGAACTCAATGCACCAGTTACCGGCACAGTTATCGAACGCAATGAGGAATTGATTGATTCTCCAGAACAGGTGGCTGAAGACCCCTACGGTGAGGCTTGGTTCCTCAAAGTTCGTGTCAATGATCCTGATGAGGTTCATGATGCCTTGAGTGCAGACGAGTATCGCGCCCAGGTGGAAGGGGAGTAGCGGGGATTGGGGATTGGGGATTGGGGACTGAGGAAGGTGGGGTTCCCTCTGGGATAAGGGGTAATGGGGATTGGGGACAAGGGGGATGAGGGGGACAAATGACAAATGACAAATGCCCAATGCCCCATTCCCCCTACTTATTTAGAGTATTTATTGCAAAATATTAAATAGTAATATCGGGAGAGCAATTTAGTGGTGAGTTACGCCCCTATTCCTAAGTCTAGCGATCGCCAAATGCTGGGCGAAGGAAAGCAAGAATTAGATATTTTTAGAAAAAGGCATATTGGGCCCAACTCTGATGACATTGAGCAAATGCTTGCTGTCTTAGGTCTTTCTAGCCTTGATGAGCTGATAAACAAAACAGTACCCCAAGCTATCCGGCTGCAAGGGTCGCTAAATTTACCAGAAGCACAGACTGAGTACGTAGCACTGGCAAAGTTAAAACAAATTGCTGAGAAAAATCAGGTTTTTCGCTCGTTCATTGGTATGGGATATTACGATTGCATCACACCTGCTGTGATTGGGCGTAATATCTTAGAAAATCCTGGTTGGTATACTGCCTATACTCCCTATCAGCCAGAAATTGCCCAAGGACGTTTGGAAGCGCTGCTGAATTTCCAGACGATGATTATTGATTTAACGGGTTTGGAAATTGCCAATGCTTCATTACTCGATGAAGCTACAGCCGCAGCAGAGGCTATGAGTTTGAGCTACGGTGTTTGTAAAAATAAAGCAAATGCCTATTTTGTCTCGCGTGATTGTCATCCTCAAACTATTGACGTGTTGCAAACACGGGCTGAACCTTTGGGGATAAACATTATTATTGGCAATCATCAAACCTTTGATTTTGCCCAGCCGATTTTTGGCGCAATTCTGCAATACCCTGCTAGCGATGGCACAATTTATGACTACCGCGCTTTTATAGAAAAAGCCCATGCTGAAGGTGCATTGGTGACGGTAGCAGCCGACCCTCTCAGCTTAACTTTGCTGACACCTCCGGGTGAATTTGGTGCTGATATTGCTATTGGTAGCACTCAGCGTTTCGGTATTCCTTTGGGGTTTGGTGGGCCTCATGCGGCTTACTTTGCAACGAAAGAAGAGTATAAGCGGCTAGTGCCAGGGCGAATTGTTGGTGTATCAAAAGATGCCCAAGGGAAGCCTGCATTACGCCTCGCCTTACAAACCCGCGAACAACACATTCGTCGGGAAAAAGCCACGAGTAATATTTGTACTGCCCAAGTCTTGTTGGCTGTGATGGCAAGTATGTACGCAGTCTATCATGGGCCAGATGGGCTGAAGGCGATCGCCCAAAATATCCACAACCTAACTGGAATGTTGGCAGATGGGTTAAAACATCTGGGTTACAAAATTAGTTCCGAATCTTTCTTTGATACCCTGCGGGTGGAGTTAGGAAGACACAACCTCCAAACAATTCAGGAAAATTGCCAAGCACATCATATTAACCTGCGGATTGTTGATGAAACTGCTGTGGGTATTTCCTTAGATGAGACAACTACAGTAGAAGATGTCCAAGATTTGTTAGAAATCTTTGCCTTGAGTAAAGATTTATCTTTCACCATCGCCGAATTAGCTGCTTCACCGCTGCCTCTTTCTCGTAGCAGCAGTTACCTCACCCATCCTGTATTTAACCGCTATCACTCGGAAACTGAGTTATTGCGTTATCTACACAAGCTAGAAACAAAGGATTTGTCTTTAACGACATCAATGATTCCCTTAGGATCATGCACGATGAAGTTAAATGCCACATCTGAGATGATACCAGTCACCTGGCAAGAATTTGGCAAGATTCATCCATTTGCACCGCCATCCCAAACACGGGGTTATCAAATCCTCTTCCAGCAACTTGAGGCGTGGTTAGCTGAAATTACTGGGTTTGCTGGAATTTCTCTGCAACCAAATGCGGGTTCCCAAGGCGAATACAGTGGACTTTTAGTAATTCGTCACTATCACGAAAGTCGCAAAGAAGGACACCGCAACGTTTGTTTAATTCCTACCTCCGCACATGGGACAAACCCAGCTAGCGCGGTGATGTGTGGGATGAAAGTTGTAGCCGTCGCCTGCGACTTAGAAGGTAATATTGATATCGATGACCTTAAGGCAAAGGCAGAGAAACATAGTCGTGAACTTGCTGCCTTGATGGTGACATATCCCTCAACTCATGGAGTGTTTGAGGAGGGAATTCAAGAAATTTGTGAGGTTGTTCATAGTCATGGTGGACAAGTTTACATGGATGGCGCGAATATGAACGCCCAAGTCGGAATTTGCCGTCCTGGAGATATTGGCGCTGATGTTTGCCACTTAAACTTACACAAAACCTTCTGTATCCCTCATGGTGGGGGTGGCCCAGGTATGGGGCCAATTGGCGTAGCTTCCCATCTCGTCCCATTCCTCCCTGGACACGCTGTTATCTCCATCAATAAATCAACTCAGCACTCTCAACTGGGCACTCAGCACTCTCAGGGTGCTGTAGCGGCTGCGCCTTGGGGAAGTGCCAGTATTTTGGTGATTTCATGGATGTACATTGCGATGATGGGTGCAGATGGATTGACGGATGCAACCAAAGTAGCAATTCTCAACGCTAACTATATAGCCAAGAGACTTGAGGAGTATTATCCCGTGTTGTACAAAGGGAAAAATAGCCTAGTTGCCCATGAATGTATTTTAGATTTGCGCGTACTCAAAAAATCTGCGGGTATCGAAATTGATGATGTTGCCAAGCGGCTAATGGACTATGGCTTCCATGCGCCGACTGTCTCCTGGCCTGTAGCAGGTACAATCATGGTGGAACCCACAGAAAGCGAATCGAAAACAGAATTGGATCGTTTCTGTGATGCTTTGATTGCTATTCGTCAAGAAATTGCCGAAATTGAATCAGGTAAGGTGGATGCTCAAGATAATGTCTTGAAAAATGCACCTCACACTGTCGAAAGCCTGATTACTGGAGAGTGGCATCATCCTTATTCTCGAGAACAAGCTGCCTACCCTGCACCTTGGACAAGAGAACATAAATTCTGGCCTGCGGTTGGGCGCATTGATGCAGCTTTTGGCGACAGAAATTTTGTTTGTTCTTGTCTGCCAATGGATGCTTATTCTTAGCAATAGCTGCTGTTAAAAATCAATACTGTTCAGTCGTAGAGGCAGGGGTTTGGGGAAAAGGTTAAAGGGTAAGGGTTAAAGGTTTTTTCTCTCCCTTCCCCCTTTCCCCATTTTTCCCTTAACCGACAAGTATTGCTGCTAGTTCTTCTTTTAAAGATAAAGGCTTATATCCTAATACAAATGCTTTAGAACTATCTAAAGACACATCTTTCGGTCTAGGTGCTGCCATTTTAATATCTTCTTGTCGGCAACTTTTAAGTTTAGCATCAGGAATTTCAAATACTTCTACTAGTAGGCGGACAAAATCGTAACGAGAAATTCTTTCTTTGCCGCCTAAGTGAATCAACCCTTGAACTTTTTCTAATGCTAATAACAGCCCTTGTGCGGCAGTTTTGCCACTGACTGGTGTGCGGAATTCATCGATAAATAGATTTAGTTCTTTGCCTGCTTGTAAGCTTTCCAGAAAAGGCTGCATAAAGCTTTTCGCTGTAGGTGTTGCCATGCCAAACATTAAAGGCATACGGCAGACGGCTGTATTAGGATATCGTTCTAACATAACTACTTCCGCCTGAACTTTTTGCTCACCATAAATACTCACAGGACTTACGGAATCTGTTTCTTGATAGGGAGCATTTAAACCATCAAAAACTAAGTCAGTTGATGTAAAGGCACAAGGAATTGCTTGATCAGCACAAAGTCCAGCTATGTTGCAGGATGCTGTAACATTAATTGCATATGATTCTTGGGGATGAGTTTGACAAAAATTAGGCTGAGAATGGGCGGCAGTATGAATAACTTCTGTTGGCTTAATATCATTAAATATCTGTTTTAATTCTTGAAAATCTGTTAAATTAACTTTCAATGTTGTGATGCCAGGTATTTCTAGAGAATTAGCAAAATAAGTACCATAAACTTCCCATTCTGGCTTTGCTAACTGGCAAATATGCCATCCTAAAAAGCCACTGGCTCCTGTGATTAACAATTTTTTCATATCGGTTAAATAGAAAATTTCGGTATACAGACAATATTAATTTATACTAATTCAAATATTTTTGCGATAGATAAATTATTTATCAGGGCACAACATTGTTCATTGGTGTCAACTTAACGTAAAAGCTATGTCCTGCAAGGAACTTCAGTTCCTTGCTAATAGCAAAAGTCATCTGAAGATGACTAAATATTTCTCATAATCTTGAGTCTACTTCAGTAGACTTTAGCTATTAGCCTCTTAATTAAATTAAGAGGCGGGTGAGGAAGCCAACAGTTAAGCTATTTTTAGCTTGAGTTGACACAGGTGAACATTGTTGTGCCCCTACTATTTAGCGAATTATTTTTTCAACCTGGTATTAAAAAAGTGCCTGAAATTGTTGCTGGTGCGGCGCTTGGCGACAACACACCCTGCATCTACATTAACTAATTAATCAGCTTTTTAAATCTTTTATCGCTATGTACTTTATTAAAATCTGTATCTGTTTTCGCCAATTTCTCATATTTACCAGGAGCAAGTTTGATTGCTTTATCTAGGTTTTTAATTGCTAGTTCTACATTGCCCTGTAAACCATAAGAGCAAGCCTGATTGTAATATGCTTGATGCATATTTGGCTTAATAGCGATCGCAGTGTCGTAGGATTTTAAACCGTCGGCGTAGCGTTGCAGCTTTGTGAGGGCTATACCTCGGTTAATCCAGGCTTCAGATTTCTTAGGGTTAAGGGCGATCGCTTTATCGAAAGCGACGATCGCATCTTTGTAGAGTCGCAATGACGTTAAAGCATTGCCCCTATTGTACCAAGCTACGTCCTTGTCAGGTCTAAGAGCGATCGCCTTGTCGTAGGATGCGATCGCTTCTTTATAGCGCTGTAAAGCTGTTAACGCATTACCTCGGTTAATCCAAGCTTCGGCAATTTTCGGTTGAATGGCGATCGCTTTATCGTATGCTGCAATCGAATCTTGATAACGACGTGCATCTAGCAAGTTATTAGCTTGATTCAAAAAAGTCTCTGCCTTTTGCGGGGATTGTGCGCCAATTAGCAGTTGGGAAATATGACTTTCTTGTACAACTTGTGTGGTGTTATTTGCTGTTGAATGTGCCCAATTACCACAGCCAAATGTAGAGAAAGTGATAAAGCTAGAGGCAACTAAGCAGCGCCGTAAGACCATGCTGTACCTACAGAATTCATAATATGATGCTAAAACTTGTGTCTCTTAAAAGATAGTATCAAACTACACGGATTTTATAAAATATTTATTTAGTTTTGGTAGATTTTAATTTTGCCAAAAGATATCAGGATAATACCATATTAGGTATTAATAATACAAATTATTGGTACAAGAAAGGGCTATAGACTATTGTTAACTCAAATGAAAAACTCTGTTAATTTCAGTCTATTTAAAAAGTAATTGGCTGTGGCGGCGATAAAAGATTCAAGTATTTTGTAACGTTATGCTATGGGTAGCCTAGAATTTATTGGAGAGATAACCGTGTTTGCGGTTGGGATAAATGTTCATTAGTTAACTGGTTGTGATTTGCAGTTTTTTGAAAAATCAATTCCACAATATCTAGTACTTATTGTTGCTTTTCATGGGAGAGACTTCGGAGCTTTTCTAAGCTAGCTTGTAAAACATACCCCTGCTTCTAAGAGGATGTTTGAAAAGTCCTCTTGTTGGTATCAAAAGTTTTAGATCCCTCTAAATCTCCCTTAAAAAGGGAGACTTTGATTCCGGTTCCCCCCTTTTTAAGGGGGGTTAGGGGGGATCTAAAAGTGCCTAAAGTCACAGTGAAACACTTTTCAAACAACCTCTAAGATACAAGGGTGTGTTATCCCGCAGGCTGCCGACTTTGAATTACTGATAGTGCATGATGGTGCAGCACTCAAAAGAAATACCCTTCTTCTGTCACTTTCCGAGAGGGCGATCGCTAAAAGCCTTATGAGGCAATCAATACAAGCTATACTATTAGAAAAAATCGGTCTTGTATTTGTTATTAGAAAAGAATAGCGCAATCGCTTGCTATATAGAAGCTCTATAATTCAGAAATGGCAAATGTTTTCGGAGAGTGACAGAACAGGGGTATCTTCGTGGATGAGTGAGTGTATTTGTGAACCCGCCCCTACAAGTCTATATGTCAATACGCTTGGGTTAAAAAAATAAGATGAGGGAATCTGGTTTGTAGTCAACACTTTAGTGCTGAAATTGCGGACTAAAGTGCTGACTACGAACTTTTTCCTCTGTTACAAGCTTCAGCTTTTAGCCTTAACTGAACCGTATTGCCGTATACTACATTTACTTGAAATAATCTGTAACCGTTTCTGTCTTCGCTGTAGCAACTTCTGGGTTGACGTTTTCATGTTCCGCGTACCCTGTAGCAACTTCTGGGTTGACGTTTTCATGTTCCGCGTACCCTGTAGCAGCTTCCGGGTTGACGTTTCCGTGTTTCGCGTACCCTGTAGCAGCTTCCGGGTTGACGTTTCCGTGTTTCGCGTACCCTGTAGCAGCTTCCGGGTTAACGTTTCCGTGTTCCACCCAGACTGTAAGGGCTTGCGCCAAGACATTTTTGGCTTAAGCTTACCCGTACCATACAGCAAAGAATCAGCGCGTAGCGTTCCCCAGTTCTTTAAAACTAAAGGATATATGAGAAATAGCACTCCGGGGTCTACCTATTGGTTGCTCGTACCATTTGTGAGCTAAACCAGACTTAGCCATACCAATCCAATAGCGTGCCATGTGCTGAGAACAACCTAACAAATGGCAGATTTGGATTTGAGTTTTACCCCGATCTGCAAGTAACATAATTTCAATCCGTCGGCGGTATTCTGATGCCAGATCTATTTGCAGATTCTTGACTAATACTTTGCGTTGGAAAGCTGTGAGAAACTTACTCTCAGCTTGGTCATAATTATCAAATTCGTAAAGTTCACTGACATAACTGGACATAATTTTTACCAGTTTCTTAAACTGAATAACCCTGGGAAAAGATATATGCAGCAGAATAGGTGAAATCTCTGCAATCAGGATTTCACACATCTATCTGCGAAAACAGATATTCATCTATTTTCAGTTAAAGTTTTGACATTTTTACTGGATTCCGACAATGCCAGCCCTAAAGCGCAGTACAAATTTATAAAAGCTATTGGCTATAAAAAGCCAGAAATTACTCGTTAATAATTAGAAGCCCAGTAAATCCAATGACTAACTGAAACTAGAGACATAATGCTTACAATAAGGATTAATCTTGTCTTAACCTTCTACCCAATGACATAAATAAGATCACACTCATTGGTTAGCAAAATCACAATTATCTATATATGATAGTTAAACGCTTGTAAGTATGAATAAGTTTATTTTAATTCGAGTTTTAGAAGATTATTGGTCGATAAACAGCCAAAATTCTAACATTACGCTAAAAAGTCAAGAAATTCTGACAATTATCGGGTATATGAATTTTTTATAATAAATTTACTAATTGTATTGCAGACAATCGTTAAGAGGATAAAAACTATTTTGCTGGGTCTGCTTGCAGTAGATTAGGTAAGTAGCTATCATCAAATACATAAGCCAGAACAAATGCAAATTTTTCGTCATTTGTTATTTGTTCTGGGAGCATTATCAATAACCTTAAGGTGAGCACTGACATATCTTTACTGCACACCCTATTTTGGACTTTGTGACCTGTGCTCATCCTGTAAAAATTGCCTTGCTGATGAGATGAAGATGGTGCACAACCCTCACCTATAAAACACCCTACTGGTGCGACACGTCTAAATTGGTGCAATATAAAAATTGGATTATGCTGATAAACTTGAATTTTCCAGAGATTTTTAATGCACTATTTTAGCTGTGCTACGCCACTACTTTAAGTTAGGAATTGTCTTATTTCAAGAATAATTCCCGAATTCCTGTACTACCAATTTCTACCGCTAGCGCCGCCAACAGAAAACCAAAAAGCTGAGTTACAATTACCCCACCTTCAGCACCAATCCACTTGTCTATATAGGTTCCTAGACGTAGAATTAACCAACTAATGAACATTGCCGCTACAATACCTAAAACTACACCGAAATAGGGTAGTTGAGATTGTGAGGTTAATAACATGACTGTTGTTAAAGTACCCGGCCCGGCTAGCAATGGTAAAGCTAAGGGCGTAACTGCGACATCGCGCCCTTCTTCTAGAATTGGCGTATTTAATTCTCCCCGTAGCATTTGCAAAGCCACTAAAAGCAATAACAGTCCTCCAGCTACTCGCAAAGATGCCATGCTGATTTCCAAATAAGTCAAAATTAATTGCCCAGTGAAAACAAAAAGCAACAGAACTGCGATCGCTACGATAATCGCTTTATCTATAACTTTGTTTCTGTCCTCTGGGGTCATCCCTTTTGTCAAAATCAGCACTATTGGTATATTACCTATAGCATCCGCTAGGACAAATACAGCAATAAATGTTTGAACGAGAGCAGAGGTATCCACAGCAGATAGTATTTATCAACGTTTGATAACAACCTACCTTGAAATGTGACCTAGTTTCATCACCCATAAGCAGATTGAAATGAGAAGATGAGTATCATCAATTACTTCAAAAAAAGTAACGCTCACGTATTTCTCGTTAAAGGTTTGGCTATTAAATAAAACACTCGAACACTAAAAGCATGGTACAGCAAGACTTTGGCTGAGACAAAGGGCCGATCTCCGCTCTAACCCTATTTCCTTGATAATTAATTTCTTGAGACTCCCTAAGTTACCCAGTTCTCTAAACAAGTACCGTCCCATCCCTAGCAAGAGCGGGCTTTTCCGCAGCCTCTGGTAACGATATATTTGAGAATCTACCTCGCACATATTTACTGTTTGTGGAATCTATGAAGCCTTATTTAGCAGCTGCTATCCAATTAACTAGTGTGTCTGATTTATACAAAAACTTAGCACAGGCAGAAGAATTAATTGAACTTGCCGTGCGTCGGGGTGCGGAATTGGTGGGTTTGCCAGAAAACTTTTCTTTTATGGGGGAAGAGAAAGACAAACTCGCACAAGCAGAAGCGATCGCACGGGAAAGCGAAATATTCTTGAAAAAAATGGCCCAGCGCTTTCAAATCACCATTCTGGGCGGCAGTTTTCCAGTCCCAGTAGAGAACACAGGCAAATTTTATAACACAACCATACTTATTGACTCCAACGGTCAAGAAGTTTCGCGCTATTACAAAGTACATCTATTTGATGTTAACGTCCCTGACGGCAACACCTATCAAGAATCCATCACAGTCATGGCTGGTACGCAACTACCACCTGTGCATTTTTCCGAAAAACTGGGTAATTTAGGGCTTTCTATTTGCTATGATGTCCGCTTCCCAGAATTGTACCGACATCTGGCACATAAAGGAGCCGATGTGATATTTGTGCCAGCTGCCTTTACTGCCTTCACTGGTAAAGACCATTGGCAAACATTACTACAAGCCAGAGCAATTGAAAACACCTGTTATGTAATTGCCCCCGCCCAAACCGGCACCCATTACGCCAGAAGACAAACCCACGGACACGCCATGATTATCGACCCTTGGGGTGTAATTTTAGCTGATGCAGGTGAGCAGCCAGGAATTGCGATCGCAGAAATTAGACCCACTCGCCTCGACCAAGTTCGTCGTCAAATGCCTTCTTTACAACACCGGGTATTCAGCTAATCAATCCAATTGTAGGGGCACGGCTTCCACCATACGTGTCAACTTAACGTATAACCAATGTCCCGCAAGGAACTGAAGTTCCTTGCTCATAGCAAAAGTCATCTGTACACGAAGTGTTCCCGAAGGGTAGATGACTAGATATCCCAGCAAATTTTGAGTCTACTTCAGTAGACCCCTCCCCTTGCCAAGGGGAGGGGTTAGGGGTGGGGTAAAATGCCTGTGGAATAAGCGTTTTAGCTTAAGTTGACACCAATGAACATTGTTGTGCCCCTACGATCGACGATAATCTGTACTTCATGTTGGCATAGCCTCTCCTAGAGAAGTTGCCATCTGCTGTATGTCTTAACTGTTAGTTGTAAAATAAGAGTGCGATCGCTTGTATGAAGCGGGCAGATGTCCACTCCAGAGAACTTTGAGCAAAATTTAATATGCAATTTTGATGTGTTTTAGCTTCCAGGATATTACGTAATTATTTATACTGCCAAAGCTACAGCTGTATCTTTTGCTAGCTTACCATCTTCCATGTGAACGATGCGATCGGCAATGTCTAAAATCCGGTTGTCATGAGTCACCATCAGGATTGTACAACTTTGTTCCTTTGCCAGTTGTTGCATCAAGTTGACTACATCTCGCCCAGATTTGCTATCAAGCGCCGCAGTTGGTTCATCTGCTAAGACAATTTTAGGACGATTGACTAATGCACGAGCGATCGCTACCCGTTGTTTTTGTCCCCCTGATAAATCATCAGGATAGTAATTGAGGCGATTTCCTAATCCTACCTGCTCAAGCATTTCGGCGGAGCGAGTTTTCATTTCCTGCGGTGAAATATCTTTATGCAGCTCTAATCCCATTCTGACATTCTGAAGGGCTGTCAAACTACCATGCAGGTTATGTGCTTGGAAAATATAGCCGTGGCTGCGTCTGGCTTGAGTTAGTTGTGCTGCATTTGCACCGCAGAGTTCTGTTCCTAATACTTGCAAACTACCAGATTGAGCAGAACGCAAGCCTCCCACTAAAGTTAGTAATGTGGTTTTACCAGAACCCGATGGCCCTGTCATAATAATAATTTCGCCAGCATTGATTTCTAAGTTTATATCAAACAGAACTTGCTTTTTCAGTTGACCTTGACCAAAGTAGTGGTCGAGATTTTGGACTGAGATTACGGAATTCATAGTGGAGGCTGGGGAATGGGTAATGGGTAATGGGGAAAAGGGAAGGAAGACAAACAACTCTTGACTTTTGACTTTTGACCTTTGACCTTTGACCTTTGACTTTTGACCCTTGACACTTAAAACATATCCGCAGGGTCAGCAGATTGAACTTTACGAGTTGCGATCGCACCAGAAATCAGACACATTACAAAGGTCAGCGTCAGCACTTGAATAGCGCGTGCCAAGGTCATATAAAGTGGTAAATTTGTAGCGCCTCTGGTCAAGGCATATAGTCCTAAAGATACTGTCATCCCTGGAATAAACCCTAGTATTGCTAGGATTAAAGCTTCCTCAAACACCACACCTAGCAGGTAGAGATTGTTATACCCCATCGCTTTGAAGGTGGCGTATTCTTTCATGTGGGCGTTAACATCGGTGGAAAGAACTTGATAGACGATAATCACCCCCACCACGAACCCCATCGATACACCTAAGGTGAAGATAAACCCGATCGCAGTATTTGTTTGCCAGTAGTTCTTCTCAAATGCAATAAATTCCTCGTGGGTGAGAACTTTGACATCATCTTTAGGTAAGTAAGACTTTAAAGCATTGGCGACTTGCTTAGGGTCGTAACCTGGTTGTAGCTGAATCAAACCAATACTGACACTACCTGCTTCTCGCTTGGGAAATAGATGCAAAAAGTTCTGATCACTGGTGATTAAGCTACCGTCAGCACCAAAGGAGGCCCCAACTGTGAATAAGCCATTAATGCTAATTGTCCGCCGATCGATTTCTGTGGTGACAGGTTTACCTTGGGCAATTTGTGCGATCGCCTCTTTGTAATCTCCTCTGGAAGCATCATCAAAGATAACGGTATCCGGCAGTTTAATTGTCGATAATTGGCGGTTAACTTCCGGTAAGTTAAAGGCTGGCTGATCAGGATTAAACCCGATAATTAGCATCCCTGTCTCACGGTGAGTTTGGGGATTTTTCCATGTAATGTTATTGGTATACATAGCTTCTGCCGATTTTACACCAGGTATATCGGCAGCCTGATACAGTCTTCTTCTCGGAAAGGAAGACATAAAGGAAAGGTTGCGGGCTTGATTACCAATCAGTACTATATCTGCGCTTAATACTTGATGCAGTCTGGTGGCACTGTCAAATAATGCTGACTGAAAACCAAGCTGCATGAACATTAGCAAATCGGCAAAGGCTACGCCAGATAGCGCCACAAGAAAGCGGCTTCTCTGTTTACTCAGTTGCAACCATCCTAGAGGTGTGCGGCGCTGTAGTTGAGAGATAAATCCAATCATTGCTCAATCACCGCCTTGACTTGCAAATTAGTAAACTGGGCAGCTTTAGCGCTGGATGCGTTATCTAGCCGCACATGAACTTCCACAACTCTCGCGTCAATATTACTGGAAGGATCGGCGTTAATTACATTTTGCCGTTGTACTTGCATTCCCAACCAATCGACAGTTCCCTGCAATTCACCAGGAAGAGAATCGCTGCTGACTTTTACTTTTTGACCAGGCCGCACTTTATGAATATCACTTTGATATACTTCTACAACTACATACATCTGATCGGTTTGGCCTAATTCCACAATCCCATCATTGCCCACTGTTTCACCAGCGCGTGTATGAATTTTGAGAATTTGCCCGGCTTTGGGAGCGCGAATATATGCTTGATTTAGTTGGGCTTTAATTTTCTCAACTGAGGCTTGGGCGCTGTCTACCTCTGCTTGGGCGTTGGCTACATCTGTAGGACGGACTTCCGCCGTTTGGTTGAGGGTGGCTTTGGCTTCGTTAATTTGCTGTTGCAGAGTGGCGATAGTTTTGTCTCGGTTGGCTTTGGCTTCGTTAATTTGTTGTTCCAAGGTGGCGACAGTTCTAGCTTTGGTGGCTTGGCTTTCGATTAACTGCTGAGTAGAAGTTTCGGCACTTAACCGTCTACGATCCACTTCTTGGCTAGAAATAGCCCCTTCTTTATATAAACTCTCATAGCGTTGCACATCAGCTTGCGCGTTGCGCTTCTCGGCAGCTACACGTGCTACGGTTGCTTGTAAACTTTGTTGTTGTCCTTGCAATTCTGCTTCTAAGCGGTTAATTGTTGCTTGCTGCGTTTTGATGCTTCCTTCTAGTTCAACTTGCAGACGGTTAACAGTCGCCTGACGCGCTCCAATTTCTCCTTGTTTTGCCCCAGCTTTTACCTGGTTAAGACGGGATTTAGCGACTTCCACTTGTCTTTGCGCTTCACCTAAACTCGCCTGCAAGCGATCGCGACTATCCATAATTGCAATTACTTGTCCAGATTTGATGCGATCGCCTTCTTTCACCAACAGTTGCTCAACCCGATTTCCTTCATTAGCCGTCGGTGCAGACAGCTTAATCACCTCGCCATTTGGTTCGAATCGTCCCAACGCAGTTACAGTTTTTACCACTGGTTGTATGGGCGCTACTAATTCCGCCTTCGTTTTGGAATCAGCCTGAAACTTATTTACCGTATAAACACTAGCTCCCGCCGTAACTAAAGCTGTAATTATTGCTATAGTTGCAGGTGACTTCAAAACAGTTTGGGAAGCTCGAAAACCCGTTAAATTCCAGTTTTGCGCCATCGTATTCCCCTTTTTCTGGCGGCATTTTGAACTAAACCGTCCAGTTCAATTCATGCTAAACTAAACGGAGTAGTTTAGTCAAGGGGTAAGGGTTATAAAGTCAAAAGTTATTTGTTTCCCCAATCCCCAGTCCCTAATCCCCAGTAAAATGGTTTATAAGAAAGGTTAATTAATCAATGGCACGCATAAAAGTTGACGAAGTAGAACGGGATAGTTCTGTTGATAAAGTGGAACAAATTCTGCAAGGAGCAATGCAGGAGTTCCTCAAACATGGCTATGCTGGCACAAGTATGGACAAGGTAGCAGTAGCTGCGGGTGTTTCTAAAGCAACTGTCTACAGCCACTTTCAAGATAAAGAAGGACTTTTTAAAGTCTTAATTGAGCAGCTGACACGCAAGAAGTTCAACTTAATTTTTGGTACAGTCCCCCTGCAAGGAGAACCAAAAGTTGTATTGCGCCAGTTAGGAACTAAAGCTTTAGATTTAATGGTTCAAGACCATGAACACTGTGCGTTTATGCGAGTGATCATCGGGGAGTCTGGTCGTTTTCCAGAGTTAGCGCAGATTTGTGTGCGTGCAATGACTAAGCCTGTACTCGAAACCCTCAGTCAATACCTAGCAACGCATCCAGAACTTAATCTAGCTGACCCAGAAGCTACAGCCAGAATTATGCTCGGCTCATTGGTTTATTTTCATATCACTCAAGATGTGATGCATGGTAAAGATATTTTACCAATGGAAGGCGATCGCCTGATTGATACGATGACAAACATGATTATTAATAACGCTAAGTGAGATTCTCCACAAATTGACTTTTGACTTCCAAGACAAGCGGTACTAGTACACGTCGGCGTAAATAAACAACCCATTCAAAATCAATGAAAACCTTACGCTGTATTCATTTTGAATTTTGAATTTTGAATTTTGAATTCCGCCTTGCGGTACTAGCTTTATGCTAATTCTTGTACAGCCTTGAGGTAGAAATCATAGGCACTTTGCCCAAAACAAACGAAAATTACTTGTTCTAGCGACTTATCGCTATTTAAAAACTTATTAACTTCTGCGATCGCAATTTTGCTGGCGCGTTCCATTGGGAATCCATAAACGCCTGTGCTAATGCCTGGGAAAGCAAGGCTTTTAATTTGGTATTCGGCCGCCAAGGTCAAGCTGTTGCTATAACATCGAGCTAACATCTCATCTTCACCTTGATTACCTCCGTACCAAATTGGGCCAACAGTGTGGATTACCCATTTTGCTCTTAGTTTGTAACCTTTGGTGATTTTTGCTTCCCCGGTAGCGCAACCATGCAACTGTCGACATTCTGCCAACAATTCTGGCCCAGCTGCACGATGAATTGCGCCATCAACACCACCACCGCCCAGTAGGGAATTTTTGGCAGCATTGACAATCGCATCTACTTGTAACTGAGTAATATCACCTTGAAAAACTGACATTTGCTTGATCATGTTTGGTTCACCGTTGTTGTCAGGGTTTTCTAACATCAAAGCTGCATGGATTGCTTGTAGTCTGTGGAAGATTGCCAGAAAATGACCATTCTCAATCATCGCAGCTAAATGACCGCTACAAAAGCGCTCTTTACGAATGTGAGTTGTCAACAATTTCTGCAATGTTGAAATGTCAGCTAAAATTAATAGTTCGGGATTTGTGATCAAACGATGAGCTTCATTTTGCCAAGCTGGCCAATCAAAGCCAATGACAAAATTTTCTTGATAAACAGATGTAATGAACTTATTAAATTCTTTAGAATAGCAATAAGGATCTAAAGTCAAGGGTTCGGGTTGTATGTCATATAGCTGTGCTTCTGTATCCGTAAATAATGTTAAAAAAGCCAATACATTTTCAATATTTTTCAGTGTAATTTTATTGGACATCTTGAAAATGTAAGTTAGGTAAAATTGACTAAATAATAAAATTTTACTTCATTCTCTCCGTGGTTAAAGTTATTGCCAGTATATTCAGACAAAATTGATGAAAAACGACACCCCAGAAGCATTCGATTCAGATCAAGAGATTGCACGCGTGATTGACGAGGTAATGTCCTCATCCTTAAGTGATGAACAGTACCGCAAAAAGATGCAACGACGGAAAGAAGTACAGGATCAGCGCATAGCACAAGCTTTACCTGAAAAAGGATTAATTGTTGTCAATACTGGTAATGGTAAAGGGAAAACGACTGCGGCCTTGGGGATGGTGTTGCGATCGCTTGGTCATGGGTATAAAGTAGCGATCGTCCAATTTATCAAAGGAGCCTGGGAACCCTCGGAAAAAAGGGTGTTCAGTAGTTGGCAAGACCAGTTAGAATTTCATGCTATGGGCGAAGGCTTTACATGGGAAACTCAAGATCGCGATCGCGATTTAGATAAAGCTCAAGCCGCCTGGGAAAAATCATTAGAATACATCTGTAACCCAGACTTCAAGTTAGTCTTGTTGGATGAAATCAATATTGCGCTCAAAATGGGTTACTTACAAGTTGAGCAAATATTAGCGGGATTAGCACAAAAACCTGCGGCTACCCACGTTATTCTGACAGGTAGAGGTGCACCAGCCGCTTTAATCGAGCGAGCCGACTTAGTAACAGAAATGACCCTAGTTAAGCATCCTTTCCGCGATCAAGGCGTGAAAGCTCAACCAGGAATTGAGTATTAAGTTGTTGAATTTGAGTATGAATTTAAACGTAGAGACGTTTCGTGAAATGTCTCTACAAGGGTTTTGTGATCACAGAAAATCAGTTTTGAAGCAGCATAATAACTACGCATTCCGTCCAGAGCGATCGCACCCAACTGCAACTATCTCACGAAGAGGTTGGGCATGAGGCAGAAGTCATGGAATTGGGTAGACTACCCGATACTCCCGCTACCAGAGCAATTTGACCATCCGCAGTTCTTACCCATCCTTGCGCTTCGATAATAGTCTTTGAACTGGAATCAATATCCAAACTTTTGCTTTCTCCTTCTACCCCCACGTTTGTAGAACTTTCCACATCTAATGTTGCCAGTTCAACTAAGTTGAGAGTACCTGTCATTGGCTCGAAAGTACTCGGAGGCAAACTGCCGCGTCCGGTAATGATAAATTTTCCTAAGGGTTTGGCATTTGGGCCTTTAGGACACACTTGAGCAAATTTAGTACTAGCATCAATGACAGTAGAGGGAAGTTCGATCATTCCCTGGGTGCGTTGAAGTTCGGGTTGATTGATGTTAATTTCTCCTTGCACGCCTAAATCCGAACTAGCAGTGATTTCACTTTGGTCTGTTGGGAAGGTAGTAGGAAAGATGCCAAATAATCCTTCGGTATTGATGGTGACATTACCACCCTTACCCCTAAAAGCATTGGCGCGGATGTCACTGTTTTCTTTCGCGACAGCAGTGATCGCTGTGGTGTTGATGGCAATGTTACCACCGTTCCCCGCACCTTGGTCAATCCCTGCGGTTGCGGAAACAGTACCACCGCGCCGCAGTAGTAGTAAATCGGTGTTGAGTCTAATGTTTCCACCATCAGCTGCAAAAGATTCTGCATTGATTGTGCCTTGGTCTTTGACGCTGATACGTGGTGAGTTCACAGTCAAATTTCCTGCCTTTCCCTGACTGCGACTGCGAACGGATAGAGAACTTGGAAGCTCATTTTTGAAGGAAATTCCTGTCACTTCTACAGCATCTTGAACATTAATGACCAGATTACCGCCACTGCCGGTACTTGTCTGTGATGTATCTGCTGCCAGAGAACCACCATTGCGAACCATTAAGCGTCTGGCGTTCAAATTTAAATTGCCCGCATCACCAGAACTAGCTGTAGATGTACTGATAGCGCTAACAAATGTATCACTTATAGAGCTACCGACAACTTCTACTAGATCGGAGGCATCAATAGTTAGAGAACCACCCTTGCCAGCACTAAATGTACCAGTAAATATTTGTGCCCCTTCTTTGATCAGTAAGGAACGAGTTTTTAATGTCAAATCTCCTGCATCCTCTGTTGACTCTGTGGAAGCGAACAAGCCGCTAACCCGACCATCAGTGCTTGTACCAATGAGTTGCACGTCTTGAGCCTCAATACTCAAGGAACCCCCCTTACCTGTAACAAATGTAGCAACATTTACTGCTGCTCCATCTTTTACTAGCAAGAACTCAGTTTTCAATGTCAAATTTCCTGCATTCCCTTGTGAGTATGAGGAAGCAAACAAGCCGCCGCCAACCTGACCATCAGGTCTTGTACCAATGAGTTGCACATCTTGAGCCTCAATACTCAACGAACCCCCTTTGCCCTCACCAAATGTAGCACCACTCACTACTGCCCCATCTTTGACCAGCAAAGAGCGGGTTTTTAATATCACATTTCCCGCATCTCCTGTTGAGTTTTCTACTGTGGCAGCTAACAAGCCACTGGGAACCACATTATCAGCACTTGTACCAATGAGTTGTACATCTTGAGCTTCAACAGTCAAGGCACCTCCCTTACCCGCACCAAATGTAGTAATTAATATTTGTGCCCCATCTTTGACAAGCAAGGAATTGGTTTTCAGTGTCACATTTCCTGTATTCCCTGTTGAGTTTGGCTGTGAGGAAGCAAGCACTCCACTACCTAATCGAGTATTAGCACCTACACCAATGAGTTGCACGTCTTGAGCTTCAATAGCTACAGAACCCCCCTTACCTGCACCAAATGTACCAGTAAATATTTGTGCTCCATCTTTAATCAGCAAGGAATTGGTTTTCAGTATCACATTTCCTGCATCCCCTGTTGAGTTTCGCTGTGAGCCAGTAATCAAGCCACTGGGAGCTTGATCATCAGCAGTTCTACCAATCAGTTGCACATCTTGAGCCTCAACAGTCAACACACCCCCTTTTCCTGCACCAAATGTAGCAGTCGCTACTTGTGCCCCATCTTTGACGAGCAAGGAATTAGTTTTGATTGTCAAATTTCCTGCATCCCCTGTTGACCGCGTGTAAGATAACAAGTTGCTACCAATCAGTTGTATATCTTCAGCATCAACATTTAAAGAACCTGCTTTACCTTCACCCAATGTAAGAACGGCTAATCCTGACTCACCCTGAAATAATAACTTGCTAGTTCTAATATTGATATTACCGCCCTGTCCTTTTGCTTGTTGTTGTAGATAATTCACAATCCCACTGCTATTGTTAAGATTGACGGCAACGGTTGCATTAATATCGATATTTCCTGCCTGACTGCTATCAGAACCTATCCCACTCGCTATGCCTGCATATAAGGCACTTCCCCCTGTCATCTCTAAATTCCGAGCATTTACCGCGATACTTCCGCGATCGCCTGCGGTTACATCTACTAAAGCACCATTGCTGAAGAAAACATCACTTCTTTCTACACCATTGGGAAAACTTAAACTCAGATTTTGTCTATCTGTATTCAATCCCACTGTTCCCACACTAGCCAAACCACCTAGCTCGACTCGCCCACCAAAAGCGTATAAATTTCCGCCATCCATTTGGATATCGCCGCCTACCAACAGCAAACTATTACCATCTGGTACGCGCAAACCCTGAGCAATAAAACTAGAAGATGGATTTAACCCGGAAGGGGCAACGGAGTTATTGGCGATCGCACCCGTTGTAATCTGATTAAATAACAATGCATCAGGCTTGATAGTTAACAGGGGTGGGGCTTCGGGATTGGTAGCGCTGAAGTTTCCTATTGTTCCAAAGCGAACTGCATTTGCTGTTGTTCCTACAAACGAACCACCAACATCCAATCGAGCATTTGCACCGAACAAAATGCCATTGGGGTTGAGTAAGAAGAGATTAGCACTGCCTTCAGTTCCCAAAGTTCCTAAAATATTGGAAAGTTGCCCGCCAGTCACTCGTGTCAAAATGTTCTCAACTCCGTTTGGGTTGGCGAAGTACACTCTTTGCCCATCATTGATATTGAATTGACTGAAGCTGTGAAAGAGATTGCTTCCTCGCCTCGCACCACCATCAATGCGCTCACCATTCGCTCCATTAATCAAAATATTAGATCTGACGAGAGAACTTTCTGCCCCTAAGGAGTTGTCTGGAGTAATCTGAGCGCGAACCGATGTGCTTGTCAGTACTAGGGAACCACAGAACAGCAACAACTGAAGCCAGTTCTGTCCTCTCAAATTGGAATAACTGCGATTTTCTAAGAGGTGGTTTTGGAGATGCATGGGTGTAAGTTAGATTGGGATGACGTATTGAAATATATTTCTCCCTCCATTTAACTTATGCACAATTTGGGGCGAAAGTAGCCAAGGCACTGTCGGCGATCGTTGAGGAAGACAATAGCTCTACTACATCGGCCCTGTGAGTTCATCCTCTTTTTTTGGCGAAGGTATTTATATATAAAATCAGCAACGCCAAATGATGAATGACGAATAAACATAATTCATCATTCATCATTTAGGACTAAAGCTGACCAAAGACTTACTATACAGGCTTATTTATTTCATACTTCTCCTGCAAAGACGCTACGCGTAGCTTGCTTCCCCGCAGGGGTACAGCCTTTTTGTACTAGTTTGAAGATTGATTACACATCTGCAAAATGCGGCGGTCATTTGCACTAATAGACTTGAGTTGATGATAATCTTGCAGTGCTACAGAGTAAGGATAGCTACTTAGCTCCTCTTCATTAATGCTAGGCAGTCTATTGGTTGTAGCTACTTCATTTGAGCTACTTTCATCTGCAGAACCATTAACCGTCATCGCCAATTCTCCTGAGCGGTCAACTGTGCCTTGAAAACAACTAAACTCCGAATTGGGCATATACAATGCACCACTCACCTTATCTTGGCGCTTCTCAAAGACGATATATCCTTGCCCAATCTGGTTGGCTTCTGGTGATTGGCCATACAAATAAACTCCATTTTGTTTGGGCACATTACTAATAGGCACATTTGCGGCTTCTTTGGCAGATTTTTGAGTTCTGCTGTTGATTTCTATAGTTTTGGGGGCTGTTTTTAAATCCTTGGCTGAACTTTTAGAATTCGATTCTATACTGGGGACTGTAACAGACTCAGCAATTTGTCCTTGCTGCAAATTCTCTTGATTATTTCTAGTTTCAGCAGCCGCCCAAACTTGATTTCTCTGCTCTTTTACTTCTCTAAGCTGTGATAAAACACTTGCAGAACTATTTTGATAATTTACTGCTAATTCCTTACCTAGTACCGGTTGAGTTTGCTCACCTACAACACCGAGAGCAATTACTAAGGCAACAGCAGGCATTTTCAACTGACGAGAGGAACAGAACTGATATATGTTGTTAAGCACCTGACTTCTCCTGTTAAAAAACTAACTACTCTCTCAGCAACCTATTAGAACTTAACTAAGTATTTGTAATGAAGGCTCCCTCAATGGTTTGATTTATATTGTCCGGGGAATAAAAATACCTAAAACTGAAATTTTTATTTAGTTTCTACTAGCAAACCTACAATACCGTCCTAGAGCCGCTTTCTGCTTCACCCTACAGATTCACCTGATTGGGTGATGCAAAAATAAAAATTAAAAAAATGTTTTTTCTAGAGGAAATATCAATAAATTTTGACATTTCTATCAAAAAACATACTTTTGGCATAGCCCTTTGGTAGCACTATAAGTAACTACAACAAAGGATTTATATATTACGGAATATGTCGAAAGATTTTTTTCAAAATAAGAAAGGGGGATTGGGTATGAGGGAGCAGAGAGGACAAGGGGGACAAATGCCAAAGCGCAAAGTTCTGAGCGGAGGAAACCTCCGCTCAGAACTTTGTAAGAATGCCAAAAAAATAGCCCCCTGATTTCAGGAGGCGCACAATTAAAAGCAATTGGCTTTTAACTAGCAACGTACTCTTTGACATTGGCACGACGGCGACGCAGATGAGCAAGAGCTTGGTGCTCTAACTGGCGAACGCGTTCTCGGCTGAGATTCAATCTCTCACCGACTTTTGCCAAAGACATTTCATTACCATCTTCCAATCCAAAACGCAGCGCTAAAACTTCTCGCTGTTGGGGGGTTAGTTCTGCCAACAGGGTGTTCAAGTCTTGGCGCAAAAATTCTTGGGTGGTGTAATACTCTGGAGATGGCCCGTCATCTTCCAGCATTTCTTGCAGCTCGGTATCTTGGTTATCACCTACTCGCACATCTAAAGAAACAGGCTGACGTGCCATATTTAAATACTCGCGAATTTGCAAAGGCTCTAGCTCTAGCTCTTGAGCAATTTCCGCCGGATTAGGCGATCGCCCTAACTTCTGAGCCAGTTCGCGCTGTACTTTTTTGATTTTGTTCAGCTTCTCGGTAATGTGGATCGGTAAACGGATGGTGCGTCCTTGTTGTGCGATCGCTCTGGTAATAGCTTGGCGAATCCACCAGTAAGCATAAGTCGAGAACTTATAGCCGCGCATCGGATCGAATTTCTCTACACCCCTCTCTAATCCTAGAGTTCCCTCTTGGATCAAATCGAGAAACTCCATGTTGCGCTTTTGATATTTTTTCGCAATAGCAACTACTAAGCGGAGATTCGCTTCAATCATCTTTTGCTTGGCCCGCTTACCCTGAGCTACTGTCTGTGTTACGTCGGTTTCCGATTGGTGAACTTCTTGTGCCCACTCTGGTAAACTCGGTTCGCGGTGCAGTTTCTTCGCCAACGCCTCTTTAGCGTCCAGTAGCGTCATCATTTGTTGCACCTGCTTCCCAAAAACAATCTCTTGCTCACGGGTTAGCAGTGGCACACGACCAATTTCTCGCAGATAGGTTCGCACCATATCAGCCGTGAATTTGGTATTTAGGTTTTCGGTTGCGGTGTTAACAGTAGGCATTGGTGCGTTGTCCTCTACTCCGTAAACACAATGAATCTTTAATCACTAAACTAAGGTGGATTAGGAAAGGCACTACATATATCACAGAACATAGGGAGCTAGCATAATAATCATTTTATACAGCCGTTCACATGACGGTACATCCCTGAGATAGGTTCCCCTACCCTCCCTAAATTTTGCAGTCTATTAGAAATATGCTGGCTTTTTTTCAAGAATTCTTCTTGTCGTCAGTCACTGGCGGTGGCTGTAAAATACGAAGTCAGTATGAGTTCTACTTTTATTATAATACGACAAACCTGATGGATAGTAAAGTAGCCCAGATAAATCTTTCAATTATAGGGCACAAGTGTTTCTTTGGCAAAAAAATTTGAAATTCCTTTAAAATGCTGACTATATCTATAGTGACGCTAAAACCTCCGCTTCTGTTGCCCAGAAGTAGGGAGATAACCGAACTGATTGTCTGGTGTTAGGGTGGGATGTTACGAAAGGGACTAGAGGCTAGGGGCTAGGGAAAAATAAGTACAGACGCGATTAATCGCGTCTCTGTGACTTTTGACTGCCTAAAATCCCAAATCAGCCCTAGCTAGATCAGCCGCAGCAAATAATTCTTCGTCTGGCTTTTCTTCCCAAGCTGTATCGCCAATTTCTCTGTAGAAAGTTTCATCATAGGGACGGGTACGGACTACTACCGGCATGGGAACCGCGTGACCTAAAATCAAGGCTTGTTGCTTAGAATCTAACTTTGCTAATACCGATCGCAGACTGCCAGCACCAGAGACTCCTGTAAAAATTGCGTCAATGTCTTTTTCATCATTGAGCAATGCTGTGATGCGAGTCCCTATCTGGGACATAACTTCATTATCTATTCCCGATGGGCGTTGATCAACTACTAGCAACGTTACGAAATATTTTCGCATCTCGCGGGCGATTGTGCCAAAGATGGTACTTTGGACGATGCTGGGGTCTAAGAAACGGTGGGCTTCTTCAATAGTAATAACAAGTTGTGTTGGGCGATCGCTCACGTTGCCACTGTGCAAAAATCTTTCGGCTTTGTTGACATAATGGCTGTGAATTCTTCTGGTGATCATATTCGTCACCAACATATATGAGAGCATATCCGACTGGGAGCCAAATTCAACAACTACGTGCTTACCGGCTTCTAGCGATCGCAAAATTTGATTAATATAGTTCTGCGGACAAGCAGCTCGCATATACTTCAAGTTATCCAATCGCAGGAGTTTGCGCTGCAAGGACATAATCGAACCTTGGTGTCCCCGCTTCTCCTCACAAAACAGCTTGATTTCTTCGTTAGTCATGTTCAACAACTGAAGAATCCAAGCCTTGCCATACTCAGCGTTCAGGATATTCGCATTATCTAGGGCTGCTTCCGACAGTCCTAAATCGCGAGAACATAACTTAACGTCTTCAACTTCTATTTGTTCGTAGCTGAGATAAAGTTCTTGTGCATCACGTACACCCCGGCGCTTTGTCGATTCTGGATCGAGGGTGTAAACTTCGACTTTACCGGGAAATAGCTGCTTTAATCCTTTAACTGTACTATATTGCTTACCTTCACAGACTGCTTGCCAGCCATACTCAGAATGCATATCAAAAATCAAATTTACCGCTGCGTTTTTGCGAACTATCCCGGCTAAGACTAAGCGTGTGAGGAAGGATTTACCAGTTCCCGATTTACCAAAAACTCCGTTACTGCGTTCAACAAATCGGTCTAAATCAATACAGACTGGCACGTCCATATCCAGAGGTTTGCCAATGGAAAAGTTTTTTCTTTGGGTATCATCTTCCCACCCAAATACTCGGCGAAAATCTTCTTCACTCGCTTCATAAACTTGGCTAAAGTGGCTGGGAATAGTTTTAACTGGTAGCAATTCCATTGTGGTGCTGGTTTGTGGCTGAAATGATGCCAAACCAGTCATTGATGGTACAAAGGGATTGAGAGATTTACCATTGGTTGACGAGAAAGATTCCTCAACTTCCGGGGTAAACATCAACATCGGCGCGAGATTGATTGTACCGTATGTCCCACTTCCTGCTAATACTTCCCGTAAAAAAGTATCTTCCCAATGAGGCGGATCGGCAATAATTCGGTCATTTGCAGTTCCTAGCGCCACATCTGTCAGCATACAGAAAAAGCGCGATCGCATCCCTTGCACAACTAAAAACTTACCCACGCGCATATCTTCAACAGAGATATCCGGGTGTAATCTTACTTCTAATCCCCCAGTCAGAGAGCCTTGGGTGACTGAACCTAATGGTTGTCCAGAATTCATTTGATTAGTTACATCAATGTTGGGCTGATCTTATGTTGCTTTTTAGTTGTAGAGTTCAAACTTGCGAGGAAATTCTAGCACAAATTCTCGTGGCTCAGTTGTCTTTTGCGCTTTGTTATTTGTCCAATAAACTTCTTATCTACGTGGGTTTTATCAGCTTATAGCGGTCTATATCAGCGCTTAATTGTTCATTTTTTGGATTTTTGCCAAAAGTCTAATGACTGAAAATCAGAGAAACCGAAAATTATTTAGGTGGCTTATATCCAATTATTTGAGCAGGCTTTTGATTGATGTTAAGAGTTCAGCCTTCTCTGTTCAAAATCCAAATGGCTTTAGAATTATTGGTTTTGGTATTGGCATCATCAAACTTTCCACTATAAAAACTTTTGCAGATACCATAAAAGGTATTGTTTATGTGTTCTTAATGTTACTAAGTTCACACTTAAGCAAATATTAGGACATCATTTAAATTACTACCCTTTGGAGATTCCGTATAGGTACTAATGTCAAGCTTTATGAAAAATTGTTATTTTAACCATAGATATTATATGAATCGACTAAGTTTTGTTAAAAAAATATGTTACTTACTGCACCCACAAACCAAGTACAGTTAGAGGTAGTATTTGACCGGATATTTCATATACGTAGAATTACACGTCAAGACCAGCAGCTTTTGATGTCAGCATTGCTATCTAAAGAAGATTTGAACGAACAGGAAAAGTTGCAAATCAGCAAAATTTTTAAGGCGGTACAAGGGGGATTAATCAAGGTAGTAGATTAATTAGTGCTGAGTGCTGAGTAAAAAATCTTAGTCCCTAGTCCCCAATCCCTAATTTAAGTTCTGTTACACAACCTTATTCGTGTCTTGACGCGAGAAAATGAGATATGGTGAACTAACTAGAACAATCCAATGGATACAAAAGCTTTTAAACGTAGCCTGCAACATTCGGAAAACTATAATCGCAAAGGGTTTGGTCATCAGGCAGAAGTGGCTACCCAGTTACAGTCTGAGTATCAAAGTAACTTAATCCAAGAAATTCGCGATCGCAATTACACCCTCGAACAAGGTGATGTCACAATTCGATTAGCGCAAGCCTTTGGTTTCTGCTGGGGTGTAGAACGGGCGGTAGCAATGGCTTATGAAACCCGTCAGCACTTTCCAAGCGATCGCATTTGGATTACTAATGAGATTATTCACAATCCGTCTGTGAATCAGCGTATGCAGGAGATGGAAGTCAAATTTATCCCTGTTAACGCCGGGATAAAGGACTTTTCTGTGGTGGAAAATGAAGATGTGGTTATCTTACCTGCATTTGGGGCTAGCGTTCAGGAGATGCAGACCCTTCATGATAAAGGCTGCAAAATAGTAGATACAACTTGTCCTTGGGTATCTAAAGTTTGGAATACAGTCGAAAAGCACAAAAAAGTCGATTATACCTCAATTATCCACGGTAAATACAAGCACGAAGAAACAGTTGCCACCAGTTCCTTTGCGGGGAAATATCTGATTGTGCTGAATATGCGGGAAGCAGAATATGTTAGCAACTATATTCTCCACGGAGGCGATCGCGAAGAATTTCTGCAAAAATTTGCCAAAGCCTGTTCAGCCGGATTTGATCCCAATCGAGATTTAGAACGGGTGGGTATTGCTAACCAAACAACAATGCTTAAAGGCGAAACTGAGCAGATTGGTAAGCTATTTGAGCGGACGATGATGCAGAAATACGCCCCCACGGAAATCAATCAACATTTCCAAAGCTTCAATACTATCTGTGACGCTACCCAAGAACGCCAAGATGCAATGTTGGAGTTAGTCCAACAGAATCTAGATTTGATGGTAGTCATTGGTGGGTTTAATTCATCAAATACTACGCAATTACAACAGATAGCTTTTGAGCGAGGAATTCCTTCTTATCACATTGATTGTGTAGAGCGAATTCAATCAGCAAAATCCATTGAACATCGTCAATTAAGTGGAGATTTAGTCATCACAGACAACTGGTTGCCTGCTGGTAAAATTTTCGTGGGTATTACTTCTGGTGCTTCTACACCCGATAAAGTAGTAGAAGATATCATCGAAAAGATTTTTGCCTTGAAAGCAACAGCAACGGTTGTTTAATTACTAATTCGTAATTCGTAATTCGTAATTCGTAATTTTTGGGTTGAATTACCCTTAACTCACATATAGATTGATTTCAATTGGGGTTGAAATCTTCTTTAGTGGCTTTTCTCCGTCTGAAAGTGTCTTTAATTACGGATTATTGGGACTTAGACAAAAAACACCGATAAAATAACCTCAAACGCATATACCACAAGACTTTGACATCATTTTGATTTGTTTGTTGATATATATGGGTTTCAGGCATTTTTATGTATTTGGTGTATTTCCCTTTCCCTGCAAAGGTTTGAGGCTTGTTTTGACCTCAAAAATGTTTAAGTCCCGTTATCAATTACGAATTTTTTTATGTGATTTTTTGAATCAAAATTGAGTTTTAGGGTGGGCAATGCCCACCCTAATGAAACTATAGAAATCCTAAATCATTCGTCAACAACAAGATCCTCGACTTCTTTAAGAAGTCGAGGATCTGAGGCTCTCAATTTTCACAAATCAAATAGAATTGCTATAGTTTTCCCTGTTACCTGTTCGCTTTTAAAATTTTGATACAGTTACTTTAATCCCAGAATCGAGCGGTGGGACTTTGAAATATTCAATTGGTTCTGAAAGTTGAGCAGTTGTTTTTGTTGTCGGCTGCTGACATGGCGTAAATAAAATATTGGGGTTTTTGAGAATATCAAATGGGTTAAAATTTTTGCATCCTCTATCCGGCTCTAGCTCAATTGTCTTGCCAGTTGCTGAAAAATTATTATTTTGGTTGAGACTATAACCCCATTTACCAATCAGTGACACTGGTTTTGTAGCTAAAACCGCAGCTTGATGACTTTGACTTGTTACAGATGGAACATTCTTTTGATTAGCGTAAGCACTCTGGGTGATAGTAAGCGCACCAATAACAACAGCTAAGGCTAGGGGATAGGATTTCATAAATAATTAAATCTAGCTCTAATGTATCTTTCTGTTTTATAGCTACATCAAAGACATTCCATTTTTCGGAAAACTTCAGGAGTTCTTTAGTCTCTAGTCTCTAGTCCCTAGTCCCTAGTCCCTAGTCCCTGAGAAATTTCAGGATTGCTGCGGTGACATCTTCCGGTGACTCAATCAAGAAGCCATGTCCACCAGCGTTAAGAACTACAAGTTCAGCTTGGGGAATACTTTGAGCAAGTTGTTGAGAAAATTTTACAGGGGTGAGAATATCTTCTTTACCTACCAGAACTAAGGTAGGGCATTTAATATCTTTGAGGCGTTGCGTAGTATCACAGCCCAAGATAGCGCGGCTTTGATGATAGAGTCCATGAGGGGTTGGCGGAAATGGGTAGTTAATCGCCATATTGACAATCATATCGATCATGCCAGGGATAGAGTAGAACTCATCAGTAAATATCCACGGTAAGACAATTTGCTGATAAAGTTTCAAGTCGAGAGTGCGGGGGAGTTCGCCCCAGGTGGCGATAATACTATTGAATAGGGCATCACCTTTGGCTAAAGATGAGATTAGTATCAGACTTTTTACCTTTTCTGGGTGTGCTATTGTTAGTTCTTGAGCAATTAGACCACCCATTGAATGACCTGCTAAATGTATCTTTTTGATGCCGATGTTTTCTAGCAGTGCGGCTGTATCAGTTGCCATCTGCTGAATGGTGTAGGGACTATCAGGTGCAGAAGTCCGGCCAAAGCCTCGGTTATCGAAGCGAATTACCTGATACTGCTTCACGAGTGAAGGTATTAGCAATGACCAATAGGCATGATCGCACAAGAAGCCTGAAATTAATAGTAATGGCTCGCCTGTTCCCTGAATGTCATAAAACAAATCGATTCCATTAACGTGAACTCTGGGCATAGTAATAGCGTTAGGAAGACAAGGGAAGGGGGACAAGGAAGAAATACACTAATTGTTCAATTATCTCAACGAGGTGTTGAGATTGATTCACGAGTGTTGAATACTCATTAATGAGGTGTTGAGGCATCTGCAATTGTTCAAGGTGTGGCGCTTGGCGACAACACACCCTTGTATCTTAGAAGAAGTGGTAGACCGTCATCCCCTGAGTCACCACAACAAATTTTCAATTGGTATTAATTACGGTGCTCAGTCTTAGGGTTGAGGTTTTTCTGGTAACAATTCGCTTAAATCCGAGGTAATACCAATTTGAAACCAGAATGCGACAGATACATAGCCCCAAACCCTTGTTATGTCTGGCTTTCTTAATTTTGAACTTTAAAATAGTATAAGTTTTACACCTTGAACTTCCGTATGCATTGTGGTACGGGCGTTGATGTTTGCACCTTTGGAATGCAAGTAGGGATCAGGAAGTACCGATGAATTCTGTCAATCAGGAAATTTCCCTAAAGTTAGAATTAATTCGCCAAACCCTCAATGAAACCGAAGCGCAAGGATTGCGTTTACGGGGAACGGACTGGTTTGCTTGGGCGACGGCTGGCGGTTCCAACACTGTTTTGCTGACTGCTGAAACTGGGGTTGCAGAAGTGTTGGTAACAGCACAAGATGCATGGGTACTCACAGATGAAATAGAAGCCCAGCGTTTACAGAATGAAGAATTGCCTGCTAATTTTCAACTGCACGTTAACCCGTGGGCTGATATTAACACCCGTGAGGCTTTTGTGCGTGATGCTATAGGTGGGGGCATAGTTCTGAGCGATCGCCCTCTTTCTCATGTTGAGAAGCAATTACCTGCATCTCTGCTTATCCATAAACGTATGCTTTTGTCAAGCGAACTTGAGCGTTATCGCCAAGTAGGACGTAAAGCCAGCGAAGCCATGACAGAAATATTGAAAGTTGCTAAACCTACTTGGACAGAATATCAGTTAGCAGGTGCGGGAGCAGAAGCATTATGGGCAAGGGGTTTACATCCGGCGCTCACACTAGTTGCGGGAGACAGACGTTTACCCCTATATCGCCATGCTACGGCGACAAAAGAAGAAATTGGCAAAGAAGCAATGATGGTGTTTTGTGCGCGGGGATATGGATTATATGCAAATCTCACGCGATTCGTATGTTTTGGTAAACTTCCAGATGAACACGCCAAATTGCATCGTCATATCCGCGAAATAGAAGCCCCAGCCTTAAATTTATGTCAACCTGGAACATCGCTCAATACAGTTTATGAAACTTTAGCGCAAACTTATCAACAGCACGGATTTCCTCATGCAATCCGCCAACATCATCAAGGTGGAACTACTGGATATTTGGCAAGAGAAATAGTCGCCAATCCTACTACTACCGACACTCTGGCACAAAACATGGCTGTTGCGTGGAATCCAAGTTTAGTAGGCGCAAAGATTGAAGATACTTTTGTGATTCTTGAGGATGGTAAATTGGAAAATTTGACTTTTGATGTCGATTTTCCCCATGTAGAAGTAGAAGGAAGATTGCGCCCAGTAGTTTTGGAAATGTACGCGCATTAGCATCTGCTTTAAAAATCGGTGTAAAATCCCGACCTAACACCAGTAAAACAATGCTGCACCCCTTCGGGATTAGTTTCATATTTAGCTAGGAATCACTTGTACTCTACGGAATAGATTTTAAGGGTTTTATGGTTTTGGAAAAAGCGATCAACTTAGGATGCCCAACAGGTTTTTTCTGGAAACAATCCTTTTTTCCAGTATTGTCGAACTTTTACTGCTGCTCGTTGAAACAGTGCTTGTGAGTTTTGAGCAGGTGTTTCTTGAAGTTCCTTAACTTCTCCACTGGATTTATCTAGCCATAAAGAGCCTAAATGATCTTCATTCGGACCGAAGCAGTAAGTAACCCCTGTTTCATCCTCCTTGTCTTTTAAAATCAATACGTAAAAAGCCATAAGATAATGTCTGTAAGTGTTATATACTCTATGTTTTAACCTATTTTGGTTCCACTTATGTTAATGGTGGACTCCACAAGCGACCAGAGTGCACAGTTGCTTCATGAGCAGTGCGATAGTTAGTATGAAAAATTCCCTCAAACGGGGACTCGAAATACTCATGTTCTAGTAATCGAATATCTTCAAAGGTAAAGTTTCCTTGCTGTAACCTAAACCAAGCATCAGCTATATCTGGATCAGGGTCAAATAAGTCAAATCCATCATCTAATTGGTGCTGACGATAAAAAAGGTGGTTTTTAATTCGTTTAATGCGAAATTCTTGCCAACCTGTGTTAAGCGAAATTTCTACTACATCATCAGTATTCTGACGAATAGCATTATATGCTTCAGGAGCATATTGCTCCCAGCGTTGAAATTCGTTCATCTTAAAAAAGTTTATATAAAAATTAATATATGCATTAATTATACTGTCCAAATCCTCATACTGTTAATAGTTGAGAGTTGAGTTGGGAAAAAGGGGACAATCTTTTTTAATTGCTAATAGCGGGTTGTCCTTGAGTACCGTAGCGATTAACTGCGGAAATAGCGACACTATCAACCTGTGATTGAGAATTAGGGCTATTGAATAAGTAGGAGGTTTGCGATCCGGGCAGGATTGTTGTACTCCACTGATTGCCAGTTCTAGCTTGAATTACCCACAACCAAGCTTTCTCTTGTGCTGGAGATTGCCAAGTAAGTTTGATTTTACCTGTAGTTGCATCTCGATCAATGTTGATTACAGGTTGAGCAGGTAGTGTCTTGTCTAACCAGGGAGAAGCGGGAATTAGTGCGGGAGAAGAGTAAGTTTCCTTTTCTAATAAATCGGAAATGCGATCGCGATTTTGCATCAAAGGCTTCATACTGTAGTGAATGTTGCCTGTTGAACCAGCAAAACCTCGCGTTGACTTAATTTGATAGAGAATTTCATTGGCTGGCCAAGCAGCTGAGCTACGATCAGCCACACGACTAGTAAAATTACCCGGCCAGATATGTCTTCCAAGTTGGTTCTGTTTGATCCACCAATTGAGCAAAACAGGATAACTTTGTTGAGTTTTCTCAATTCTCCAATATAACTGCGGCGAAAAGTAATCTAACCACCCGTTAATTAACCATTGACGGGAATCAGCATATATTTGTTTGTAGGCATCGAAGGCTCCACCACCATTCGCACCCATTGTCTGGGCAGGGTAGCCTGGTCGCCAGATGCCAAAGGGACTGATACCAAACTTGACCCAAGATTTTTCCTTTTTGATTGCTTGATAGAGATGCTGCACTAATGTATTAATATTGTCCCGTCTCCAATCCTCACGGTCGAGTGTTCCTTCTGCTTTCAAGTATTTCTGCCAACTTGGTGCGTCGGGAAAATCGATTACATGCTTATTACCATCTTTTTCTGGATAAGGATAGAAATAATCGTCAAGATGAACTCCGTCTATGTCGTAGCGCTTGACGACATCCATAATCACATTGAGAGTATAATCTTGAACTTCCGTTTCCCCAGGATCTAACCAGAGATACTTACCATACTGCTTCACCCATTCGGGATGAACTTTGCTGACGTGGTTAGCAGAAATTGGTGATTTGGATTGAGGATGAAGGGCACGGTAGGGGTTGAACCAAGCGTGCAATTCTATCCCGCGCTTGTGTGCTTCTTCAACGGCAAAAGTTAAGGGATCATAAGCAGGCAATGGGGGTTTGCCCATCTCTCCAGTCAAAAATTCCGACCAAGGTTCATAGGAAGAGGCATACAGGGCATCAGCAGCAGGGCGTACCTGCAAGATGACAGCATTCAATTTTAATGCCGTAGCGCGATCCAGCATGGCAATCAGTTCTGCTTGCTGCTGTGATGTTGTCAATCCTGAACGGGAAGGCCAATCAATATTAGCTACGCTCGCAATCCATGCGCCTCGGAATTCTCGTGTTGGTTGAGGAGGGAGGCTCTGAGATTGTGGACGAGGAGTTTCTGTTGAATAGACTGAGGGAGTAACTACAAGTAGTAATGCAGCAATAAAAATTGCTATTAAGTAGCAGTGGCGTAGTTGATTACGGAATAAAGAACGAAACATTTTGGCCATTGGTCAAGGGATTGGGGGCTGGGGACTGGGGAACTCGGGGGCCCCTCTGGGGATAAGGGGTAATGGGGACTGGGGAGACAAGGAAGAAATAACTTTTGAGTACAGACGCGATTAATCGCGTCTCTCCAACTCTTGACTCTTGCCCAATAGAGTTTACCTAAAGGACGATATTTTGAGAACCATAGGTTTGACAAGTAGTAGGGTGATCTTGTTCCCTTTGGCTATTGTTTTAGGTGCCTCAAAAACTGATAAATTCTGCTTATAGAATGAAATAATAAAGGGTTAACGTGATATATTTCGTCACCCTGGGAGAGCGCACGCCAGAAATTGGTAATTATATTTCATGAATCTGATTTACTTTCTTTTACGTTCTTCATGGGTGCTAGTTGCGATCGCGATCGTCACTGGATTCCTAAGTGGTGGTAGTAGTGCAGGATTAATTGCCCTGATTAGTTCTGCTGCAAATCCGAGTACCCCCTCACCCCTGACATCTATAGCTTGGGGTTTTGTTGGGTTAGCCATAGTTGCATTGATTACCAGTATCATTTCCCAGGTGATGTTGGTTCGCCTCTCTCAAAATGCCATTCTGCAATTACGGATGGGTTTGAGTCATCAAATACTAACTTCGGAGTTAAGCCATTTAGAACATTTAGGCAATCCTCGGCTTTTGGCAACTCTAACAGAGGATGTCCAAGCTGTAGCTAATGCTGTGTATGTAATTCCTTTCCTCTGCATTGATTTATCAATGGTTTTGGGTTGTTTGGTGTATATTACTTGGCTATCCTGGGTAGTACTTCTCTCCGTTATCCTTTTGATGTTGATAGGCGTAGGTAGCTGTCAATGGCTGTTGAATAGAGGCGGGAAATTGCTGGCCTTAGCGCGTGAGGATCAAGATGTTTTGTTTAAGCATTTGGGCACCATCACTGGAGGAGTTAAAGAACTCAAGCTTAATTATCAGCGCCGTCAAATATTTTTAACAAAACACCTGCAAGTAACAGCCGATAATTTTCGACATCACAATGTTCAAGGACTCACTCTATTTGCTACCACTACTAGCTGGGGAAAACTACTGTTTTTTTTCGCGATCGGTTTTTTACTATTTGCATTACCTAAGTTACTAACTATTAGTCCGCAAACTCTTTCTGGCTTCATCTTGACTTTTACTTATTTGATGTTGCCAATGGACAATATTATCAGCAATCTCCCCCAAATCAGCAAAGCTAATGTAGCATTACAAAAAATAGAATCTCTCGGTTTATCTTTAGCTAGTCGAGCGGAAGTATCGACAGTACCACCTAAATTTGAATCTTCTTGGCAGAGTCTACAACTAAAAGGAGTTACCCATACATATTACACAGATCAAGAAGATAGTAGCTTTATTCTGGGGCCTATCGACTTGAAATTGTATCCTCAAGAATTAGTATTTATTGTTGGCGGTAATGGTAGCGGTAAATCCACTCTCGCAAAACTGATTACGGGACTCTACATACCCGAAAAAGGAGAAATTCTCTTAGATGGGGAGGCAATTAACGCACAAAACCGAGAATGGTATCGCCAGCATTTCTCTGTGGTGTTCTCTGACTTCTATTTATTTGATGAACTGTTGGGGTTAGAAAATTCTGAGTTAGATATTCGAGCTACAAAATACCTGAAGCAACTCCAACTAGACCATAAAGTAAAAGTTGAAAATGGTAAACTTTCGACCACTGCCCTTTCTCAAGGACAGCGTAAAAGACTGGCTTTACTCACAGCTTTCTTAGAAGACAGACCAATTTATTTATTTGATGAATGGGCAGCAGACCAAGACCCATTATTCAAAGAAATATTTTACACTCAGTTATTAGCAGAACTGAAAAATAAAGGTAAAACAGTGCTGGCAATTAGCCACGATGATCGCTATTTTCATTTAGCAGATCGGATAATCAAATTAGACTACGGCAAAATTGAGTATGACCATGAGTATAAGAAATAAAGCTGCCAGAGAAGAATTTGATAGCCGTATTAATCCAAAAATTGGATAATTTATTTTTTGGAGTTCCCTAAATACTCCTTGTAGATGATGTAATCTTGCTGTTGCAAAGGAATTATTGCAAATATAGGGTTTCTCATTTGGATGTACTACCCTTTCACCCTACTCTAAGCGCAGTTGGGGGTAAAGTTTTGCCTGTATTGCAATCAAGCGAGAAGCGTTATAAATTTGTACCCATGTAATTACGAATTATCAATTAAAAATTAGTAATTATTTTGTCACAGCAGAGAGGCAAAGTTAATGAAAGTAGGTTTAGGATACACAAGATTGCTGGTAAATAACTGGGAAGCTTGCTTTTTGTTCTACAAAGATATTATGGAATTTGACATTGCTGTAGCAGATGAGGAAGGTAAATATGCTGAATTTAAAGCAGCAAATATGAGGCTAGCTATATCCCAGCGTCAAGAAATGGCACACCTGATTTATAACACTAACAAGCCACCTCATGCTGAGTGTCAGGACAGTGTAGCATTAATTTTTACAGTCAATGATGTGGAAGAAGAATATCAGCGATTAAAACATAAAGGTGTGACGTTTACTGTAGCACCGATGAATAATCCCTATTTTGGGATTAAAACTGCTTATCTTCGAGATCCAGATGACACACTCATTGGTCTCTACGAATTTTTATTGTGAGCTATAAAGTTGCAATATTAATTCTATGTTTAAACCTTAGGCTGGGCACTAGTACCGCAAGGTGGAATTCAAAATTCGTCTTCTCCCAAAGGGAGAGGCTACGCCAAGGAAAGTTCTGTTCGGAGGAAGCCTCCGCTCAGACTTAGAGCAAAATTTAAAATGAATACAGCGTAAGCACCAAAAAAATCCGTAGGGTGGGCACCAGATATTTTCAGGTTTTGAACCAAAGTTATGATGATGCTCACCCTACAAACATTGCTTATCCACAATTTGGCTATAAACCAATACGCTTGAATTAAGGGTTATTGGTGTAAATAATCGGTCTTTGAAGACGCGATAAATCGCGTCTCTACATTAGGGTTTTGGGCTTATCTGAACCGTATTGGGCTATAAACAATTGTAATGATCAATTGTTTAAGATGTTAGGGTTTTTGCTTGGTGGACGGTCTTTTTTTACTTGTGGTATCGAATTGATCTTCAGCACAGGTTCATTTGATTCAACTTGCCTTGTTCTGAGATTTTGAATTTCTCTCTCCATCATATATTGCCCTTGCCTAAAGAAATCTTGGGAACTCGATGGAACTAAGTCACGAGATAAATGTTGGGCTTGTTGTGGAGTCAGATTCGGGATTTGTTGAGCATTAACAGCATTTTGACCTGCTACTAAAAAAGCTGTTGAAAACCCCAAGGCTGTTACTTTTGTAAAACGGGTAAATATCAGGTTCAACATGATTTGTACCTCTCTATCATCAAAGCTGCTTCAAACCATGTTGTATTGGTCTGACTATCACTAAAGTACAATGATTGCCTGGTGAATTACCTCCTGCTGATGGATTAATTCATTAACGAATTCAACGGCACGACATTCAGGAAATTATCAAAAATTAATCTCTAGTGGTGATGGCTAAAGTCTTCACTAGGAATTTATAATTTAGCAGACATGATATACATGAGATAAAAAGTGTATGTCAAACTCGCTGAGGGCATCGACAGCAGGATTAACAATCGTAGACAAGGCGCGGCAACGGCTGGGATGGACGAAAACAAGTTCGGCGCGTTGGTGGCAAGATGCCCATACTTCTAGGGCTACGTTACGTCGATTTTGGCAAGGCGATCGCATTGGGCGCGAAATCTTCATCGCTATCTGTGAAGCTGTTGGCATTAGCGACTGGGAAGCGATCGCAGATGCTTCTAATCTCGAGTTGGAAATTATTGCAGACTTCTCTACTGCCTACATCGATTGGCATGATGCACCCGATGTTGAAAGCTTTTATGGGCGCAATCAGGAATTGCAGCAGCTAGAGCAATGGATTGTGAATGGCTGTAAATTAGTAACTATTGTTGGCATTGGTGGTATTGGTAAAACTGCCTTAGCGCTAGCTTTTGCAGATCGGATGCAGTCAAAATTTGATTGTTTGATTTGGCGATCGCTTTCTACTGTACCTTCCCTAATATCGCTGCTGGATATGCTGGTGCATAGCTTTGATCAAAGTGTTGTTCATGATATTCAGCAAGGGACGGCACAACTTCTACACCACCTGCAAAAACGTCGCTGTCTACTAATCCTTGATGGGCTAGATGCGGTTTTGTCACAGCCAGAAGAACTGAACAACTATACTCAATTTATCCAAAAACTCAGCCGCGATCGCCATCAAAGTTGTATTCTGATCACCAGTCGCGAACAACCAACCGCTATTGAAATCAACACTAAAACAGTTAGCTGTTTAAACCTCAAGGGTTTGCGAAAAACCGAAGCTTTAGAACTATTGCAATCTAGAGGATTTACCAATAAGGAATTGGGAATATCAGCCTTAATTCAGCTTTATCGCGGTAATCCTTTAGCATTAAAACTTGTCACCCCATTAATTCAGTCTGTGTTTGCAGGGAATGTAACGGCATTTCTGAGTCAGAATACACTGGTAATTGGCGATCGCTTACGTTTTATCTTGAAGCAGCAATTCCAGCAACTATCGGCATTACAACAAGATATTCTGTACTGGTTGACAATTTGGCAAGAACCTGTGTCGTTCTCGCGCTTACAAACCCATCTACTGATATCTGTTGATCCAGCTATGGTGTTAGAAGCAATTGTGGCTTTAGAAAGGCGATCGCTTTTGGAAAAATGGGTTGGGATGGGGGAACCGTCATTTACCTTGCAACCCTTAGTGATGAAAATAGTCACCGATGAATTGGTAGAACAGGCTGCACAAGAGATTCAACAGGTTGTGCAGACTGATGATATTCATCATTTTAAGATCCTGCGGACTCATTGGTTACTACGTCCTGGTAGTGATGATATTGCAGGCGATCGCATTTTGCATCAACTGCGAGAAAATCTCTGGCGGTTGTATGGTGCGACTCTACCACAAACCCTAAATCAGGTACTATTGCTGTTAAAGGATAAATCTCCTTTGGCAATTGGTTACATTGCTTGTAATCTCACCGCACTGCTATGCAAAACTTGACAGAAAAATGCTTTTTCTAGATAAAGTTGTTTGGATTACTGGCGCATCATCTGGGATTGGTGAAGCATTAGCTTATCAATTTGCCAATCAAGGTGCAAAGCTAATTATTTCCTCAAGAAAGCAAGAAGAGTTGCAAAGAGTTAAACAGCAAATTAACAGTGAATGTTTAATTATTCCCCTTGATATTACCGATGCTACAGCCGTAGAAAATGCAGTTAATACAGCTATAAATCATTACGGCAAAGTAGATGTATTGGTAAATAATGCAGGTATCAGCCAACGTTCTTTAGCTATTGATACGCAAGAAGTAGTTGACAGAAAAATTATGGAAGTCAATTATTTTTGCACTATTAATATTACTAAAAAAATTCTGCCATATATGATTAAACAAGGTGGCGGACAAATTGCAGTTATTTCCAGTGTAGTAGGAAAATTTGGCTTTCCCCTACGTTCTGCTTATGCAGCTTCAAAACACGCCCTACATGGATGGTTTGAAACATTACAGTTAGAATTAAAGCCGGAAAATAATATTTTTATTACTATAATTTGCCCTGGTCGAATTAAAACTAATATTTCATCTAATGCTTTAAATTATGATGGTAGCTTATATGGGCAAATGGATGAAGGACAAGCAAAAGGGATGACTGCTGAGGTTTGCGCTCAAAAAATCATCAAAAGTATTTATCGCCAAAAGCGAGAAGTCTATATTGGCGGTGTTGATATTTTGATGGTTTATTTTAAAAGATATTTGCCATCATTATTTTATTGGATAGCAAAGAGAATTAATCCCACATAAATTTTGTTTTTAGCGAACTAGTTACAGAGTGCGATCGCGACTGGATTTTACTCTTCCAGTCTATGCAACAAATTTACTAAATCTTTTTGATTGTTAAAATCTAACAATGCTTCAGCTAAATCTTCTAATTGAGTATTAGGTAATTGGAGAATTTGTTCTTGCAATTCAGGTGTAACCGCACCAACTTTTCGGTTAAGCTGGCGCATAATGAGTTCCTGTTTGCCTTGTAATTCCCAACTAGTAACAATTTCCATAACTACCTCTTGTTTGGCTGGTTCAAATTTAGCTGACTTGATTTTACTCTTCCACGCCATGCAACCAATTTACTAAATCTTCTCGATTAGTAAAATCTAACAACGCTTCAGATAAATCTTCTAATTGGGTATTAGGTAATTGGTGAATCTGTTCTTGCAATGCAGTTGTAACCGCACCAACTTTCCGGTTAAGCTGGCGTATAATGAGTTCCTGTTTTGCTTTTAATTCTCAACTAGTAACAATTTCCATAACTACCTCTTGTTTGGCTGTTTCAAATTTAGCAATCTCAGTTTGAAATATGTCTTCTTCTGCTGCGTTTAACTTGAGATATGTGTCCACAAAGCCTGAAATCATTTTCATTCTGGCTGGATCAAGTCGTAAAGTCGCTAACAAACGCCAAGCATTCAGACTTGACTCTGGGACGTTCTGAGGGTGCTATATTCACTCTAGTAAGTGTCAGTAAATTTTAAAACCCCCCTCAAGGTTTAAAATTTTTGGGGGGTAATTTTAATAGTCAATGGTCATTAGTCATTGGGAAACTTGAGCATTAACTCAACTTCAACGTAGGCACGGTAGATTTGAGAATCCCCACGATTTTTGTACAGTCCACTCTTTTCCAGTATTTTGATGTGGGAGTACTCTTGTAGCTTTTCCAAATACAAAAACCACTGCTGGAGTTTTTCATGAGTTCCTGACAATCGCAGCTTGACGCTCATTGTTCAACCTCCCCGGCGCTGCTTTTTGCGATCGCCTTCACGAACTGGTCAAACAGCAGGTTAGCAACTTTAGCCATCAACTTACCCTGCAAGTGTTTACCGTTAAGTAGCTGTTTACCAGAATTGTCAGTGATAGCTTTGAGCTTATCCTTAGAATGCAAAACAGCAGTAGTGGTGTCATTTTCTGGTAACTTTCCGGTTTCAACTTGGCAGCATCAGAAAATATCTGGCGTTGAGTTCCCCGTCTTCGGTCTGGTGTTCCACATCAAGGGGATATGCAGCCATAGCCAAAGCATCAGCAGCATCAGATTTGTTGGGTAGATTCTTACTCCCACGGTAACGCCGTAACTCTATATGACCAACCCAGAGAATTTTAACTCCACTACTCTCAAGTATTTTCGCCCAAAGACGAGAATAATGATTACCAGTTGGTTCCAAGATGGCTACATTTGGTTGATGTTCTTTTACAAAATCAGCAAATTCAAAAGCATTTTTCTGCTTCTTCCTTGCGTCAGGGTTGCTGTAGAAAAATGGATAAAAACTTGATGCTTTATTGCGGGTTTTCTCCCAGTATGTCTTTAATCCGCCCTTCGGATATGATGAAAGAACATGAACTGTGACGCTGGATTTAGAAACGTCAATTCCGATAGTTATAGATTCATTTGTCATGGTTCAGCTAACAGTAAGGGTGTCGTAACAGTGAGGCAACACTGTTTAAGTTGTGTTTAAATAGGTTGAGGAATATTCACAGCACAAATAAAATCCCGGCTGTTGTTGCTTGGGTTACCCGTCCAATAACAGCAGCTTCTGCATTTTTTCGTCATCATTTTAATTAAGCGTTGGGGATTCCTTTAAGCTAGCAATAATTAGTACTTTCTGGGAGTAAGCCAAATAACTATAATGCCTTGGAGTTGCGTGCAATGATGCACAATAATTAATCATTGATATAAATCTTAGGTCAATCTCTTGTTTCCCAGTATAAAGCAGTTATTTTTGCCAGTTTAATCTAAAATCCTTATGACAAGTCTTTCTGCCGCACAAAAGAGTTTGCATCGCCATCGAGAACAATTTCCAGCTTTAGCGAATAAAACATATTTCAATTATGGCGGTCAAGGGCCGATGCCCCAAGGGGCAATAAATGCAATTTCTGAAACTCAACTTCACATCCAACACCTAGGCCCCTTTGGTAATGAGGTTGGCCGTTGGATTGGATTAAACATTCAAGCGACAAAAGCCGCGATCGCATCTGAGTTGAATGTAGCACCAACAACGATCACTCTCACAGAGAATGTCACTGTTGGTTGCAATATTGCAATGTGGGGTATTGAGTGGCAAAGTGGCGACCATATACTGCTTTCTGATTGCGAACATCAGGGGATCATCGCCATCGCCCAGGAAATCGGGCGTAGATTCGATGTTGAAGTTACTACTTGTCCCCTAATGGATACTTTAAATGCAGGTGATCCGGTGGAAGTCATCACCCAACATTTACGCCCCAATACCCGCCTTGTAGTTTTAAGCCATATTCTCTGGAACACAGGACAACTTTTACCCTTAGACAAAATTGCTGAATTGTGTAGGAATAATAATTCCCAACTTTTGGTAGATGCAGCCCAGTCTATTGGGGCTATGCCTTTAAATTTGACTGAATTGGGGGTAGATTTCTATGCGTTTACTGGTCACAAATGGTTATGTGGCCCGGCTGGTGTGGGTGGTTTGTATGTTCGACCCCAAGCCCAAGCCAACTTGAAACCAACCTTTGTTGGCTGGCGTAGCGTTGTCATAGACGATCGCAGTAAACCTGTAGATTGGAAGAAAGATGGGCAACGCTACGAAGTCGGGACATCAGATTATCCATTGTACGTTGGTTTAAACGAAGCGATCGCCATTCATCAGCAATGGGGAACAGCAGAAGAACGCTATCAACAGATTTGCCGCAACAGCGAATACCTGTGGCGCAAGTTAACCACGTTACCCAATGTCAAATGTTTACGGACTTCTCCTCCCGAAAGCGGTTTAGTCTCGTTTCAACTAGCTAACCAACAACCCCAAAGCACCTTGGAATTAGTGGGATTTTTAGAATCACAAAGAATATTCACCCGAAAAATTGCCGACCCCGACTGTGTACGCGCCTGCGTCCATTACTTTACTTTAGAATCGGAAATCGACCAATTGGTTGAGGCTGTGCGAAGGTAGGGATTGGGGATTGGGGATTGGGGAAGGTGGGGCCCCCTCTGGGGATAAGGGGTAATGGGGATTGGGGACAAGAGAGAGATAACTCTTGACCCTTGACCCTTGACCCTTGACCCTTGACTCTTGACCCTTACCCCTTACCCCTGCCTATTGATTGTTACCCAAATCAAACTGTACTTGCGTTCCGTCGTTTCCATTAAAAGACTGAACAGGTACAAAGAAAATAGAACTGTTGGGTGCTGAAAGGGCTTCTTGAAGCTGCAAATCTTCAGAAACTTTAGTGTTTACTTGATTTTCATTGGAAACATTTGCTAAGTTGCTTTGTTTAAAAAAACTAGCAAAGTCTTGTTGAGCATTTCTATTATCAATTCCGGTTAAAGAATCACCAGTTATTGAATATTTTTCTATATTTTGAGTTGAGGTTCCTGATGATTGTGCTTGAACCGGGTTTCCTATGCTTGCAAAAGCTGTCATTATTGCTAATAAAGCAAAAATTCTAGCGTCCATAAATTTTCCCCCAATTCACTATGTATTGGTTCTTATTTTCTCAGCAATGTATTATTATTCTTAGTCTGATTATAAATTAAACTTTACAATTAATTGTAATGACATATACTTAATGGCTAGTTATTTTGTGAATTATCTTAAATAAAATCAATATATCAAATCAAATTTTAATTTTATAAAGCCCGTAAAAAACAGATAGAGAAATATTAATGATAAATGATTTAATGTTTTAAATTTATCTATGTGATCGTTACATAATTAATTACAGAGTACAGAGTGGCATTTCTATGTCAAAAAGATTATTCTCAAACACTACTTCTTTTAAGATACAAGGGTGGGCACTGTCAGAACTTTCGTTCATGCCCACCCTACGGTTTACCTACTAAAAAAATTGCTTGGAGTCACTCAGTACTCAAGACTCATTACTCACAACTCCTAAAGAAAGCCTCCTCCCCCAGGTGTTTCTATAACAAAAACATCTCCAGGTTTCATCTCTACAGTTGCAGTGCTATCTAAAGTCTCTTGGCTTCCATCTTGACGTTGTATCCAGTTGCGCCCTACTTGTCCTGCTTCTCCACCATTTAATCCAAAAGGAGGGATACGCCGATGATTAGAAAGAATATTTGCTGTCATCGGTTCTTGAAACTTGATGCGGCGAATTACCCCATTACCGCCAGAAAATTTGCCTTTCCCGCCACTATTGGGACGCAAACTAAAGCTTTCTACTTGTACAGGATAACGGGTTTCTAAAACTTCTGGATCAGTCAAGCGGGAGTTAGTCATGTGGGTATGAACTGCATCAGTACCATCAAAGTTAGCTCCTGCGCCAGAACCACCGCAAATAGTTTCATAATATTGATAACGCTCATTACCGAAAGTAAAATTATTCATGGTTCCCTGAGAAGCAGCCATTACACCTAAAGCACCATATAAAGCATCGACAATGGTTTGGGATGTCTCAACATTACCTGCTACTACGGCTGCTGGGTAAGTTGGGTTGAGCATACAACCTTCAGGAATGATAATTTCTAAAGGTTTAAGACACCCAGCATTCAGGGGAATATTATCATCAACTAAAGTACGAAAGACGTATAAGACTGCCGCTTGAGTTACAGCTTTGGGAGCATTAAAGTTACTATTTAATTGTCCAGATGTGCCAGTAAAATCAATAGTAGCGCTGCGGGTTTCTCGTTTAATTGCCACTTTAACTTGGATTTTAGCCCCGCCATCCATTTCATAAATAAATGAGCCATCTTTGAGAATATCAATTGCTCGTCTGACTGCCTCTTCAGCATTATCTTGAACAAATTTCATGTAAGCTTGAACTGTTTGGAGCCTATATTGATTAACCATCTTGCGGAGTTCTTGCACGCCTCTTTCATTGGCGGCGATTTGTGCTTTGAAATCTGCGATATTTTGGTCAGGATTACGAGCAGGATAGCGATGATGTAAAAGTAACTCTCGTACTGTATTTTCCCGGAGATTTCCCTCTTCAACTAAGAGAAAATTATCAAATAGAATTCCTTCTTCTTCTACAGTCGTGCTGTGGGGAGGCATAGAACCGGGGGTAATACCACCAATATCAGCTTGGTGTCCGCGAGAAGCAACGTAGAAAAGGGGACTGTTAACTCGAATATTTTCACTACTATCGAGAAACACAGGGGTAATTGCAGTTACATCAGGGAGATGGGTGCCGCCATTATAAGGATTATTAGATAAATAGACATTTCCTGGTTTTATGGTGTCACCTTTATCGTTAATTAAACTGTGGACACTTTCACTCATTGAACCTAAATGTACGGGAATATGAGGGGCATTAGCCACTAATAATCCAGAAGCATCAAAAATAGCGCAGGAAAAATCTAGACGTTCTTTAATATTCACAGATGCGGCTGTGTTTTGCAGAACAATCCCCATTTGTTCTGCTATAAATTGATAGAGATTTTTAAATATTTCTAAGCGAACGGGGTCGGGTTGAGATGTTATGTACATTTGTAGTGTTGCTTTTTTTCAAACTTGAAACTATAAAAATATAGTGTATGTATATAATAGCGAGCGCATAATATTAAATTTGATTTTTAATGTTAGCTCATACTCCGTTTTACTCAAGAAATTGGCTCAATTCAATGTTCTCCTGTACAACGACAATCATCCAGAAGTGTATTTAATTCTGCAATAACTTTCCCAGGATTTCGACATCTTAAAAAAGCAGCAATTACCGCTTCATAAGGATTTCTTCCAGTTTTTCTCACTGCTGATATCGCTGCTTGATTAGAGAATCCCCGTCTGCTAACTAGCCAAGCAGCTAAGATATGCCCTGTGCGTCCAATACCACCAGAACAGTGAACCACTACTTTTTCATTTTGCTGATTTGCAATTAATAAGAAAGGCAAAATTTGCTGGGTTAGGGTTTCACGATTAACAAGTTGGAAATCCTCAATTGGTGCCCAACAAACCCGTTCACTTCCAAAGTTTTGTTGATATATTCCTAATAAATTTGAGTATCGATTGAGTTGAGTCTGGGAAAGTAAACAGCAAACATATTTAATATCTTGACTCTGCATAAACTCAATCCACTGATTAACTTGCTCAGTACTGTATCCAGGTCTTGCAGAACCAAACACTATCGGCTCATGTTTCCAAGCCGCAGCAAATTTGTACATACTGTCATTATTATAAACTGATTTTTTTCTGGTATATTTTTTCTTATTTTAAGAGATTGGGCGTTTTAAAATTTGCTGTACAGAACCATACATTTCGCCTGCTAAACCTTCAAGTTCATGCTCTATATCTTGCCAGCGTCCAAGTTTACTCGTCCATTTCCCATTTGGTAATTGCCTAGCAGCGTGCGTTAGTTCACCATCCTCTGTAGCATATATTGCTATCTTCTCAAAACCTACTTCAAGCTCAGAACTATAGCAAAGTTCATACTTTAAGCTTTGGTATGCTTGAATAAAAGCTGACATAGTTAATTCTGCTGTTACACCTTCTACCCAGTAATACATATTATCTGGGTCTATTGGACTCCACCAATGGTCATCTTCACCAGCAGCCCAAGCGAAACAATTATATGATGTACTTTGCTTGCTGGTAACAGAATATTCACTGCGCGATAAGTTGGGAAATTTGTTTTCTTTATAGCTTACCATCTATACCCATTGGTTCTTCCCCATTCAATCCAAGCATGAGCCATCTGTTTGAGTCTACCCCGTTGTTCAGCTTTGACAGGATTTGCTCCTGTAATTGCACTTAACGCCCAAAACCAATGGTCTGTCTCTTGCTCAAGTTCTCGTAGAATTAAAGGTACAACAGGTTGTCCCATTCCGATGATTCTTTGATAAGCGGGATGCATTGATATTTTGGCGATAATGGAGAGCATTCCTGTCTCACGTCGCCATTGTTCCGCTAATTCTAAGAATGTAGTTTCTATTTGTGCGGTTTCAATGACTGGATAAATATAAGGTGACATTTGACTTCTCTTGATATTTCTTGCCAAGCAATGGCTACTTATAATTAATTATCAGACAAATACCAAATCGGCATAATATATTCATTAATCTTTACGCCGTAAAATCAAATGATTACGTTCAGTTAATCTGGCTTTCCAGTTAGGTTCAACTACAATCGTGCTAATCTTTTCTACAACGATCGCAGGGCCATTAATAATATCTTCTGGTTGTAAATCTTTCCGGAGATAAACGGGTGTATCATGCCATTGCTCATCAGCAAACATTTTAACTTGCTCCCCATATTTAGGTGCTTCATCTAAGGGACGAGTGCGAGTAAGTAAAGGTTCTTCGGGGGTATCCATCTTTTGAATTAATTCAACTGAGGCAGATTCAACAATTAATTGTTTTTCTAGTTGGATAAACCCATAACAAGATTTATGTTCAGCTTCAAAAAATTCTCGCATTGCTGGCACATTTGACACAAAATCAATAGTCAATATCGAGTTAGTTCCTTCATATTTTAAATTTAGTTTAACAACTATTTCCTGTTGCTGAGTATTGTGAACATCACTAATTTCACTCGTTGCTTGATTTGCTAAATTTGCGATTAAATGTTGTAATTGCGGAATTAATGATGGTGTTAAGGGCTTTTCTACTCCCTTTTCTCTAATTGCTCGGATATCAGCTAATCCCATGCCATAAGCAGATAGAACTCCAGCGTAAGGGTGAAGAAATATCTTTTTCATTCCTAAAGTATCGGCAATTAAACAAGCAACTTGTGCGCCAGCCCCGCCAAAACAACAAAGGACATATTGAGTAACATCATAACCCCGTTGCAGACTGATTTTTTTAATTGCATTTGCCATATTCTCCACAGCGATCGCAATAAATCCTGCGGCTACTTGTTCAGCGGTACGAGTGTTTTCTGTAGCTGTTTTAATGTCTTGAGATAATTGAGTAAATTTAGAAATGACAATATCTTTATCTAATGGTAGATCGCCATCAATACCAAAAACAGCAGGAAAATACTGCGGGTGAATTTTGCCTAACATGACATTAGCATCAGTCACTGCTAAAGGGCCACCACGCCGATAACAAGCAGGCCCAGGATTTGAACCAGCCGATTCCGGCCCAACACGATAACTAGAACCATCAAAAAATAAAATCGAACCGCCACCAGCAGCAATAGTATTAATCGCTAATACAGGGACTCGCATCCTAGCGCCCGCAATTTCTGAATCTAATTGGCGTTCATACTCTCCTTTAAAGTGGGCAACATCTGTACTAGTTCCACCCATATCAAAGGTAATAACTAACTCGAAACCTGCTCTCTTACTCGTTTGAACAGCACCAACAATTCCCCCAGCCGGGCCACTCAAAATACTATCTTTGCCTTGAAATTGCTGGGCTGCGACTAAACCGCCGTCAGATTTCATAAACATTAATCTGACTCCAGGTAGCTGACTTGCTACTTGGTTAACATAGCGCCGTAAAATTGGAGTTAAATAAGCATCTACAACTGTTGTATCTCCTCGGCTAACCAATTTCATTAAAGGGCTAACTTGATGAGATATTGATATCTGCGTAAATCCCATTTCTTGGGCGAGTTGATAAACTTGTTGCTCGTGCTCAGGATAGCGATCGCTGTGCATAAAAACAATGGCACAACTACGAATTCCTGTGTTGTAAACTGCTTGTAAGTCTTTTTTGACTTGTGCGATATTGACAGCAGTTAATTCATTACCTTGAGCATCATAGCGTTCATTTACTTCAATTACCTGCTCATAAAGCATCTTTGGTAAAACGATATTACGGGCAAAAATATTAGGGCGGTTTTGGTAGCCAATTCGCAATGCATCTTTAAAACCTTTGGTAATCAGAAGTACGACGCGATCGCCTTTTCTTTCTAGGAGGGCGTTTGTAGCTACAGTCGTCCCCATTTTGACTACTTCTATGGCTTCAGAAGGAATAGGTTGATTGCTTGCAAGACCCATGATATCCCGAATACCTTGGATAGCTGCATCTTGATATTGTTCGGGATTTTCTGAAAGTAATTTATAGACTACAATCCATTGCTGGTCAGGAAGAGTCACAATCAAAAACCGTTCGGGATGCACTAATAACCTGTCTATAATTGTCTGATTATTTGTAACAGCGACGATATCTGTAAATGTTCCACCACGATCAGCAAAGAATTTTAACATTGTTCTATTTCTTTAATGGTCTAGAAGTAGGATAACAATGGAAGCGTAAGGATTTTTACTTCAAGTGCGAATTGTTCTATCGAACTAAATATTAAATTTTTTGTGCTTTTATTGGGAATACTAGAAGTATGATTATTTGCCAGCACTTATTATGTTCGATGACATACTTAACAATCTCAAAGATTTTGTCAGTGCCAAAATTCAGGAAGTAGGTGATGAACTAGAAAAACGCTTTGGTGTTCCCGAAACCTCAGAACCATTTGTGTTGATCCGTAGATTTAACTCTATGGATTCAACAGTCACAAAAGGGGGAATTGCACTTTTAGGAGAAAGCTGGCAAATTGAAGCCTACGATGACAATACTCAACGCCTGATTACTAGTGCAGATCCCCTCCGAAATGTCATCTTATTTGAAGTTGTTGAACCAAATTTGCAGGAATGTGTTCTTGCTTGTCGATGTTACGCGAAAGCGTTAAATACAGAAAAACCAATTAAATTATGTTTGGCTATCAGCAGGCCGGGACAGTGGGGTACAACAACAAGATTTTGGTCTACAGGGATTTCGTCAACCGAAGATTTTAAGCCCTATGAAGCACGTGCACATTTTAAAAAAGAAACCGATTCTGCCAAGGTTCAAATTACTTTGCAATTTGAAAGTAGCGGCATCCTTCAAATGAGAGATATTGAATTGCTACAAGCGCCTGCTAAATCAAGCTCTTAATCAGGTATTCAATTGGTGCGTTATATAGCGTAACGCACCCACTGAATAATACAGGGGCATCAGTGCCCTTACTACTCGTCAATTTGACCGACGCGACGTATATTGAGAATGTCGCTCATTTTTTTAATTTGGGTAAACACTTGCTCTAGTTGAGGGCGATCGCGTATATCTATACCCAATTCCATTAAAGCTGGTTGTCCAAGTGCAGTTTTTACCTGAGCATGGCGGACATTGATCCCCTGATCGCTCAACCGAGATAAAATATCTTTTAAAACTCCGACGCGATCGAGTGCTTCAATTTGCACATTCACAGGGTAAGTATGAGGACGAGCGCTATTTTCGACTGCGGCGTTCCACCCAACTGGTACTAAACGTTCATACTCTACACTCTCTAAATTATTACACCCTTGACGATGAATTGAAATTCCTCGGCCGCGGGTGACTACACCAATAATCGGTTCGCCAGGAATTGGGGTACAACAGCCAGCCAGATAATACACCAAACCTTCTACCCCAACAATTGGGGAATCATTGCGTGAGTGAGTTGCAGGTGCATCTCGCAAAGCTTTTGCAGTTGGTGCTGACTCTTTGGGTAGAAATGGGGGAGAAACCGCAAGGGGTTGTTGCGCTTTCACCACTTCTCGCCAACGGTTCAGCACTAGGTTGAGGGTGATTTCGCCGTAACCCAAACCCGCAAGTAAATCTTCGACACTGTGGTAGTTACATTTTTCGGCGACACTATGCATCGCGTCTGATTTCAGTAAACTGTCAAAACCAGTTTTACCAAGTTCTTTTTCTAACAATTCTCGGCCCCGAGCCACATTTTCTTCCCGGCGCGATCGCTTGTACCATTGTTTAATCCGATATTTGGCTGCTGAAGTTCTGACAAAGTTCAACCAATCCAAACTAGGATGGCTGCTCTTTTGGGTCATGACTTCCACAATATCGCCATTGTGCAACCGCGTTGATAGTGGTACCATGCGCCCATTCACTTTAGCTCCTGCACAGTGGTTCCCTACTTCTGTATGAATGCGATAAGCAAAATCTATACTAGTAGAACCGGGGCTTAAGGGTACAACATCGCCCTTAGGAGTAAAGACATAAACATCATCTTCAAATAAATTATCTTTGACGCTATCAAGATACTCTTGAGCATCCTTTAAGTCACTTTGCCATTCTAATAACTGCCGCAACCAAGTAAATTTTTCATCTGTTGTTGTTAAATGGCTATTATTAGAATTGCCCGTTTCTTTGTATTTCCAATGGGCGGCAATTCCATACTCAGCAATATGGTGCATTTCCATCGTCCGGATTTGCACTTCTAAAGGACGGCCAGTCAGCCCAATTACTCCAGTATGCAACGACTGGTAACGGTTCGGTTTTGGTAGCCCAATATAATCTTTAAATCTACCAGGAATTGGGCGAAAGGCATCATGAACCACAGCTAAAGCTCGATAACATTCCTCATTTGTCTCTACAATAATCCGCAGTGCTGCCAAATCATAAATTTCATGAAATTCTTTTTGCTGTCGTTGCATCTTCTGGTAAATACTATAAAGATGCTTGGGACGGCCGCTGATATCAAGGCATTTAATGCCGGCTTGTTGTAAGCGATCGCGCAAAATTGCCGTAGCCTTCGCTAATTTCTCTTCCCGCGATGTCCGTTTTTCGGACACATGCTGTTGAATTTCCCGGAAGGCTTCCGGCTCTAAATATTTAAACGATAAATCTTCTAATTCCCATTTCAAATGCCAAATCCCCAAACGATTGGCTAAGGGAGCAAAAATATCTCGTGTTTCTTGAGCAATGCGGCGGCGTTTTTCATCTGGCATAAATTGTAAAGTTCGCATATTATGCAGACGATCCGCCAACTTTACTACAATTACCCGAATATCTTGTGCCATTGCCAAAAACATCCGCCGGAAGTTTTCTGCTTGACTTTCTTTTTTGCTTTTGAAATTTATTTTAGAAAGCTTGGTTACACCTTCGACTAATTGCCGTACTTCTTGGCTAAATAGCTCTTCTATTTGTTCGATTGTAACATCTGTATCTTCTACTACATCATGGAGAAATCCAGCTGCTATCATAGCAGCACTACCGCCTAAGTCACGCAGTAAACCAGCCACAGCAACGGGATGACAAATATATGGTTCTCCCGATTTCCTGTATTGTCCTTGATGCAGTTGATAAGCAAATTCAAATGCCCGACCAATTAAAACTGTATCATTATGCCTTCGGTCATCTTCCGCTGTACCGCCATTTCTGGATGACTCGTTTAAACATTTTTTTAGCCATTCCGGAAGAGAAACATCAATAGAAGAATTGAGAACTATGGTGCTCATACAAAGGGAATTAAAGGTGATCTGTGGATAAGTTTAGAGAAAGAGCAAACTAACAGCATCGCCGCTGGAAAATGCTAATGCCCAAAGACCGGTAGAAAAAACCTTGAGAGGATGATGCCTTAATTTCTTATGGTAATCATCTAGTTTCGGTTTCAAGTTTCATAATTCCAAATATTATTGCTTGCAAATGAAGCCTCAAAGCATAATTTGAGGCTTCTAGTTCTAAAAAGAGCTTAAGAAAGTTTATTGTATAAAAATTACTTGACATTAATACTATCTTAACTACCACTGGATGTCTCTAAATCAAGAGAAATATCAGAACTTGGCAAATTTGTTAGAGCAATTCCGCTCTGATGCCAAAAAGACTCCACTAGATGCAACGGAACTGCGACAGCGTTTAGCCTCCTTGAATCAATTCTTTAGGCAGCAGATTGTACCTTTGACTGAACTAGACTCGCGGGAGCGCGAAGTCCGATCGGAGGCTTCCTCCGATCGGAACTTCGCAAGAGAACAGTCTTATCGGACGGAGATTAGCAAGCAGTTGCGCCTATTGGAAATTGACGTAATGTTTTTCCAAGGAGCAAGGCAGGAATCAACTGTACAAGCCAGGCTGCAAAAAATTAGCGATCGCTTGACTACTCTCATCCAATATTGTGATGCTATCCTGCGACCAGAAGATACAGGGGAAAAATAATTCTTAGTCCCCTTGTTCTCTAGTTTATTTATCATCCCACCTCTGACCTACAGTTGACAGCTATTTTGGCCACAAGTTGTAAAATCCGTAAATTTCACAATTGACAGATGGGACAGGAGGGTGGGGATCGGGGATTGGGTAATGGGTAATTGGTAATGGGTAATTGGGGGATGAGGGAGAGTAACTTTTGACTTTTCACCCATGCCCCCTTCGGGTTCGCAGTCGCCTGCGGAGGAGCCACTGCGTTGGGCGGCTCTGCCGACTTGAAGCAAGTGGCGTTGGAAACCCTCCCGCAGCGCTGTCTCACCATGCTCTATGCTCAATGCCCTAATTTGGCCTATCGCCCAGTACCAATACCTTGAAGCAGCAGACTCATGGTACGGTGCATATAGGTTTCTACTGGCTCTGCTGTGGGTTTAAATATCAGTGCATAGTAGAGTGAGCCACTCAGGAGGTCGAAGATTAAATCTACGTCTGCATCCTCCTGAATTTCACCTCTAGATTTGGCTCTTTGCAGGACTTTGGCAAAAGCCTCACGTCGCGGCATTGTATATTTTGTCCAGTAGACTTCGGCAAATTGAGGATTGCTAGAGGCTGTACTAATAATTAAAGCAATTGTCTGACGGCCAAGGGGACTCAATATTTTTTTAGCTGCATTATCAATCAAGATATCCATGTCTCCCCAGAAGCTATCGGTATCTGGGATCGCTACATCTGCCCTGAGGCTTTCGATCGCATCTGCTACTAGTTCTTCTTTAGAAGTGTAACGCCGATAGATAGTTGTTTTACCAACTCCAGCACGAGATGCGATCGCTTCTATACTCATGCTTTGGTACCCTACTTCCGCCAGTAGGTCAAGGGTCGCTTGGAGAATCGCCTGATCAGCATGAATGCTACGTGGTCGTCCTGATGGGCTGTTAATCTGCTTATTCATAACAACATCTTCCCCAAGTCAGAACGTCTTGGCAATTTAAGGCTAGTTTTCTCACCCTACGCTCCCTTGACCAATTATATACGATACGCTACCGTAGCGTATAGATTAATATTTTGTGTTTAGGGTTCGGGGTTTGCCATTTGGCGTTTGTCCTCATTACCAATTACCAATTACCAATTATCAATTACCAATTACTAATTACCCCAATCCCCTCTCAATATGGCTACTAACATTAAAAGTTCTACTCTTAACCAAGCTGGCTATGTTCAGGGGCCGCTAAAGTGGGCGATCGCTTTTTCTGCATCCCTAGGTGGGATTCTAGAGGTGATTGACACCAGCATTGTCAATGTGGCGCTGACTTCAATGCAAGCCAGTTTAGGAGCAACTGTCAGTGAAATTGGGTGGGTAGTAAGCGGATATGCGATCGCTAACGTCGTCATGATTCCCTTATCTGCTTGGTTGGGTGATTACTTTGGGAAAAAAACCTACTTTATTTTTTCGCTGATTGGCTTCACTATCGCCTCAGTAGTCTGTGGGCTATCCTTTAATCTCCCCATGCTGATTGTTTCCCGCATTGCTCAAGGATTATTTGGTGGGGGATTGCTAGCAAAAGCTCAAGCTATCTTATTTGAAACCTTTCCCCCAGCTGAACAAGGTTTAGCCCAAGCAGTATTTGGCGTGGGGGTGATTTCTGGCCCAGCAATTGGCCCGACTTTGGGAGGCTACCTCACCGATGGTTTAGGTTGGCGCTGGATTTTCTTTGTTAATATTCCCTTTGGGATCTTGGCTGTAGCGATGTGTTGGATGTTCTTACCCAAAGATAAAGACAATAGTCAGGCACAAAGCCAAGCCGTAGATTGGTTGGGGATCGGGTTTTTGGTAATTGCTATTGGCTGTATACAGACATTTTTAGAAGAAGGAGAGACAGACGACTGGTTTTCCTCCGGGTTTATTACCACCTTAGCTATTACCAGCATTGTGGGATTGGCGCTGTTTATTTGGCAAGAACTGAAAACACCTCATCCGGCTGTTGATTTGAGAGTGCTACGTCACCGTTCCTTAGCAGCAGGGAGTGTTTTATCTGCAATTGTCGGGATGGGATTGTATGGCGCACTATTTGCCGTACCGATTTTTGCTCAGAGTATCCTGCATTTTACCGCCACCCAGACGGGACTTTTACTAGCACCTGGGGCATTAGCATCAGCAATTGTCATGGTTATGTTAGGTAAATTGTCTACGAAAATCGATGCCAGAATTTTAATTGCGATCGGCGGTGTGGGAACGGCTATGGTGATGTTTGATTTATCAAAACTCTCTTCCCAAACGGGATCTGATGATTTATTTTGGCCTTTGGTATGGCGCGGAGCCTTTACTGTCTTAATGTTTCTTCCCTTAAGTTTGGCAACTTTAGGGTCACTTCCCAAAAAAGATATTTCAGCCGGATCTGGCTTTTACAATCTCACTCGACAACTTGGTGGTAGCATCGGCATTGCTATACTTACCACTCTGCTGGACAAAAGAGAAGCGTTTCATCGCGCTATGCTGTCAACACAAATTAGCCCTTATAACCCTGAAACCAATCAACGCCTTGACTTGCTCACCGCAGCCATGCAAAACCAAGGGATGGATGCCACAACAGCACACCAACAAGCACTGGCTTTACTGAGTCAAACAATCGATATTCAAGCAGCCGTTTTGTCTTTCGCAGATATCTTTCGAGTGGTAGGAGTGGCGTTTCTCTGCTCATTACCTTTATTACTATTTTTAGGTAAAGGTGGCGCGGGAGCAAAAGCACCAGTAGGTCATTAAACAATTAATGGGACTTAGACAAAAAGTAGCCTGAAAAAACTCTCAAACGTATATATAGAAGGACTTTGACATTGTTTTACCTAGTTTCTTGATATATCTGGGTTTGAAGCATTTTTGAGCCTTTACTGTATTTTCCTTGCCCTGTATAGGTTTGAGCCTTGTTTCTAGCTCAAAAATGTTTAAGTCCCGTTAAAAGATAAATTTTATATAGGACTCATATTTGATTTTTGAAAGACAAGTAGGGGAGCCAGTCGCGTAGGCGGTGAGTGCAGCCACACGTACGGCTATGTCGCCCTTGTGGACTGCCGTTAGCGTAGCGGTAGCGACGTAGTTTAGCCCGTGGTATCTCCTCTAACCATGCGAAAACTCGACCTAGATTGATAGCGGCAGCCGTCAGAATATGCTGTAGATGAGTTTTAGCTAGCCTAATATAACGGCAATCGCCTGACTATTCATTCACTACTCATTCATGAAAAGCTGTAATCTTTATCTGGTAAGGATTTCCGCTTTTCTTGGAGTCATTCGGCGTTGATAGCCTGTTATGACGAACTTGATATAAATCTTTCTGAGGAGGGACGGACGTACTCAAACCTCACGAGAGTATGGAAAAAGTGATTTTGGTTGTCATAACCGATAAAACCTGTAGTCTGGAGTTAATAACAATGGCCGATGTGACAAATGTAGCGACTAAGCTTGCTGATCTAAAGCTTTTTCAGAATGTTCTGTTGGAAAGTGAGCAAAAGTTAATAGCACAGACGGACGACAATACGATTTGCGAGCGGCTCGAAGGAATGATTAAGAGTGATCGCGAAAATCTCGGCATCATCGAAGCAGCTATTTCTAAATACGGCAACGCCGCAGAACCTCGCAACATTACTCAACAACATGCCCAGAAGGTAAGTCAAATGATGAGCGGCTCCGAGCTAACTCTGTATGACAAATACTTACAGCTTGAGTTGCTAAAGCATCAACAGACAATGACTGGGCTGGTTCTACACAAAGTTGCCCAGTCCTTGAATGATGACCTTCAAGATTTGATGGAACCGCTCAACCGAGTTAATTTTGAAAATCGCGCTCACCAAGAGATTCTTAAAGTCGTTCTTTACTTCGTCGGAACGCGAGAGATAGCCGGTAAGGAACCTGACATGGGTATCTGGGCTAGCATTGAACAGGGAATTGCAGCCCTTAAGGGCGCTGTAAGCAGTGCGGTAAGCTAGTAATGAGTGGCAGAGGGCGCGTCATTTATGGGAGCGTAATAGATTCATATGATTTATGCTGCATTGAAGCATACTTTTCAAGAGTGAATCATCTCTAACTCAAAACAATTATCCCAATTAAGGGGATCTCAAATTTGCCGACTGAAACCTTTATAATTACGTTTCATAGTGAGCATCATTGTAACAGTAGTTACAATGATGCTCACTGGTCAAGATAGAACTCAAATACCAACCTTTGCTCAGAGTTGGTAAAACCCCCAAGGGGGTGACGCTGCTCACCACCACGAGCTTGTTTACTGTATATTTTATTCTCTGGAAGTACCTCTGAACTGAAATTAGGTAAGCAAGCAACTGGGTATAAAACTGCTCAGAAGTTTCTTGAGCGTTTCATTGCTGAACTAATCGGTTCAGTTTAGCTGCTTGGGGAATTCGCCAACGGTATCCGCCACTTGCCACAACGGGGGGAACCCCCGCAAGGCAGTAGCTTGACTTGAGCGAACTGGCGTTGTGTTAGGCGTAAGCCGTAAAGCACCTTACATGATACTTAGATTTTTTCAGAATTTGGGATTAAGAGGCATTGCTATCTGCAATTTGCTGTTTAGTTGATTCAATTTCTCCTGCTAACTCTTGGCGAGTTGAAGCTTTAATAAAATAGCGAGAGACAAACCAGATAACGTAACTAAATCCAACTAACTGAAAAAATGAAGCCAGGAATGGGATATCATCGATTGCATCTGTGATTGCCAGTAATATTCTGAGCGCAATTACCGCCGCAACAAGCACAGCAAAGCTAATGACGGGAAACTTGTATTCATTGACGAAGCTAGCTATATTTTCCGGCAATCTCTCCAAGAATTCCGCAGTTTTTCTCCCGATTTCTGATACTTGATTCTCTGATTGAGTCTCATTGGCTACCGTTGACAAAGTTCCTGCGTCTGAACTGTTAATTGTTGTTTCATCGGTTCTGGAAGGAGCCTCAACATATTCTGGTGCTTGTACTTGAGTTTGCATAATTTTTTAGAGAAATTATTCATTTGCGGGTGTGATATTACTATTCCGGCATTTTTTAGTCTGCTTTTCATCAACCAATGGGATATATTTGACCCCTCCAAAGTTATAAAATTATTCTTTAAAATAAGTAAATAGAATACTCACATACAGAAAACATTGAGTTAAGTACACATCCCCTTAGAGACACAAAATTGTTTTGCACTTATACCAATTCTGTATGAAGATGCACATAACAAGACCCCCCTGTAGTCCCCCCTTGCTAAGGGGGGACGGCGTTAGCCGGGGGGTAAATATATGCAGCTTCACAGAAAAATGGTATTACCTGTGTAACTTATTCACCCAAAAATCGCTGGCGATAAATAACTTATAGACACTACTAATGTTTATGTTTAAAACTTCATCAATTGTTAGCCTGATCAATTCAGCGACCCTTGCAACTACCTTGATACTAGGGACAATAGTCTCCTATCCTATAAAAGCTTGGTCACAAACACCAAGCGATCGCACTGTCAACCCTCAACAAGGTTGTCTATCTGGCTATCCCAATGGTACATATACAGGAGATCGAGCAGTGACGCGCTATGAGTTCGCTGCTGGCTTAAATGCTTGCCTTAATCAGGTAAATGAAATTATTCCCAATAACAGGGCAAATTTAGCAACTAAGGAAGACTTGGAAATCTTGCTCAAACGGCAAAGAGAGTTAAACACACAACTTCAAGAACTCAACTGGCGAGTTGATACCGTACCTAACCAAAAATAAACTATTTCACGTTGATTTGGAGGGGAAGGGAAAAATGTCATCTTTTTTCCCTTCCCCTCTAACGTTTGCAATTATATTTATCTTCATTCCATCTACTTAGGGGTATAAAACTAAGTGTTTTCATCAGTATTTTTATAATTCTTGGGAGAGATGATTTGAATTTGCATTTCTAGACTTTAGTCAACCATAAGTTAGAATTACTTGAAATCAATACTTATGAGTCTACCTTAGGGTGATGTATTAACAGGACAAAATTCCTTAGCCTAAATTCAGAGTTCAATACAGGTATAAGGAAAAAATTTGTATGACAGCAAATGTTTCTAGTGATATCAACAAGAGTGATAATAAGTCGCTATTAATCGGCATTCTCTTGATTGTTTTAGGAATTATTGCGATCGCAGTGCCTACTGTCTCTACAATTTTTGCAGAAGCTTGGGTGGCGGTGATTCTGGCTTCGGCTGGATTTGCCAAACTGTTCTATGCATATAACACCCGCGAGTCAGGAGGCTTTGTTTGGAAACTGCTGTTAGGCGTACTCTACATTGCAACGGGTATCATGCTGTTGATTTACCCTTCCACGGGTATTTTCACATTGACTTTATTGCTTGGTAGCTTTTTATTAACTGAAGGTGTTTTCGAGTTAATTCTGGCATTTAAGCTACGTCCTCAACAGAACTGGACATGGGTTTTAAGTGACGGAATTATCACTTTAGTCTTGGGTGCAATGATTTGGTTCCAGTGGCCCTTTGATTCACCTTGGGTAATTGGAACGCTGCTTGGCGTTAGTATTCTATTTACTGGCGTTTCACGGCTGATGCTGTCGTGGAACCGTTCTAATTTAAATAACCCTGACCAAACCGCAGGAGCCGCTTAAGGAGTGGTATCTTCTAGGGTGAGCATTGCTGAAAATTGCACACTCACCCAAATCAAGCGATCGCACTATTTGAAATATGCTGGTTTAATGCGATCGCCTTTGATTTCTCAGACTGGTAAATCTGCACTTTTGGCAATTTTATCGCGATCGTGCGGTTTGAGCAGATATGTCATATCAGGCCCGGAGGGAATAATCCCACCGGGATTGAGTGGAAAGAGGTTGCCATAATAGTCTTGCTTCACACTTTCCAAATTGCAGGTATCAGCAACACCTGGAAGCTGATACATATCACTCAGGTAGCCTCCTAAATTTGGATAATCTTGAATTCTGTGACGGTTACACTTAAATAGCCCATAGTAAGCAACATCAAAGCGGAATAATGTTGTGAACAAGCGCACATCAGCAAGGGTGACTTGATTTCCACAGAGGTAACGACTTGTTTGTAGTGCTGCTTCAATCTCATCTAAGGTTGTAAACAATTCATCACAGGCTTGATTGTAAGCTGCTTGAGTTTGAGCAAAACCGCAGCGATATACACCATTATTTACACTGTGATAAATCTTCTCATTCCACCAATCAATTTTCTCTTTTAGTTCTGCTGGGTACAAATTCAGCGTCGGATTCACAGCGAACTCGTTGAATTCTGAAGAAAGCATCACAATAATTTCTGCACTCTCGTTATTAACAATAGTCTTAGTTTCTTTGTCCCATAATACCGGCACCGTAGCGCGCCCACTGTAGCCTGGTTGAGCAAGTTCATAAAATTGAGCCAGGCTAGCGCAACCTTCTTCTTCTTGATTAAACACCCAACCGCCTGCGATCGGGGAAGGAGAAACAACGGTGACTGAGATAGCTTCGTCAAGTCCTTTGAGTGCGCGAACAATCAGGGTACGGTGCGCCCAAGGGCAACCCAGCCCAACATAAAGATGATAGCGCCCTGCTGTTGATGGGTAGAGATGATCTTTATCTGTGCTAATAAAATTTCTAAACTGGCTTTTAGGACGAATATACTCTCCCGATTGACTTCGGGGGGCAATTTTTGACATCATCGTATGCCACATTGTTGACCAAACAAACTTACCCAGCTTAATAATTAGCTTTGGTGGCAGTGATTTTCCTTTTTTTTGAGTCCGGGGAGACTCTGTTTGGATATTTTTGACATCAGTCATGGTTGATGATTAGGGGTAGAGTGAAGGCATTTGATTTAGACATCAAGCTTTGGATTTTGCGAAAATTTAGCGGATTATTTCAGAATTAGCAATCAATGCCGAGTTTTTGCAGCTCTACTATTGGAGATATTTAGCTCTACCTATAGTATTGTTAAGATTTTATATTTCATATAAATTTTATCACTTTAGCTAGAAGACAATATCACCTTAATTTTTTAATATAACTTTAATTGCAAATTAAATAATTTAATCTATTTTTGAAAAAATACTTTTTGATTTTCGTAAGTTAAAAAATAGTTTGATTCCATAAACTATTTTTCAAAATCAAAATCGAAATGAACTCAAATATTTATCCTTAATTTGCTGATTCTGTTAAAAATCCTAACAAGACAAGGTTTTAGAAAATACTTATCAGAAGTTTAATCATCATTATTGTGAGACTTTTACCAATATGAATCTACTAAGTAAAGAGAAATCTAATAGCGATACCAAAGCCGAAGACAGTCCCCGTACTTTACGTTTTCAGGACGCAATATTATTGTTCTCTTTGGTACTAATAGCTGGAATGGTCAAATTTGGCCAAGTTGATGAGACAGATACAAACAATGTGGCCCGTGTTACAACCACATCAGAATTAGTTGACAATACAAATAAATTTGTTGGTAAAAATGTCACAATTAGAAGCCAGCCTGTGCAGCAAGTTGGCATAAGCTCTTTCACAGTTAACGATCAGCGAGGAACTATCCCACAACCGATATTAATTGTCAATGCTTCGGGTGTGCCTTTTGATCTAGCGGCTAATCAAAATAGAACAATTCAAGTTACAGGTCAAGTTCGCAATTTAGTGATTTCTGAAATTGAACGAGATTTTAAGTTAAATTTAGATGATGAAGAATATAAAGGATATATAAAGAAGCCTACGATTATTGCTAGGTCTATTAGAGTAGTGCAATGATAATCAAGGGTCATTTCGCCTCTGATTCCTCATTACCCTTAGAGAAAATTTGATTATAGAATATTTTTGAAGAATCATCTATCTATAGATAGATAATAAAAAATCTTTAGTCTAGTTATAAACTCGTTACCAGCTTTCTTACGGATGATGACAGATTATTCGCAAGAAAGTAATTTTATTGTGACAAACAATTCCTCTGATGGATAGACTGGAATCCTTCTCAAGGTTTAATATTTTTTCAGTAGCAGAGATAACCTGCCAAAAAGCAGATTTTTAGTTACCTCTAATGACTGAAAAATTAGAAAAACCTGAGGCTGAATGATGGATACAATTCGTGTAGTTTTAATTGAAGACCATGATCTGACCCGTATGGGTATGCGTACTGCTTTAAAACAACAAGAAGGAATTCAAGTAATTGGTGAAGCTAAAAATGCAAATTCAGGTTTGAAGCTACTCAACTCTCTGCAACCAGATGTAGCAATAGTAGATGTAGGCTTGCCAGATATGAGCGGGGTTGAGCTAACTCAGATATTCAAAAATTCTGAAGACGCAGACTCATCCTTGTCTACTAAAATTTTGATTTTGACGATGAATGATAGTGAGGATACTGTTTTAGCTGCGTTTGCGGCTGGGGCAGATTCGTATTATATGAAAGATGCCAGTATTGAGAAATTAGCTGAGGCTATAAAAGTTACTCATGAAGGTAATGCGTGGATTGACCCAGCGATCGCTCGGATTGTGTTACAGCAAAGCAATAATGTTTATGGTGAACCTAACTCTAGCGCTAAATCTTCAACCGTTGCGATTAACTCTTTATCACCGGAAGAAAGTCAATTTCTGCTTTCCTATCCTTTAACTGTAAGGGAATTAGATGTATTGAAGTTAATTGTTGATGGGTGTAGTAATGCTCAAATTGCTGAGCAACTTTACATTACAGTCGGTACAGTTAAAACTCACGTTCGTAATATTTTAAACAAGCTTTCAGTGAGTGACCGAACTCAGGTTGCAGTTCGGGCTTTGCGTGCAGGATTAGTCAGTTAACTGTTCTTTTGCAACATTCGCTATAAGTCGTACAAATTTAGTTAATTCTACTGTCTGAACAAAGTAAGTTTGCCATCCTAACGAAGACATACCCTCCTCAATCAGAATACACTTAGCAAATCGGGGAAAAGGAAACAAACCTTTACCCTTTTTCGTTTATAAAACTTTATATATTACAGACTACCATATCAAGTGCGATCGCCAGTGTACACAGACATCTGCTGGCACTGGCGATTTTACCGCAATGCGATCGCACTAATATTGCCATATTATTTTATGCACCTACTGAGTGTTAAATTTTTATATCTATCTAAATCAATTACTGCCAAAAAGTCATAGATTGTTTTTTATATTCAGTAATATAGAGACCTATCTATTGTTGGCGTACTCCTGAAGGCATGACGGAAGACAATATTAAGTAATGTACAGTATATCTGTGCGTAAACTTTTATTTGCACCTATTTAGAGCCGACTGTACATCGATTTTCCCGGGTAAGTTCTGCTGAAAGACAAAATTAATGTCCTGAGTCTTCCTAATTGCTTCTTTCTCAGCAAAATCTTCGTCAAGAAATAGCAGCAATTAATTGGTCATTTATAGGCAAAAAAATATGAATATTAGCAGACGCGAAGCGATTAAACTCAGTTTAGCTAGCGGTGGTGTGCTACTATCGCCCTTCGGATTTCCCAGCATTGCTGCTGCACAATTGAGTCCGCAAATCCCTCGTTTTCAGCTTCCTTTTCGAGTACCGCCAGTTCTCAAACCTCAACGTAGTGATGACACCACCGATTACTATGAAATCACAATTAAGAAGTCTGCCATTGAGATTTTACCAGGTTTGAAAACCGAGATTTGGGGTTATAACGGTGTCAGTCCCGGCCCAACAATTAGACAACGAGGTGGTAAGCGTAGTGAAGGGGGAAAATTCTCAAAAGTCCGGTTTATTAATCAGCTAGATAAAGATGCTCAAGGGCGGTCAATAAATAATGTCATCCATTTACATGGTATGGCATCTCTGCCACAGTATGATGGCTATGCTATTGATTATATTCCTCCCCAATACTTCAAAGATTATATATATCCTAATGATCGCGCCGCTACTCTTTGGTATCATGACCACGCTCTTGATTTCACTTCCCGCAATGTGTACATGGGTTTAGCAGGCATGTACATTGTGGAAGATGATTATGAATTGAATTTACCGCTGCCTAAAGGTGACTATGATGTACCGCTAATTATTCAAGATAAGCGATTCGCCCGTGATGGCAGCTTAATCTTTAATGACAACAATCAAAGAAGCATCTATGGAGATGTGATTCTGGTAAATGGAGTACCTTGGCCGCAAATGCAAGTGGCTAATCGTAAGTACCGCTTCCGCGTTTTAAACGCTTCTGCTTCTCGGAATTACCGACTGATTTTGAGTCAGAAAGCAGAAGCCCAAACTAGTGGTGAAAGGTTGATTGTGATTGGTAGTGATGGGGGTTTACTAGCAGCACCCGTAGAGTTAGTTTCACCGTTGCAAGGTCTACAGATTGGCATGGCAGAACGTTATGATGTCGTTATCGATTTTTCTAAATATCCCATTGGCTCGCAGGTTTATTTACGGAATATTGCCACCGGCACAGTCGATAATGATGTCCGCACCCACACAATCATGCGTTTTGATGTTGTGCGCCAAGAAGCAGATGATAGCATCATTCCCAATCAATTACGCCCTGTAGATTCGCTCAGAGATAAGCCAATTGCTAAAACCCGAAACTTCCGCTTTGAACGCAACAATGGACAGTGGAAGATAAATAACCTGACTTGGGACTCTAAGCGAGTAGATGCTAATCCGCAACCAGGGGATGTGGAGATTTGGGAATTGGTCAACCCTGGCAGTGGCTGGATACATCCTGTCCATATACATCTGGTGGACTTGCAACTACTCGACCGCAACGGCTTATCTCCTCGTCCTTACGAACGAGGTTGGAAAGATGTATTCTTAGTTGGTGAATTCGAGACTGTACGAGTGATTGCTCAATTTCGGAGTCGGGATAACAGGGACATCAAAGGTAAATTTATGATGCATTGTCATAATATCGTTCACGAAGACCATGCCATGATGACTCAGTTTGAGATTGGTCAAGGTGGCCCCGACCCGGTGACAGCAGCACCCGCCCTACCGATTTCGCAAATCACAACGCTTTAGGAGGCTTAGTTTCCAGCCCCGTAATTCTCCTGATTATATTTCTCGATCGCATCTATATCGTAAGGATTAGCAGCTTGAGGACGGACAGTGTTGACAGCTGGTTGCTTTTCTGGGGCTGTATTCTGATTCTCTGTTTTGCGGTCTTTGGGTTGTTGATTGCTTGTCGCTTGATCATTAGCCTTTGGTAATTCTGGAGATGGCGTTACCTCAGGTTTAGTAGCGTTCAAAGTAGTGTCAGCAACCCATGTATTACCTTCAATCCCAGGATTAGCAAAGCTAGTTTCAGCAATTAGTAACACTGCGGCAATCAATAATATCAGTGTTAAAAACACAGTTTTCCACATAAAACTTTTCCCAGTTTCATGAGCGAGATTTTACATTCACTCTAAACCAATTGCTAATTAAATCACTCAGTAGAAATAAATCAACACAACTTTGCTGTAGTTCTTAACTCAGCGTCAAGTGGCAATCTTGATTTAAGATAGCGATCGCACTTTGCCACAAATTGTCAAAATTCATGGAAATCTTAGCAGTTAACCTCTCTTATGTGTGTGTTCCATACTACAAAGCAATGCATAAACCAATAATATATTTTGATATATATCTTAAGTTATATGCCAATTGGCAATTAAATGAGTTGAGACTTCCTAATTTTTCACCTATTAAGCATGAAGAATTTTAGTAAATTCAGTCGCCAGCAGGAGGTAAAATAACTCAATAATTTTTAGGCTGGTGCATAGATATTTGCACCCAGTTTGGAATAACATATGCCTCTATACAGAATTGCAGATTTTGAACCCGACTACCGAGAAGTTTTTGGTGGTGAAGACATTAAAATATTGGATCTCTATACTGAAGGAGAAGTGAGAGTCGGTTCAGTTGCCGATGCTTTAGTTGACCAAGATGGTCGTTTTCGATATCTAGTTATTGACACACGTTTAGATTCTATTGATAAAAAGATATTACTACCCATCGGTCTTTCTCGGATTAATTACGATCAAAAACGTGTTTATGTTGATGGACTAAGTAAAGAGCAGGTAGCAAGATTACCTGAATATCGAGAAAACTTAGTCGTTGATCACGATTATGAAGAGAATGTCCGCAGTGCTTATCGTTCACCAAATAGCCAAGCCACTTACGATCAGGCAACATATAATTACCAAGAACCTGATTTGTATGAATTGAATGAGCAAGATCATCAAACCTTCAAACTATATGAAGAAAGATTGATTGCTAATAAAAATCGGGTTAAGGCTGGAGAAGTAACAGTTGGTAAGCGTATTGAAACGGAAACAGCACAAGTTTCAGTACCTATTCAAAAAGAGCGCGTTGTGATTGAGAGAGTTACTCCTACTGCGGTAGACGCTGTTGTAGATATGCGAGAATCGCAATTCCAAGAAGGAGAAGTAGCACGCATAGAAGTTTACGAAGAAACCCCTGAGATTCGTAAAGAAACCTTTGTGCGCGAAGAAGTCAGAGTCAGAAAAGTAGTAGATAGCAATACTGTTGAAGCAGAAGAAACAATTCGTCGTGAAGAGTTAGATATTGATACTTCAGGCAATTTGGATGTGAATGAAACGGCTCCTGCTAGAGATCAAGTAATTTAATAATAGTCAATGCTCAATAAGAGCCACTGAGTCCTTTTCCCTTGGGAAAACGTGGATGGGTATTATAAACCCATCTATTTTTTCTTTTGTTCATTTAGATGAGGACTTCATTCTCATCTAACGGGACTTAAACATTTTTGAGGTCAAAACAGGACTCAAACCTTTGCAGGGAAAGGGAAATACACCAAATACATAAAAATGCCTGAAACCCATATATATCAACAAACAAAGCAAAATGATGTCAAAGTCTTGTGGTATATGCGTTTGAGGTTATTTTGTCGGTGTTTTTTGTCTAAGTCCCACTAAATATATTGCGGTAATTGCCATTTTGAATATTGGCTATTTTTTCATAAATAAGTAGATAGGCAAAAATATTTACAGTCATTGCCTTCGCCCTACAGCCTTTGGGCATCCTACAGCAGGCGTTCCCGTACCCCTACGGGGAAGCAAGCTACGCACAGCGTCCGGTAGGGAAGGAGAAGGGCGCGAAGCAATCCCATACCTTGCGATTGCTTCGTTCGCAATGATATTGCGTAATTAATTCGGCTTGCCTACTTAACCATAATTAATATATTCAAGTGAAAAGTCGTAACTAAAATTAATATCTTGAAAAGGCCAATTTATGAATTTTATATATTAAATTGATATTTCCAAAACCGTTAAAACTTTAATTATATAAACAACAGAATATATACTTCCTTAGATAAAAAAATATTAAGCTAAGTCAGTCGTTAGTCAGATGGCAAAAAAGTTATAAATTTATACTTTAGTTATTAGCGGATGAAAGAAAAAATTTGAGGTAAAAATATAATGGCTCTTTACAAACTAGAAGATTTTGATCCGAACTACCGAGATACCTTTCAAGGTGATGAAATTAAAGGTCTTGGTGTTTATGCAGAAGGCGGCGATGACAAGATTGGTAGTATCAGCGATGTTTTGGTAGATGATGAAGGACATTTCCGTTATCTAGTCGTTGACTTAGGTTTCTGGATTTTTGGTAAAAAAGTATTGTTACCCATTGGGCGTGCGCGCATCGACTATAACGTCGATCGAGTCTATGCTATTGGTATGACCAGGAAGCAAGCAGAAGATTTACCTGAGTTCAATGAACGTTCAGGAGTTGATTACGACTATGAAGAACGTGTGCGTGGAGTATATCGTCGTCCTGGTGATTTAGCATCAAACCGCTCTGTAGACGCAACATCTGCTTTAGAATCACCAACACCCCTAGATGCTTCTGCGGCTCTGGATAGAAATTATCAGCCAGCAGCTACACCAAGCCCAACTTACAACCGCGATACCTACCGTTACGACCACGAGCCTTCTTTGTATGGAATCAATGAGGGAGATAATCAAACTCTGAAATTATACGAAGAACGGCTAATTGCTAGCAAAACACGCCAAAAAAGTGGAGAAGTGGCAATTGGTAAGCGCGTAGAAACTGAAACCGCAAGAGTAGCTGTTCCTCTCGAAAAAGAACGTGTGATAATTGAGCGAGTCACACCAACAGATGCTGGTGCTACCGTTTCTCCGGGCGAAGCTAATTTCCGTGAAGGTGAAGTTGCTCGCGTAGAAATATATGAAGAAACTCCTGACATTCGCAAAGAAGCATTTGTGCGTGAAGAAGTCAGAGTTACAAAAGTTGTTGACCAAGAAACATCGGAAGCGCAAGCAACTGTACGCCGTGAAGAATTAGATGTAGATACTACCGGTGGTCTACCCATTGAAGAACGCTAATCAACATAGTTATTAGTTCATAACTAATAGCTAATTAAATAAAGTGCAGGTAGAGTTATCTGATAGCTTTGCCTGTACTTGTACTCAGTTATTTAGCTCAAAATAGCAGTTAGCTTGTCAAATAGCAGTTAAATAAAATTTGCCTTATGAATAGCCAAACTTTGTCACGAAACAGTGAGCAAGCAAATCCAGCTACTATTAATAAACGCATTGGAAACTTGCTGGATAATTTGGGAAGCAAAGTTAGGAATTTTGCTGTCATAGATAGGCAAGGGCAACTGCTAGGTGTAGTGAAAGAGCTAGTTCTAGATGCTCAAAATCGGCTAAACTTAGTTATATCTAACCAGATAAATCAACATAGTTTAGAATCTGGTAGCCAGCAATTTGCGGACAGACAAAAATCATTTTTATTAAGAAGTCAGAGAATAAAAAAAATTGATAATCCTACTAAATCGATTCTCATAGATTTAGAAAAATCAGAAATAGAAAATATGCCGGAAAATTTAGGAACTGAAAAACCTAGCGAGCAAGTAACTTCTGATAGCTCAACTGCACAAATAGTTAATAGTCAAAACATAAATGGCAACCTAGATACTGCTAAGTCGTCAGATGTGGTCGAAGACCAGATTATTAAATTATTAGAAGAACGCTTGGTTATTAATAGTAGCCAGCGTAAAGTTGGAGATGTAATTGTTCGCAAAGAAATTGAAACCCGGATGGTACAAGTTCCTGTCCGGCGTGAAAAACTGATTGTGGAACAAGTTAGCCCAGAATACAAACAGTTAGCAGAAATTGATTTAGGGCAAGCGGAAATTTCTGGTATTGAATTGAATCAAGGCAAAATACCAGAAGTTGCAAGTTTGGAAGATGGTTTAACTGTCAGCGGCTTGTTTAGCTCTCCTAAAATTGCTAGCCTACTTTTAAATGCGATCGCCCTTGAGAAGAAACAAGGTTGTAAGCAGGTACAAGTGTCAATTGTTGTAGAAGATGAAGAACACCGTCAAAAATACCAAGAGTGGTTTGACCGCTGTTCTTTAGGTCAACCTCCAAAGCCAGAATCATAAGCTTTGATCAAGACAATTAGCTGTAAAACTTGAAGTCTGAACCTCAAAACCCCAAAAGTTTTGAGGTTTTAACGTTTTTAAGTCGGGGATATTGAGTTGACAAGCTGGTATTGCCGCAACTCAGGTACATAAGGGACTTCCAACTAAAAAAATATACAATCACTTTGGTGAGCAGGGGAGGCTGGGGGAGCAGGGGAGGAAGAATTCCATGATGATATTTGCTCTGACTCATTGCATAATTTATTTTCTGGAAATCCCTAAACCAAGCTGTAGGGGCATGGCACCAATAAGAGATTGTGGATGTTGCCTACTACAGATGTAGTTCAAAGCCGTGAACACTGCTGTAATCTGTACTGCATGAAATTGCCATCCACGGTATGAGCTGTGTTCCACTTAGATCAGCTGTTGATGAAAATATCAAAAAGCATTCACAATCTCATAACTGTGTATTTACCTAAAGAAACAGTTTGATAAACTACACAAAAATACTATACTTATCCTTTCAAGATAAGCAAGCACAGCGTCAAACACTTAAATTTAGGAGATGCAAGCCTTAGGGGTAGTAAAATCTGTGTTGGTAGTCAAAGTCTTGCTATAGGTTAAACTTGCCTAATTTCAGCAAAAACTTGCTTTAAAGAGATTGTAAATTGTCCAAATTGAGTCCGTGAACCTGCTTTACAGACCTAGACAGAGTAAATCACAATAAGACTTAACCGAAGTAAAATTTGCCTGACTCCAATCAGGTAATACTGTCATCAAAGAAAGTAATGAATATAGGAGAGATAAAGCGATGAGGGATTCTTATCTGTTGGCAGCAAGCTTGTTAACAGGATTGGCAATACCAGCATCGGCTCTTCCGCAGATGTCGATTCTCCTGCCAGAAAATTCGCCATTACAATGGGAATCGCAGCATTCGCAGCTAACAGTAGGTGAGAAAGCTATCCCTAGTTTTGACATCTCTCTATCAGCATTTACTAGTCAGGCGTTGCAATTTTTAAATACGCAGCCAGCATTAGCAAAGAAAACCATCCCCAATGGTAATTTCTCCTTACCAAACTTGACTAACCAGGGATTAGTAACGCCAGTCACGTCATCACTCAACCCTACCTCACTAGGAACTAACCGCACACTGGCATCAGGTAATCAACTTTACTACCAAAGACTAGCAGCCCTAAAAACAGGTCAAATTTCTAAACGCCTAGATGATGATAGCTTGCGATCGCTCTCGGAGTCAGCCAACAAAGCACAATTAACCTATGAAGACTGGAAACGTTTATTAGCTTTGGAAGCAAAAGCCATCGCCCAAAGCCAAGGTGCAAATCATCTAGGCATCATATTAGGTGATTCTTTGAGTATGTGGTTTCCTGATGAAAAATTGCCATCTGGGAAATTGTGGCTCAATCAAGGAATATCTGGAGATACCTCCGGTGGTGTCTTAAGAAGATTGGCAGCATTTTCCGAAACGCGACCAGATGTGATATATGTCATGGCTGGGATTAACGACTTACGCAAGGGTGTGAGTGATGAGGTAATTTTGCGTAATCATCGCCAGATTATGCGCCGCCTAAGACAGAATCATCCAAAAGCTCAAATCATTATTCAATCAATTTTACCAACTCGCCTGCCCACAATTTCTAACCAACGCATTCGCCATCTCAACGCACAACTGACACAGATGGCCAAACAGGAAAAAGTTAGTTATGTGAATATGTATAGGTGGTTTACAGACTTTGAAGGCAATTTGCGTCTAGAGTTGACTACTGATGGTTTACATCTGTCGCCTGATGGCTATGAAGTTTGGCAAGCCGCACTAGAGCAGATAGAATTAAAGCTGACTCAGCGCGATAATTAAGCGATGTCTGTCTTGAAAAGTTCAGTTCGGCGGAAGCCGCCGCTCCGACGCCAGTCGCCACAAGTCGGGGAACCCGCCCAAGGCGCTGGCTCGACTTTTCGCTACAACGGGCTACGCCTACGCAATTTTGGATTATGGAAGTCACTAATAGCGATGCCATTGCCATACGTTATGTTATTGAACGCCAATTAGAAGCCTTTCAAAACGATGACACTGTAGGCGCTTTTGCCTTTGCTAGCCCGGAAATTAAAATCCAATTCCGCAACCCAGAAAACTTTATGCAAATGGTGAGGATGGGTTATCCCGCAGTTTACCGTCCTCGTTCTGTATTATTTCAAAATATAATAATTATCCACGGAAAGATAACTCAACCAGTACTGCTACTTGGCCCGGATGGAGTGCCTGTAAAGGCATTGTATGTAATGGAAAAGCAGCCTGATATCACATGGAAGATTAACGGATGTGTTTTAGTGCCTGTGGAGGCTGAACTTAATTAGTGCATCACGGCACAATTTAACCAGTCGTGATGGTAGTGCTGATTCCTGAGTTGAATTTTGTATTGATTAGTTATTTCTGCCAGTCTACGCTAGAACTCAATACAGTTAAGTTTAGGTAACTAGAGATTGATTTGTCAGTTGTTGAAAAAGCTATAATACTTGGGGGATTCTCCCCCAAACCCCCGATTGGGTGACGGTTGCGTCCCCCAAACCCCCTCCAAAATTAGTGTTTTGTTTTTTGTTGAGTAACTAGTTTTTTGGCTTTGTTGTCGATTAATTTTATTAACTGAACTTTATCCCTTTTCTGTCACTCTCCGAAAACATTTGCCATTTCTTAATTCTAGAGCTTCTATATAGCAAGCGATTGCGCGATTCTTTTCTAATAACAAATACAAGACCGATTTTTTTCTAATAGTATAGCTTGTATTGATTGCCCATAAGGCTTTTAGCGATCGCCCTCTCGGAAAGTGACAGAAGAAGGATATTGCGCTAGAACTGCAAGTAAAGAGTCAAAATTTTCACCTAAATGATAGCTGGGGAATAATGTCATCTTTCTTGCTGCTGGCAAAGTTAGCAAAGCGCTGTGCTAAAGGTGGTACAAACACTAAGGGATTGCTAAAGCCAGAAAAAATATGTATGCTTTCATATTCTGGAATAGCACCAATCAAAGGTAAGCTATTGTTACTAAAAGCAACTAAGCATTTATGCCAAGTGCCTGGTAAATTTTCTAATGCTGGTAAAACTTTTCCAATACTTTCCCTCAACCACTTTTCACTTTCTTGGGAGTTTACCTCAACATGAGGATCTGTAAGAACGCGGCTAATTTGGCCTAAACGCAAACTACCATCTTGAAACTGAATTGCACCTGCATCTAAAATTGGTGGTACTGGCTCGTTACCAGGTTCATCCCATAATTCATCAACTTGGGTAGATTTGGCTTCTAGTTGAAATCTTTGCAGATTTGCTGGCATAACTAAGGTATTTAACCGCACGTTAACAGGTGGAGTTTTAATAATTTCTGCATGGGTAAAATACAGTTTGATGGGAATTCCCGCCGATTTGAGTAGCTGGCGGCTGAGTCCACCGGTGCAAATCGCGACATTAGCGCTGTTGAAAGTTGCGGTATTCGTTTTGACACTATTAGGTAACACCTGTAATACTTGCGATATCTGCATCTCACCGCCATAACGTAGAAAAGCCTGGATGTAAGCTTGTGTTGTTTTTTCTGCGTGGATATGACCGTGTTTCACAGTTAAAGCGCCTGATATTGCATCACGATTTAGCAGAGGTTCTAATTCACAAGCTTCTTTAACGGTGAGTAGCTGGGGTGGGATGCGAAAATTAGCGTAGGATGCGGCTGTGATTTCTGGATCAATGGTAGATGGAATAGTCAGTAATAAATCTAATTGGCGAAATTCAATATCAGCGTCTAACTCTTGAGATAAGATTTGGTAACGTGCGATCGCATCTTCACAGAGTTGGCGAGTTAACGGTGTAGTTCCTGACCAATAAGCCAACCCACCATAACTATAGCGAGTTGCGTTGTCTGGTGTTGCAAATTGCTCTAACAACAGCACCGAAAAGCCTGCTTTTGCTAATTCATAGGAAAGTGTCGCACCTGTAATTCCACCACCAACAACAATCCAGTCGTAAGTCTTCATTAGTAGGTTGCTTTTAAACGGCTCAAAAGATATTCTCCCGCAAGGATGGGCGGATAAATTGGGGAATGGTGATGCTGGCAACTCTCCAGACAAGCAATTTCGGTATCATCGTTCGGATGACAGAAAAAAGCCACAGAATAGCGAGACTGGGAAGCAATGCGATCGCTCTTAATTATGACTTGATGCTTGGTTGAGCAAAATACATGATTTGTCCACCTTTGCATTAAGTCGCCAGTATTCACTATTACCGTACCAGGAATCGACGGCGCTGCAATCCACTCCCCAGATGCAGTTTGCACTTCCAATCCGCCAACGTCATCTTGAAACAATAAAGTCATACTGCCATAGTCAGAATGCTCACCAGCACGTACTTGTCCAGGTTGAGGCATTGTTTGTAATGGGGGATAGTGGAGCGATCGCAGAGTATGATTTTGTTGATTGTGTCTAGAAGTGAAAAAATCTTCAGGTAATTCCAACGCCAAAGCAAAAGCTTGCAGCACCGTATTAGCTAGGTTTGTACAAGCCGCATAGAATGCGAGAATAGTAGGGTCTTTGCTTAAAGAATTTCGGGTTAACTCAGCAAAATCTTGACTGCTATCTTGTTGTTTACCAATATTAAACGCCTCTTTTAAATCTCCAGGTTTGTTTGGGTTCAGGCGTTCTCTTTCTATGCCAACATAGCCTATATTACTAAATTCATCACTCCAAGCTAGCTGCTGCTTCGCAGTTAAAGGTAAATTAAAGAAAGATTGACTTTGTCTGAATACTTGCTTTACTAATTCTGGTGATATTCCATGTTTTTGCAAGTACATAAAGCCAACTTTATGGCAAGCTTGATAAATATCTTTGACTACAGTTTGCCGATTTGCTATATTATTCTGGCTGAAAGCAGCTAAGTCAATTATGGGAATGGTGAGCATTTTCAAAATGTCTTTTAAATGAGTTGGTAGAGGAATAAACTTTGTTAAAAATTCTCGATTTTGATAACGAAAAACATCAATCTCATTTATATGAACTGTGGTGGGACTACTTGAATTGGTCTGACTTAATATTTACACAGGAATTAGGCATTAGTTTTGATGTCACTAAGTCTTTAGAAGAATACATGACTCAACTTTACCAATTTACGCCACCAGCAGGTCGCTTACTTTTGGGAGAATATGACAATAAAATAGCTGGCTGTGCTTGCTTGCGAAAGATTGGTGAGAATATTGGCGAAGTAAAAAGGATGTATGTCAAACCAGAGTTTCAAAGGAAAGGCATTGGACGGTCTTTATTATTAGCTATTATTCAGAAAGCTACCCATATTGGTTATTTAAAACTACGTTTAGATACTGCACCATTTACCAAAGCAGCCCTCGCACTTTATTGTTCACTTGGGTTTTATGATATTGAACCATATTTTGAAAAAACGGAAATACCTCTAGAATATCGGGAAAATTGGGTTTTTATGGAATTGAGTTTAAAATCATGAATATTCGCAGCGAAATTATTACAGACTATACAGCAATATCTGAGGTAAATACACGAGCTTTTGGACAAAGAAATGAGGCTAGATTAGTAGAGGAAATTCGTAATTCTGAGCGTTATATTCCCGAACTTTCCTTAGTAGCAGAAATAGAAGATTTAGTTGTAGGTCATATTTTATTTAGCTATATTGATTTGGTAGGTGAGCAAACTCTACAGATACTGGGTTTAGCACCTATGGCAGTTCTACCAGATTTTCAAAGACAGGGAGTTGGTAGCGCATTGGTACAAGCTGGTTTAGAAATAGCAAATACTAGAAAAGAAGCTATCGTGATTGTTTTGGGTCATCCTCATTTCTATACTCGCTTTGGCTTTAAGCCATCAGTTAATTATGCCATTGAGTCTCCCTTCTCAGTACCAGAAGATTTTTTTATGGTGAAAGCGCTACGAAGCTATCAAGAAAGCTTTAAGGGAAAGGTAGTTTATCCACCAGCTTTTGAAACTGTGTAGTTAAGGATCTTTGTAGGGCACGGCACCCACCATACGTGTCAACTTAACGTGAAACCCTTATCAAAACGTGATGCAAGCGTTTTTTTGCTTCCCATCAAGATCCGCCCTGCCCCACAAGAGTTTTGTCTAAAGCCAAAACGTCCCCTCCCCGCCTGCGGGGCTACCGTGTACACATAAGTCATCGAATCATTACCAGTCCTCGAATTACCCCACCCTAACCCTCCCCTTGCAAAGGCTACGGTGTACACACAAATGTTCCTGCTTCGTTGCCATCTCGCCTTGGAATTAATTCCAAGGCTAATAACTCAAGTCTACTGAAGTAGACTAAGCTCTATATTTGAGTCCACTTGAGTGGACTTTGACTATTAGCCCGGAACTTCAGTTCTGGGCGGGATGACGGTAAGTGCGATACTTTGACTTTCACAAAATTTGAGTTCTTTAATGCATATCTTTAGATATTTTTTCGACTTGTGTGTACACCGTAGGCAGGCGGGGAGGGGATTGAGGGGTAGGTAATACGCCTGTGGAATAAGCGTTTGAGCTTAAGTTGACACCAATGGCACCCACAATATTTTTCACAACTAGACAATATTACTAGCGCCCATGCTATTTCGGCGTACCCATTTGTTATTTCGGCGTACCCAATTGCTATTTCGGCGTACCCATTTGTTATTTCGGCGTACCCAATTGTTATTTCGGCGTACCCAATTGTTATTTCGGCGTACCCATTTGCTATTTCGGCGTACCCATTTGTTATTTCAGCGAACCCATTTGCTATTTCGGCGATGCCTGCGGCGGGCTACGCCTACGCATTATTTAACTGGGTTATTGCAATTGGTTAATATCAGTTGACAAAAAATAGTAAATAGTATCCATAAAGTGAGTTTGTGAGGAACAGAAGAGGCAATACATCTGAACTGCTGTGAAGAAACCTATGGTGAGATACTGCCAGTGCGATCGCATTCCTTAATCTAGGATTCTACTGATAATTAAAAATTAATCACGAATAATTATCACAATACAAACTTATTACCGAACCAAGACAAAAGACAAAATCACCCACTTTAACTTTTACCGATGTGTCTCCCGCCACTGAGTAAAAAAAGCAACATTAAACCCTCATGAAAACCATGATAAAAAATCGGCAGATGCATGGTAAGTTTTAAATCCATAGTCCTCGCTTAGAGCCTCGCCCTATGCATCTGCACTATTTACACCCCCAACACCTTGAGGAATTAGTCAAGAGCAGTGGCATAAATTTACACATTGCGAAGCTCAATTTTATGTCGCTTCAGGGAATCAACGCCTATGAGTATCTGTTGATTTCTGAGTTACTTCCCCGCACCAATACCGGGATGGTGAAAAATGCCTGGTTGCAGCGTTACGCCCATATTACCGAAGGCGGTTGGTGGTGTTCGGGACTTGATCCGGTAAATAATTGGCACATGATGGAATGGGGATGCTTTAAGCCAAACCAACCCCGGATCAATCAAAACGGTAAGGCTATCAAGTACGAACATCCCCCCTGCACACCAACACGGGTATTTTGTCTGCGAGTTCCCCTATCTGTTTGGCAGCAAGTCGCCCAGCGTTACAATCTCTCCATGCCCAACAATATTAGTATTGGTTGCAATGGCGAAGCAGAAGGCTTTTGGCAATGGGTGATGGAACAGAATATACCCCTAATTGTTTGCGAAGGAGCAAAGAAGGCGGCGACACTATTAACACAAGGATACGCTGCGATCGCAATTCCGGGAATTACTAACGGTTATCGAGTTGTCAAAGATGACTTTGGTAAAGTTACGCGTCGTCAGCTAATTCCTGATTTAGGAATTTTTACTCGGAAAAAACGCACCTTTTATATCTGCTTTGATTTTGAAACTAAACCTAAAACTATCGCCGCAGTTAATAACGCAATTTCCCAACTAGGTTTTTTATTCCAAGAAAAAAACTGCCCAGTCAAAGTTATCGAACTACCGGGAATAGAAAAAGGCGTTGATGAGTTTATCGTCGCCAAAGGTGCAAGTAGTTTCGATAAAGTTTATCGCCAAAGTATTGATTTAGAAGTTTATCTAGCTCACACTAAACCCCATACTGAATTAACTTTTCCGGCTGCACTCACTGTCAACTGTCCTTATTTAGGCGAAATTCCTTTCCCCATATCTGGATTAGTGGGAGTGAAATCAGCCAAAGGCACGGGTAAAACCACAGGATTAAAAGCTGTTGTTAATCAAGCTAAAAGTAGCAATCAACCAGTTTTATTAATTACCCATAGAATCCAGCTAGGAAAATTTTTATGTGAAAAAATAGGCATTAACTGGGGCATCAATAATGGGGAACGAGGCAAGAATCTTAACCAATACTCCATGCCCAATTCCTTCGGCTTGTGTGTCGATTCCATTTGGAAGCTGAACCCAGAAGATTGGCAAGGGGCAATAATAATTTTAGATGAAGTAGAGCAGTCTTTATGGCATCTACTCAATAGTAATACTTGTAAACAAAAGCGCGTTAAAATACTCAAAATATTCCAACAATTAATCACTACAGTGTTAAGAACAGGAGGATTAATCATTGCCCAAGATGCTGATTTATCTGATGTTTCTTTGGAATACTTACAGGGGTTAGCAGGCAGTAAATTAACCCCTTGGATAGTTTTAAATCAATGGCAACCCCAGCGAGGTTGGGATGTGACTTTTTATGATTCTCCTAACCCAACGCCGTTAATTCACCAATTAGAATTAGATTTAATCGCTGGGCGGAAATGTTATGTGACTACCGATAGTCGGACTGGGCGTTACAGTTGTGAAACTATTGAACGTTACCTCAAAGAACGTTTGGAGAAATTACGCAGACAATTTCCCAAAACTTTAGTCGTTAGTAGCCAAACGACTAATACACCAGGACATGCAGCAGTTGATTTTGTGGCAGATATTAATCAAAAAATTCCGGAATATGACACTGTATTTGTCACCCCTAGCATCGGTACAGGAATTAGTATTGATGTGCAACATTTTGATAGAGTATATGGCATATTTCAAGGCGTAATTCCTGATTCGGAAGCCAGACAAGCATTAGCTAGAGTCAGAGATAACGTACCGCGTGTTGTTTGGTGTGCCAAGCGAGGTATTGGCTTAATTGGTAGCGGAAGTACAAATTATCGCTTGCTGTCTTATTGGTATCAGGAAAATCAAAAAGATAATTTAGCTTTGCTTAGTCCCCTGCATAAAATCGATGTGGATTTACCTTTAGTTTATGAACCCATACATTTACGAACCTGGGCAAAATTGTCTGCTAGGGTAAATGCTTCGATTCGCCTTTATCGCCAATCTCTCCAAGAGGGGTTAATTGCTGATGGGCATCAAATTTGGACAAGAAGCAATGCAGTACACAATAATATTATTCGAGACTTACGCCTAGCATTTTTAGCAACAGATCCACAAGATTTAACCAATCGCAAGCGATTAATTGTAGAAATTGTCAAAGTCCAAAAAGAATGGACAGAAAAACGGCAAAAATCTCAAGAAATTAAACGTAAAATTCGCGACATTAAGCAGCAAAATCAATTATTAGCAGCAACGACTGTTGCCAATGCTAGGGATATTGATTATGTCGAATATGAGAATTTGTTAGCCAAACATTCCCTAACGCAAGATGAACGTAACGTTATCCAGAAATACATTCTCAGGCAGAGGTATGGTATACCAGTTACACCAACACTGAAATTGCAAGATGATAAAGGATATTACGGGCAACTGTTAACTCAATATTATTTAACCCACGAAAGCGAGTATTTTCATATTCGCGATCGCCAGGAATGGCATCAACAATTATCATGGGGTGATGGGCAAGTTTTTCTGCCAGATTTAAAGACTTACACGCTGAAAGTTGAGGCGATGAGGGCCTTGGGAATGGTAGATTTTCTGGAAGCTAGGCGAGAATTTACGGAAGATGATCCAGAATTAATATTATTGAAAAAGTTGGTGGCTGAAAATAGTAAACATATTAAAAGAATACTGGGTATTAATTTGGGAAGTGAAACCGAAAATATTTCGGCAATCAAAATTCTCAGCCGCCTGTTAAGTTTGTTAGGGTTAAAGTTGAAGCGGGTAAACGAAGGTTATCAAATCGACACGGAAACCCTACAGGATGATAGGCAAAAAATATTTGCAGTTTGGCATCAAAGGGATGAGCTGATGTTGACTCATTTGCGGAATATGAGAGATGAAGTGACTAATCATATCTCAGAATTGCAGCCAGTAGTAGCAATTCGTAATTCGTAATTACAAAAGTAAATGTAGGGTGTGCTGTCGCCAAGCGCCGCACCGATGCACCATCCACAATTCAAGGTGCGTTAGCCTCCGGCATAACACACCCTACAAACTACAAAAATTGTTTGTGTTAATTTTCCCGAATTAGTTGTGCCACAGCTTGCACTAACAAATCTGGATCAATTGGCTTGGATAAATGCCTTTGAAATCCCGCAGCTAAAGCTTGTTGTTGATTGATTTCACCAGCATAAGCTGTTAGGGCGATCGCAGGAATTTTACCACCCCGTTCTGGCGGGAGGGAACGCACTTGTCTGAGTAGGGTGTAACCATCAACTTCTGGCATTCCAATGTCACTCACTAAAACATCTGGCCCAAACGATTCTATAGCTGCTAAAAATTCGGAACTGCTTGCAACTGTCATCACTTCTGCACCGTAATAAGCTAGCAATACTGTCAGAAAATCACGGCTGTCTGGTTCATCATCGATTGTCAATATCTTGACTCCTGTGAGATCGAGTTCATCTGTTGACAACTCCTCTGGGCGATCGCTCTCTGGTTCAATATTTAGCAGTGGTAAACTCACAGTAAATGTAGACCCCTGCCCTTCCCCTGGACTGTCAACGGCTACTGTACCCCCGTGGGCTTCAATTATGTGCCGGACAATTGCCAGTCCTAAACCCAGTCCGCCGTATTTGCGGGTAATTGAAACATCTTCTTGACGGAAAGACTCAAATATGTAAGGGAGAAAATCAGGGTTGATGCCTTTGCCGGTGTCTGTGACTGTGATCTGAGCTTGATCGCCTAAGCGTTCGAGCCAGATTTCTACCCGTCCCCCAGTGGGGGTAAACTTAATGGCGTTGGAAAGTAAATTCCAAACTACTTGCTGAAGCCTCACGGCATCGCCGGATACCTGCCCAATATTCCGTAGCACTGGATGAATCAGAATTGATTTGGCAACGGCTGCTGTCCTGACGGTATCAATGGCAGCTTCAATCACAAATGTCAAATTAACGGTGTCAGCATTTAAGCTGAGTTTGCCCCGCAGAATCCGTGCAATATCCAGTAAGTCATCAATTAATTGGGTTTGTAACTTGGCGTTACGCTCGATAGTTGCCAAGGCTTCAGCTGTTTTGCTGGGTTCAAGCTTGCGACTTTGCAGCAACTTTGTCCAGCCGAGGATGGGGTTCAGGGGAGAACGCAACTCATGGGAGAGAATCGCCAAGAACTCATCCTTAATGCGGTTGGCTCTTTCAGCTTCATTCCGGGCAACTTGTTCTAATTGCAAAATGCGATCGCGTTCAATCTCTAATTGTTTTTGATCGTGAATATCAGTACAGGTGCCAAACCATTTCACCACCCGCCCTTGTTGATCTTTCAGAGGTAAGCCCAAAATTAAATGCCAGCGATAGCTACCATCAGAGTTGCGCCGAAATCGGTATTCATGTTTATAGAAGGCGCTATTTTTGACAGCATCTACCCAAAATGTTTGGTTAGATTCTACATCGTCTGGATGCACGGCTGACAACCAACCAAATCCCAAAGCCTGCTCAAATGTCAATCCAGTATATTCACATAATCGTTCGTTAACATAGTCACATATACAGTTAGCATCACAAGTCCAGACGAGGTGCGGAATTGCTTCTGCCAAGTAGCGGTAACGAACTTCACTTTGGCGGATAGCTTCCTCAGCTTGTTTGTAATCAGTAATATCTCGTGAAATACATAACAATTGTAATATTTGCCCAGATGGATTGCGGATGGGCGTAAGCACCACATCCCACCATTTCGGTTTACCTGTGGCAGTGGGGCAATAGCCCTGAAATCTGCCCAATTCACCAGCCTTAGCCACTGCGATCGCCGCCTCAGCCTCTTGGCGAGCTTCGTTTTCCCACAAACAGATCCATTCTGTGTTGAGCAGGGTTGTGAAATCATCGATTTCTAAAAGATTGATGCCGCCTGGGTTCATGTACAAGATTCTGCTATCTAAGTCGAGAACTTTGATGCAGTCACTACTGCTTGCCAACATCCGTTGGTTAAACTCTTCACTCTGCCGCAGTTCTGACTCGGCTCGTTTGCGATCGCTGATATCTAAATCTACACCCGCCATCCGCACTGGTTGCCCCGACTCGTCGTAAAAAACTTTACCTTGGCTCAGTGCCCAACGAATAGTGCCGTCGGGATAAACCACCCGAAATTCTATGTAGTAGTTTGCTCCTGTAGTAACAGCAGCATTAATGGCCTCCTGCACGCGATCGCGATCGTCTAAGTGTACCCTAGAAAAAAACATCGCCAACGAACCATCAAACTCTCCAGGTTCAAACCCAAACAAAGCTTCTAAGTTGGCAGACCATTGAATTTGACTTGTGAGAATATTCAAGTCCCAAGTTCCCATGCGGGCGGCTTCCAGAGCTACCCGCAGTTTTTCTTCATTTTCTTGTAGAATAGCCTCAGTGCGTTTGCGTTCCGCCAGCTCATTTTGTACCTGCTGTAACGTCTGAGCTTGCCGGATGGCAAGACTCACATGGTTTGCCAATTCTTGGAGCAATTCGATTTCTATGGGTTGCCACTCTCGGGGTACTGTACAGTGATGAGCAATTAACATCCCCCAAAAATACTGCTCGTGCAGAATCGGCACCACCAAATTCGCCCGGATTTGCAGCTGAGATAGCAGTTCCACGTGGACGGGATCAATACTACCATCATAAATATCTGCTGTTGCGGTAACTAATCCCTGACGATAGCGTTCGATATAGTCCTCAACCGAACTGGGATCTTGGTTGAGTAATCCTTGACAATAGCGTTCAATATAATCCTCGGCAAAACGGGGATCTGAAATTATGGATGCTAGAACAGATGGCCACTGTTCTCCAACCGATTCTGCAACTACTTGCCCACTACCATCTGAGTACAACTGAAAAATCAGCACCCGATCCGTATGGAGGAATTGCCGCACCTCGCTGACAGTGGTTTGGAGAATCTCATTCAGGTTCAGGGATTTGAAAATTTGCCGGGTAATCTGGGAAATCAATCGCTCTTTTTCAATGTGCTGTTGTATTTCGGTGCGTAACTGCAAATTTTCTATCGCCCCATTCACTGCTAGTCGCAGTTCCTCAGCAGTAATCCCCCCTTTGACTAAGTAATTTTGTGCGCCTGCTTTCATCGCCTGCACTGCGATCGCCTCATTCCCTACCCCTGTGATTACAATTACAGGTAAGAACGACTGACGCGTCATAATTTGCAGTTGGCTAAGAAATTCCAAGCCATCGAGATCTGGTAGTCGGTAATCCAGCAACACAATGTCCAGTTGGTGAAGCTGCCATAGTACTAAACCTTCTTGCCCCAATTGTGCTACCACAACTGTGTATTGGTATTCCCTATCTTGCAGCAAATACTGCCGATACAGCTCACAGTCTTCAGGGCTATCATCAACGATCAAAACAGTGCGCTGTTGCTGACTCATGACTACTCAATTCTTAGCCGCTAGATCAAATTTACTCCAATTTCCACGTTCAGTTTATCAGTGATTGGGGAACTCGGGGTCCCCTCTGGGGATTAGGGGTAATGGGGACTGGGGATGAGGGAGATGAGGGGGATGAGGTGGACAAGGAAGAAATAATTTAATGACTTTTGACTCTTGACTCTTGACTTTTGACCGAAGAAAAAGAAGATACAAGCCCTTAAATTTATTTATGGAAAATAAACAATGCGTAGCAACATTAATTCAGAGCAAGCGGATTGATCCTTAGGTGATTAATTAATTTTGAATTTTGAATTCCCCGTAGGGGTTGACTTTTGACTCTTGAGTACAGACGCGATTAATCGCGTCTCTCCGACAGACGGATCAATTGCGTCTCTCCGACTCTTGACAAACACCAAACACCAAATGACAAAGGACAAATAATCAAAATAAAATTGTATGAATGCTGAAGATTTTTTTACTCAGGGATTAAACAAAAATTTTCAAGGGGACTATCAAGGCGCGATCGCAGATTATACCCAAGCAATACTACTTAATCCTGACTATGCCCAAGCCTACTATAACCGGGGGCTTATCCTCAATCATGAAATCAAAGATTATCACGGTGCGATCGCAGATTTTGAGCGCGCTGTCACGATTAATCCTGATTTTGCCGAAGCTTACTGCAATCGAGCGAATGCGCGTTATTTATTAGAAGATTACGCAGCCGCGATCGCTGATTATCACCAAGCTTTGCAAATCAATCCCCATCTAGCGGAAGCTTACCACAGCCGGGGTAAAGCCTACTTTGCTTTGGGAGATTACGAAACAGCCTTGGCAGATTTTCAGCAAGCAATTCAAATTAATCCCCAGCTATCTACATATATTAATGTTGATATTGCCAATGCTTACCATAATCGCGGTGTCGCTCGTTGCGATCAAGGAGATAATCAAGGAGCGATCGCGGATTTTAATCAAGCCTTGGAGTTAAATCCCAATTTTGCCGCCGCCTATACCAATCGGGGTAATGTTTACCATATCTTGGGCGAGTATATCCAAGCGACAGCCGATCATGACCAGGCTTTAGAGCTAGATCCAGATTTAGCCGAAGCCTACCATAACCGAGGTAATGCTCGCTATGCTCTGACAGACTATCAACGAGCGATCGCAGATTACAATCGAGCTTTGGAAATTAACCCCAAATTTGCCGGAGCTTACTATAATCGGGGTTTAGTTTATGCTCACCAGGAAGATTATCAACAAGCAATTGCTGACTTAAATCAAGCGATCGCACTTAATCCTGATGATGTCCAAGCATATTACGAACGGGGTTTGGTTCGCAGCGCGTTGGGAGACTATCAAGGCGCAATTGCCGATTATAACCAAGCATTGCAAGAAAACCCGACTTTAGATTTAGTTTATGGCTTACGCGCCAATGTGCGCCGCCGCATGGGAGATTATCAAGAAGCAATAAAAGATAGCACGCGACTACTACAACTTAATCCTCTGTTAGCTGAAGGATATTGCGATCGCGCTGCGGCTCGTCGTGGTTTGGGAGACTATCAAGGAGCAATTAAAGATTATGATTGGGCTTTGATGTTTGATGCCAATTTAGCTACAGCTTACTATGGTCGAGGCATTGTCCGAGAAGCCTTACAAGATTATCAAGGCGCAATTAGCGATAATACTCAGGCAATAGAAATTGCACCTGAATTTTCCCAAGCATACTGCAATCGCGGTAATGCCCGCCGCCAAATTGGGGATGAAAAAGGCGCAATGGCTGATTACAACCAAGCAATACAACTCAATCCAGAATTAGTCGAAGCTTATTATAATCGGGGTTCCCTGCGTTATGCCTGGGAAGATTATGAAGGTGCGATCGCCGATTATACCGAAGCTTTGGAACTCAATCCCCACTCTGCTGCATTTTATAGCGATCGCGGTAATGCTCGCTATGCTGTAGAAGATTATCAAGGAGCCATAGAAGATTACAATCAAGCTATAGCGATCGAACCTAGCTTTAGTGAAGATTGGTTTAATAGAGGTCGTAGCCATTCCTGGCTAGGAGACTTAGAAACAGCATTGCAAGACTTAAACCAAGCCTTACATTTACAACCTCATTGGACAGAAGCCTATCTAGTGCGCGCTGATATTTACCGCAATCTTGGACATTATGAAAGAGCTATTACCGATTTCCAAGAATCCGCACATCTATATTATAAAGAAGGAAATACACAGTATTATCGAGAAATTCTCAAATTAATTACAGAACTTCAGTAGTAGCGCTACCAGGAGTCTCGGATGGTGCGTGAGCCTGCGGCATCACACACCCTACGATTAAGTGTAGGGTGGAATGTCACTTACTTAAAGCGGATTTAGATCCCCGACTTATTGAAGGATACAGCTGGCGAATCGTAGGTGACACCCCTCACCCCCACGATTTTATAGGGTTTAAGACGCAATCCTCATAATGCGATCGCATGAGTGAAAGCCTTGTTTTATCGTTTAAATGAGGGGTCAGACCCCCTATTCGCCAGCTGCATCATTGAAGAAGTCGGGGATCTGAAGAGCAACTTTTGCTTAAGTAAGCGCCATTCAAGTGTAGCCTAACGCACCGCCAATGATTACACTGTTGGAGTATCTTCAGCAGATTTTGCCTTTGCTGCACCTTTGAGATGAGTAGCCGTAGCTTTACGAATGCGTTCGCCCTTGGCGTTGGCGAAGCCATCGCTTTTTTCTTATTAACTAAAGGTGACAACTCTCACCGCTAATTGCAAGCAATGTAGCGGGAGCATCTCAAATTCACAAATGAGACTTGCTGCTTCACGGGCTGAGTAACCTCTAAGCCTCCACAGCCAGGAATCGGTAGTCCAACCGACTCATGTTTTAAAAGATTCAGTGCGCTGTTCCAATCGCGGTCAATAACCAACCCACAGGAACAACTATGCTCGCGTTCTGCCAAAGTTTTCTCAACTCTCGCGCCGCAATCAGAACAATTGATACTTGTCCCTCTGGGGTCAACACCTTTGGTATGCTTGCCGCGTCTGACCGCTACTGCTTGCATGATTACAAGGAATGCCGACCAAGCAACATCTAGTATCGACTTGGCTAATCGCGTTCTAGCCAAGCCCTTAATGTTCAGGTTTTCAAAAACAATTAAGTCATAGGATTTAACCAACCAATGAGCAACTTGATAATGAAACTCTTTTCTCTGCCTTGCAATATGAAGATGAAGTCGAGCAACTTTGTTGGCAAGATGAGCATAATTTTTAGACCCTTTAGTTTTACGTGCAAGCTTGCGCTGTTGACGAGCTAATGTAGATTGTGCCTTACGGTAATATTGTGGCACTTCAATGCTTTGCCCCTGGGCAGTAGTTAAAAACTTCTCTAGTCCAACATCTATGCCAGTAGCAGTTTTGATTTCGTTAACAGGTAATGTATTCGGTACGCTTTTATCTTCCAAAGAAAAGCTGACATACCATCCATCAGCTTTACTTAAAATCGTCGCTTGCTTAATCTCAAATCCGTTGGGAATTGGTCTATGCAAGATGACTTCAATTTCACCAATCTTAGATAATTTAAGAATATTGCCTGTTAGATGTGCGCCTGCTTTGGGGTGGTTAACACGAGGGAATGTGAATGAACATATATCCCCACGCTTTTTAAATCTTGGTCGCCCTCCTCGTTTGCCATTCTTATCCGGTACTAACCAACGCTTCCATGCTTTGTCTAACCTCATAAGGTTTTGCTGTTGGCAGTCAGCATAGATGTTTTTGTAGTCAAGGAATAGCTGTTTAGTTTGCTTGAGGTCACTTGCTTGTGTATAGTAGTCAACCTTCTTTGGTATTTCACCAATTGGCTCATAAACCAAACTGCAACGGTCAATCTGGCATCTTGTACGGTTTAAGCAATCCAATCTTTGTCCTAGTGCGTAGTTCCAGTGGCGACGCAGCAACTCACCCCAGGTTTCCATCATGACAACCTGTTCTGGCGTGGGGTTGAGTTTGTACTGGTAAGTGAGTAACATATACTCATAATACCCGGACAGTGGCATGAGTTACAACGTAGGGCATAGAGCAGTTTACAGCTTAAACATTCATTTAGTGCTTGTGACTAAATACCGGAAAAAAGTAATTAACCAAGCGATGCTCAAGCGGCTGCAAGAGATATTTGGAAATACCTGCACTAAGTGGAGGAGCAAGGTAACAGAGTTTAACGGAGAACCCGACCATGTTCATTTAGTTATCAGCTATCCACCGGATGTTGAAGTGAGCAAATTAGTTAACAACCTTAAAACTGTTTCCAGTCGTTTAATCCGTAAAGAGTTCAATGAACACGTTAACCAGTTTTACAACAAGCCAGTATTTTGGACGGGCGCATACTTCGTTGCTTCGTGTGGCGGCGTTACCCTTGAGGAACTTAAATCTTATGTTGAGAAACAGGGTAGCCCTTCGCTTTAAGAAAATTGCTAACTTCGGGGGTATCGTTAGCGAAGCGGTAGCGAGGAACGAGCGTCACCCCACTCAGTTAGCCCTCCTATCCCCCATCACCGCCAATCGGAGTACCGATGTGGCGGGAGTACCCCGGAGGCTTAGATGGCTATTTGAACTAAAAAATAATATCGGGTAAATGCCTTGCACCATGCACAACACGCACGACTTCAATACCTTCGCTGATATTCCGATAAAGAATCAAGTAGCGACCAACTGGGAAATATCTTAACCCTAAAGCAATATCAGGACGCGCTTGACCAAGTTCTGGATTGTCAGCCAGCATTTGACATTTTGTATCAATCTCCCCAAGCAACCTGTCAGCTGCTGTTGGATTATCAGTTGCAATGTAAATCCATATTTCAATCAAATCTTCTTCAGCTTTCGCAGTGCGAATAAAACGTCCCACAAATCACGCATCCTTTTGAGAAACTTGATCTAAACGCCTACGAGCTTCCTGCTTAATAGCTTCAATATCTTTATACTGCCCACCCCCACTGTCAATTCCTTCTTGCCAAAGACGGCGTAATTCATCAATATTCTGCAACTGTAACAGGCGTTTCTGCTTCCAGTCCCGTAATGCTTCCCGAATCACTTCACTACTGCTAGCATATTCTCCAGATTCCACTGCATTACGCACAAAAGCAGCCATTTCTGGTGTAAGAGCAACACTGATTTTCTCGACATTAGGCATAGCTATACATCTTTTTTTACTCTAGAGTAGCAAAGATTCGTACCAAAAATTAGAACCTCAATGGAAACTCAGATCCCCGACTTTTTCAAAAAGTCGGGGATCTGGTTGTTCATGAAGCGATCGCTTTCAGCAACAAAGGTGCGTAGGCGTAGCCCGTCGTAGCGAAAAGTCGGAGCGGCGGTTTCCGCCGTTCGCGTAGCGTCTCCGTTCGCGCAGCGTCTCCGATAGGAGAAGGAGATTCTGAACTTTTCAAGATAGACATCGCTAAAAATTTTTCTCAAAACCACCTATAAGTCACGATTCAAAGTTCATTTGCTGTTTTTGCGATTTGATAATTACTGATTGATTCTCTCGTAATTTCTGCATAAAGAACATCGGGGTCAAAATCTGCACCGTTTTCCCAGTAAATAGTTCCCCATTCAGGATTTATTTTCACTTGTTGGAAATAGTTAATATCTTGTAGTGCTGCAAAAACCCCTGTAAAGGAAATTAATTTACTAACATCAATAATTCCTTGTCTATCGTCTTCAAATTTCAGGTATAGTTGATAACCTTCTCTCGGTTCAACTGCAATAATATCTTTGAGCATAACTTACTCCAGTGGTTCAATTTTTTCTAGAGGATTATTGAGTCTAGCTTTTTCCCAATTGTCCATCAATTCTGTTTTATGTAAGTTCGCCCATTCAAGTACAAGTGCTAATACTCTAGAAGAAAGTTTACCTTCTAATATCGCTAAAGTTTCGATATCAATAATCGCTTTTTGTTGATTATAACGAACGTGGAAATGTGGCGGTGGATGGTCGTTATAATACATGGTGAGAATAATTCCTAGAAAACGGCTAATTTCTGGCATTAGATCAATGCGATGGCTTTTCATCAACAACAGTGCGTAGGCGCAGCCCGTCGTAGACATAGCCTACGGCAGTGCGTCGCCCATCGCTAATATTTTACAAGTTGCTGAGTAAATGCGTAGACGTGTAGCGGCAAGTCCAGATACATTGCTTTCATCATTTTGGCACAGGAAAGTTACTCTGTAGGTGAGCAAATGCGCCGCCTGTTGAAAATAATTGCAGCTAAATCAGCAGAAGATATGCAAAATAAAGTAGAATTTTTGAGTGCTTGGGGTACAGAATAGGTGATTAAGGCGAGCGCATCCTCTCTTAAACAACAGTGCGATCGCAAAATATTCAAAATTCTTACTTTAGATAGGGGATTTTCACTCAAGTTTGAGCCAGTTTGGAATAAGAAGAATTGTTGTCTGGACTGTTAGGTCAAATTTACGAATTGAATAACAACAGCAATTCTAATGGCAACAAATAGAGTGAATGCTTTTAGGGATGAGTAATCCCTTTTGTTTCCCAAAATTTCTAGAAAATGGGGAGTAATATTATGGGAGCACGTTATTTTGCCTTAATTAGTGGCATTGTGTTTCTATTAATTGGCCTTTTTGGCTTTATACCTGGTATGGTAGCAACGCCTGGTACTGCTGGGCCGGCAGTTGTTTTTAAGGCTGGATATGGGTACTTGCTAAACACATTTGCTATCAATGTTCTCCATAACATTGTGCATATAGCTGTTGGTATTTGGGGATTAGTTTCCTACCGCACCTATATTAAGTCAAGGAATTACGGACGCGGTTTAGCAATCTTTTATGGAGTGCTGGCAATTATGGGATTGTTACCAGTTCTCAATACTGTATTTGGTCTAATTCCCATCTTTGGTAACAACGTCTGGCTACACGCACTCACCGCATTGATTGCTGCCTATTTTGGATTTAAAACACCCAGTCCTGCTGAACTGCGTGAACATGAACGCGAAATGGTAGCTGGTCGCTATCGCGATCGCTTCTAAAACTGTTGGCTAAACGAACTAAGCCTGCATAAGCAGGCTTTTTTTATGTGTCCGTTAGTCTTGGAAGGATAATTGAGGAAATCGCATTTCTCTTCAGAAACAAAAGTGCGATCGCCCCAGAAGTTCCTTCAAAGACAATGCCTGAAAACCTTGATAACATGGAAAAAACAGTTCAATCGAACTACCAAGGTGATGAGCAGCATTAATATTTCCTTGCCTGAGTTGATGAAAGCCTTTGTTGAGGAACAAGTGAATCAAGGTGGTTACGGTTCAATCAGCGAATACTTACAAGAGTTAATCAGTCAAGACCAAAAACGTAAAACGCAAGAAAAGATAGAAGAACATTTAATTGCAGGACTTGAGAGTGGAGAAGTAATAGAAGTTAACGATGAATGGTGGGAGCAAAAACGTACACACCTGATAAACCAGCTGCATGAAGATCAATAATGACAAAGCGGATAGTCATTACACCCAAAGCCAGTTTAGATATTGATGAGTATTTTGCTTACATTGCTCAAAAAAACCCCGACACAGCTTTTTTATTCTTTGACTCTGTAAGAGAAACTTTTGCACAGTTAGCAAGAATGTCTGGAATGGGTAGTCGTTATCCTCTAGAAAACCTTCGTTTACAAGGTTTGCGTAAATGGGCTGTTAAAGGATTTCAAAGGTATCTAATTTTTTATTTTGAGCGAGATGAAAGCATTGAAATTGTGCGAATTCTCTATGCAGGGCAAGATATAGAGAAAATTCTAGAACAGGAATGATATTGATTCAGTAAACCGGAGGGTGAGAACCAGCCATTATCAGGGTTTGAGCCAAAGATCTGACAGTGCCCAACGCCCTACCCTGCGGGAACGACTTTGTCCCTACCGCTACGCTAACACCAACGCACTGGCTCCCCTACAAAAATTGTTGGGTAAATGCGTAAACGCGCAGCAGCTTGTCGTCAGAACATCGCTTTTCTCTCTTCAGCAACAAAAGTGCGATCGCTAGACATAATACAATTTTCTCATAAAATTAATGACTATATTGCAATTCAACAGTGCAAATAAGCTGGCTTAGATGTAATGATGAATGAAGTTCATAGTATTGTTGTTTGTCTAAGGCGGATACCAATGGCAAGGCCCATCCGCCTATTTATCTATTACAGCAAGAGATGAAGAGTGCTGAGTTACAAGACCACTCATCAATGCGCCAAGCAGTGGTAATACTTAAAACCTTTGCGAAAAAGCAATTACCAATTACCAATTACCAATTACCAATTACCAATTACCAATTCTAAAGTTTTGCTGTAATTCAAGAATTGCTCACATCAAGGTGAAGGCCTAGGGCTAGTAGTCATCACAGGAGCGATCGCATCTCTTCAAGTCAAGCTATTATGTACTCGAAAACTATGCAGCATCAAACCTAAGGTTTTGCATGAAAGTAGCTGTCTTCAGTACAAAAGCCTACGATCGGCAGTTTTTAGAAGCTGCAAATTCGCCCAAGCAACATGACTTGGTGTACTTTGAACCCCGTCTGAATCGGGATACCGCTATCTTAGCCATCGGATTTCCAGCGGTTTGTGTATTTGTCCATGACCTGGTTGACGCGTCAACTTTAGAGATTCTCGCCGCAAACGGAACTCGCCTAGTAGTCCTCCGCTGTGCAGGGTTTAACAATGTAGATTTAAATCGGGCAGCGGATTTAGGCATTACAGTTGTGCGTGTACCTGCCTACTCACCCTATGGAGTCGCAGAACACGCTGTCGGATTAATTTTGAGCCTCAATCGCAAAATTCATCGCGCCTATAACCGCGTTCGGGAAGGCAATTTCTCCCTAGATAGATTGCTGGGATTCAACCTCAACGGTCGCACTGTGGGGATTATTGGTACTGGCAAAATCGGTTTAATTTTGGGACAGATCATGAAAGGGTTTGGCTGCCACCTACTCGCCTATGATGTCTATAAAAACCCAGAATTAGAGGCAATGGGTGGAAAGTATGTAGAGTTGCCGGAACTATTTGCCAACTCTGATATCATCTCCCTACATTGTCCCTTGGCTCCCGAAACTCATCACTTGATCGATAATGAAGCGATCGCCCAGATGAAACCAGGTGTGATGATCATTAACACTAGCCGAGGCGCGCTAATTGATACCCAAGCAGTAATTGAAGGTTTGAAATCTGGCAAAATTGGCTATCTTGGTGTCGATGTATATGAGCAAGAATCAGAATTGTTCTTTGAGGATTTGTCTGGTGAAATCATCCAAGATGATGTTTTCCTTCACTTAACTACCTTTCCTAACGTGCTGATCACTGGACATCAAGCCTTCTTTACAGAAGAAGCTTTGCGTAATATTGCGGATACAACGATGGCTAATATCGCTGATGTTGAACAGGGCCGCCTCTGTCACAACGAAATCCGTCCGCAACCGCAAGCTGGAAATAATAAAGTATTGGCTAACTGACCATTAATACCAGTTCGTAATTACGAATTACGAATTGGTATTACCCCTCCCGAATCCAGAGTGCTAATCCTCCCCCACGACCGCGAGCTGCGATAAAATCTTCTGTAACTAAAAAGAAGGCAAAAAAGGCTAGTTTAGCTATTGGCTGCGTGTAAAAATCCTGACTCTCAACTTTACCAGAGCGAATTTGCCCGTTGTAAATAACGCGACTAAATAGACTGATTTGCATTTGAGTAAAGTCAAACGCCAATAAATTTTTCTTACCTAAATATTTTGCTGGCCCCGTCAGCCTCAACAACACCGGGCCGACTTGCACTTGATTACCAATTTCGCCTCTACCTAAATCTTGTTCGGCAGTGCTACTAAAGGAAATATGCGCTGCGGCAAACTTGGGCAAATAAAAACCCTTGCCTAAAACAATTCCTCCGCGCTGTCTCACCTTACGAGTACCAGTTGCAAAGCAAAGCCGCCATTTACCCGCAAGAGACTCAAAGTTATAAGTTAATCGTTCCTGCTTGGCAGCCTTTTCCGATGCTAGCAACGCATCCACCACCAAAGCAGCAGTCGGAAGTTTACCCCCCTCGCCTCGATAAGCAGCCGCAGCTTGGGATAATGCCGCAAAATCAGGTGTAGCCGTAGATGTCATAACAATTCAAAATTCAAAATTAAGAAAGATTTGCAGCTATTTTCAGGTGAATAGACCACATTTGCCGTAGGGGCACAGCAGTGATGTGCCCTTAGAGTGTGGTTCAACTACGTGAAAACTGGTGTAAATATGGTTTTATCTTTATTTTGTATGTATTTAAAATGGGCATTTCCAAATTCTAAACTACTGGCGCTGATACTATACCCTGAGCTTCTAGCACAGATGCAACTTTTAAAATTAATGCTTCATTATAGGGTGCAGCTATTAATTGCACACCTAAAGGTAAGGCATTTGGACGTTGAATTGGTACTGATATTACAGGTAAGCCAATAAAAGATAATGGTTGTGTAAATAATCCTAGATGCGGACGAATGATAATTTCTTGACCATCTAAAATCATGGTTTGTTGCCCAATTAATGGCGCTACCATTGGTGTAGTTGGGGCCACAATTATATCTACATTTTGAAATACTTCGCGGACGCGATCGCGGTACCATCGTCTAAACCGCTGGGCTTGCAAGTACCACTGACTCGGTATTAACGCCCCGGCTAAAAAGCGATCGCGTGTGGCATAATCAAAATCTTGGGGACGCGATCGCAATTTCTCTAAATGCAGATTTGCCCCTTCACTGGCTGTAATCACAAAGGCTGCGGCCCTAGCGCGATGCGATTCTGGTAGCGTCACATACTCATTGACATTCAAAGCCCGGGCAACTTGTTCTACTACTAACACAGCTTCCGGTTCTGCACCCTGAACAAAATAATCCCCTGCAATCGCAATTCTGATACCAGATATATCTTCGTTAATTTGTGGTAAACACAATTCAGGCGGACGCTTTGTACACACCGGATCGCGATTGTCTTCTCCTTGGAGAATATCAAACGCCGTCGCAATATCTCGTACCGAACGGGCAAAGGGGCCAACATGGTCAAAGCTGCTAGAAAATAAAGCTACCCCAGCACGGGATAACCTGCCATAAGTCGGTTTTAAACCAAAAATACCGCAAAAAGCTGCGGGAACGCGAATCGAACCATTTGTATCAGAACCCAGCGTCAACGGCACCAACCCAGCAGCCAACGCCGCCGCCGAACCACCCGACGAACCGCCAGTGACGCGCTGTAAATCATGAGGATTATGAGTAGCACCATAATGGGCATTTTCTGTCATAAACCCATAGGCGTACTCATCCATATTTAAAGCACCAACTAAAACAGCACCAGCTTGTTTCAATCTTGCTACTAATGTTGAGTCTTCGGTAGCTGGGGGATTTTCAGCATTAATTTTCGCACCTGCCAGAGTTGTCAAACCAGCGACATCGTAAAGGTTTTTCACTGCAAAAGGTACGCCAGCCAACACACCAGGATTGTTACCTTGAGCAATTTCTTGATCAATGCGTGCTGCATTAGCCAAAGCCGTTTCCGCAATCACCGCCGTAAAAGAATTAAGTTCATTATCCCGTGTCGCAATTTTGGCTAAGGCATCTTTGGTAACTTCCACAGCGCTAACCTTACCGACACGTATAGCCGCCGCTATTGATACAGCATCATTCATGGTTCAAATACAGGTGCAACTTCAACTTCTTCTGCTATGGGAAACTCATTAACGAGTTGAGCGATCGCTTTTATTCTCTCAAAATTTGCTACCACTGCATCACGATACTCATCCCGCAACTGTAAATTTACCAACAACGCCATCTGATCAACATATTCACCCGCATCAAATTCTGGACTTTCCATCTTTCTTCCTTCTGCGTTCCTCATCCTAAATTTATACCAAGTTGCGAACATAATAAAAGCAGTCCATAGCACTTGTAGTCCATGCACGGCAAGGTGATAATTAACGCTGTTGGTTTTAGCACAAAGGTGGGAGACATTTATGGGGCACGATTTTAAAGCACTAGCTGAACTCTACAAAAACGCGCTTCTTAACGATGTACTCCCATTTTGGGAAAAATACTCGATTGATTGGGAACAAGGCGGCTATTTCACTTGCCTCGATCGCCAGGGTAAAGTGTATGACACAGATAAATTTATCTGGCTGCAAAATCGTCAGGTGTGGACTTTCTCCATGCTTTACAATCAGCTAGAGAAACGCGACGATTGGCTGAAAATTTCTACTAATGGTGCTAATTTTCTCTCACAACATGGCAGAGATGCCGATGGTGACTGGTACTTCGCCTTAACCCGTCAAGGTGAGCCTTTAGTACAACCCTACAACATCTTTTCTGATTGCTTTGCAGCAATGGCTTTTAGCCAATACGCCCTCGCCTGTGGTGAAGATTGGGCCAGGGATATCGCTATGCAAGCTTACAACAACGTTTTGCGCCGCAAGGATAACCCCAAGGGCAAATATACCAAGACATACCCAGGTACACGCCCAATGAAATCGTTGGCTGTACCAATGATTTTAGCCAACCTAACTCTAGAAATGGCATGGTTGCTACCTAGCGAAACCTTAGAAAACGTCCTAGATTTGACAGTTCAGGAAGTGATGAACGATTTCCTTGACAAAGAACAAGGGCTAATGTACGAAAATGTTGCCCCTGATGGTTCTCACGTTGATTGTTTTGAGGGTAGATTAATTAACCCCGGTCACGGTATCGAAGCGATGTGGTTCATTATGGATATTGCCCACCGCCGTAATGATACAAAAACAATTAACCAAGCTGTGGATGTGGTGCTAAATATCTTAAATTTTGCCTGGGATAATGAATATGGCGGATTGTATTACTTTATGGATGCGGCGGGACATCCTCCCCAACAACTGGAATGGGATCAAAAGTTGTGGTGGGTTCACCTAGAGTCTTTGGTTGCATTGGCAATGGGCGATCGCTTGACGGGTCGTGCAGAATGTCGTGAATGGTATAATAAAATGCACGATTATGCTTGGTCACACTTTGCTGATCCAGAATCCGGTGAGTGGTTTGGCTACTTAAATCGACGCGGGGAAGTGTTGTTAAACCTCAAAGGCGGTAAATGGAAAGGTTGTTTTCATGTACCACGTGCGTTGTATTTTTGCTGGCAACAATTTGAGGCTTTGGGTTCGCAATCAGTTGAATAATTAACCGCCGATAACATTAACCGAATGTGATGCAGAATTTTTCTAATAGATGAATTACACAGGTAGGGGCACAACAATGTTCATTGGTGTCAACTTAAGCTCAAACGCTATATTCCACAGGCATTTTACCCCACACGCCAGTCCGCTCAAGTCGGGAAACCCGCCCACGCGGCTGGCTCCCCTCAATCCCCTCCCCTTGGCAAGGGGAGGGGAGGTTTTGCGTCAGCAAAGCCGGGGTGGGGTAACGCGGATCGTGATGGTAAATGAGCGATGTCTATCTTGAAAAGTTCAGATCGGCGGAAACCGCCGCTCCGACTTTTCGCTACGACGGGCTACGCCTACGCATCTGGGCAAGGGTTTCACGTTAAGTTGACACGCATGAACAATGTTGTGCCCTGAAGATAATCTATACCTCACGCAATGCCAATTGGCTGTATTATTCTGCTTGAGATTCGCTAAATGTTCTCGCTGTCTTTTCTAAGCATAAATCCGTCGCCATTAAATCAATACCATCAATAATTTTACTAGCTTTGGTAATTCCCAAAGCAGTAAAACATTTGTCTCGATAATCAGGGCGATTTTGGAAAAATGATATCGCTTGTTTTAACGGTTCAATTACAGGGTAAGCTGCTTCTGCCTTCTCAATAGATTCTCTAGGAATTGGAGACTTGAGCCTTTGGATAGCCAAATCAATTAAATCTCTAGATTCAACGGAAGAATCATTCCATCTGTCGGAATTGGCTAAAAGTTTTTCAGCAAAACTATCAATTTTATTTAAGCATGGTACAGGCGACCAACTGGGATAATCTGGTTTGCCCAATTCGATGCGTCCTTCCATAATAATTTCAAATTTAATCAGAATTTCATCAACTATAATTGCAAATCTTATGCCATACTGGTCAGCTTTGATTTCTCTGGGTAATTTGAAGTTGTTTTGAGTATTAAAGATGGCATCATATTGAGTTTCAGAGATTTTTTGCCGCAGTAACCGATAGCCATTACCTATGGAACAGAGAAAATCTATATCTTTACTTAATCTATATTCGCCATTATTTAAACTAATCAGAGTCCCACCGCCAAAATATGCACTACATTCTAATAAAAAATTAGCATTTAATTGATTAAGTACATTGAAAATTTTTTGATGAAATTCTCTCTCAAACATTTTTGCTCCTAACCATGAATCATAATATTGAGCTAAATTTTGCACAAACAAGGCTTCTATTTGGCTCAAATCACCTAAAACTCCACGGTAATGCCACCCTCGCTCATATATTTTGAGCATTTGTAAAAGAGTAAGATTTTGCATATCTTCTCTTTGCCAACATAATTTTTCTAAAAATGGCAATTTTTCAGGGATTTCAATTTGTGGTTTAACTATCATAGGTAATTACATATAGTATTAGAAAATCAAGGTGCGTTGCTATAAGGCAGAACACACCCTACATTTCATCATAATTTTGCTATTGGATGAGAATAATTGCCTCTTGTACTTTGGTGGAAAGCGCAGTTTGTAAGCCTTGCTCAACTTTGGCGATCAATTTATCAAATGCTTCTTGATTTGCTGTTAGCTGTTCTTGAAAAACTTGCTCTAAATCCGGCTTGATTCTCTCACACATATCGTCAATTTTTCTGTCGTTTAAAAAACTAGAGCGCAACCAACTAGGAACATCCACATTTGTCTTGATAGCATCTTGTACACCTTTACGATTTAACTCCATTCCTGCTGCTATTGCCGAAGCGCCATATACTAATGCGATCGGCCAGGTAAAATGTCCAGTTAGTACTAAGGTAATGATGCTAGCGACAGTACCGCCACCAATTATTACGTTAACAATCAACCCTACCGTTTCGGCAAGAATCGCATCGCCAATTCTTAATTCTGGGTTGACAAAAGCTGGGTCAATACTATCTTCAAACCTCAAACTACTTCTAGGTATTTGAAACTTGCGGCAGATTGGATCGGTTTCTGCTGCTAAGTCGGGTTGGATTTTATTGTTAAACCAACTAATGCATTGATTGTTAATTATTTGCTGCGCGATATTGCCTTGCAGCCATTCCTCTGCGCGATTCTTCATTGATATTTCTAAATCTGCTAAGGTCTTTATTTTGTTCTTCTGCCAGTCTTTTACTCCTGGTCGAACTGCATTTTCAATCAAACCATTTGCTAGTGGCTGAGTTAACAATTCAATTAATTCGGGAATATGCCGCGAAATTAATTCTTTAAGCTTGTTTGATTCCACAAGTTTATTAACTTCTTGTTTGAAGGCAGTAGCACGCAAATCCCATCTGCCTACACGGGCTAAACCTAATGCAATACAACGTTCCGGCTCAGGATCGGGACGCAGTAGTGTTTCTGGTTCAGGAAAGATTTCTTGACAGATTTTGTGGGTAAATTTCATCCGAGATGCACCACCCGTCATCAGCAAAATTTTCGGTACAATTCCTTGTTTGTCTAGTTGTGCTTTCGCCTCTTTAACTGCTTCACGAAATGATTGTATCCAACTCTTTTCTCTCAGTAGATCTAAAGGTTGATGCAATATTTCCTCCATAATTAATTTGTTAACCTGGGGGATAAAATAAATTTGCTCATTGATAGACTCAAATCCACGGGCAAAGGATTGAGCATCGCTATATAGCTGTTCGTTAGAAAAGTAATCTTCTTTAGTTTTGCGACAAGCAAGTTCACAACGTGCTTGGTGATGGGGATATTCTGCAAAGACTTTTTCTAGTAATGTCTTTTGCTCGTGTTGGGCAAGAGTGCGATCAAAAATTGCTTTGTCAATTAACGATGCGCCTAAAGTATTACTGCCGAAATCTATGGGGATTTCTTCTAAGCTTTTCACCAAGGTAAAATCTGTAGTTGAAGAACCAATATCGACAATTAACACCGATGAAAGTAGTTTCTCATACTCTAATTTCCCGGCTTCTTTGGCTTGCATAAAAGCAGCCCGCGATTCGGGTACTACATTTAGTAGATTAATGCCGGCTGATTGCAGTAGCTTTTGGTATTCTGTGCGATCGCTGACTGACCAACCGGAAGGACAACCCACATAAAAGTATGTCGTTTCCCCGCCTTCAATTTGTTTGCTTTCTTTCAAAAGGCGGTAGTAAGTGGCGACAAATGTACTAATTGTCTCTTGATATTTGGGATCGTTGTTGGGTTTTTGCTTGAAAGAAATTGCTAGTTGGGTAACGCCAGCTTGAATTAACGCTTGTTCTCCCACAAGATAGCCCAGTCTAGGATGCCAACCAAGAGCCGTAATTTGATTTTTCTTATTATTAATCTCCAGCATCTGGGGAGGTTCAATGCTCTCGACTATAGCTTTAGCTACAGCTGTTTCACCGTGTCCCAAATCAAAACCGATTGTTTCTAAAATTTCCATACTCTTGTTGTTTATGATTCTCTAGCCTGGGAATACGCTGGTTCAATGACTCGACCACGCCGCAGCAAGCGATCGCCTTTTAACAACGCCGGAGTTAAAGTTACGTAATCTTTGGTGTCAGGATCGATACTTGGCTCAAAGTCAAAATAATTGCGATCGCTTGCGGGGTCGTTGGCTCTGAATATTTGCGCGCGAATTCCCTGTTCCATTAAAATTTGAGGGAGAAGTTGCGTCAGTGCGATCGCCATTTGGGGTTTATCTAGAAATGATGCGCCCATGAGCTTTTGCACAAAACCCAATAACTCTGGGAGTTCTTCTATACCAGTCTCACCCGCTTGTTTGTTTCCTTCTTCAAATCTAGCAATTGCTAGGTCAATGGTGTTGAGCGCATCAGCCAGGTTGTCTAACAACACTTTGCTATCAACTCGGAGAACGGGTTGAGCTAATTTCAACCGTTCTGGTGGCGTTGAATTGTCTTCTGGATTCTTTTTTTCGAGTTGTAGCACTACTTCCAGCCCCAAAAGCACAGAAGTTAGTAACATCGCCATCCAAGCACCGGGTGTAGTTTTAGCTAAATTGAACAACCAGCCTAAAATACCTACATAGAGCAGTGCTTTTAGCAGTTTCAGAATTAATCTGTTGGCGGAAACATTTGTAACTGGATTAATAATTGGTTGTGTTGCGGTGGGAGAAATTGCAGCCAAATTTGCTGCTGCAAGAGCGCTAATAGATTGTCGCAGCATATCCAGAAAAAATGCAGCCAAACGCACTTGAGTTAAATTTAACTCGCTAATGTAAATTCTTTCTAAATTATCGAGTCGGTTCTGAACCAGCTTAACTACTTGCTCAATACTATTGGTATTATCAATATCTGTCTTAAGTTGGTTGCGCTCTTCACTAAAAAGCGTAGTAATTTTTTTCATAGTATTTACCTATAATTTCATCCTACTAATAGCAGAATAATTTAATTAACAATAAAATTGCTATAGCCATCCTTTTAGTAACTGTGAACTTACTCCTTGAGGTAGGGAACTCTTAACAGGGAACATAAAAGCAGGAGCTACAAATGTACTTGGTTTTTTCACCATTAGAGGATGTTTGAAAAGTCCTTTTGTTGGTAGCAAAACGTTTTAGATCCCCCTAAATCCACGCCACTTGCTTCAAGTCGGGCATTGCCCGCCCAACGCAGTGGCTTCCCTTAAAAAGGGGGACTTTGAAGTATTTCCCCCCTTTTTAAGCTACGGTGTATACACAACTTGAATTACCCCCCTTAATCCCCCCTTATAAAGGGGGGAAATTGGAAATCTAGTTCCCTCCCCTTTCCAAGGGGAGGGTTAGGGTGGGGTAAAATCCAGATTCATCAGGTATTTCAGATTTGTGTATACACCGCAGCCTTTTTAAGGGGGGCTAGGGGGGATCGAAAGTGCCTAAAATCACAGCCAATCACTTTTCAAACAACCTCTTAAATAGGATGGCTATACAGCAGTCCTATTTAATTGGTGAACTTATACTAATTCCTTATGAGGTTGCTCTCAATCAACCTTTGAGAATAAATTTGCTCGGCAGCACAGGTAGATTAATTTATCAGCAATCATCTCCAACTGCTCAATTTGCCTGATGAAATTTTAAAATGAAACTATCTCGCAGGTGAAAGTCAGCCTCAGCACCTCGATGAGTCAATGCCCAATAAGTTATTTCACCATCTCTATCTTTGATCACAGTGGTAATAGCAACTTCTATGGCTTGTTCCTTAGCGATAATTTTATTCAAATCGAAATCTAGAGTTAGTTCTAAAATGTCCGCTTGCTGTTGAACAACAAATGGGAGTGTCGAAAAAGCTGCTTCCTCTTGTATTCCTTGACGGTAATCATTAAAGCGATAAACGTTCCAATGTCCGGCGGGAGACAGATTAAATTCCCAATATTGTGGAGAATTTTTGATACCAATAAAGAACTCAAAGCAAGTATCTTGCCACAGTTCATGCTTTCGTGATGGCGTTGCTGATGGTGGGGCGATGGCAATTTCTTTAATGTCACCCAGCAGGCTATATTGAATAGTAAGTTTATTGCCATTACGGGCGATATTACCTGCAATTTTGACATCTGGAAGTTGCCCATCCGTGGGGAAAGCTTCCAGGGAAAATGATTGATTGTTCATTTCATATCCTGAATAATGGCGCGAATAGCAGTTTCCTGAGATTCAATACTTTTTGTTAGCGCAAATTGCACCAGCGCCCTAGCAAGGTTGTGTTCTGGGTGCTTGACTTTGAAATAGACATTCCCAGCTAAATAATCAGCAAAAAATCTCAGTCCCAACTCAAAGGCAATCAAACGGATAGCATCATATATATAGGCATAATCATTTTCCGTGAGAAACGCCTTGGCTACGGAGAGATAACCTTGCAGTATACCTTTGCAAATTTCGGTATCAAAAGAAACGCTTTCCCAATTTTCTGTTTCTTCCCCAACTGGATTGCAACCCGATCGCAAACAGTCGCCAATGTCGTAATGTACTAAACCTGGCTTGACGGTATCCAAATCGATCACACTGACAGCAAGCTGAGTAATAGTGTCAAACATGACATTATTAATTTTCGGATCGCCATGCATCAGACGCAGCGGTAACTTACCTGTAGCTTTGGCATCTTCGAGGATATGTGCAAAAATTTGGCGATCGCTCACAAACTCTAAGCAATAATTTACTTCTGGGGTTTTGTGTACAGTTGTTTTCGCCAAAACCTTATTGTAGTGTTGCAGGTAGCGCGGCGTAATGTGGAACCCTTCCAAAGTATCAGCGAGTTTTTCTGGTGGTAAATCGCTGATTAAATTGTGGAACATCCCCAAAGCATAGCCGACTTCAGGAGCTTGTGAGCGATCGCGCATGGTGTCAAACGACTGCGAACCTGTAATAAAACTAATCGCCCGCCAAAATGAACCGTCTGCATCCCGCCAGTGATCTTGTGCATCCTTAGTCAACAGTACGCGTGGTACTTCCCAACGGCGGTTAAGTGGTTGTTGCTCTAGCCTTTTACTAATATGCTCTGTAAAAATACACATATTATGCATAATCAGTTGAGGCTGGCGAAATACTTGTGTATTAATGCGTTGCAGAACAAAATTCTCAGCCTCTGAGGAATTTAGAGTTACTAAAAAAGTGTCATTAATATTACCACTGCCAAAAGCTTGCACACCTGTAACCTCACCCTGAAGCGTGAATTGTTCAGCAATAGTAACTAGATTATCTGTGCTTTGTGTTTTGATATCTTCTATGATGCTCATACTTAACCTAGACGACTCCCCACGTAACGACCCAAAAGGAATTAGGGGATATAGTAGCCTAAGTTGCACATTAGGTCTGTGTATAAGTGTTGCAGTTTTTGCGATCGGCTACTTTGCAGCATTTTGCAAAATCTCTGTAGGTAAGGATTTCTTCAACACGCCAGTCATTTAAAATCAAGTTAAACAGTGTGTGAGGATCAATGTCAGCCAAAGACTGATTTCATGAAGCAGTTAAAATAAGCCTTCAGAAAGAACAGTGGTTAATTACACACGACCCTTTAAGAATTGAGTTTGGTGAGAAGGATGAAGTTAGAATTTATTTAGGCGCAGAACGGCTGTTAGCATCTGAAAAAGCTGGAGAGAAGGTTGCCGTAGAAATCAAAAGTTTTTTAAGTGACTCAGCACTGTTTGATTTTCATATGGCATTGGGTCAATTTTTGAATTATCGTTTAGTTTTAGAAGCAAGAGAAAAAGAACGAACTTTATATCTAGCAATACCAATTGCGGCTTATGAATCGTTCTTCCAACGTGATTTACCACAAGCATCAGTGCGACAATATCAAGTCAAGCTAATTGTGTACGACCCTGTGGATGAGGTAATAGTTAAATGGATAAATTAGTATTTTATCGTCAGTGTATTCAAGAACTATTGACCGAATACAGTAAAGTATCACCAATAAATGGCGATATTGAAGTACAAAAAATATTTGATACTGAACATAATCATTATCAAATGCTGAATTTGGGATGGGAGAAACATCGCCGCATTTACAATTGCGTGATGCATTTAGATATTATCCCTCTTTTATCACTTTCGGGAGAGAATAATCTGGGATGCTTACAGAATAAGACTTTTACCAAAAACCTTGATTTTAGGCATTATGTTAGAAAATAAACGTTCAAATGCCCGTTCTGTGTGCGGTTAAAAATTTGGCTCTTATTTTTCTTTTCCCAGAGTAACAAAAGAGGGATTATAGCGGTTTTCAGACTGGTGAGGTACAGTTTTAAATTGCAAAGCCTGTAGGGGCGGGGTTTCCCCGCCTTCGGTTGTATTGCATCCAAGTGAGAACCGCTATAAAGATGGCAAAATCTGTATTCAACGCAACCAGACTGATAAATTACTTGCTGATGAATTAGTAGCAATGGGTGTACCGAAAAACGATATTGTATTGGGTTTACAACCTGTTTATGCAAGAGAATATACAGGTTATGGTATTGCTTAAAACTCACTAAAAACATTTGAGAGATATCTCTGCACCAGCTTGTTCTAAAGCTCTCTTGAATAATTCTGCTTCTCCCATCGCTATATCGGTCATGATAGATTGGGGAATATTATCAAGTAAACTCTTGACTTCAATTAAACCTAAACCAGTAATTGCTCGCAAAGCCTTCATCACATTTAGCCGCTTTGAAGAGTCAATACTTTCTAGCTGAATAGTACACATAGCCTCCTCATCCTTGCGTCTAAACCTTGCCTGTGGTAGCTGAAAGTTAAACTCTCCTGCTTTACTGACAATTAACACCCCAAGCGAAGCTTTACAACTGCAATGGGGACAAGTACTAGTAGATATACGTTCGATATATTCATCATCAAAATTTTCTAACTGAAAATTGAGCGATGCTCTGTACCATGCATCGTAGTATTGACCACACTGTGGACACTCTACAGTAATTTCTGTTGATGGACTGGTCATAACCAAATCAAAATATAAATACTATATAGCAGTTCTCAATTGCATAAAATACAAACCATTCGTAGGGGCACAGCATTGCTCATACGTGTCAACTTAACGTGAAACCCTTGCCCAGATGCGTAGGCGTAGCCCGTCGTAGACATCGCTCATTTACCATCACGATCCGCGTTACCCCACCCCAGTTTTGTCTAAAGCCAAAACGTCCCCTCCCCTTGGCAAGGGGAGGGGTTAGGGGTGGGGTAAAATGCCTATAGAATAAGCGTTTGAGCTTAAGTTGACACCAATGAGCATTGCTGTGCCCTATTGTGTATTGCATCCAAACGAGAACCGCTATAATGTCATTGCGAGCGTTTGCAATGACTGTAAATATTTTTGCTCGATTACTTATGAAAACCTCAGTCAGCTTCAATCCAACCCTTGATGGTTTCAATCGGAATACTAACCAATGGGTGGTTAAAAATTGCTTTCAACGCCTCAATTCCTCCTGCTTTCAACGCACTCCGTAACCGTTCTTTGAGCGTTGGATTTTGCTTAATTTCCTGTTGAATTGCGTTGGCTACGGCTATTTCAGTAGTAGTTGGGTTAGTTTGCGCCAGTTGATTGAGCAATTGCTGAATTTGTGTTGCGGCTTCAGCTAAATTTTGTTCTGGCGCATAATTATATTGATTTGTAATTTGATTACCTTTAACAGTATCAGCAAGATTACCAATTTGAGCGCCACGCAAATCGAACTTCGGTGTTTCTGACATTGATTGAATAGATTTAGGGTTAAGGATCATTACCAAGGCATCAGCAGCTACAAAACGAACATTGATGTCGCTATCTTGCAACCAGGCTTGGCAGAGGGCGGGAATCCCATCCTCGCTACCCAGTTTACCTAAAGATTCCGCAGCTTTGGCACGAATTTTCGGGTTGACATCCTCTAACAGCGTTTTACACAAAGCATCAACCGCCATCCGCCGATATTCTGGACTGATGGCCACTACCTAGCACCAATTTTACCAATCGCCTCAATGACGTTAGAGCGCACGGTATCATCTTTGTCAGTGAGAGCATTTACCAGGGTAGGAATCGCATCTTCAGAACCAATTTGTCCCAACGCCGCCGCCGCAGTTGCGCGAACTGTCGGGTTCTCATCGCTGAGGGAATGAGTTAGATAAGAAACTACTTGCTGACTACCAATTTTGCCCAAAGCATCAGCCGCCGCCGCCCGAATTTCTGGATTTTTATCAATCAGGACTTTCACTAGTTGAGGAATAGCCGCCTGACTACCAATTTCACCCAAAGCGCGAATCACACTGAGACGAACTTTGTTTTCCTCATCAAAAAGCAGATTTACAAGCGCAGTCACCGCCCCTACGTTGCCTATTTTCCCCAAAGATTCAGCAGATTTAGAGCGAACTTCAGGTTTAACATCCTCTAGAGTTTTACTAAGGGCATCAATAACCATTTGTTGATGATTGATATCTTTAATCACAGTTCAACCTCCTGCTAGCTTCAGTGTGAGGATGAGTTAAGTGGGTTGGGAATCTTCATTAGGTTTAACTGACAGCGTTTGTTGATTACCATAAACGCTATGAGCCACATTACTAATATTTGATCCTTGTAGATTGTAATTTATGTTATTTATGGTATGGCTATTTATCGTTGGATTGTCAGTGTTAGTTGCCTCTATTAATGGGGAAGATTGAAAAATTTCATAGTTGTAAAACTTGCAACGCTCTTGGATTAGCTTTAATGCATTAGCCACACGCCAAACAACACTATATTCTGTATCATTTAAAGTCTTTTGCAAAGAGGAAATTGCCTTTTCACTGCCAATTTCTCCTAAAGCATCTACAGCTTTTTCTCGAACACTAGAATCACTATCCTGTAATGATTCGACTAAAATAGGCACTACTGCTTCATTACCAATTTTATCAAGCGCGGAGACAGCTGCAATACGAACTATAAGGTCTTGATTGTTTAAAGCTTGATGTATTGCAGATATTGCTGTTAGACTACCAATTTTACCAAGTGCTGATACTGATACCATACCGACAACACCAAACTTATCATTAAAGGCTTCAGTTAAGTCAGAAACTTTAGTAGCAAAAAGCGACCTTGATGTAATAACCTCTTCAGGGTTGCTTCATCCAAATTCAGGTTTTTGTCGTGTTGTTGAAGAAATGCCTGAATGCGTTCAAATACAGAAGTTTGCCAATATCGTAACTCTACTAGTACGGGGATGATTCCTGCTGCCTCCTTTAAAAAGATAGGTCTTGGAACTTCTTCATCACTTTTTAAGGAGAAATTAAGCAATGATCTCAGTTTATTTGCTTCTTCCCACAACAACCGCGCCAAAGCTGTTGATTTACCTGAACCTGGTCGCCCAACTAATAATACATGGTCATCCGCATATTTACGTATACCATCCAGTACTGGCAGTAACTCACGTTTTTCTGTCTTTTCTTCAAATTGCGTTCTTGCTGAATGCTGGGACTGTACTGTTTGCACTATCAAACCAAAGTCAAAGGGTGAAAACTGACTTTGCTGTCGCTGCCTGTCTTGTGCATCAGTTAATGTGTAGAGGTTGTACCAGTGCTGATATTTATTGGCAATCGATTTGATATAAGCTTGAAACCCAGGATCAAGTGGTGCAGCCATGCAGGGGCTTGGTTAATAGATGAATGATACTATTTTTTAGTATAGGTATTTTCTAAGGAGACCGCAGGCAACAATATTGTAGGAATACCAAAAATCACTCAGGATGCGATCGCCTATAAACACAATCATTTATGCTCAAAGATAAGCCACACGAGACTTTACACTAAAATCTCGCTTGTCGTAACTCACATCACGATTTTGTTTATGAAAGTCGTGACGTTGTTTATGAAAGTCGTCACCTTGTTTATGAAAGTCGTGACGTTGTTTATGAAAGTCGTCACCTTGTTTATGAAAG
>JAVRCF010000001.1:0-79722 GCA_034530935.1 Aulosira sp. DedQUE10 | reverse complement strand
TTGTTTATGAAAGTCGTGACGTTGTTTATGAAAGTCGTCACCTTGTTTATGAAAGTCGTGACTTTGGTTATGAAAGTCGTCACCTTGTTTATGAACGCCGTCACGTTGGTTATGAAAGTCGTGACGTTGGTTATGAAAGTCGTGACGTTGTTTATGAAAGTCGTGACGTTGTTTATGAAAGTCGTGACGTTGTTTATGAACACCACGCTCAACGATAAGCGACTTGGAGGCTTCGGGCTAAAATTACTAAAGATGCGATCGCTTACCACTCCGTGGAAGCAAGCTACGCGGAGCGGACGCACCAGAAGCGCAGATCGCACTACACAATCATTCTTCATCATCAGCCAATTTTTCCATCTCATCAGCTAAGAGAGTTTGAAAATCCCGATCGCAGTGACTATGGAGATGAACAGTAGCCGCTAGTAGTTCTGCCAGAATTTCTGCTTGCTGATTAGCAGTTAAACTAGGTAACTGTAGTTGGTTGATTAAAGCCTGGACTCTACTGCATTCTCTACCTAATTCAGCAATTAAAGTACTGAGAGTTGAATTCGTGACTGCAAGAGGGCGATCGCTAATCTGCATATTCATTCTCCCAATCTTTTACGCGCTTGTTGGATTGCCTTCTCAAAAGCACGAATCTCTTTTTCCCAATGCCGAATTAAACCTTCATCTGGAACAGATTTTCCTGATGTTCGGCAATCCTGCGAGTTCAGGAATCAATCGCCTTTTGATGATGTTTTTTACCCATCAAGCTCAACGATAAGCGACTTGGAGACTTCGAGCTAAAATTACCAAAGATGCGATCGCCATTAATGCACCCCAAAACCAATAAGGTAAAAACAGATACCTCTCCATTTGTGCGGTATCCGAAAGTCCTAAGGGGCCTGCACTGTAGCTAAATAAATAATTGACTTGATGGTATGTACTAATACAAGCTTGTACACCCAAGAATTGAATCCCAAACCCCTGCACCCAGCGCGGTGCTTTGAAGGCAATACCTAAGATAATTAAACCCAATAGGGGAATAGCCACAAACCCAAATAACGAACGTACCCAAACTAATGTAGAAAGCAGTAAAAAGCCACCTAATATTTTCAAACTCAGAGAAGCTACTTTAAAACTGCGAGAAGCCAAAATTAAAGCTGCACCGGCAATTGGCGGCCCCATTGGCCCTGCGGCTGCAACCAACGCTGGCCCAATTGGCCCTAATGATGAAGCGATGCGATAAGTTGCTACACCAGAACCATTGCCAAAAATCTCTAATTTCTGAAATTGTCCCCCCAAAATCAGTGCCATCAAGCCGTGGCCCATTTCATGAAACCAAGTAGCCAAGATAGTAAACGGGTATAAAATATAATCGCCTCTTGGTACTTGCCACAACACAACAGTTGCGATCGCGGCCGCAATTAGCCAGGTTAGCCCCATTCGTTCTATTTCTTTTGGTGCTTCTTGGGGGAGCAAGTTTTCAAAGTTTTTTCCTGGTTCCCGCATGGATCACTTTCCTTAACGTAATTACCTCAAAGGTTTGAGTGTATTTTCTTCCATGCTAATCTACTTATTCAGTTTCCATCTAGGATCAAAACTCTCGTAGCCAGGACTTTAGTCCTGACTACAAAATTTGTCTAAGTGAGTTGGAAGAGGAATGTTACCATGTCTCCTTTACCCAAACTTATGCGATCGCCTGGACGGAGGCGGTGTCTATTTCCCGGTAATAGCGGCAAATTATTGATGTAGGTGCCATTGGAACTACCAACATCTTCTATATAATGAGCGTCTCCCTCGACGCGAATATCTGCATGAATTCGCGAGACGATTTCCGAATTGGGAAATCCTGAAACATCGACATCTGGGGGAATGCGGTCATTAGGCTTGCCCATATGAATTACAGACAGGGTTTGTGGCAATTCAATATTCGTGTCGCTTTGGACGTGGAATAGGCTTGCCGTTACCTGCTGTAATTGCGTTCTGGCAGGGCTGACTGCGGCTGGTGGGGTGGCTGCGACTGGTTCCGGTTCAGGTACTGCTGCGATTGGTTCCGGTTCGGATACTGCTGCGATTGGTTCCGGTTCGGGTACTGCTGCGATTGGTTCCGGTTCGGGCGGTGGAGTAGGAACGCCTTGCCCAGACACAACAGGTTGTGCAGGGGTAATTTCTATTGCTGCTGGTGCTTCTGGGGGCGCTGCCATCGCTGTTGGCGGTAAGGTTGAAGCCGTAGCAGGATTGGCAACTGCCAAGGGGTCTGGTTGTATCAATTCTACAAGTGGGTCAGGAGTAACCAACGGTGGTACTTCTAAGGTAACATCGGGAGCGACTGTTGCTGCTACAGCTGTTGGAGGCGCTGAGGCATTAGCGCGCAGATTAAAACCACACTGACCACAGAAAGCGGCATCTGCCTGCACAGTTGTCCCACAGCTGGGACAGTTGTTAGTCGCTGGTAACGGCGTATAACATGCTTCACACTGGACAGCGCCGTCTGGATTGGGATGATTGCAATTAGGGCAGACGATCATGGATTTCAGCCTTTGTTCAAGCTCATCATAAAATGGTACTGGCAAGCAGAGAGAACTCCAAGCGGTGGCTACCCTATGTGAATGCGTACTCCTTCGGAGAACTCATTCGCCTAAGAGTGAATCGCCGTAGACGCGCAGGGGCTTGCCGCAGCGAAAAGTCGGAGCGGCGGCTTCCGCCGTAGACGCATTCGCGTAGCGTCTCGTAGAGAAGCGGCTTGCCGCAGGCATCTGTTAGCGCAGCGTAAAGCCTGCGGCATAGCTGCGCTTAGAGCGACGCAGGAGCGTCACTTTTCAAGACAGGCATCAGAAGTCCTGCACAGGAGCAACCCTAGCTTTTGATTCTAACAATTACTCCTGATCGGGTACTTAGGTTGGGAGTTCCGCACCCGCCGCCGCATCCAGTAGCCACCAAAGTTCTCCTTGGGGTTGAATGAGACGAGAAGGGTAAGTAAACTCATCGGCTACGGGTGCAAATACTTGAGCTAAAGCTGGTCGTTTATTAGCACCTGCAACTACAAAAATGACGCTGCGAGCCGAGTTGATGAATGGGTAAGTAAAAGTAATGCGGATGCTGCTGTCTTTATTACCCACAGTAATTAAGCGATCGCTTACTTTTAACGCTTCTGTGTGGGGAAACAAAGATGCAGTGTGTGCATCATCACCCATTCCTAGCAAGACTACATCTAAAGCGGGGAACTCTCCAGATGCAGAATTAAAAAAGTTTTGCAGATGCTTGTTGTACTTAGCCGCTGCAACTGCGGGGTCAGCTTCCAAGGTCGGGACGGTATGAATGTTACCTGCTGGGATATCAACGCGGTCTAGCCACGCACGACGCGCCATCAGTTCGTTGCTATCAGGATGATCTGGTGGTACATAACGTTCATCACCCCAGAACACATGAATTTTATCCCAAGGCAGCTTTTGATTGGCGTAGGCGTAGCCCGCCGAAGGCATCGCCTCGTACAACGGCTTAGGTGTACTGCCGCCAGATAAGGCAATGGTAAACCGTCCCCGCTCTTTAATAGCAGTATCTATCTTAGATAGAATCAAGTCCAGCGCCCGTCCAACTAGCGCTGACTGATCCGTTAGAACTTCGACCGTTTTGTTCATGGCTTTCTTATCACTTTGCCTGCTTCCAGCAATACAATACCGAACTTATGACAGTTCACCTTTTTAACTTTTGAAACTTTTAACATCATCAATTGGGCATTGGGCATTGGGCATTGGGCAAAAGTGATGTCTTCCTTGTCCCCCTTGTCCCCCTCATCCCCCGGTTGGTGAGCGACTTGCCCTGAGCGTAGCCGAAGGGAGTCGAACCACATCCCCCCCAGCCCCTAGCCCCTAAATATGACATCCCAATCGGTAATCGCTTCTCGTTGGGCGATGAGCAATTCCTGAATTCCTGTTTCTGCTACATCCAATAACTGATTCAATTGGCTACGGGTAAAGCTACCTTCTTCTGCTGTTCCCTGGACTTCGATGATCCCCAGGTGTTGATTCATTACAACGTTGAAATCTACTGTGGCGGCTACGTCTTCTATATAATTGAGGTCTAAAAATGGTTCTTCCTGCAATAAACCTACTGAAACTGCTGCTATTTGTCCGCACAGAGGCGATCGCTTTAATACTCCCTGGTGCAATAATCGGGAAATAGCGTTAGCTAAGGCCACAAAGGAGCCTGTAATTGCTGTTGTCCTCGTTCCCGCATCTGCTTGCAATACATCGGCATCCACAATTAACGTGCGTTCGCCCAATACTTCAAAATCTATTGCCGCCCTCAAGCTGCGTCCAATCAAGCGTTGAATTTCTTGCGTCCGTCCCGATAATTTCAACAATTCCCTTTCGTGCCTTTGTTGCGTGGCACTGGGAAGCATTCTATATTCAGCAGTTAACCAACCCTTGCCACTGTCGGCTAAAAATTTCGGGACTCCCTCTGTAACGCTAACAGTACAAAGTACTTGAGTATCACCACATTTTGTCAGCACAGAACCGGGAGCAAATCGGGTAAAGCCGCTGTCAAAGCTGATAGGACGGAGTTGGTAGGATTGCCGACCGTCTGGGCGCTGCCAAACCATTGGAGTTGCCTCAACATTTTCATAGAGAATATGCCTTAAGGTTACCTTAGTGTCGCAATCTCTCTAGACACCCAATAGTAGAGTCAGCACAAAACTCAGGTAATGAAACTCTCTAGTTAAATTACAGATTTTTTTAACAAACGCAAAGCAGATTGAGAATTGTCTGATGTACTGCGTCTGGTAATTGGTCGCCATTGATCGTCAATAGACGGCGACGACGGTCATAATATTCCAAGATAGGGATAGTGCGATCGTAGAATAACTCTATCCGGCGCTGTACGATTTCGGGTTGCTCATCTGGCAGCGAACGTCCCAAACAGCGATTAACCATAGTAGCTTCTGGTACTTGTAAATAAATTGCCCAGTCTAATTTTTGTCCTAAATAGTCCAATAAAAAATCTAATTCCTCCGCTTGGAAAGCAGTACGAGGATAGCCTTCCAATAGCCAACCAGATGGAATATTAACCTGTGTCAGCTGTATCCGGATCAAGTCAATCATCGTTTCATCCGGGACTAGCTCCCCTTTTTCTACGAATGGCTGTGCATAGTGTCCCAAATCACCTAAATTAGCGTTAACGTATAGACGCTTCACGTCTTCCCGTAAGGCTAGTGGCGAGTCAAGAGAAATTGCTTCTCGTAAAATTTCACCTGTAGAAATCTTAGGAATCTCAAAGTGTCTACAAAGGTTTTGTGCTTGAGTGCTTTTCCCAGATCCTGAACCTCCCAGAATCACCAATCTCACAACAATTCACTCCTACCCTGTCAAATTTACTACTTGCCTACTATGTTGTGCCCAAACAAATGGGAAATCTAACATCTACTACTTTTCAGCCCTTGCACCCAACTTTTTTAATGAATTGTACTATTAGTTATGTGTTGTTATTTTTACATTTACTTGCTTTTGTCAGATACATATGTCAATATCATTAACCCTTGACTTGAACACAAATGTAGTGGTTGACTAAGAATGCAACTTGCAAAATACAATACATTTGTGAAATTCAGATTGATTATACAGCTAGTTTTGCGATCTGCCGTAGGCGGCAGCGCTTCCGCAGAGCGGACGCTTGCGCGAACGCTATCGCTCACTTCAGTAATAACTCTTTAGTAATTTGTAATATTTAAAACTAAGTTATATGGTTGCCCAGCTAGATACCCCAAGTGTAAATTCGACCCTCAGTTTAGCATCTCCCATTGCCGGGCTGGTACAAGTTTTCACTAGTTCACACCGTAACTTTTTTACCAATGTCATGGCTCAATCACTGAGAATTGCTGGTCAAGGCACATCAGTGTTAGTAGTACAGTTTCTCAAAGGTGGCATTCGTCAAGGACATGAACGACCCATGCAAATGGGGCAAAATTTAGATTGGATTCGTTGTGATTTACCTCGTTGCATCGACACACCCCAGCTAGATGATACGGAAAATGAAGCTTTACAAAAGCTGTGGCAACATACACAAAAGGTAGTATTCGAGGCTAAGTATTCTCTCGTTGTCTTAGATGAGTTAAGTTTAGCGATCAACTTTGGTTTGATTCTCGAACAAGAAGTTTTAGCATTTTTAGCGAAACGCCCTTCCCATATCGATATCATCCTCACGGGGCCAGAAATGCCGAAATCTCTGTTAGATGTAGCAGACCAAATTACAGAAATTAGGCGTAGTCATAGCCCATGAAGAATGTCTCACTTCACGATATCCTAGTAAGTCGATTTGAATTAGCTGTGAACTTGTGATTAAAAACGATCTCTGGATTATGGAAATGGCTCAAAAAGGCATGATTACTCCTTTTGAGCCAATTTTAATTCGTAAATCTGAGCAATTCCCTGTCATTTCCTTTGGTCTAAGCAGCTTTGGCTATGACATCAGATTATCAGCAAGGGATTTCCGCATTTTCCGGCATATTCCGGGAACTGTAGTAGATCCAAAGAATTTTAATCCTGAAAACTTAGAAGAAACTAAACTTCAGAATGATACTAACGGTAGTTATTTCATACTCCCAGCACATTCTTATGGTCTTGGCGTTGCTCTTGAAAGGTTAGAAATACCAGATAATATTACAGTAATTTGTATAGGTAAAAGCACTTATGCAAGATGTGGTATAATAGCAAACGTAACTCCTGCGGAGGCAGCTTGGCGTGGCTACTTGACTCTAGAATTATCTAATGCCTCCAGTGCTGACTGTCGTATTTATGCAAATGAAGGTATAGTACAGTTGATGTTTTTAGAAGGAGAGCCTTGCCGTGTAAGCTACCAAGCACGTCAAGGTAAATATCAAGATCAGCCAGATGAAGTAACTCTAGCTAAGGTTTAAGCTTAAAAATTAAGGTTCTTCAGTACCTGTTATGCCAAATTATTAGTTAAACATCAAAACTAGGCTTAAAAATAAAGGTCAAAACCCCAAATCAGTGCCAAATCCATAAAATATTAGTAAATAATGCTCATTTTTGTTGCATATTAAGGTTTTCATCGTTTTTATAAAGTCTATTTAGCATAATATGTAATGAAGAGTCAAAATTAAAATGATAAGTTATCCAATCTTGAGGTAGAAGTTAGGAAAATTAGAAAATGTCAATACTAACAGATACCGATCTAAAAAAGATTATATGTTATGACGAAGCTCAATGGAATGAGTTAAAACCTCTATTAATTCAACATGGTTCAGACGATAGTCTCACGCCTATGGGCTATGATTTGAGAGTAGGAGGATTTTATAAAACATTTATTGCAAAGCCTAACCTCGATACCCTTAATGAAGGCAAGTCAGTTGAAATTAAACCTGGAGACATAGCTTTGATTGGTACTTATGAAAAGCTAAAAATGCCTAAAGATGGTTCAATTTCAGCGTTAATCTTGTCCAGAGTCTCACAAGTTTCACGAGGGCTATCCAATATCTCGACAAAAGTTGATCCTGGCTGGGCAGAAGGTGAACTATTAATACCAGTACAAAACTTTTCAAGAGACGTGATCAGACTAAATTACAAAGAAAAGTTTTGTACTATAGTTTTCTTCAAAAATGAATCACCTGCGTCTTTATATAATTCAAGTTCCAGTCGAGCAAAATTTTTCAGATTGCTTTCTCAGACTAGCAATGAATCTTTAAAGAAGGATTTTCAATTAGGATTTTTGTCACTATTTATTATAGGAATAACAGGTATTATCGGTTATTACTACTTTGGCAATTCTCCTGGATTTGGAGTTACAGTAACAGTAGGTATAGCATTAGAGAGAATAGCATCAGTAATAGCAGCAAGATTGATAGGAAGAAGATAGAATGCAAGACTAGGTTAAGTACTAAAAATATACGATTCAAATAAATAAGCTAAAAAACATCTAGTTTGCATATCAAAATTTTACCAAGCTCTTGTCGGGCGGTCAAGATACCCACCCTAACTATGAAACTTAAATGCTAATTAAATTGACTAAGCTTAATGCACTTAAGAATTACTAAATTCAAAACTTTTCTGTGTTTTGAATTTTTAAAATTCCAGAGTGCTTAATTAAGGTGCTAATCTCGCTTTTCCTTGACGAGACTTTTCATACCATTCTGCGATCGCAGGCACCCAATCGGCAAAATGGGGCCACATCATTTCACATAACTTTTGAATTTCAAGTTGAGCATCTTTCTTATTTCTCAAATCACAGAAATGTAAGAAAGACCTTAAGTTGAAACTCACTACAAAATGCTGGCGATAATCAAAAGGCATTTTACCTCTTACGTGTTCTTCTGACATACCAGCCTCAAAATCAGCTTTGTATCGCTTGGCTGCTTCCAGGCACCACTCTAAATCTGATGCTCTTTGCTCTGGTGAATAATAGTATTTTTTGCCTTGCCTATCAGTGTAATAACCAACAGGACGCAAGTAAAAAACATCTTCGATGTCTTTTTTGCCTTCTACTACATCAATGAACTGGTTACCTGTGTACCTAAAAGACTGAACATCAAATGATACACTAATCCTGTGAGTACGCGCCTGCTGCATCACACTGTGGGGAAAGTAGCCACAGTTAAAAACAATCTGGGGATGTTCAAGGGGCCCATAATGTCCCCTCTCGCCTGCTAACAGCCGCTTAATGATTATTTCGCCGCATTCTGACTCCGAGGGCCACGAGTCTCGCTCGTCAAACACGAACCCTTCAGTATAGTCCTGGTGCATGGCGGCGTAAATCACCTGCTGCGGATTTGGTGTTTTGGTAATAACCTCTACTCGGAATCGATGCATGAGCTAGTAGTTAGAACTGAATGGTTGGCAGGGAATGCCTACTAATAAGCTGCAAAGCTTGTTCGTTCGACATCGCTATGAGATCGATTCATCATCATATCTCTGGTGTGGCCTTCATCTTCAGCAGATTAACATAGTTTACAAAAATTAATATCTACGTTACACTTCGTTACATAGTGATTCAAAGCGGGAAAATCTCATGCGTACAAATGCTGCTATCGTTGACGACCAAGGTTTAATGAACAACTTTGCGATCGAGCCAAAGGTATATGTAGATGAGCAAGGCGATCGCACTGGGTTTACGACCTATGCAGAACTCCTCAACGGTCGCCTAGCAATGATTGGTTTTGTTTCTCTAATTGCATTAGAAGTTTTCACAGGACACGGTATTGTTGGCCTTTTAGCAAATCTGTAAAAACTAATTTTAATTTTTATAGTACAAATTTTAAAAAGCCTAGAGCCAGTATTTATCATGGCTCTAGGCTTTTTATTAATACAAGATAGTTAAAATTAATCTATAATTCTTTTTGCCAGGGGATCGCTATGGCTTTAATTGCTTCTACAATGTTGCCTTTAGGTACGATTGCTCCAGATTTTCATTTACCAGATGTAGTATCTGAAGAAATAATTTCCTTAGCTACTGTCGCAAATAAAAAAGCTCTGCTGGTGATGTTTATTTGTCGGCATTGCCCCTTTGTTAAGCACATTCAACAAGAATTAGCTCTGATAGGCAAAGACTACTTTAACAGTGATTTGGAAATTATTGCAATTAGCGCCAATGATATTCAAAATTACCCTGATGATGCTCCAGAATTGTTAAAGGCAATGGCGATAGAATTAGGCTTTAAATTTCCCTTGTGCTACGACGAAACTCAAGAGACAGCCAAGGCTTATACAGCAGCTTGCACTCCTGATTTTTTTGTATTTGACCGTGAACGCAAACTCGTTTATCGTGGGCAATTGGATGATAGCCGACCGAGTAATGGCAAAGCCGTAACGGGTAGAGATTTACGCGCTGCTATTGAGGCTGTTCTAGCAGATAAACCTATTCAAGATGAGCAAAAGCCAAGTATCGGTTGCAATATTAAGTGGAAGCCTGGGAATGCACCAAATTATAGCTAGTGCCGCCTACGCAAAAGTCAAAAGTCAAAAATGGAAAAAATATCCTGAAAAAATATTCCCCAATGCTTTAACAGCAGAGGGGACAGTAAATGCACCTGTTGCACCATAGACGGTTAGACTGAACTTCCAAAGTCGAAAATTGAGGCAGGTAAGTTTGTTTGATTTAGCTCAAACGGGATCAGCCATCATCTGCGATTAGTGCTTGATTTCCAAATTGAGGATGTAGCGCCCCAATTGGACTTTTTCTGCCCACAATTCGTATTCTATCCGCAAATGCTCTGGCAATGGATTTCCACTGAGTACCATATCATTAGTAAAATTACGTAAGCGGATAGGCTCATTAGGTTGCCATGACTCAGTTGGCAACCAATAGCGACTAATACCATAAACACCCTGTTCCCAGAAATGTCGATAACTTACTTGGGCGTTACCTTGCATGGTCATGATTACCCGGTAAGGGGAAATCTCCAGCCACAAAATTCTGGGACTACTGGGTACGTTGCTTCTTTTTTGGGGAAGCGTGTCCTCAGGACTGAGGGAACTCGTTAGTTCGCAGGTGATTAAAGGCGGTGCAGTCAATAGCAAATGAAAGCGGTCAGTATCTTTTTGATACAATGTCCCGGCAGTTTCCACAACAGACCAGACTGGCAGGTCAGTGGAAATAAGTGATAAGCACACGGGCTTGCGATGATGGGTCAGCATGGGAGCGATAAGGGCTAAAAGCTAGTGAACAAAACGAAATCAACACCAGGGTCTCTAGCAGTCCAGGGTCAGAAACTAAATAGTAAAACATGCTTAGATATTAACTGAATCTGCTAATTTGGTAAGCCAGATACATAAAAATGAAAATAGTTAGGGTGCGAATTTAAAAAGCAAAAATTGCGATTTTTATCCGGAGAGGTAATTTCAAAGTAAACTTGCTGAATATTTTGTAAATAATCTTTAGATTCCGAAATTAATATAGCTGGAGTATTTGCTGAAACACAAGAAGAAGGATTTTATTAGCTTTGAGAAGACTAGAATGGTAATCTAATGCACGCATAAAATTGTCCATTTTTTCACGTTTGGCAGCCCAGATTCCAGATTAAGTTGGAATTTTGAACTCCAGTCGCACTCGCTTCTCTTGAAAAGCATCTACTCTAGGAAACACTGCCCGAAGATGAGTAATTATGCAAGTTTATTGGTGTAATAGCCTAACAACTGAACATCAAATTTACTGAATTTTGGAAGATTTTATTAAGTTTCATCGAGCAAAAGGCGATAGGATACTAGGGAAGAAGTCCACCTTAGCGGCATACGCAGTCGCTCATGTACTTCCAATGTATTCAAAAGCCAGTGTATCCTAATGTCGGCTGCTGTTATAACTGTAGAAACGCAAAAAGACCTTTCACAGAAGTTAATTATTAAACGACCTCCCTTTGGGCTATCCTTGCAAGGTCGTATCCGAATTCCCGGCGATAAATCTATCTCCCACCGTGCTTTGATGTTGGGTGCTATAGCCCAAGGTGAAACGGAAATTCAGGGTCTTCTCTTAGGAGAAGACCCGCGCAGCACTGCTAGTTGTTTTCAAGCAATGGGCGCGGAAATTTCTGAACTTAACACAGAGTTGGTAAGAGTTAAGGGTATTGGTCTGGGAAATTTGCAGGAACCAGTTGATGTATTGAATGCTGGGAATTCTGGTACCACGTTACGTCTGATGCTGGGATTGTTGGCATCGCATCCTGGGCGCTTTTTTACCGTCACAGGCGATAGTTCCTTGCGATCGCGTCCTATGTCCCGCGTAGTTAAACCTTTGCAACAAATGGGGGCGCAAATTTGGGGACGCAACGGGAATTCTTTAGCACCCCTAGCAATTGCTGGACAAGCCCTCAAACCAATTCACTATCATTCCCCCATCGCCTCAGCCCAAGTAAAATCCTGTATTCTACTTGCAGGTTTAATAACTGAGGGCAAAACCACCGTGACTGAACCCGCCCTTTCCCGCGATCACAGTGAAAGGATGTTACGGGCTTTTGGTGCAGAACTTAGCGTTGACCCAGACACCAATAGCGTTACCATTAACGGGCCAGCCCAATTGTATGGGCAAAAAGTAATTGTTCCAGGCGATATTAGTTCCGCAGCCTTTTGGTTAGTAGCTGGTGCAATTGTCCCTGGTTCCAAACTAGTAGTGGAAAATGTCGGAGTTAATCCCACCCGCACTGGTATTTTAGAAGCTTTAGCGCTGATGGGAGCCGATATTCAACTGGAAAATCAGCGAGAAGTTGCAGGTGAACCAGTTGCTGATATTAGGGTACGTTCCAGTAATTTAACAAGCTGCACGATCGCCGGTGATATCATTCCCAGAATGATTGATGAAATTCCGATTTTGGCAGTAGCAGCCGTATTTGCAGAGGGAACAACAATTATTCGCGATGCAGCCGAGTTAAGAGTCAAAGAAAGCGATCGCATTACTGTTATGGCACAGCAACTCAATAAAATGGGAGCTAAGGTTAGCGAATTACCCGATGGTATGGAAATTACTGGCGGTACTCCCTTAGTTGGTACAGATGTAGATAGCCATACAGATCATCGCATTGCCATGAGTTTAGCAATCGCATCTCTAGTCGCTACTGGGGCGACTACCATTCACCGTGCGGAAGCCGCTGCAATTTCTTATCCTAGTTTCTTCCAAACCTTAACTGCGATCGTTAAATAAGAAAGTAGGAAAAAGGGGAAAGGAAAAAACCTTTAACCTTTTCCCCTTTCCCTTTACCTCCCTAGATTGAGAATATTAGCCTTTGACTTTTGACTTTTGACTTGTTCACGCCCCTTCACGCAATTTATCTAATACACTGCGGTCTTCTAAAGTTGAGGTATCACCAGATATTTCTTGCCCCGCAGCGAGATTTCGCAGTAAACGCCGCATAATCTTACCCGATCGCGTTTTTGGCAAAGCGTCAGTAAAACGGATTTCACCAGGACGTGCGATCGCACCAATTTCTTTGACAACGTGCTGCTTGAGTTCTTTACTTAAATCGTCGCTGGCTTGAAAAGTCCCCTCGAGAGTCACAAAAGCAACGACTTCTTCACCTTTGAGTTCATCTGGTTTACCTACTACCGCCGCTTCTGCAACTGCTGGGTGAGAGACTAAGGCTGATTCTACTTCCATTGTCCCGAGGCGGTGTCCTGACACGTTCAACACGTCGTCTACCCGTCCCATTACCCAGAAGTAACCGTCTTCATCTTTTCTCGCCCCATCACCGGCAAAATAAGTATACTTCCCACCTTGGGGGGGTATATGTTCCCAATAAGTACGGCGGAAGCGTTCGGGATCGCCGTAAACTGTCCGCATCATTCCCGGCCAGGGGTGACGCACCGCTAAATAACCGCCTTCGTTGTCTGGTACAGTGTTGCCATCCAAATCTACGATATCTGCAAGAATGCCAGGGAAAGGAAGCGTTGCAGAACCTGGTTTTGTAGGAATTGCACCGGGTAGGGGTGTAATCATAATTCCACCAGTTTCCGTTTGCCACCAGGTATCAACAATTGGGCAGCGTTCACCACCGATTACTCTGTGATACCACATCCAAGCCTCTGGGTTAATTGGCTCACCAACGGTTCCCAACAAGCGCAATGAAGATAGATTGCGTTTGTTGGGATGCTGTTCGCCCATTTTAATAAAAGCGCGAATTGCTGTAGGTGCAGTATAAAAAATGTTGACACCGTACTTTTCAATAACATCCCAGAAACAGCCAGGATTAGAAGCACGGGGCGCACCTTCATACATCAGGGTTGTGGCACCATTAGAAAGCGGGCCATAAACAATGTAGCTATGCCCCGTAATCCAACCGACATCAGCAGTACACCAGTATACATCTGTGTCTTGTAAATCGAAAATCCATTTTGTGGTTATGTGAGTATATAAGTTATACCCAGCCGTGGTATGTACAACACCCTTCGGTTTGCCAGTACTGCCAGAAGTGTAAAGAATAAACAGCAAATCCTCGCTGTCCATTGGTTCGGCAGGACAATCGGCTGATACATCCTTTTGTAAATCATGCCACCAATGGTCACGTCCTGTTTCCATGTGAGTTTGTTGCTTTGTACGTTCTACTACAAGCACATTTTTGACATTGGGGACAGCGTTATTTGCTAAAGCTTTGTCTACTTGTTCTTTGAGAGGGACGATCGCATCTTTGCGCCAACCACCATCAGCCGTCACCACTAACTTAGCCTCAGCATCAATTAAGCGATCGCGCAAAGCCTCGGCACTGAAACCACCAAAAATTACGCTGTGGGGTGCGCCAATTCTCGCACAAGCTAACATCGCGATCGCCGCTTCTGGAATCATCGGCATATAAATACCAACGCGATCGCCTTTTTGGATCCCCAGTTGCTTGAGCACATTAGCGAACTGGCAAACTTCCCGATGTAATTGGGAGTATGTGAGAGTCCGCGAATCTCCGGGTTCTCCTTCCCAAATCAGTGCGGCTTTATTTTTGCGCCAGGTGGTGAGGTGTCTGTCAAGACAGTTGTAAGAAATATTAGTCTTACCACCCACAAACCATTTCGCAAAAGGTGGTTGCCAATCTAGTACAGTGTCCCATTTTTGGAACCAATGCAACTCAGTTTCCGCCAATTGTGCCCAAAATTTTTCGGGATCAGCTTTGGCTTTGTCGTAAAGAATTTGGTAATCTGCCAGACTTTTGATCTGGGCGTTTTGCGAGAATTCAGCAGTCGGATGAAATAAGCGATTCTCTTGTAGGATGGATTCTATTGTCGGTTGGGACATATTTTTTATGTTGCGACTGACAACTATTCTGTACTGCAATTTACTCAGAAGTATTTTGATTTTCGTTAAGAAATGGCAAAAACACCTACAGGCTATAAGCGTGTGTTTTCTTTCCTCACCCGCACATAATGCAGCATACGAACGTAGTCAGCGTGGAATGGTGATGATTTTGTTGCCAGCACTGCTTCAAAATTCAAGACTCAAGTCTTGACTAAGCAATTCTTCCACCCTCATAACTAAAGAGATGACGACTAATTTCGTAAAAATTTTTTGACACAGATATTATGCTGGGGATCGCTCGTCAATCAGGTAAAGCTTGAGTATTATAAATTACAGAGGCTTATGGGATTGAATGCGAAAAATGGTGCAGAAACACAGCGTTAGAGGTGAGACGAACTACCAGACTTTATTCATAAGTTTAGTAGAGCAGTGGTTGGGGATAAATCCTGTTTTAGGGGCAGCAAAAAGATTTCCGGTATGAGTCAGCCAAACCACGAAGATGATGTGACTGTCCAAAATGAGCGTAGGCTTAGCCCGTCGGAGACATCGCTTGCTACCCTCAGTAGAGCAATTATTCATGCCCAAGGACGATTTTCTTTAATTTTAGTACGCTGCAATGACGCAGGTTTACCAGAGCAGATTTTAGCAGAAGTACGACAACGTTCTAGGTTAGAGATTGTAGCAATTAACCTCCGAAATTCATCCCATAGCCTTTATTCCACTATGACAGCCGCAATCGGCTCACCACAACCAAATGCTGTGATGGTATTTGGGATAGAGTCAGTTCAAAATTTAGATGATTTTCTGGTTTCTATTAATCGCTTACGGGATGATTTTCTGCACAATTTTCCCTTTCCCTTAGTACTGTGGATTAACGATTTAGTGCAGCAAAAACTGATTAAGTTGGCACCAGATTTTTATAGTTATGCTCCTGTACCGATTCGGTTTGCGATCGCTACTGAGGAATTAGTCAATTTTCTTCCACAAGAAGCAGAGAAAATATTCAGCAAAATCACATACCAATTATCTAGCAAGATGGGTCAAACTACGCCATTAAATTGGCAGAGGGTGGAAGGGTAACAATCAAACTTCGGAACAATACCATCACTCGACTCAAGGAAGCGGAATGTAGGATTAAAAAAATTCCCGTTGTCAACTTAGCAACAACGGGATTCTATAAGATTTTATATAAACTAAACTATCGATAAGCGACTGGTGGGCCCGCCCAAACTTCTGTAAGCTTTTGACCAAAAGTAATCGGCTGATCTATATCTGTATTTGTATCTACAGTCTTACCATCAATTGCCACCTTCACTAAAGGCCAGTTTTCCTCACCTAGTTCGCCAGCCCGGAACAGTACATGATCGGGTTGACTCTTACTCCAACCTAATAACACTGCAATCTTTTCATGTTCATCTTCTGCTTGTGCAGGAGAAACAGTATTAGCAAGATTGTTTTGTCGATCCCAAATCACTGCACGATCTGTAGAGTCAGCTGTATTGAATATACCTTCAAATCGACGGGCTAAGAAGCGATCGCCTTTTTCTGACCAACTTACAGGAACTAATACACCAATTGTTCCATTTGGCTGTGTTGCTTCTGGAGACTGCGCTTTTGCTTGTAATAGCGGATCGCTAAGTACAGAAGTTGAAGCAATCACCCGTAACTTCTTAGTTTGGACATCTTGGACAAACAAAACACTAGTGACACGGCTATTGTACATTTGTGGTTGTACTTCTAGGCGCACTCTACTATATACAACATACTTACCATCCGGCGACACCACAGGAACACTGCGGTAGTAACGTACCCCTGAACGTCCTTGAGAACCAATAGCCTCTTGAGTAGCCGTGATCCATTTCCAAGGAATGGGATGGGGACTACCTATGGGATCTGCTTGTGCTGCTTGATCTGGCCCTGGTTGTTCAGAAATGGGAATTTCTGTTGTAAAGTTTGGTTGTGATTCTCTAGGAATCGGTGAAACTTGAGTTGCTGTCAAGGATTGAGCAAGAGTTACCTCTTTTGCTTGAGAATTACCTGCTGTTAAAGACTTAATTTTCGAGTCTCTTAATTTTTGTAATAAATTTAATTGACTAGAAGTCAGCTTTGTCGATGGTGCGAGTTCCACTGCTGATAATGGTTCTCTCACAGGTATATTGCTGCCGGGTACAGTCTGAGAATTTGCTGCTACTGCCGAAGGATCAATTGTTTCTGGTGGTGATAATTGAGGTTCCCCAACAGTAGCCATTTCTTGTGGCTGAGAGTCAGATTCTCCTGCCAAGGAGTTAATTTCAGCTGCTTTTAATAAGTCAGCTACATCTGGTTCATTAACCGCAGCCATTTCTACTGGCGCTGAACCAGATTTTTCAATATCAGAAGTGCCATTTGCTACTTCGGATTGTTTAGCTGAGGTAGAGTGACCTGATGCTGCAACGAGAGGTGCGATCAGTATCGCAACGACAGCATATTTGACAAATGGTTGCACGCGGAACCATCCGGACAGCAAAAGAGGTTTAAGCATGTTGGACTCTCTAGGGGGTGGCAGTTGCTGTGTGGGGAGCAAGCCTATGCAGCAATGAAGTAGGCTATGAATATAGGTATAACAAGAAACTAAATGCTTTAACGAGATAATTTGTTCAAAGTTATCACAGCTTTACAAAATTTAAGTATCATATTTAACTCCTTGCTTTCCTAGTATACTGTTATCTGCTATTACAGTAATAATGCAGATTATCCAAGCAATATAAAGCACACAATAGACTTATTCAGTATTGAGTATCTAACACCCTACCGCACCTAGGGGTATCGGTATATAGGCATTAAACGTACCATTTAAGCTGCTAATAAATACAGCCTAGATTCAAATAACTGGGCTGTGAGGACTTGTGTTTAAGATAGCTAACCGATAAGTTGCTTCCTTATATGTAACCTGCTACAACAGCACAGAAGCCGAATCTAAGGGAATCTGAGGCGTTACTTGAAAAGCTAGCAAAGCTGACGCGCAACATATTTACTACTCAAAAACCACTACTAGTATCTACTCAAGATCATAGTTTTGTCATCTGTTCTACAGTAATTGTGAGAAGACAGTGACATTTCAGCGATGTAAATACACCTAAAGCTAAATTAACGGAAACACAAAGAAACGAGATTGATCGTGTAGATGCACAGTGGTGAGGCAGCGCTGCGGAGATTTTACTTCCGTGACTTAAAATCCGAAGGAATTGTCGTCAGACATCGCCAAAGAATTAGGTTCGCTGGAGCAAAAGTAGTTAATACTAGCTTACTTGCTGGCTAACATAAACTTAATTATAAGTCTATCAAGGAACCTTTAGTTTCACCAATACCAAAACACTTTAGCACCAAAAAACTTAATTTAGTAAAAGATTATGCTGTAGGAGTCAAATATTAAAACTCAAGTGTCCAAAGTTCAAATTCCATTGACCATCGACTATTAACCATTGACTATTCACTCATATGAAAATTGTGTTTTTTGGTACTCCTCAGTTTGCTGTTCCCACGTTAGAAAAATTGCTACATCAGCCGGAGATTGAGGTTTTGGCAGTTGTGACTCAGCCAGATAAACGCCGGGAAAGAGGGAATAAACTGACACCTTCACCAGTCAAAGCTCTTGCGACTTCTGTTAATGTTCCAGTATGGCAACCCCAACGGCTAAAAAAGCACACTGCAACCTTAACTAAACTTAAAGAATCAGATGCTGATGCGTTTGTAGTTGTGGCCTATGGGCAAATATTGTCCCAAGCAATCTTAGATATGCCCAAGTTGGGTTGTATTAATGTGCATGGATCAATTTTGCCGCATTATCGGGGTGCAGCTCCCATTCAGTGGTGTTTGTACAATGGCGAGCTAGAAACGGGGATCACAACCATGTTAATGGATGCAGGGATGGATACAGGGGCAATGCTGCTCAAAGCAACTACACCTATTGAATTACTTGATAATACCTATAATTTAGCCGAGAGGTTAGCGACAATTGGTGCAGATTTATTACTGGAAACCTTATTAAAACTCAAACAAGAAGAAATTTTCCCAATCCCTCAAGATAATGGCGCAGCGACTTACGCGCCTTTAATTCAAAAGCAAGATTATGGATTAGATTGGTCCAAAAGCGCTATGCAATTACACAATCAAATCAGAGGCTTTTATCCCAACTGCACCGCCAGCTTTCGCAACCAAGCTGTGAAAATCACTGCTACCGTTCCCCTTGGTTGTGCCTACAGCCATAAGCTACCACCAGAATTAGCAAAAATACTTGATAAATTACCTAATGTGTCAACTTTATCCGGTAGTCTGGGAGAAGTGGTAAGCATTACCAAGGGAATTGGAGCGATTGTCCAAACTGGCGAAGGTATGTTGTTGTTACGAGAGGTTCAGCTAGCTGGTAAACGTCCTCAGTCGGGATGGGATTTTGTTAATGGTACCCGCTTAACTGTAGGAGAAGTGTTTGGAAAAGGCTGTTAGCGTAGCGTCTCCGACAGGAGAAGGATGAATTATGACGTTTGATTTTCATCCTTCATCTTTTCATAAAAACGGCAAGATTTACAAGGGCCACTGGGATTGACTGCACAACGGACGATTTCTGAATGAGCATTGAAGCTACAGCTAGCATCCCCAATTACCCATCGTCCCTCTACCAAACTTTTCTCAGATGGTCTTTGAGCAGACTGTACGTAAAGGGCTATATTATGCAAGCGGTAGCGCCCTGCTTTTAATTGGTATTTGTGGCGGCGTTCTAAAACTGCGTAGGTTTTACCGTCAAAATCAAGATAGTTTCCCGGTTGCGGTTTCCAATCAAGTTGCGTTCTACCGAGGTACTGACGCGGATGCGTCAAAATTACCTCGGTTGGTAAAGAGTCTGGCTCCATAAGCTTATGTAATTTTATTTACATTATAAGGATGGTATCGCAATAACCTCTTCTAGCTTATCGAATTTAGATTATAATTAATAGTTGGCTAAGTTAGCTAAATTTCCTCAGAGTTAGCATCTGTAACCATCCTAAATGAGTTTTAAGAGAGAACAGGGAAATACCCATAATTAAAATTAGGGAGCATTCCTGTGGGTGAGTTTATCGACTTAAGCGAACTTGTATAAGTTAGATAACTTATCGGTGAACAAAGCTTCTGAATATGCATAGTTGGGTTAATTTTATCAGCTATCTAAGCTACTAAATAACCACCGCGATCGCACTTTTTTACACTCATCATTAAACGGCGATCGCACTTCAAATTATGATTGACAAAATGCTATGATTGGCATCGAAATCAACCTTGGCGATCGCTTAGTCAGTTCTTCAGTTGAGTTTTGCATTCAGGCTTAACCTGCTAAGTGCCATAGGTAACTTTCCTGCCTGCTCTTTTGCTGTTTAATATAGATTGAGTTTAAATTCATAAATCTTCATAAAGGCGAAACGTAGCTGGGGAGTCGTTGGAGTAGATTCCTGCCTATGATGTGGTTGATTTATTAGGGGGAACAGGCAATAGAGACCGATATGAAAAAGGCCAATTTTCCTAGATGCCTATTACATTGTTTAAAGTTATGTAGCCTTTTGATTACGGAGCCTCAGCCACTGCGGTAAACTATGCCTTGATTATAATTCCTTCGCAGAGAAGAACACTCGAAAGGAGCCTTTTTTCAATGTCTCATACCGTAAAAATCTACGATACCTGCATTGGCTGCACTCAGTGCGTTCGCGCTTGCCCCACTGATGTACTGGAGATGGTACCCTGGGACGGCTGCAAAGCTGCTCAAATTGCCTCTTCACCCCGTACAGAAGACTGCGTAGGATGCAAACGTTGTGAAACTGCTTGTCCCACCGACTTTTTGAGCATCCGGGTTTATCTGGGTGCTGAAACAACTCGCAGCATGGGTCTAGCTTATTAGGTTATTGAGGAATTCATTTTAATTTCTCATTTTGCTGGCAATCAAGTCTCTTAATTAGCAAGCACCTTTAGCAACGTAGGGTGGGAACTTGCCACCCTACAGAATCGTTCTTTAAAAATAATCACTGTGAAAAGGAGTAATATGCTCCTTTTTTCTTTGCTAAAATGTCACTTCTATGATACCTACTTAAACAGGTTGGAGTCATCCTCAACAGGGAATGGTGAACTAAATGTGCGGAATTGTTGGCTATATCGGCACTCAAGCGGCAACAGAAATCCTACTAGCTGGGCTAGAAAAACTAGAGTATCGTGGGTATGATTCTGCTGGCATCGCTACCATCTGGGAAGGTGATGTTCAATGCGTGCGGGCTAAGGGCAAATTGCATAACTTACGTTCTAAACTGGAACAAGTTGAAACCCCTGCTCAAATTGGTATCGGTCACACTCGCTGGGCGACTCATGGTAAACCAGAAGAATACAACGCCCATCCCCACCTAGATACGGCGATGCGAGTAGCGGTAGTGCAAAATGGCATTATCGAAAACTACCGTGAATTGCGGGAGGATCTCAAATCTAAAGGACATGAGTTTCGTTCGGAAACAGATACCGAAGTTATTCCCCACCTGATCGCTGAAATTATCAAAAAATCTCCCTCTTCCTTGTTAGAAGCAGTACGCCAAGCAGTTAACCACCTAGAAGGCGCATTTGCGATCGCAGTTATTTCTGCTGACTACCCAGATGAATTGATTGTAGTTCGGCAACAAGCGCCCTTGGTAATTGGCTTTGGGCAAGGAGAGTTCTTTTGCGCTTCTGATACGCCGGCGATCGTAGCTTATACCCGTGCAGTGCTACCATTAGAAAATGGGGAAATTGCGCGCTTAACACCTCTAGGAGTTGAGATTTACAACTTTGCTGGCGACAGGCTCAAAAAACAACCCCGACTGCTGAACTTGAATCCCACGATGGTAGAAAAGCAGGGATTCAAACACTTTATGCTCAAAGAAATTTATGAGCAACCAGGGGTAGTCCGCGCTAGTTTAGAAGCTTACTTTAGTAATCATAGTAATTCTGCTGCATCTATTCAATCACCAATTAATCTCGGTTTACCTGAGTCATTTTACGCAGATATAGAACAAATTCAAATTGTTGCTTGTGGTACTAGTTGGCACGCTGCATTAGTTGGAAAATACTTGCTGGAACAACTAGCAGGGATTTCTACACAGGTACACTATGCTTCTGAATATCGCTATGCACCATCACCTTTGATACCCAATACATTGATTATTGGTGTAACGCAATCCGGGGAAACAGCTGATACTTTAGCAGCTTTAGCGATGGAAAAAGAACGTCGCCAAGGCAAAGAAACTAAATATCAAGCGCGATTGTTGGGTATTACCAATCGTCCTGAAAGTAGCCTCGGTCATATGGTTCCCCATATTATCAATACATTGGCAGGAATTGAAATTGGGGTAGCAGCAACAAAAACCTTTATTGCCCAATTAATGGCATTTTACGCTTTAGCCTTGGATTTAGCTACTCATCGTCAAACAATTTCAACAGACAGGATAGCAGAGATTATTGAGGGCTTGCGACAGATTCCTAAAGAAATTGAAGCCACTTTAGAAACTCAAGAAAGTTTAACCGAACACTTAGCCCACGAATTCGCCGAAACCCAAGATTTTATCTTTTTGGGAAGAGGAATTAACTTCCCCATCGCCTTAGAAGGTGCATTGAAATTAAAAGAAATTAGCTATATTCACGCCGAAGGTTATCCAGCCGGAGAAATGAAGCACGGACCGATCGCGCTTTTGGATGCTAAAGTACCGGTAGTTGCGATCGCAATTCCTGGTAGTGTTTACGAAAAAGTAATTTCTAACGCCCAAGAAGCCAAAGCCAGAGATTCTCGCTTAATTGGCGTAACACCAGTCAAAGATGGCGAAGCAGCCGAAATCTTCAACGATTTATTACTAGTACCCAGAGTAGATGAATTGCTCTCCCCCATTGTATCGGTGATACCTCTACAACTCTTGGCTTATCATATTGCTGCCCGTCGCGGTTTAGATGTCGATCAGCCAAGGAATTTAGCCAAGTCTGTAACAGTAGAATAGTCAATTAATAGAGGTAGTAGCGTGTTATTGTTGACGAATTCTATTGAACAATATATGAAACCGTTAAACAAAAAGTCCTGAAGGAGTAGGCTTGTATTGAACGGATATGTGTAGGCATCGCTCTCAGGGGTAATTCTTTGTGGACGGGGGGATAGGGAAAATAAACACAAGCCAAATTTGCTTGTTACTTAAAGGCAAGGCTACTTCATTCTAAATGTAGATGGTATGATACAGCGCAAATTCAGCAGAATATTTGCCTTGTTGTAGTCATTGTACAAATGAGTTAGTCTAGCTAGTCGGGCTATATATGGCAAGAAGAGGAAGTAAATGGCTAGCGGCATCTCTACAGTAGATCTGTTTTGTGGTGCTGGAGGACTAACTCATGGGTTTGAGCAAGCAGGTCTTCCAGTCAAAGCTGGATATGATATTGATCCAGCTTGTAAATTTCCATACGAGCACAATAATAAAGCAAAATTTATACTGCAAGATGTAGAATATCTTAGCGGTTCTGATCTGGCAAAGCATTTTTCTGGCAGCAGCATTAGAGTTTTAGCAGGATGTGCCCCTTGTCAACCATTTTCAAGTTATTCAAGACGTTATAACGATAAAGAATCAAAGTGGAAGCTATGCCGTGATTTTGCTCGTCTGGTAGAAGAATGTGAACCAGAGATTATTTCAATGGAAAATGTGCTTCAGTTAAAACACCATCCAGTATTTCATGAATTTATCGATAAATTAGAAAATTTCAACTATTTTTTGGAATCTTATGAAGTTAACTGTCTAGATTATGGAATCCCTCAATCTCGAAAGCGATTAGTTTTACTCGCTTCAAAATTTGGCAAAGTTAACTTAATTCCACGAACACATGATGCAGAAAAATACGAAACGGTAAGAAAAGCTATTGAACATCTTGAACCACTTTCTGCGGGTCAAAAATCTAAGATAGATCGACTCCATTTATGCAGTAAGCTATCTAATTTGAATCTTTGTCGTATTCGTGCTTCAAAACCCGGAGGAACTTGGCGAGATTGGCCTAGAGAATTAATTGCAGAATGCCACACAAAAAAGAGTGGTAAAACTTATCCTGGGGTATATGGTCGGATGGAATGGGATCGACCTAGCCCGACCATCACTACACAATGTTTTGGATTTGGTAACGGTCGTTTTGGACATCCTGAACAAGATAGGGCCATATCTCTTAGAGAAGCAGCATTACTACAAAGTTTTCCAGCAAATTACGAGTTTGTAGCCCCTAATGAGGCTTTAAGCTTAAGTCATATAGGGCGATTGATTGGAAATGCTGTTCCTGTTAAACTAGGCGAAGTTATCGCTCAAAGCATACTAAATCACCTTAAATTTGTCCGTTAAGGATTTGCTATAATAGATAAGTCCAAATAGTCCTTATTAACTAAATACTGTTCAATATTTTGTAGAATTTGTCTCAAATATCTAATCACTTTACTCTTGATCTCTAAAAGCTCATCAGCAGTTTTATCTCGTCCTACCTCTGCAAAAGACTTAAAGCCATGTGCCAAAAGATTTCTGTTTGTTTTAATAGTTACTAAATCACTTCCATGTGCTGTTTTAGCATAGTCAGTGGCATGTGAAAATCCATACTCATCCGCCGTAATTCTGATTCGTCTTCCATCAATATTGCCTGAAAATAGATTTTCTTTATCAAATCCAGCAGTAATAATATCAATAGAGATAGCTGTGATGCTCGAAAATATTTTATCAGGTTTTCGTTTTTTGAGGTTTTGAAGGACTATTTTCTTAAGTTCAGGTCTAATTTGGTCGTAGGAAACGCCTTTACTGCTAAGTTCGCCAAATATTGTTTCGATAGCATTTCGCATTGTTGCTTCTACGAGATTATAGAGCAATAAAAATCCACTTGCCTTTAAAGTTTTTATTAATTCAGAGTCAATTTTTCTTATTTTTATGCTTCCTTCTTTACCTTGCATACTTAACTTAGTAGTGCCCTCTTCTAATGTTTTCAAAAAAATAAAATATTTGCTTACTTCTTTAGAGCGTTCATTGAAATCCTGAAATAATGTACTGGTCATAATTTACCGAGAAGTTGATCACGCACATACTCAATACGCTTAATTACTTTAGGTCTGGAGTTACTTGCATCAGACGTTGTGTAATCCTTAAATTCTGGTGAGTCAAGCCAATTGATTGATTTAGGTTTAAGGTCACTTTTTTCTCTCAGGGCAAGTGCAACACCCACAGAAATTGCCTCAAATCTAATTCTTGGTGTTTTTATATGACCTTCTTTTTTACTAAATCCATTTGGCAAATATTGTTCAACAAAATTTAACATAGCGTGAAATTCATTTCGCATAGCTTCTCTGTCTATTCCACTATGGTTATATTTCTCTAGATATTCATTGAGAAAAAGATTAACGCGTCTCTCAAATTTATTGTAGTTATTTAGGTATGCGAAAAAACGTAACACAAATTCCTCTGGTTCACGTTTATTAACAAGTGTTTTTGAGAACGGACATAGCTTGCGAAATTTAGGATCTTTAGCAAGTTCTTCAAGAAGATTAACAAATGGGCCTGGAGATATGCCTCTACGCTTCTCCATATCGTTTAGTTCTACACTACCTGTATTGATGCGTTCAAACAGATCCCTTCTTGTTTCTTCATCAGCTTTATCCGTTAGTACAATCATCCGAATAGTTGCCCGATTGAAGCGTCTTCTTCGTGCGAGTGGTAAATCTTTAAATTTAAAGTCGTTAAGTTTTTGTAGTTTGTCTAGCTCACAAAGCTTTAACTCATTATTTATGAATCTGTCTAGTGTACGAATACGTTGAGTACCATCAACAATTTCTAACCGAGCTTCATCATCACTATCATCATCATCTTTTGGTCGTAGATCAGCAACAAAAATATATGGGATAGGTAGTCCTAGCATAATAGATTCAATAAACTTTGACTGCCGAGGTTCTTCCCAAATCATTTCCCGTTGATAGTCTGGTATATACAACTCATTAATGTCTTCATCTAGCCCATCTCTATATTTTTGAACAAGCACTTCCACTGGATACTCTTTTGTATCATAATCAACTATTTTTTGTTTTTCACGGATTTCTGCTTCTGCTGCTTCTCTTTGATCATCTGTAATTTCTGGTTCTGATGGTGGTATGTTTGGAGCTTTTGCCATCTTGTTCTCCAGTTTGGATAGAGTAGATTTATCAGAGTAGGAAAGGCTTAGAAATTTATTCTATCACCTGGCATATTCATAAGCTGTTCTTCATCTAGTTTTACACGCTATTACTGGAGAAATTGATGCTAAAGTAATCGAGAAAATCCCTGCTCGCGTATAGTGATTATCCAGGGAAAAGCCTTTATTACCAAAAATTCTGATGGTAGCCTAAAACGTAGAAGTATCAAGATCAAGGGCTTTACGGTTGTGCGTTGTAATTTGCGATCGCATTTTTGCTGACTGCCATTTAGACTAGTTTATCTAGTAGAGGTGTTAAAAAAGACTTCAGAGCAAATCTTGTCTTGAGGTGATAGAAATGGATGAAGTAGTTAAAAAAGTCGCTGCATTGGGTTTACCAGGTGTGATTTTGGTGATTACAATGGCGGCTACAGGTTTTACGGGTGCTGCTGCTATTACCGCCGCTTTAGCTTTTCTAGGTGGCCCTGCGGGGATGCTGGGTGGAATTGCTGTTTTGGGACTGACAGGTTTGATTACTGATGCTTTGGCGAAAGTCAGTTTAGAAGATTTTTTGACAGCGATTTATTGTCAACGCCGACAGACTGAACCACATGGCAAGTTATTAGAAGAGATTGAGTCTTTATCGCTGTTTGACGGGGACATGAAAGATAGACTCAAGACAACTGTGACTGACGGCTGTGGTTGTGCAACAGTGGTTAATGCCAGTACAACAGATGATGCCACAGAAGCGATCGCTATTTTAGAGACTGTGCCAGGTATAACTCGCGCACACCACAGAGATTTTAAGAGTTCTCATCCCATCATGAGGCTGCGGGATGGCACAGTAGTAAAAACTTGGAAAAACCCTGTTGGCGTTGACCATGTTTTTTTAGGCGATAGGAATGACAGAATGATTTACGGCGGGTTTGTTGGCTGGATTCACAGTGAAGGGTTAAACCAGGCTCTAAATCGCATTAGGAGAGATTTAGCATAATAAGCATCTACTCAAGGACAAGCTGTACAAGAATTGAAAAAACTTTTGTCAACTCGTCTTGAAAAGATAGAAATTATTCCATTAAAAATTGAATTACCTCAAAGCGAAGCGGAAAATCCCTGAATAAAATTTGGAGTTGTGTTTCAAGACGATGCAGATTTTGCTCAAATTGCGGATAGTCTGAGAGCAGAACTTAACACAATAAATGAAGCTTAAAAAGCTGAGGATTATAGCCAGATTGAGGAAAAATTATGAGTCTTTATATACGCTCAAGTTTATCCCAATCTGGCTATTACTATTGTCAAAGTTCAAGAAATTTTTAAACTGACCTTAAAGAAGAGATTATGTATGGAGATGCATCGCCACTGAGGTTTTTTGGTGAACCCATACCAGCAATACAATTAGAGGATGTTTAAAATTTGCCTTGATGCGTTTTTTATGGTGATGACATGATTTGTGTTAGTTGTAATTTTAAAAACTTAATAAAGTCCAGCAGTTCTGTATCAGAGAGATGGTGACGCGATCGCCTACCGTATTTATGCTGCAAATATTCTCGTCCCTGCTCTGGTGACCAATGTAATTGTGATAAATATGTGTCACTTTCAGCTATTAAAACTGCATGGAGTTCAGATTCTTTGATATTGGTAGATATTTGCTCTGGCTTTGAATATTGATTTCTGTTAATTTTTAAACTAACTTTTTGCCCTAAAGCTTGCCAGTCTATTTCCTTATATCCGTCCCAACTCACACCTATAGAGCGATAAGTTACTGGATCATAAATGTTGCAAAATACTACTTTTCTATCTCCAGGGCTAACAGCAATTGTTAGCGGATTATGCAGTTGTGCTGGAGAAAGAGCATCTAAAGATAACAATAAACTTTTAGAAAAATAAGAGTCGCTACCTGAACGGATAATATAAGGTTTGTCTGCAAAAACCGATAAATCAGTTTTTTCAGCTTCGCCAAATGATGTTTCAATCGTTTTTTTAATTTCTATCTCTGTAATTACACCAGTTAAAGCTTTTTCATAAATTGGAATATGCTTTTTATCTTCAGTGAGCATATACCAACAGTAATCATTTTCTCGGTTGACAAATACATATTGAGGTTTGGGGATAGAGCCGAACCCTAATTTAACTTCCATATTTTTGCTGAAGGTTTTTGTCAATAGATATTGGTTGGCACCAATTTTTGAAAAATTGTGCCGTCAAGTGATTATTTCCTTTATAGATATAATTCCCTAACCTTCAAGCCAATTAACATTCAAGCATCTGGAAAAGTCAATAGGCGCGATTAAACCGAACTATGTAAAGTTTTTTAGCGTAAAAGATTAAAGGTTTTACCCTTTAACCTTTTTCATTAAGACAAAGTTTCCGGCTCTACACCCAAAGCTCTTAATCTTTCTTCTAGTATTCGCGCTCGTTTTTCTGCTGCAAAGCGCTGCTGTTCCTCAAAATTTACTCGTTCTTCCGCTTCTTGGATGCATTCTTCTAGTGTAAGCAACCTTTGCCCTTCTTCGTCATACCAGTACAACCACTCCCGTGCAATACCTTGATAAATTCCCCGTTCTCGCCCAATACCTAAACCAATTTCAGGTAACCACACAGGGGTACCTGACATGAGTACATATTCCCCATCCACGAGGCGATAGACTTCCAAAGGCGATTTTTTCCGCCGCATAGGATTATATACAACGTAGTATAAAATACCTAACTTTTTGGCGTAAAATTCTTTTTTACTACTATATTCTCCGCGATTTATTTGGGAAACCACCTCTATTACCAAAATTGGTAACTCGTTTTCTTCCCATAACACATAACTTAAGCGTAAGTATTCATCAACAAAACGCTTAACTTTCAAGCTGAGAAATCCATCAGGGACAAGGGCTGGTTGGTGGGGGTCATAATAAATACCCATATTGACACCAAAGAACCAATCCCAACGTTCTGACCAGATCATAGCCAGTGTACTTTCAAGCAATGCCGGAATGAGATGCTGTAATTGATTATCCACAGGGGTGTCGTCAGAGTCGATTAGCTCTTCGGAAGATGGCAAACAGTGCAACGGGTTGTAGTTTAACATGAGCGGTATGCCAAATGCTGACTCTAGGTAGATTGTAGGAAACAAATTTAAGTGAAGCGTGTAGTTAGTTGGGCGTTTTGTTGTTGATATCCCAAGCCATGCTGAGGTTTTAGTTAAAATCAAGCTAGATAACAGCAATATCTAATTTTATAAAAATATTGTCAAATGTCATACAGTCAATTCAGTCTAGAAACTATTGAGACTACCTTTAGCATTACGATTACCGAATCTGTAGGAATTTTTGCTGATATACCCCCTGTGGAGTACAGCAGTTTTTTAGCACAAACGCTCAAAAAATATATACCATTGGCATTAGCCATTGGAACTGAAAAATCACGCTCAGAGTTAATTTTGACACCAATATTGGTTGAATTAAAAGAACAGTTTCAAAATCAAATCAGTTTATTTTCTGGACGTGAATTTAATGTTAGCCCTGAACAAGGATTAACAGGTTTTTGTGATTACCTCATTAGTAAATCTCCAGAGCAAATAATTATTAAAGCGCCAGTCGTTGCCTTAGTAGAAGCTAAAAATGACAACATTCAATCTGGCTTAGGACAATGCATGGCAGAAATGATAGCTGCACAATTATTTAACAAACAAAAAGTCAATGAAATTGAGACAATTTATGGTAGTGTAACTACAGGTACTAACTGGAAATTTATGCGCTTAACTGAGCAAATAGTTGAGATTGATTTAAATGAATATTTCCTCAGTGATGTTGGTAAAATTTTGGGAATTTTAAGTAGTTTTATTTGAATTATAAATTATCTATTATGAATAAGGTGCGTTAGCCTACGGCATAACACTACGTTTATCATGTAGTTTTTATCGGCGTTTAGAGCCTATTTATAACCAAAGACCAATGACACGCGTTCGCGGAGCGTCCCGCAGGGAAGCGCCATAAAAAAGAGCGGGTTTTATACCCGCCCTGAAATTAATAGCCATATCAAGTATCAATCGTTTCCTAATTACCAATTTCCGGCGCAATTAAGGAAACCTTTGGTACTTCTTTTTGCTGTGCTAATGTTTGCACCGAATTACGCAATCTTGCTGTTAACTGCACTGTTGTGGAGTCATACATTTGAGTCAGCAATTTTGGATAGAAACCAATACCAATAATTGGTACCAACAAACAGGCAATGATAAAAACTTCACGAGGTTCTGCATCTATCAATGCTTGGTGAGAAACTAATTCTTCGTTCTCTTGACCGTAGAAAATTTCCCGTAACATTGAAAGCAAATAAATCGGAGTTAAAATCACTCCAACTGCCATCAAGAAAACCACGATGACTTTAAATGTGGAGTTATATGCATCGCTGGTAGCAAAGCCTACAAACACCATTAATTCTGCTACGAAACCGCTCATGCCTGGCAAAGCTAAAGAAGCCATTGAACAGGCTGTAAACATAGCGAAAATTTTCGGCATCTTCTTACCGACACCACCCATTTCATCCAACATCAGGGTGTGTGTCCGGTCATAAGTTGCACCCACTAAGAAGAACAAACTTGCCCCAATCAACCCGTGGGAAACCATTTGTAATACTGCCCCACTTAATCCCAAATCTGTGAAGGAGGCAATACCAATAGTGACAAAGCCCATGTGGGAAATAGAGGAGTAGGCAATTTTCCGCTTCAGGTTGCGCTGGGCAAAGGATGTCAGGGCGGCGTAGATGATATTAACTACCCCCAATACCACTAAGACTGGCGCAAAATAAGCATGGGCATCGGGTAGAATTTGGGCATTCATCCGAATTAAGGCGTAACCACCCATTTTCAACAGAATACCTGCCAGTAACATATGCACAGGGGCTGTAGCTTCACCGTGAGCATCTGGAAGCCAGGTATGCAAAGGAATGATTGGCAGCTTAACGGCGTAGGCAATCAGAAACCCAGCATAGAGCGCTAGTTGGAAATTGAGAGCAAAGTCCTTAAGCGCGAGCGATCGCATATCGAAAGTTACGGTATTGCCGTAAAATCCCATTGTCAGGGCAGACAGCAAAATAAACAGCGACCCGCCTGCGGTATACAAAATAAACTTTGTCGCCGCATATTGCCGTTTTTTGCCCCCCCAAATTGACAGCAGGAAGTAGATCGGCACTAGTTCCAGTTCCCACACCAGGAAAAATAACAGCATATCCTGGACGGCGAACACGGCAATCTGACCGCCATACATTGCCAAAATCAAGAAGTAAAATAACTTTGGCTTAAACGTTACAGGCCAGGCTGCTAAAATTGCCAGCGTGGTAATGAATCCAGTCAAAATAATCAGGGGCATTGATAAGCCATCTGCCCCTACTGACCAATTCAAATCCAGCTGTGGTACCCAGGGGTAACTCTCCACTAACTGCAAATCGGGATTTGAGAAATCGTATCCAGTATAAAAAGCGTAAACAATCAGTGCGAAATCTATTAGCCCTACAATCAGGGAATACCAGCGCACTGTTTTGCCGTCTTTATCCGGGATGATGGGAATCAGTAGCGACGCGGCTATTGGCAACAAAATAATCGTTGTCAGCCACGGGAAATTAGCTGTATTCATCGCAATTCGTCTGCAATCAAAATCATGTTTGGCAAAAAGTCACTAGCTATTAAGTAACAGCTTTTTCGAGTTTTGGTCTCCCTTGTTAGGTTGATTTAATAAAATTGGCAATCCCCCATTTTTTCTTTTGGGAGTCTTTTTTAACCTTTGGGGGTGCGGCATATCGGTGAGGATACTCCCAGTTAAGTCGAAAATTTACCCTAAAAAAGCCGCTAAACTAGAATTTTAGCGATCGCGTGAGTGAGTTTGCTGTATCCCAACAGGTCTTATGATAATCGAACAAATTAAAAGTCAGATTCGTTATATCACCAACGTAGATGGAGAAACAACAGATGTACTCGTCCCTCTAGAACTTTGGCAACAGCTGATAAGTTCCATAAATTCTGATAACGTCAGTGGTTTAGCTTGGATTGATGAACAAGAGCCAAAAGCACAAATATTAGCCGATCTGCAAGAGTCTGTGCAACAAGCAGCCGCAGGACAAACTTTCCCAGTTTCAGAGCTTTGGGACTAAATTAGGCGAAGGGAATTGAGTTTTTTTAGTAAAATAGACAGGGAAAGTTGATAAGGGAAATTCGATTATGTCATCTCCAGCGATCGCTACTGTAATTAAGATGATGGAATCTTTATCTGAAGATGTGCAAGAAAGAGTTGCAGAACATCTCCTAGAGTACCTAGAAGATTTGCAAGATGAATTGAAATGGAATAAATCATTTAAGAAAACTCAACAACAACTAATTGCATCTGCCCAATCTGCTAAAAGAGAGATTTCGCAAAGCTTACCTTGAGCGATCGCGTAGTCAAACTCATCGCTAAAGCAAAAACGCCAATAAGAAAACTAAGCTGCATATCTAATAATTTCCAATTCTGCTCCATTATTAATAGCTGACTCTGCTTTTTGTAAAACCTGTTCGGTAACTGCATCACTTAAATAATATTCACCACAGTTATCACAAATTTCTGCCGGAACTTTTTTTAAGACAATAATACATTCATCTCTTTCTAATGTCACAGTCACTAAACCAGGTTTAGTTTCTCCATGCTGACAAATTACGCATTTCATCATCTTTGTATCCTAGTTTTAAAACCATTTAACCAAATATTAGCATCAGGAATATAAGCTGTTACTACATATCCTGTGTCTGTAGCTTCATCGTAGGAAAATACAACATGAATCGGTTTACCTTCTATAAAATCCAATATTAGATAACTGGGATAGGGTGTATCATCAAGGTTTTCTTCTATCACTTCTCCATAATAAATCGCAGTTTTTACTTCCTTTTGACTGATGCGACGATAAAACATTTGTTGGATAGCATGACGGGAGAAAACTAGATTGTGACAATACATGAACTATTTTTTTTTAATTGTAATTAGTGATAAGTTTTTTATTTTACTAAATGTTGGGCTTCTATTGCCCGCGATCGCATATCATTTATCTACTGTGTAGTCTGTCTCCCATAGCAATAACTTCATGCCTTTCTCCGATTTCACTAATCCTTACCAAAATCCGGCTAACATACCACAGAAGTATCGCCAGCATATAAATTTACAGAAGTTATTTAAAGCTGATGGTTCTTATGTGCGTCCAGCAGAAGACCCTGTGACGATGTGGGCGCTTGAGATTGAAGTGACATGAAGGAGGGCAGCAAATACCAGCCACTCCTGGAATTTTTGCGTGGCAGTGATCAAAATGAAATAACTTTATCATTTGCTGAAATTGAGAATTTAATAAAAGACACTTTGCCCAATTCAGCGAAAATTAAACGGGCGTGGTGGAGTAATCGCAGCAAAGGTGCGTTACAAGCTTCAGCCTGGATAGAAGCAGGATATCGCGTTGAAAATGTTGATATTGATAATCAGCAAGTCACATTTTATAAACCTCCTAATAACTTTCAAGTTCAGTTTCAGGGTAAGACTGTACTGTGGAATAGCGAATTAATCAAAGCGCTGCGTCTTCACATGGGTTTAACACAGACAGAGTTTGCAGAAAGGCTTGGTGTCTATCAGCAAACAGTCAGTCAATGGGAAATTGCAGCCTATGAGCCAACCCTAGCTACATCGAAATACCTAACCTTAATTGCAGATCAAGCTGGATTTAAATATACACAGAGAGGCTAAAGGTCAAAAGAACTTTTGTTTATTTATTGACATTTTACAATGTAAAATTTATTATGTCAATATACAATCTACATTGTAAAATGAATATTCAAAACACCGAACCCAAAGCCCTCTTCCTCTCCCCCGACGGCAACGTATACCCCGACTTCCTAATTTGCACTGGCATCATCCCCGCAGAACTCGACGGCAAACCCTGCCCCCATTCCCAAGCAGGGCGCTTTCCCGGCATCAAACCCCTCAATCCTAAAGACTCAAACTACACCATCGACAAAGGAAAACCAGGCGATCTCTGCCCAACCTGCGCCAAACAACAACTTGCACACCTTGGACACTGGCAAGGTCACAGAAATCAAATATTCCCTGAAGAACTGCGATCGCTGCGGTTGTTCAAGTGCCGGATGTGGCTATGGCTAGTTGTCCCAGGATTGCACGACCATGATGCAACCCAGCTTTTACTACAAAATCTATGAGATGAGAGTGTTTAGAAGCGATGAAAACACACTCACACTTACAGCAACCCGACAACAAAATTACGAATCTTGTCAAAAGCCAGCAAATAAGTTTCCGATGCTTCCTGCTGGCTCTTGGCTCCCTAACAAAAGGAGACATTCACCATGATAAAACCAGTTATTGCTCAAAATCATCCTTGGGTGATAGTAAAAACTGTAGTTATTACCCAATCTCACACCGTCGCCCGTTTTGCCAACCGCCAAGATGCAGACGACCATTTAAGATTTTTGCATCGAACTATTCCCAATGGAGGTTTTGAGATGATGTTTGAACCGCCAGATGATGTAAAAGAAGACTTTAATATTTAATTGCTGATTATCAGCCAAAGGAGTCTAATTTAGGCTCCTAAGAAACAAGGTAAGAGGGAAGAGAATTTTACTTGTTTCTTCCATTCACAGGAGTGACGCACCGCCCGTCGGACGCTTTCAAAGGTCGGCTCTAACCTAGTGTTAGCCAACTTCATCACTAAGCATCTTAATAATATGTTTTACAAGTTGCTCTTTGATTTCTCTATGTCTGGGAACGGCTTGAGAAATTTTTGTTATTGGATTCTGATACCAATCATGTTTGCCACCATGACGAACGAAGATACAACCCATTTCTTCAAGCTTACTGATTAAATCTCTTCGTTTCATGAAACTTCAAGTTCTGCAACTCTACGAATATTTTGGATATTTCCACTTGTTAATTCACTGTAAATATCGCGTAGATTTTCTCTTAGCTCCTCTTCGGTTTCACCCTGAGTCCAATAGTCAGGATATTCTTCGAGATAACCTAACCACATATCATCATCTTGCCAGTAAATGTATTTCTTCTTAATCATTTACCTATTCGCTGCCTTTTTCTGAACTAGGAGGTTTTTGAGTACTCTAGGAGACTGTATATTAAATTACTGAACTATCAGCCAAAAAAAGGAGTCTAATTTAGACTCTTAATAAGCTTAGGGGCGGACAGTCGCCCACCCCTATGAAAATCAAGTAATACCAAAGAAAATCACTAAGCCCAAAACTGCCCCAAAAATAATCAAGGCATAGAATTGAGCGCGACCGTTTTCTAGGTATTTCAGTCCTTCACCACTCACAAGGGTGAAAAAGCCTGTAAGGTTAACAGCACCATCAACGACGCGGAAATCAACTTCCATGACTTGTCTAGCTAAGCGACGCAAGCCAACGACGAAGACACGATGGTAAATTTCATCAAAGTACCACTTGTTGAGGGATAGCTGATAAAGTGGTTTGATTTTCGATGTGATCGCAGCTGGGTCGATTTTACCCCGCAAATACATCAAGGAAGCTAGGGTAATCCCAATTAAGGAAATGCCTACGGAAGCCCCCGCCATAACGTAAAATTCCGTCGGGTTGAACTCGGCGGCTTTTTCTAGAACTTCGGTGAGGGTTTCTGTGGGTGGGTGGATAAATTCCTCGAAGTAGTTGGCGTAGGGTGTGCCTACCAAACCAATCAAAATTGAAGGCACTGCTAAGAGTGCCAATGGTAGAGTCATTGTCCAAGGCGACTCGTGGGCAGTATCACTGTGATGCCCATGAGCGTCATGGGAACCATGATGATCACTGGTGGCAGCCAATTCACCTTTTTTCATTGCCCCAGGGCCAAAAGTCGGAGCTGGTTCTGCTGACTCTAATTCCAGGATGATTGTCGCTGCTTTCTTGAGCTTGTCCTTGATTTTGTCGTCAGTTCCCCGGAATTTGCCTTCAAATGTCATGAAATACATTCTAAACATATAGAAAGCGGTAATTCCGGCAGTTAGCCAGCCAATCAACCACAAAAATGGGTTAGCTTCAAAGGCCTTGCCGAGAATTTCATCCTTTGACCAAAAACCGGCGAAGGGTGGAACACCAGAAATTGCCAAGCAACCAATCAAGAAGGTAATCCCGGTGATTGGCATATACTTTCGCAATCCCCCCATTAACCGCATATCCTGGGCTAATACGGGGTCGTGGCCAACGACTCCTTCCATACCGTGAATTACAGAACCAGAACCCAAGAACAGCATCGCCTTGAAATAGGCGTGGGTCATCAGGTGAAATAATCCTGCACTGTAGGAACCTACTCCCATAGCCATCACCATGTAACCCAACTGGGAAATGGTGGAGTAAGCTAAACCTTTTTTGATGTCATTTTGGGTAATGGCAATTGATGCTCCCAAAAACGCCGTAAATGCCCCCGTAAAGGCAATAACGTTCATTGCGGCTGGAACGTGTTCAAAAACGGGGTACATCCGGGCAATTAGGAACACTCCGGCTGCTACCATTGTGGCGGCGTGGATTAAGGCCGAAATTGGGGTGGGGCCTTCCATCGCATCTGGTAGCCAGACATGGAGAGGAAATTGGGCTGATTTTGCTACTGGGCCGAGGAAAACTAAAATCGCTAACAGGATAGCGAGAAAATTGCTAATCGAACCCGATTGTACAAGTTCGCCTAGGCGATCGCCCATGACACCAAAATCAAAGCTGCCTGTTGCCCAGAACAGCCCCAGAATGCCGAGTAATAGACCGAAGTCTCCTACACGATTGGTGACAAATGCTTTTTGAGCTGCATCTGCGGCTGACTTGCGATCATACCAAAAACCGACCAACAAGTAGGAACACATCCCCACCAGTTCCCAGAATATATACACCTGCACTAAGTTGGAACTGACCACCAGACCCAACATTGAGGAGCCAAATAAACTGAGATAGGCATAAAACCTGACGTATCCTGGGTCATGAGCCATGTAGCCATCGGTGTAAACCATGACTAAGAAAGCTACCGTGGTGACAATCACCAGCATCAGGGCTGTGAGATGGTCGATTGTGTAGCCCATACTCAGGTGAAAATTGCCTGCTGCTGCCCATTCTAAGGTGCGGACATAAGTTTCATGTCCTTGAATTTGACTCCACAGCAAGGCAAGCGACAACCCCATAGCTGCTCCCATGAGGGAGATAATTACTACAGCGTTCAGCTGTCGCAGACGGTTTGTCACCTGATTTAACGAAATTAATCCTAGACCGACTAGCATTGCCCCAAAAAGAGGCAATACAGGAATCAGCCAGGCATATTGATAGATTACTTCCATCACTGACGCGTACTTTTAGGATTCTTGACTAAGTTAAAACAGTGCTGCTGACGGTCTTCAGAGGACTAGAACAGAGAAAGAAGTTGAGAGACACTGCTGTGGCTTCCCCCAGGATGGGTCTGAACCGCTTTCTACTTGTAGACATTATCCAGGGGGCTTCCCAAAGAGTAGCAAACAAGTTGCGTTTTCCCAACCCATTGGACTGCGTTGAGCACTGGATTTCTCGTAGTTTCCCGAATGGCTTGCCGCAGTTTAGGGTAGGCATCATCACTTTCAAGCAATCTCCGCTACGGTCAACTGTCTGTCCTCAGGCAACTGTCAGGTCGAACTGTTAATAATTGTGACACACACTTTTTAGCATAAAATACCCCATCGGCAGGTATTGCAGTGGGGTATTAAGCTTAGTTTTAGATTTGCTATATCAAATTGATAATTAATAATCAACAGTCAAGAGTCAAAATACTCATCAGACTTAGCGACAGCCTAAGTCTACTGTTTTGGGGCTATTGTAACTGAGAGAGCGATCGCTGTAACTAACTTTAATTTCTTCTAAAGCTAGACGTAAATCGTCTCTACTACGAAAACCCTCAAGACGACGCTGGATAGTGCCATTCTCAATTAACAGTAAAGTTGGCAGTGATTTCAATCGATAAGTGGTAGAGAGTTTAAAATTTTGGTCGGCGTTAACACTAACTAATTTTATTTGCTCTCCGCATTGGGTATTAAATTGCAATAATAGCGGTTGGATAATGCGGCACAAGCCGCACCAAGGTGCTCCAAAATTTACTAAAACTGGAACTGGAGATTCTAAAACTTCTTGAGTAAATGTCCGCTCACTAACCGACAACACCATGACGCCTCTAAAATTATAGGGTTTTTATATCAAACTAATTATCAGCAGGTAGTATTGGCAAGCAAGTTACTGCCGATAGACGCTCTCAGGACACAAAATAGTTAGACAAAAATTGAGCGCGTTGATTGCGGCGCTGATAAAAAAGCCAGCGCGACATTGACGGTGACTTTTTTGGATGTTCAACTCTTGATAGGCACTGTTGTCTGGGAGTTCAGACTGGCTCTGCTATTTACTCCCCAGCAAAATTTATTTACTAGCAATTACTAACTTAAAATCTTAAACCGACTCCATACACCCTCACTCACATCTATTTGAATTTATCCTACATTGATTTGGTAGCAATGGATAAGTTGATATTTTCATAGATTTGGGCAGTATCTTCTGATATTGGGGATCGCCTAAAGCTACCATGTTAACTCACTAGTTGCTGCCAATAACAGGGGGTGCGACCACCAAAGCACAGCCACAAAAATTGCGACTCCTAAATAGGCAGGGCGGAGAAATTCTGACCATTTGAGAGATTGACGACCGTCAATAATTGCTCGAAAAGGAACAATTGAAGTTCGCTGTTTCACAATTTCAAACGCTTCCCCATAGCGTTGAGTTAGGCGGCGATCCCCGTGCCAAACACCAAACAAGTGATGCAACACTAAACCAATCGAGGTAACTAAGGTAAAGGTAGTACCTAGCCACAGGGTATGGGCCACACACCAAATTATTTGTCCTACCATTTGGGGATGACGGGAGATGCGAATAATTCCTGTTTCATAAAGATGAACCTCAGGCTTTTGGATGGCGGCAATTTCTAGTAGATTGAAGGTAGCAGGATACAAAAACAAAAAAGAAATCGCTGACAGCATCCAAACTAAAATCTGTACACCTGGCACATCTTTCACCTGCCAAAGTTGCAAACCATCATAACGGTGATTAAAAAAGTAGATAATTAAGATTACGGCTAAGGGCAGACTGACTAAGGCAAATAAAATCCGATAAAGCCTTGGCCCAATGTATTTTTCTGCCCAAGGCCGTAAAGCAGCACCACCACTGTGAGCGATCGCAAAAACTAACTGTAGCCCCAATATGACAAAATGACTGGGGGTTAACCAAGAAATCAGCATCATAACCTATACGTAGGTGAAGTAAATTAAAGAAAACTTAGATCAGTACCACAAATACCACAAAGTATTCACAAGGGGACTTTAGTCAAGATGTTGTGCTACTGTCTTTTTCGACTCAAGCTTCCAAGTTTAAGATGCAATCAATCACACTGAGCAAGCTTAGTGTGAAATGCTGGTTTCTTGCTAAAGCCGCTCCTTTCTTGTTTGTAGGTTTAGCCTTATGTCTGACCTTCCTTTCACTTTAGATCAGTTACGTATTCTCAAAGCGATCGCCCTAGAAGGGAGCTTCAAGCGCGCCGCTGATAGTCTTTATGTCTCCCAACCCGCCGTTAGTTTGCAAGTGCAAAACTTAGAACGGCAACTAGATGTACCGTTATTTGACCGTGGAGGACGACGTGCCCAATTAACTGAAGCTGGACATTTACTTTTGAGTTACGGGGAAAAAATCCTCAGTCTGTGTCAGGAAACCTGCCGCGCTATTGAGGATTTGCAAAATCTCCAAGGTGGCACTTTGATTGTCGGTGCTTCTCAAACCACCGGCACCTATCTATTGCCCAAAATGATCGGCATGTTTAGGCAAAAATATCCCGATGTAGCGGTACAATTACACGTCCACTCTACCCGCCGCACTGCTTGGAGTGTAGCTAACGGACAGGTAGATTTAGCGATTATTGGCGGTGAAATTCCTGGTGAATTAGCGGAATCTTTGGAAATTCTTCCCTACGCCGAAGATGAACTGGTGCTGATTCTACCTGTCTTTCATCCCTTGAGCAAATTTGAAACTATCCAAAGAGAAGACCTTTATAAACTCCAATTCATTGCCTTAGATTCCCAATCCACCATCCGCAAAGTCATTGATCAAGTGCTAGCACGCTGTGAGATTGATACTAGGCGGTTTAAAATCGAAATGGAATTAAATTCCATAGAAGCCATTAAAAATGCCGTGCAATCAGGCTTGGGGGCTGCTTTTGTTTCCACTTCTGCCATTGCCAAAGAGTTACAAATGGGCGTGTTGCACTGTGCCCCCATTGAAGGAGTTGTTGTTAAGCGCACACTTTGGCTGATTTTTAATCCCAATCGCTATAGATCTAAGGCAGCAGAGGCATTTAGTCAGGAAATCTTGCCCCAGTTTGCTACCCCTGGATGGAATCACAATGTGTTAAAATTGACACAAAAAAATTTAATGGTCAATACATTGGATGCAGTAATGCCAAACTCCGCTGACGAAGGCTAACCTCTGGTCATTAGTTATTAGTCATTAGTCATTAGTTAAAAAGACTATTACCGCCGCTTTAGAAGTTAAAAGCAGCCAGTGCTTTAAGTCTCCTGACTGAAAACAACTGGCACGCAACAGACTTTTATTTTAGGCTTTGCCACTGTGTTGAAATGGATCTTAATTTACGCAGGCTGTATTATGGACTACTGACTATGGACTATTGACGAATAACTAAAATGGAAGTTTACTGCACTCGTCCACGCTGTCCACGTCCACAAAATTATTTTGCGGATTTAGATGATAATACGACGCTGAAAACAGCGCAGCAAAAATACTGCACAACCTGTGGAATGCCATTAATGCTAGATGGTCGATATGTGCCCATCAAATTGTTAGGCAGAGGCGGTTTTGGGGCAGCATTTTTGGCACTTGATCGCCGGATTCCCGGAATCCGTCAATGTGTAGTGAAGCAGTTTCAACCTACAGGCAATTTAACATCAACGCAACTGCATTTAGCACAACAGTTATTTGAAAGAGAAGCTGAAGTTTTAGCCCATATAGGCAACGAACACGACCAGATTCCTAATTTATTTGCTTTTTTTCCGATTACCGTTCAAAGCTTGCAACCTGGACAGCAAGACCAATTTTTTTATTTAGTACAAGAATATATAAATGGGCAGAATCTTGAGGAAGAATTAGTTAAAAAAGGTAAATTCTCGGAACAAGAAATTGTCGAGGTACTCCAAGAAATTCTCAAGGTACTCAAGTTTGTCCATGAGCGAGGCATTATCCACAGAGATATTAAGCCCTCTAACATTATGCGCCGTCGTGATGGCAAACTCTTCTTATTAGATTTTGGTGCAGTTAAGCAAGTGACAAATTCTCCAGCCGCTTCTTCTACGGGAATTTATTCTATGGGATTTGCACCGCCTGAGCAGATGGCCGGGAATCAGGTTTTCCCTTCTACAGATTTATATGCTTTAGCTGTAACTGTTTTGACATTGCTGACTGGTCAGGAAGCAACTAAGTTATTTGATGGCTATAGTAACCAGTGGAAATGGCGCACACTAGCAAATGTCCAGCCTCGCCTAGCTGATATTTTAGACAAGATGTTACTTCCCGCTGCCAATCAACGCTTTCAGTCAGCGCAAGAGGTTTTAAATGCACTAGCCCAAATCAATACATCACAGGTAACATCACCAACATCACATGGGAGAACATCGCCACCAACAGCACCAGCTTCTCGTCCTGTGGTTTCGCCGTTGCTACCAGCAGTGGCATCATTTTCTACATGGGAATTATTGGCAGGAGCGGCTTTTAGTGGCTTTGAAGGTGCATTAGTTGCGATCGCTCTTTTTAGTTTGTTACATAGCTTCATTATTACTATTGGCATTTCTGCTGTAATTTTGGGGATACTAATTTTCGCCCAAACCAGAAGGTGGATTGAAAAGTTAGATTTATTAATGATTCCGGGAATTACTTTTGCGATTATCTTTTTTCTACCCTTGTTACGCAGCGAACTTGGCATTCAACAAGTCGTTATATTAGCAGTTGCCGCAGCCTTAGTAAGTATTGCACTCACAGCATTATTTCGTTTGATTTATAAATTGCTTTCGCTGATTCTTTAAATCTTTCTCTGTCCGATGAAATTGATTTATGAGTCCAGTAGTTGTAGGGTGCGTTAGGTGTTCCGCCAATGAAATCAAAATGGCCCGTTACACTTCGTTAAAGCACCTACGAATATTTTGATAATTTATTTTTTGGTATTCCCTTAGCTGAGTAAAAACCAAAAGTTAACCTCTTGTTAACCTACAAAAATATTCAAAATGAGACATTGCGTTTATATCCAAAAATCAAAACTATAACTATGTCGCCACGAAACGGAACGAATGAAACTGGTGTTTTAGCTTTAACTTTGGCTATAACACTGGGGTTAGTGGGTGCTGTATTTTGGTGGTTAGCTAACAAATCTGGTGTAATCAATAGTTTTACTAACAATCCAGCCCGCCAGGTTGTACAGCCGCAGGAAGACACTTTTACCCAAAAGACAAATGCTCCTCCCTCTGGGTTATTTAGTTATGGTGGTAGTACAACTTGGGCCCCCATCCGTAAAGAAGTAGACCCAGGGATGCAAAAACTGTGGCCGCAGTTTCAATTACGTTACACAGATCCCACTACTGGTGCGCCCGGATCTGGTACTGGGATTAAAATGCTTTTGGATAACCAGCTGGCTTTTTCCCAGTCATCTCGCTCCTTGAAAGACGAGGAATACCAAAAGGCAGAACAACGAGGCTTTAAACTCAAAGAAATTCCTGTGGCAATTGATGGGATTGCGATCGCAGTTCATCCTAGCCTACAAATTCCCGGTTTAACCCTAGCACAGCTTAAAGATATATATACAGGCAAGCTGACTAACTGGCAACAGGTGAAAGGCCGCAATTTACCTATTACAGCTTACTCTCGCCGTTTAGAAGAGGGAGGCACTATTGAGTTTTTTGATCAAAATGTCATGGGAGGCGAAAAGTTTGGTACCAATGTTCAATTTATCCCTACTACCACTCAAGCTTTGAAAGAGGTGGCAAAAAATGCCGGAGCAATTTACTATGCCTCAGCCCCGGAAGTAGTTGGACAATGTAGTATTCAACCCTTACCATTGGGACGAAAATCCGATCAACTCATTTCACCCTACAAAGAACCCTTCATTTCTCTACAACAATGTCCACAACAGCGTAACCAAATAAATGCCGCCGCTTTCCAAAAAGCTGAATATCCTATCACTAGGCGGTTATTTGTAATTGTCAAACAAAATGGACAAAGCGATCAGCAAGCAGGAGAAGCTTATGCTAACTGGTTGCTGACACCCCAAGGTCAGGAATTAATTACTAAAGCCGGATTTGTCAGAATTCGCTAATAAAGTATTTGTTATTTAAATTAAACTCTCAAATAGTCAATCAATTTTGGATTTTGCGTTCGCGTAGCGTGTCGAAGACAAAAGTTGGAGCGTCGGCTTCCGGCGATGCCTGCGGCAACGCCAAGGGCGAACTGAACTTTTCAAGACGGATTTTAGATTAAGCCCATGCTTTTTGGAGGCTTTAAGCCTGGAATTTTGACTTGACGATTTTGCATATTTCCATAGTTAAAACTATAGCGGTTCTCGCTAGGGTGCAATACACTCTGTCAAGAACAAGGAACTAGAGACTATTCAATCCAAAATCTAAAATTCGCTCGGTACTTGTATTTAACCGACATACAGGCTAATGTGCTATGTCTCAAAAAAATGAAATACCTATTCTTGTTTTGTCTCTCGCAATCACTGCTGGATTAGTAGCTGGGGGTTTTTGGTGGTTTACCAGAAATTCTAGTTTGAATCTTAATAAAACTTCTAACAACACAAATAAGCCCCAGGCGGTAACAGAAAAACCTATTGGCAAAACTTTCGCTGCTGTACAAAATGTCCCTACAGGATTATTTAACTACGGAGGCAGTACATCTTGGGCACCAATTCGGCTGACAGTTGACTCAGTAATCACAGCAACACGACCAGAGTTTCGGCTGCGTTATGTAGAGCCTAGCAATGCAACTCCCGGCTCTAGTACTGGGATACAGTCACTCATTGATGGTCAACTAGCCTTTGCTCAATCCTCTAGACCACTTCTAGATCAAGAGTTAAGCCGTGCCCAGCAGCGTGGCTTTAGTCTTAATCAAATTCCCGTGGCAATTGATGGATTAGCTGTAGCAGTTAATGCCAACCTAAATATACCAGGGCTGACTTTAGACCAACTCAAGTCTATTTACACTGGCAAAATTAACAATTGGAACCAGGTTGGTGGCCCAAATATTCCGATTAAGCCTTATTCCCGCCGCATCACTGATGGCGGTACAGTAGAGCTTTTTGTCCAAGACATCTTGGGTGGTCAATCTTTCGGATCGCAAGTGGAATTAGTATCCACAACCACCCAAGCCTTACAAAAACTGGCTGGTAGTCCTGGCGGTATCTATTACGCTTCTGCCCCAGAGGTGGTTACTCAATGCTCAATTAGACCCTTGCCGTTGGGGCGGACGCAAGGGACATACACTGCTCCTTACCAAGAACCATTTGTCCTCCCGACTGAATGTCCTGGTAAACGAAACAAATTGAACATTGAGGCTTTCCAATCAGGAAAATACCCGATTACACGCAATCTATTTGTGGTGGTCAAACAGACTGGTCAAACCGAGCAGCAAGCAGGTGTTGCTTATGCCAACTTACTTTTAACTGAGCAGGGGCAGGAACTGATTACCCAAGCTGGGTTCGTCAAAATTCGCTGACACCTGCTATGGATAGCAGATCTGAATTGAACTTTAGCCGGCTCTATTAATTGACTCTGCTGGTAAGCAAATCAAATTATCCCCTTGGGTAAGGATTAAGCCGCGCTGACGTAATTTGCCCATCAAGCGGGTAACAGTAACACGAGTTGAACCGATTGCGCTACCAATTTGGGCATGGGTCAAGGGGAAGGGCAGGCAATAGCCGCGAATTACATCGGGGTCGGTATCGCTCATTGCCGGCTCCCCATATTCCTCAATCAATAAGGTGAGAAATCCTAAGAGTCGGTCGATTGTGCGCCGTTGCCCTAAGGCACTCAGCCACAGCAATTTGCGTTGGTGCTGATACCGGAAGGCATCCATAACTTCGCGACGGAAGTGAGGCCAGTTATCTAGGTCATGCCAGTACATCCACAACACCGCAGTTTGATCAACATGGGCGTAAGCCTGGAGTGTGAATGGTGACTGAGCAACAATTTCAAACGGTTGTCCGGCTCCGACAAAACCCAAGAAAGCTTCTTCTGGGGTTCTGTTAATGCGTCGAGATGTTAACTGACTAGCAGTAGCGCTGACTTGGGCGGTTCCTACCATCCGAATCGCACCCCTTTGCACCAAATATAGCAATCCAGGGCGAGCTGGAATGCGCTCATCTTTGCTGAAGGTGCGGCAGCGGTAGTGTTCTTGAGCCCAATCAAGAATTCGTTGCCAAGTCAAAAAAGGACGTGAAGCCTCGGAAAAAGAGGATGGAGATTGCATAGGTAACAAAGAGCGTTCGGCTGAAGACAAAGACGACATAAAAAGGTGCAAGGAGTGTCTTTGTGTTGGCGAGTTCGGCTTAACGCCTAACAGCGCCAGCCATTCAAAGAATAGAAAGGAAATTACTCCCTACTCTTTTGTTATACTTCTTACTGTACAATGATGGTAGTAAAATTTACCCTCTATTCATTGAATATTCATCAAATTTTATTCTACTCTCATTTTTCTTTATCTAGAAGAAAGTTATAACTTTTGATAGATGACATAAAATCAATACATTGGCGATAAAGCTTTCTTCATCGATAACTACGTGCAATTTAAGTTACTAGTTAGCAAATACACAGCTACAAAGCAGTTAATATACAGTTGTCTGCAAGAATCACTGAGTGTTTATACTTATAAACAGGAAACGTTATGCATAAAAGATGCAAAATTTCCTCTATATAAAGGTAGAGATAAAAAAAGAATCTTATATATCTCAGGTATAGCCCTGCGGTTAGAAAAATCTCAGAATCAAAAAGCTTTAGAGATTGCTAATGCGATCGCCTCCAGTTTATCAGAGTTCTGTGGCGACGTTTTTAACATTGACATTGTTTCTCCCGGTTGGATTCATTTTAAATTAACTCACCCAACCTTAGCGGCTTGGTTACAAAATCTCGCTATGGGGTGTTTAGGGGGAAGAGAAATAGAAAAAAGTGAAAATCTCCCCATCGAAAATTCAGGGCACTTATTTGCTGTGCAATACGCTCATGCACGTTGCTGTTCGCTATTGCAGCAGGCTCATCGAGAAGGTTTGATTAAACTTAAAGATGTGCTTTCAGATACACAAAAAAATATTGACCTGCAAAAATTGTCACTCAGCAATTCCGTATCAGCTTTTTGGAGTGTTATTTTTCCCAACCCCATACCTTGGCTTGACAGCGATCAAAAACTCCGCCTTCATCACCCGGCCGAAGGCCGTCTGATTAGCGAGTTAGTGCAAGTGGTAGATGATTTGGAGTGTCATGCTATTAACAGTACAGTTAACTGGCAAAAAGCCGCGCTAAATTTAAGCCAAGCGTTTGACAACTTCTGGAGCGAGTGCCGCATTTGGGGCAAAGTCAAAATTACCTCACCACAGCTAGCCCAAGCAAGACTGGGATTAGTGATGATCACTCAGTCTGTGTTTAGGGTGTTGCTAGAAGAAAAACTGGGGATGTTTGCGCCATTAGAATTATGAGAAATTTGTCTCAAGTATGCTTCGGTTAAGGGGAAAAGGTTAATTCAACTTTTTTCTCTTTTCACAAACCGCAAGGCTATTGAGAATAGTGCAAGATATTCAGATAAGAAACTTGTTTATTTCTCAGTAAACCCGCTGAAGAAATCAATAAAAATTTACAAAGTAGATATTGACTCAATTAATCCCATCGGCTATATTATCTGGTGTGTGAGGAGCGAACCAGCAGGGGCACCGAGACGAAACACGGCCAGTCGTCGGTGTCCTTTCTGATTTTATACCAGAGTTAGGTTTTAAAGATTGCTCCTAAGATAGTAAAAATTGTTCAATTGCTACAGCCGCTCCATCTTCCTCTACAGTAGGAGCTACCCACTGAGCGATCGCTTGCACTCCTGTTGGTGCATTGCCCATAGCTACGCCAATGCCAGCATACTCAAGCATTTCCAGATCATTGAAGTTATCCCCAATAGTCATAACATTGTCTGCTTGTAACCCTAGTAGCTCTTCTGCTAGGTAACGCACTGCAGTTCCCTTGTTTACAGAGGCGTGAGTCGCCTCAAAGAAGGTCGCAACTGATGTTGTGAGATAAAGTTCGGCCGGTGTGTATTGGCTGCGTAAATTGCCTAATATACTGTCGATGACATTGGTGTCATCACACAAAGCCAAGACTTTTGTGGGTTCATTTGTTAAAACTTGACGCAAATCACCCACAGGTATCGCGGTAATACCAGAACGTTGAGCGTAGATTTTGCTTTCTCTGGTTAATTCCCGTACATAAAGCTGATCGTTGATATAAAAATGCACAGAGAGAAGCGATCGCAACTCTGGCTGTTCAAAATAATCTAGAAGCTGGTAAGCAATTTCCCGAGAAACAGTCAAATGACGATGAATTTTCTGGGTAGAGGGATCTTGAATCCACGCACCCTGATAAGCTGCTAAGGGTAAGACAGAGCCAATTGCTTGGTGAAAGCGCAAAGCAGAACGATACATCCGACCGGTTGCGATCGCCACTTGAATTCCTCGCGCTTGCGCTGCGGCGATCGCTCGCTTTACGGGTTTGCTGATGCTGTTAGACTTGCCAGAAATTGTACCATCTATATCTAAAACCAGTAGTTTAATTTCTTCTGTAGCAATATCCATATTGGCAGTGGATGTCAAATGACTACCAGTTGCTTTGTCCATAAAATCCCCATGTTTTGAACTCTCAGTAAGAGGTTATACCATTTTGGATTTCAGGTTTTAGATTTTCAGAATACACATAGAGGAGCTAGTAGACATCCTATAGAAAAACCCTGATTACTTAAAATCCTGTTTACAGATAAACATGCTACAGTTTTGAACAAAATTATAATGTTTGGATAAGTTGGTCTATTTTGCAAAAAGTTACCTCTCCAGAACTCCATGAATTGTATTTAAGAGAGGATAGGGCTTGAAAGAAAACTTTCTCGCATTCTTTTCCATGAAGTTCAATAGCAATGTACTTAACTTTGTTTAACCATTCTTGGTAATTGTGTGCGAACACTTCCAACTCTGCTGTTTCAATATCAACTTTGAGGATATCAACCCTATCAATATTAAAATCTTCCAATAGAGACTTGATATCTATAGCATTCAAAGCTGGTGTTTCTCCTGCCTGGCAAGGTCTTACTTGAATAGCCCACTCCCCATTATTTTGTAATGGTTTATCAATAACCAAATCTACTGTGCTAGACCAAATTGCTGAATTTATTACGTAAGCACGTTTGCCGTAAGGAGCAAGATTCATACAGCAAAGCTCAAAATTACCAGGATCGGGCTCAATGGCAATGACATTGGCTTGGGGATATTTATTCAATAAATAGATGCTAGAGTAACCTACATTTGCTCCACAATCAATAATCCAATTAACATTATCAATCTTTCCTATGTCAAAATATTCTTCGTGAATAAATATTTGATTAAATACAGAACTATCACTTGTTCCATAACGGCAATAAACTGGATATTTAATTCCTTTCGCAAATAATCGATTTTTTTTACCTTTAACTTGAATTCCTATTAGCTGTATTGTGGTGTAAAATAAATATTTTAACCTGTAAATAATAGCATATATAACTCCTATTTTCCGACAAGTTTTAAAAAATAATTTATTAAAAAAATCTTTATTCATTTGATATTACAAAGCTAATTGATGGTATAATTACAGAAATAAGAAATATTATCCTCGTTTATTTTTAACTTTAAAATATTAAGTTTAGGTATGATGAATATACCTAATTTTATGTCGGTAATAGCAATACAATAATTGTTATGCTGAAGCTGCGTCGCCAGTACTGACTGGGACGTGAGCTTCTAGCTAAAATAAAGCTATGTCCCAAACTTCCTCTTCTACAACAGCAACACGCCCCACATTCATCCTCGTAGATGGACACTCACTGGCGTTTCGTTCCTACTTTGCTTTTGCTAAAGGACGAGACGGCGGACTACGTACAAAAACGGGGATTCCTACCAGTGTATGTTTTGGCTTTATTAAGTCCCTGCTGGAAGTCATGACAACACAACAGCCACAAGCAATGGCTATAGCCTTTGATTTGGGCTTGCCTACTTTCCGTCATGAAGCTGACGATACCTATAAAGCCGATCGCCCAGGTACACCAGAAGATTTTGTACCAGATTTGAAAAATTTACATGAGTTGCTTGCAGGCTTCAATCTGCCGATTTTCACGGCTCCTGGCTACGAAGCAGATGATGTGCTGGGAACTTTAGCACAGTTAGCCACTGGTGCTGGCTATAAAGTGAAAATTCTCACAGGCGATCGCGATTTATTTCAACTCATCAACTTAGAAAAGCAAATCACTGTTTTAAATTTTACTCCAGATGCCTGGAAGCGCTCTACAAATGGCATCACAGAATTTGGCCCGGAACAAGTTAAAGAAAAGCTTGGTGTATTACCTGAGCAAGTTGTAGATTTCAAAGCCCTTTGTGGTGACAAATCAGATAATATTCCTGGTGTCAAAGGAATTGGGGAAAAAACAGCAGTACAGCTACTTACTACCTATGGTTCCTTAGAAAAAATTTATGCTGCATTGGATGAAATTAAAGGAGCAACTCAGAAAAAACTCGCAACCAGGCAAGAAGATGCCCAAAAGTCGCAATATTTAGCCAAAATAGTTCTGGATGTACCTTTAAAAGTAAATTTAGAAGATTGTAAATTAACAGGATTTGATCAAAGTCTCCTGATCCCGATTTTAGAAAAATTAGAATTGAATCGTTTCTTAAACCAAATAAACGAAATTCAGCAAAAATTTGGCGGACAAGTTGTAGAAGTTCCAGCACCAGCAACAACAGCACAAGTCAACATGGATGATCAAGATGATGGTGATTTGTGGTTTTTTAGTGCTGCTGATACAGCAGCAGCTAAACAAAAGCCAGCTTCAGCAATTCAACCACGCATCATTGATAGTGAAGCGAAGCTCACTGAGTTAGTAAACCTCTTACAACAATTTACTAAACCAGAGACACCCGTTGCTTGGGATACCGAAACCACAGATTTAGAACCACGAGACGCTGCTTTAGTCGGAATTGGTTGTTGCTGGGGAACAAACCTAGATGAAATAGCTTATATACCCCTTGGTCACAAAACAGGGCAGAATTTGCATCAAGAGATTGCTTTAGCCGCACTACGTCCGATTCTCGAAAGTACCGATTATCCAAAGGCTTTGCAAAATGCCAAATTTGATCGTTTAGTTCTGCGGTGTCAAGGAATAAAGTTGGCAGGAGTGGTATTTGATACCATGTTAGCCAGTTACGTGCTGAATCCAGATGGCAGCCATAATTTGAGTGATTTAGCTCACAGATATTTAGGTTTAACAGCCAAAAGTTATGTAGATTTAGTTCCTAAAGGTAAGACTATTGCTGACTTAGATATTCCTACTGTTGCAGATTACTGTGGGATGGATGTCTATTCTACATTTGGATTAGTACCAAAATTACGTGAAGAACTAGAGAAAATTCCCGTTTTATCTCAGTTATTGCTAGAAGTAGAGCAGCCGCTAGAAGCAGTTTTAGCGGAAATGGAATACACAGGTATTCGGATTAATTCCGCTTATCTCCAAGAACTTTCCCAGCAGTTAGAAATAGATTTGGCAAAGTTGGAAGCACAAGCTACAGAAATAGCTGGAGAAAAATTTAATTTGGGATCTCCCAAACAACTGAGCCATATATTGTTTGAAAAATTAGGGTTAAGTACTAAGTATTCGCGCAAAATTCAAACGGGTTACTCTACAGATGCAGCGACGTTAGAGAAGCTTCAAGAAATTGATCAAACCGGTTTTGTTGATGCCCTAATTGAGTACCGGACTCTATCTAAATTAAAGTCTACTTATGTGGATGCATTGCCAGCATTGGTACATCCCCAGACTCATAGGGTACATACAGATTTTAACCAAGCGGCAACATCTACTGGTAGGCTATCTTCTTCCAATCCAAATTTACAAAATATTCCGATTCGCACAGCTTTTAGCCGTCAAATTCGCAAAGCATTTTTACCAGAACCAGGCTGGTTATTGGTGGCTGCTGATTATTCACAAATTGAGTTAAGAATTTTGGCTCATTTAAGCCAAGAACCAGTTTTAGTACAAGCATATCAGCAGAATGAAGATATTCACACGGTGACGGCGCGGTTGGTGTTTGAGAAAGAAGATGTCACATCAGATGAACGCAGATTAGCAAAAACTATTAATTTTGGTGTAATTTATGGCATGGGTTCTTTGAGATTTGCCCGTTCAACTGGGGTAGATAAAGCCAATGCTAACGAATTTATTAAGCGATTTAACGAACGCTATGCACAAGTATTTACATATTTGGAGCGAGTGAAAAAAGAAGCGATCGCGCAGGGTTATGTAGAGACAATTCTCGGTCGTCGTCGTTATGTTGAGTTCACCAGCAACAGTTTACGCAAATTAAAAGGTAGCAATCCAGAAGAGATTGATTTGACTAAATTAAAAAATTTAGGCCCTTACGATGCTGGTTTACTTCGCGCTGCTGCCAACGCACCAATTCAAGGTTCCAGCGCTGATATTATCAAAATCGCAATGGTGAGATTGCATGAGATTTTAAGTAAATATCAAGCGCAGTTGTTATTACAAGTTCACGATGAATTGGTGTTTGAAGTTCCACCCCAAGATTGGGAAGAGTTGCAACCACAAATTAAGTCAGTGATGGAAGATGCAGTAAAGTTGAGTGTTCCATTATTGGTAGATGTACGGGCAGGTGAGAATTGGATGGAAACCAAGTGATATATTGATCGCGATCGCTTGTTTGAGGAAATACTCACAATTTCTAATCAAGAGTCGAAAGTCCAAACTCAAAAAATCTGGACTTTTGACCACAATAAAAGAAGATATATGTGTTGGTTGCCTAAGTCATAATAAAAAAGCTCTTGTGTAAAAACAAGAGCTAAAAAGCATTTAATTGTCAGTGATGAAAGAAAACTTGCGAACTAGTCGAGTTCGGTCATGGACATGACTGGCTCATTTTCACGGTCAATACCTTTCTCAAAACCACCTGCTGCTGCTCTAGCGCGACCAGCGTGCCACAAGTGACCAATGAGGAAGAAGAAACCTAAAACGAAGTGAGAAGTTGCCAACCAAGCACGAGGAGATACGTAGTTGAAGGAATTAATCTCAGTTGCTACACCACCTACGGAGTTCAGAGAACCCAGAGGAGCGTGGGTCATATATTCAGCAGCGCGACGAGCTTGCCAAGGCTGAATATCGTTCTTGATTTTGTTTAAGTCAAGACCGTTAGGACCGCGTAGAGGCTCCAACCAAGGGCCACGGAAATCCCAGAAGCGCATGGTTTCACCACCGAAGATGATTTCACCACTAGGAGAGCGCATCAGGTATTTACCCAGACCGGTGGGACCTTGAGCAGAACCGACGTTAGCACCTAAGCGTTGGTCACGGATTAAGAACGTCAAAGCTTGTGCTTGTGAAGCTTCAGGACCCGTAGGACCGTAGAATTCACTGGGGTAAGCAGTGTTGTTGTACCAAACCATCGTAGAGGCGATAAAGCCCATTAGGGAAAGAGCGCCCAAGCTGTAGGAAAGGTAAGCTTCACCAGACCAGATGGATGCACGACGTGACCAAGCAAAAGGCTTGGTAAAGATGTGCCAGATTCCGCCTGCAATACAGATGAAGGCAACCCAAATGTGACCACCGATAATATCTTCCATGTTATCGACGCTAGCAATCCACCCTTCGCCACCAAAGGGAGACTTGATTAGATAACCAAAGATAACGGCTGGGTTCAGTGTCGGGTTAGTAATTACACGAACGTCACCACCACCAGGTGCCCAAGTGTCATAAACACCACCGAAGAACATAGCCTTCAGCACCAACAAAAGCGCACCGCATCCCAGAATGATCAGGTGGAAGCCGATGATGTTGGTCATCTTGTTCTTGTCTTTCCAGTCATAACCAAAGAACGAAGAATACTCTTCTAAGGTTTCTGGACCACGAACGGCATGATAAATACCGCCAAGACCAAGCACAGCCGAGGAAATCAGGTGGAGTACACCGACAACAAAGTAGGGGAAGGTGTCGATGACTTCGCCACCAGCACCAACGCCCCATCCTAAGGTAGCGAGGTGAGGTAGCAAGATTAAGCCCTGCTCATACATAGGCTTTTCAGGGATGAAGTGAGCGACTTCAAACAAAGTCATTGCTCCAGCCCAAAAGACGATCAAACCAGCATGGGCAACGTGAGCGCCAAGCAGTTTGCCAGATAAGTTAATCAAACGAGCGTTACCAGACCACCAGGCAAAACCTGTTGATTCTATGTCGCGTCCACCGCCCAAGAGTCCTGATCTATTAGAGAGCGTTACCACGAGGTAGAACCTCCTCAGGGAATACAAATTGTTCGTGGGGCTGATCTTGAGGAGCCATCCAAGCACGGATACCCTCATTCAGCAAAATGTTCTTGGTATAAAATGTTTCAAATTCTGGGTCTTCGGCAGCGCGCAATTCTTGCGACACGAAGTCATAAGCCCGCAGGTTCAGTGCTAAACCGACGATGCCAATTGCCGCCATCCATAGACCAGTGACTGGCACAAACAACATGAAGAAGTGCAACCAGCGTTTGTTGGAGAAGGCAATCCCGAAAATCTGTGACCAGAATCGGTTTGCCGTCACCATTGAGTAGGTTTCTTCTGATTGAGTGGGATTGAAGCCACGGAAAGTGTTAGCCGCTTCGCCGTCTTCAAACAAAGTATTTTCGACTGTCGCTCCGTGAATGGCGCACAGCAATGCACCACCCAACACACCTGCAACTCCCATCATGTGGAAAGGGTTGAGGGTGAAGTTATGGAAACCTTGTACAAACAGGATGAAACGGAAAATACCCGCGACTCCAAAGCTGGGTGCAAAGAACCAGCTTGATTGTCCCAAGGGGTACATCAAGAAGACGCTGACGAATACCGCAATGGGAGCTGAGAATGCCAATGCGTTATAAGGGCGTATTCCCACGAGACGCGCAATTTCAAATTGCCGCAACATGAAGCCAATCAAACCAAAGGCTCCGTGTAGAGCTACGAATGGCCATAAGCCGCCGAGTTGAAACCAACGGGTGAGGTCTCCTTGAGCTTCCGGTCCCCAAAGTAATAATAGGGAATGTCCCAAACTATCGGCAGGGGTGGATACGGCAACTGTGATAAAGTTACAGCCTTCTAAATAAGAAGATGCTAAACCGTGGGTGTACCATGACGTGACGAAGGTCGTGCCTGTGAGCCAGCCGCCTAGTGCCAGGAAAGCGCAGGGGAATAATAAAATCCCTGACCAACCTACGAATACGAAGCGATCGCGCTTCAACCAGTCGTCTAGAACGTCAAACCACCCTCTACTGGGGGCGCGCCCAACTGCGATGGTCATTGAACTAAAATCCTCTTTTTTACTAAAATTGCAACGTTTCTAAAGCAGTGCTGTCGGTGGGTTTCCCTATTTAAAGCAACTACCACGAGGAGTTAACGTTTTTTTGACAACTTCTCGTAACTTGAAAGCTACTGAGATTCTGAGAAATTACCGCCTAGTTCAGTCAGCGTTTCTCAGGGTTATGCCATTACCCGTACCATTGGCTAGTGGTCTAGTTTGTGGTAACTTAATGATTCTTAACTTATCACATCGGTTCGGGTTTGTGACCGATCGACCTAACTGAATCAGGTGATTTAACACGAAGCTATATAAATATTATGAATATCAGAAATTTTACAATCTGACACAACTTTTCTCAGAAATCTCAACAATTGGGATTGGGGAACTCGGAGCCCCCTCTGGGGATAAGGGGGAATGGGGATTAGGGGCTAGGGATTAGGGACGAGGGAGACTAGGGAGAATAACTTTTGACAAATGACAAATCCCCTAAAATGAACTTGCAAGACATACTGCTCCAATGGGAGACTTTTAAAGAGAATATGTCACAGGCCAAGGTAGTTCCATGACGGCATCAACAATTAACAAAGGCAATTCGTCTAACGGTGATCGCTCCTCTACACGTGTCCTGAACCAAACCGTTCTCGGTTCTCGTCGGTTTAGCAACTACTGGTGGGCAACTATCGTTACCTTAGGAGCCACAGGCTTTGTGTTAGCTGCAATATCAAGTTACCTAAAAGTTAATTTACTCATAGTTACCGATCCAACACAACTAGTATTCGTGCCCCAAGGACTAGTTATGGGGTTATACGGCGCTGCTGGCTTGCTTTTAGCCTTATACCTGTGGTTAGTGATTTTATGGGATGTAGGCGGTGGATATAACGAATTTAATCAGGAAACAGGCAAAATTAAAGTTTTTCGCAATGGATTTCCTGGCAAAAACCGTCGTATTGAAATTGAAAGCCCCATACAAGAAGCTCAATCTGTGCAAATATCCATCAAAGAAGGTTTAAATCCTCGTCGCGCCCTCTACCTACGCCTTAAAGGTCGTAGAGACCTGCCTTTGACTAGAGTTGGTCAACCCTTATCTTTAACAGAGTTAGAAACTCAAGGGGCAGAGTTAGCCCGCTTTTTGGGCGTACCTTTGGAAGGTTTGTAAAGAATATTAACAAGGGTCAAGGGTAGCCAGCTTCGTGGGCAGTGAGCGCAGCCACACGTGCAGCATAGCCGCCCTTGTGGACTGCCGTTAGCGAAGCGGTAGCGAGTCATCGAGCGTCCGTAGGAGCGTCACCCGTTCGCTCTTAGCGTTCCCGTTGGCGCAGCCTCTCGTAGAGAAGGGTAGGGGTGTCCCGACTTGTACCCCTACTCTTAAGCAAGCTACGCGTAGTGTCTCCGACAGGAGAGGCGACTGGCTTTCAACAGTCAAAGCTCAAAAGTAGAATACGCAGTAAGCTCTGTACCCCCTTGCCCCCCTGCTACTCTGCGCCTCCAACTCTTTCACCTGAACAGAGGTGTTAAACTGTGTGGGCATAGCTCTACAAAAATGTAAAAAATTGTAAAGTTAGAATTTTGGATGCGGAGAAAATCCAAACTCTAAAATCTTAGAAAACGATAATATACTCTGGTTGAGTCAGTAATTAGTCATGCGGTTAAAATTTCCACAATTTTTGGTTGCTCTTTTGATTGTTAGCACGTTGATATTGGGTGGATGTTCAACACAGCAAGATGCTTCTAAAGCTTCTTCTCCTACCTCAACAGCTACCTCCACAACAACAGAGACAAGCAGCAAGACAAGCACTGAAGCAACGTCTGTATCAGAAACTACTAGCGAGAGTATTCCTGGAATGAATGATTTACCACGGCTCGAAGGTAAGGCTACTGTGGTGATAACGGTGAAAGGCGCACCGATTACTATCGAAGTAGACGGCACTAATGCCCCAATTACAGCCGGTAACTTTGTAGATTTAGTCCAAAAAGGTGTGTACGATGGGACAGTTTTCCATCGAGTAGTGCGTGAACCTCAACCATTTGTGGTTCAAGGTGGTGATCCCCAAAGTAAAGACCCGAAAGTTCCAGCAAATAGGCTGGGAACAGGTGGCTTTATTGATCCTAAAACTAAGAACGAGCGCTATATACCCTTAGAAATTAAGCCGAAGGGTGGAGCAGAACCAATTTACGGTAAGACGATTACGGAAGCTCCTGTGTTGTCGCATAAACAGGGTGCAGTAGCAATGGCGCGATCGCAACAACCAAACTCTGCATCTTCTCAGTTTTACTTTACGCTAGCAGATCAAGGCTTTTTAGATGGTAATTATGCTGTGTTTGGCAATGTTACCGAAGGCTTTGATGTTGTAAATAAAGTTCAGCAAGGCGATCGCATTGATTCTGCTAAAGTCACCAAAGGCGCAGAAAATTTAAAAACTCCTGGTCAATAATTAGAAATTGGGTAATGGGTATAGCGCTTCCCATACTGGTGAGGTACACCAATAAAAAATTAACCGCCGATGGAAGAGGATAAACGCAGATAAACGCCGATAATTTTGTACTTCACTAGACTAGGAAACGCTATAATAGTTTTTCCTATTACCCATGACAAATCCCAAATCCCAAATTCCAAGCCCCAAATTGGTTAAGGTTGTTGTCACTGGTATTGGTCTAGTTTCTGCTTTGGGAGAAAGCTTAGAAGCTAGTTGGCAGAATTTAATCGCAGGTAAATCTGGAATTAAATTACATCAACCGTTTCCAGAACTAAAAGCATTTCCTCTAGGTTTGATTGCTGAGCAACCAGCGCAATTAGAAAAGCTCACTCAGTCAGTTGTGGCTGCGGCTTTAATAGATGCTGGGTTATCAGCTCCTTTACCTGACTGTGCTGTAGTCATCGGCTCAAGTCGTGGTTATCAAGCTTCCTGGGAGATACTGGCGCAGCAATTGTACGAAAGCGATCGCCTTTCATATCCCTTACAAACTAGGGGGATGGAGAATTGGTTGGATACTTTACCCCATATGAATGCGATCACAGCTGCAATACAAATCGGTGCAACTGGGAGCGTTTTAGCACCAATGGCTGCTTGTGCTACAGGAATATGGGCGATTGCCCAGGCTACTATGCTAGTGCAAACTGGACAATATCAAAGAGCGATCACCGGAGCAGTTGAAGCACCGATTACGCCCCTAACTTTGGCAGGGTTTCAGCAAATGGGCGCATTAGCAAAAACTGGGGTCTATCCCTTTGATTTGCACCGTGAAGGCTTTGTTCTGGGGGAAGGCGCAGCTGTATTTGTCCTAGAATCAGCAGAATTGGCAAAGCAGCGACAAGCCAAAATTTATGGTGAAGTGCTTGGTTTTAGCCTACTCAACGACGCATATCATGCTAATGCCCCAGAACCAGAAGCTAAAAGTGCGATCGCCTGCATCAAGCAATGCTTAGAGCGTAGTTTTCTCACACCCACAGATATTGATTATATTCATGCTCATGGTACAGCGACACAACTAAACGATCGGATTGAGAGCATCGCAATCAAGGGTGTGTTTCCCCAAAAAGTGGCAGTTAGTTCAACTAAAGGAAGCACAGGTCACACTCTAGGCGCATCAGGAGCCTTAGGTGTAGCTTTTTCATTACTAGCCTTGCAAAATCAAATTGTGCCACCCTGTGTAGGATTGCAGCAGCCAGAGTTTGATTTAAATCTAGTGACAGCCGCCCGTCAGCATCAAATTCAGTGCGCCCTTTGTTTCAGTTTTGGCTTTGGTGGACAAAATGCAGTAGTAGCTTTAGGGCAATATCATTAATTTCATACAATAAAACCTATCAGGGGTCAAGAGTCAAGAGTCAAAAGTCAAAAGTCAAAAGTCAAAAGTCAAAAGTCAAAAGTAATTTCTTCCTTGTCCTCCCAGTCTCCAGTCCCCAATCCCCACCAAAAGGTATGTTTGTAACTAGTAAAAATATATATAATCTAGTACTTCACGCCTGCAATAAATCACCATTGACCGAACAATTTTAGATTTTGGATTATGGATTAAAATCAAACAAAATCTGAAATCTTTTAAAGGGTTTCAAGCCTCTCCATTCATGGAGATAAAGCGAAAAGTTTGTGAAGAGAAGTTGCGTGCGGAGAGTGCTGTTGTGGGGACGGTTTCCGTCCACAAAACTTCGGAGGGTTCCAAGAGTTGAGCAAACTTCGGGGGAAGGTAACATCCACAAAACTTTTCAAGACAAATAAAAAAACGATTACTTTCAAGCCTCTTCTTTATCAGGAGAGGTCAATCCAAAATCACAAATCCTTGCATCCAAAATTGATTGACCAAGGCTTCAATAGCCTTAAAATAAAAGGTTTTAATGGATCGATAGCTTTCTTGTCGATTGGCTCAACTTAAAACTGTCCGGAGTATTGATAGCAAGTCCTAAAATAGAACAAAACTAATCTACCTATTGTTTAGATTAGCAGTTTCCCGCAGCCGTTCCACGTCACGCATCGGTGGTGCGCCGAAGAGTCTTTTATACTCCCGATTGAAGTGTGAGGCATCATCGTAACCTACTCGGTATGCAGCACTGGCAGCATCCATATCTTCACCCAACATAAGACGGCGGGCTTCCTGGAGCCGTAGCTGCTTCTGAAATTGCAAAGGACTCATGGCGGTAACAGATTTGAAGTGATGGTGAAAGCCGGATATGCTCATTCCCATCTCTCGTGCAATGTTCTCAATACGAAGCGGTTGGTTAAATTCTTTACGCAGACGCTCGACAGCCTGGGCGATGCGGTGAGAGTAACCACCCAGAACAGCAATTTGGCACAACCGACCACTTTGCTCTCCTATGAGGAGTCGATAGACGATTTCTCGTGTAATCAGCGGCAGAAGGAATCGAGCTTCACTAGGAGAATCTAAAAGCCTGACAAGCCGCACTACTGCATCCAAAAGGTTTGAGTCCAAGGGACTTACATCAATAGCTCTCACGTCGGCATGGCTTCGCGGTAAAGTATGGCCAGCCTCGACCATAACTGAGCCAACAAGGGTAGGGTTGAGATCGAGGCGAAGGCTTAGGTACGGTTGCTCCTTTGACGCTTGGAGAATTTGGCTAGCGATCGGTAGTTCAGCCGTCGCCAGCAGGTAACGCATTGGGTCGTATTGATAGCGATCGCTCCCTAGAAGCACTTCTTTGCTGCCTTGAGCGATCGCACAAAAGGCAGGGATAGAGACACTATGAAGGCATTCCGAAGGCGAGGAGGAGCGGTTGAAGTGCAATCCCCTCAGCGGTTCAATCGTCCCATCCTGACGAATCGTTTGTGCAATCCGCTCTTTGAGTTCGTCTCTGTTGGCTTGCGCTCTGTCTGCCTCGCGCTTTGCCTGCGGGTTGTTGATTAAATCCATATCGGATTTTTCGCTCGTTTTGGCAGCGTTCATTTCTAACTTTGCAGGATTGTACAACTATCTTAGACGATCATTCTATTGCTTGCCCTTGAGGATTCTTAGAATGAAGCTAAAGCAATAAAAAATGATTTCTGCTTCTTGTAAGCATTCTAGATTTTTATTCAAGAGAAAACTCAGTGACAGGAGTTCAAAAAATGCAAAAGCGCAAACTTGGAAACAGCAACCTGGAAGTCTCGGCGATTGGGCTGGGCTGCATGGGAATGAGCTTTTCTTATGGCCCGCCCAAAGACAAGCAGGAAATGATAACTCTTCTGGGGGCCGCCATCGAACGCGGCGTGACATTCTTTGACACCGCCGAGGTTTACGGCCCGTTTTTGAATGAAGAGCTTGTGGGCGAAGCTTTGGCTCCCTTCCGCGGACAAGTCGTTATTGCCACCAAATTCGGATTCGACATTAGTCCTAATTCCGATCCTCGGGGGATGAAGGGTTCATCGGGACTGAATAGCCGACCAGAGCACATCAAGCAGGCTGTGGAAGGCTCGCTCAAGCGGCTCAAGCTTGAGACAATCGACCTACTCTATCAGCACCGGGTTGACCCAAATGTGCCGATTGAAGACGTGGCAGGAGCGGTAAAGGAACTGATTCAGTCAGGTAAGGTGAAGCACTTTGGACTCTCGGAAGCAGGAGTACAAACGATCCGTCGCGCGCACGGGGTTCAGCCGGTTACTGCTCTCCAGAGCGAATACTCACTGTGGACGAGGACTCCTGAGCAGGAAGTCATACCGACCCTTGAGGAACTCGGCATCGGCTTCGTCCCGTACAGCCCGCTGGGTAAAGGCTTTCTCACTGGCAAGATGGACGAAAGCACGACCTTCGACAGTTCCGACTTCCGCAGCACTCTGCCTCGCTTCACAACCGAGGCTCTCAAGGCGAATCAGTCTCTGATTAATTTGCTCAGCAGCATCGCCCAACAGAAGCAGGCGACACCTGCTCAGATTGCGATCGCCTGGCTGTTGGCTCAGAAGCCGTGGATTGTGCCGATCCCAGGCACTACGAAGCTGCATCGCTTGGACGAAAACATCGGAGCAGTCTCAGTTGAACTCACGCCCGACGATCTGCGTGACATCGATGATGCCGCCGCCAAGATCACGGTGCAAGGAGCGCGGTATCCCGAAAAGTTGGAGCAAATGACCGGTCGCTGAGTCCAATTGTAGTCTCTGGGTCTGGCATAACCGCCCCTTAAACCAGACCCAAATCATCATGACTGGTTGCAATCGGATGACAGAGATCAAGCACGAACCATCGCAGGTTTAATGATGGCTCATTCAAGAAAACAGCAAAAATTGGAGAGAAACAATGCAAAAGGTTGTACTGAATAATGGTGTCGAGATGCCCATTTTAGGATTCGGTGTCTACCAGGTAACCGACCTCGAAGAGTGTGAAAGAAGCGTATATGAAGCCATACGTGCGGGCTATCGTTTGATTGATACCGCCGCTGCTTATCAAAACGAAGAAGCTGTTGGCACAGCCATTCAAAAAAGTGGTGTGCCAAGGGAAGAGATCTTTGTCACCACCAAACTTTGGATTCAGGATACTGGCTACGAGAGCACAAAGAAGGCTTTTGAGCGATCGCTCAAAAGATTACAATTGGATTATCTGGATCTCTATCTGATTCATCAACCCTATGGCGATGTCTATGCCTCTTGGCGAGCAATGGAAGAGCTGTATCGAGAAGGCAAGATTAGAGCCATCGGTGTTAGCAACTTCCAACCCGATCAATTGATGGATTTAATCGTTTATAACGAAGTCGTTCCTGCGATCAATCAGATTGAAACTCACCCTTTCAATCAGCAAATTGAAACCCAGAAGTTTTTACAGGAAAACAAGGTTCAGATTGAATCCTGGGGACCGTTTGCTGAAGGCAAGAACAACATTTTCAAAAATGAACTGCTGCTTTCTATCGCTGGGAAACACAGGAAAACTGTTGCTCAAGTAATTCTGCGCTGGCTGACCCAACGAGGAGTCGTTGTGATTCCAAAGTCAGTTCGTAAGGAAAGGATTGTTGAGAACTTCAACATTTTCGGTTTTGAACTCAGCCCTGAAGATATGGATGCAATTATCTCGCTAGACATGAAGGTTAGCAGCTTCTTCGACCATCGTGATCCGGAGATGGTGAAACAGTTGAGTACCGTAAAACTTGACATTTAGAATCACTGCGCTCTCGTTTGATTTGGCTCAGACAGCGTTTAACACCGAACGATAGCAGGGCTTCTAACCGCCATTAAAGGAAAAATCATGCAAAAACGAAAAGGTCGAAATGGAAAACACAGCCCCGCTCTGCCGGATCGCCGTCAAGTGCTTGGTGCCGGCATTGCGTTGGCTGCAACTTCATTGCTGCCTCGCAACATCGCGCGGGCGCTGGACCAGAACACGCCGGGTGCCAACACACCGCCGCAATCCACGCCCGGCGCCCGGCGCAGGCTCGGCACCCTGGAAGTCTCTGCCGTCGGACTTGGCGTCCAAAACATGAGCCGCACCTATCAACAGACCATCCCCACCCGGTCTGAGATGTTCAACATTATTCGGGCAGCCTTTGACCGAGGTGTCACCTTTTACGACGCGGCGGAGGCTTACGGGCCGCATGAGGTGGAACGAATCTTGGGCGAAGGCGTGGCTCCGTTCCGAGATCAGGTCGCGATCGCAACCAAGTTCGGCTGGAACATCGATCAACAAACCGGCGAGCGCCGTCCGGGACTCAACAGCCGCCCGGAACACATCAAGCGGGTAGTCGAGGGTATGCTCAAGCGCCTCCGCACTGATCGCATCGAGCTTCTCTACCAGCACCGAGTTGACCCACAGGTTCCGATTGAAGATGTCGCCGGCGCGGTCAAGGAGTTGATGGCGCAAGGCAAGGTTCTGCACTGGGGTCTGTCCGAGATGGGGCCGAACACGTTGCGCCGCGCTCATGCCGAGTTGCGCGTGAGCGCCGTTCAGAACGAATATTCGATGCTGTGGCGTGAGCCGGAAGAAGTGGTAATCCCTCTCTGCCAGGAACTGGGCATCGGCTTTGTTCCGTGGAGTCCGCTTGGCGTGGGTTTCCTGACCGGTGCCATTGATGCCCAGACGCGGTTCGCTCCCGGTGACATTCGCGGTGTTGAATCCCGGTTCTCACCCGAAAATCTGCCGCACAACCTGGCGCTCGTAGATTTAGTCAAAATCTGGTCTGTGCGGAAACAAGCCACTCCTGCCCAAATCGCGCTGGCGTGGCTCTTAGCACAGAAGCCGTGGGTCGTGCCCATTCCCGGCACGACACAGATGCCGCACATGATCGAGAACATCGGCGCGGCAGCCGTTCGATTCACGCCTGCCGAACTCGCCGAACTGAACCGGTCTGTTTCGGCGATTCAGATTCGTGGGGCACGTCTGCCAGACGCAGTGCTGGTCTTTTCGGGCACAGAAGCGCCCCCGAAGCCCTGAACGTTCCAAAGCTACTTTGCTCCCCATGAAACCATCCATCACAACCGCTCTGTCTCTTTCTCTGCTCGCTTCGACGCTTTCTGTGGCATCCGCCCAGACCAGTGGGAGGACTACCACTTCCCCGACAAAGATGATGCAAAACTCACCAACAATCGCCATCACGCGCATCGGCTCGCAGCCTTCGCAGCCGGCGCCCGCCGAATACTTCACTGGAGCGGCGCGGGTTTCCCCTCTGCCTCCAGTGAACGAACCGTCGCGCTTAGGCGGCGCTTCCGTCACCTTTGAGGCGGGCGCTCGCACCGCCTGGCACACGCACCCGTTGGGACAAACTCTGATCGTGACTTCTGGCATCGGGCGCGTGCAACGCTGGGGCGGCCCGATTGAAGAGATGCGGACGGGCGACGTGGTGCAGATTCCACCCGGCGTCAAACACTGGCACGGCGCTGCCCCTAACAGCGCGATGACGCACGTCGCCCTCGCCGAATCGCAAAACGGCAGATCGGTGGATTGGCTGGAAAAAGTCAGCGACGAGCAATACGGCGCGGCGCCGCCCCCGGTTCAGAGCGCTCAAAACGGGAAATCAGAGCCTTCGAGCGCCCAAAAATTGATGGGCGACATCGCCCCCAAGTTGGTTGAACTCACTGACAACGTGCTATTTGGCGATGTGTGGGAACGTCCTGAGCTATCAAAGCGCGATCGCAGCCTAGTGACCGTCAGCGCGCTGATCGCGATGAACCGTCCCGACCAGCTTCGATCTCACCTCGTCAGAGCGCGCGAAAATGGCGTGACCCAGGACGAGTTGATCGAGACCATTACCCACTTGGCGTTTTACGCGGGCTGGCCTAACGCAGTTACCGCGATTTCCGTGGCGAAGGAAGTCTTCGAGAAGAAATGATGCCCAAGCGAAAGTCCAGAAGCGCCTTCGGTGGGTGCAGACCGCCAGAAGAGTCTGCACAAAAAACAAACACTAGTCCAGGAGTTGTTCGAGAATTTTGCCAGGAGGATCATGGACGATAATCAAGAACAGAAAGATTTGAGTAGGGACGAAGAAACACTGCTCGACGAACTCGGTATTGTCGGTGCTGCTCGCCGCAAATTCTTGGGGCAAAGTATGGCTGCTGCACTCGGCACCTTCGCCTTCCACCTGCTGGCTAAAGAGGAGTCCTTTGCCACGCTTGCCGCTTCGCCCGACGCCGTGTTCGCCCCAAACGCTGGGGTGGAAAACGCCGTTAAGGTTCTTTTGAAAATCAACGGCTCGACTCAACGCCTGGAAGTGGATTCGCGCACGGCGCTGCTCGACACCCTGCGCGAAAGACTTGGATTGACCGGCACCAAAAAAGGATGCGATCACGGACAGTGCGGCGCTTGTACGGTGATCGTTGACGGACGCCGCGTGCTTTCGTGTCTGACACTTGCCGCGAGCTGCGAGGGGAAAGAGGTGACGACCATCGAAGGGCTAGCTGACGGCGATAATCTCCATCCGATGCAGGTGGCGTTCATCAAACACGACGGTTTCCAGTGTGGCTACTGCACGCCTGGGCAGATATGTTCGGCGGTGGCGCTTTTACAGGAAGCGAAAAACGGCGACGCGAGTCACGTCACTAACAATTTGCGGACGAGCGCCCAGAATTTAAGACTCTCCGATCAAGAAATCAGAGAACGCATGAGTGGCAACATTTGCCGTTGCGGTGCGTATCCAGGAATCGTTGCGGCAATCAGAGAAGTTCATTCCGGGCGTGAATTAGCCCAGACTTGGCATTTCGCGACCGATGAAGAAATTGCCGTGGCCTTAAATCAGGAGGGCAAAGCCGATGAAATCGTTTAAATATTCAAGCGCAACCGACGCGGCAAACGCCGTTCGCACCGTTTCTGCTAATCAAACGGCAAAGTTTCTGGCAGGCGGGACAAATCTGATTGATTTGATGAAAGAATACGTCGAGCGTCCCAGCGAACTTGTTGATATCTCAAGTTTGAATCTGGCGCAGATTAGATCGACCTCGAACGGAATTTCTATCGGTGCGTTAGCCAAAAATACTGATACGGCTAACCATGCACTCGTCCGGCAAAATTACCCGCTTTTGTCAATGGCGATTTTAGCTGGTGCCTCCGCGCAGCTTCGTAATATGGCGACTAACGGGGGAAATTTGATGCAACGCACCCGTTGCCAGTATTTTTACGACATCGCTATGCCGTGCAACAAACGCGAACCCGGCAGCGGATGTGGAGCTATTCAGGGGCTTAATCGCATTCATGCCATTTTTGGCTACAGCGATAAATGCGTGGCGACTTACCCAGGCGATATGGCGAATGCGCTTTATGCGCTTGATGCAGTAGTGAGGATTCGCGGCACGAACGGGCAAGAACGCACAATCCCGATCCAAGATTTCCATCGCTTGCCGGGCAACACGCCGGAAAAAGATCACAATCTTCAGCATGGGGAATTGATCGTCGCCATTGAAATGCCGAAGAATAACTTCGCCAACAAGTCTTATTATCTAAAAGTTCGCGATCGCGCTTCCTATGCTTTTGCACTGCTTGCCGTGGCTGCTGCTTTAGAAACAAGCGGCAACAACATCAAACAGGCACGCGTTGTTTTGGGAGGTGTCGCGCATAAACCTTGGCGTTCACCCGCAGCAGAAAGAGTTCTGATCGGAAAACCTGCGACGGAAAAAACTTTTCGGGCTGCTGCCGAAGCAGCTCTGAAAGATGCGAAACCGCTTGAACATAACGGTTATAAAGTCGAACTCGGAAAACGCGCCATTGTTCTCGCTTTGCAGCGAGCGATGACGAGCGGCACTGCGTAAGTAGGGAGGATAAAAGCAATGGCAAGATACATCGGAAAAGAAATGAGCCGCGTGGACGGCATCGCAAAAGTTACGGGCAAGGCTAAATACGCTGCGGAATTCAAGGTTCCCAATCTCGCCTACGGTTTTATCGTGACGAGTACCATCGCCAAAGGCACGATTAAAGCAATCGATACGGCACAAGCACTCCGCGCGCCGGGAGTGATCCGCATTTTTACGCACGAAAATTATCCGAAACTGGTGGCGACTGCATTTTGCGGATTAGATTCCGCGACCAGCGCGGAGCGCACCATGAATCCTTTCCCCGCACTACAGTCGAACAAAATTGTTTTTAATATGCAGCCGATTGCCCTCGTGCTGGCTGAAACCTTCGAGCAGGCGCGCTATGCCGCGCGTCTTGTCAAGGCAACTTACACGGCAGAAAAGCCGACTACCCGCGTGGAAGATGTCTTGGACACGGCATTTGATCCGCCCAGAAGCGCGCCGAAACCGCGCGGCAATCCGACGGCAGCTTTAGCAACTGTACCCATCAAAATCGAAGCCGTGTATACCATCCCCATCGAACACCACAACCCGATGGAGCCGCACGGCGCGATCGCTTTCTGGGAAAACGACAAACTGAAAATTTTCGATAAAACGCAGGGCGTGAATGTCGTGCATGAGCATCTAACGGCAGCTTTTAGCCTTCCCCCTGAAAACGTCAGCGTCACTTCGCCATTTGTCGGCGGCGCGTTTGGCTCGTCTTTAAGACCAAATTATTATCCGGCGCTGGTTGCCGTCGCGTCGCGCGAAATCAAGCGTCCTGTAAAGTTGGTTTATACGCGATCGCAAATGTTCACCGGGCACGGCTATCGTCCCTATACCTGGCAGAAAGTCATCCTCGGAGCAAAAAGAGACGGAAAGCTCACTGTAATGATCCACGAAGCCATAAAAAATGCTTCCACCTTCAAAGATTGGACGGACGGCACGACGGAATTCACGCGCTCGCTCTATGCCTGCCCGAATGCGGATACGCTAAACAAGATTGTCAAAACTGACTTGACGACTCCTGAGTCAATGCGGGCGCCGGGAGCTGTCTCCGGAATGTTTGCGCTCGAATGCGCGATGGACGAGCTGGCTTATGCGCTGAAGATCGACCCGCTTGAATTGAGGCTGATCAATTTCACCGATGTCGATCCAGATAGTGGGAAGCCCTATTCAAGCAAAGCTCTGCGCGAGTGTTACCGACTCGGCGCCGAAAAGTTCGGCTGGAAAAATCGCAATTCTGAGCCGCGTTCCATGCGGGATGGACGGCTTCTAGTCGGTTGGGGAATGGCGACCGGAGTTTGGGGCGCGTTTGTGCGACCGGCATCGGTAAAAATAACTTTAAAACCCGACGGCACCGCGCATGTCGCGAGCGCCACGGCAGACATCGGGCCGGGAACTTACACGGTGATGACTTTGATTGCTGCTGAATATCTCGGTTTGTCCGCCGAAAAGGTAAAATTTGAACTTGGGGACACAAAATTCCCGTCTGCTCCGGTGCAAGGTGGTTCATTTACCACGGCGAGCGTCGGCACGGCGATTTATGAATCCGCACAAAACATCAGACGGAAACTGTTGGATTTGGCTAATAAAGATGCGGCTTCGCCTTTTAAGACGGCGAAAATCGAAGAGGTCGAGATGCTTGACGGAAAGCTGCAAATCAAAGATGATTCGTCGCGATCGATAAATATTTCCGAGTTAATGCGGCGGAACAATCTGAGCGAACTGGTTGACATCCACGAAGCCAAACCCTCGCCGGAAAGAGAAAAATACGCGACTGGCGCTCATGGCGCGCAATTTGTGGAAGTCAAAGTTGACCCGGATGTCGGGACTGTCTACGTCACGCGCGCAATTGAAGTGTCCGCCTGCGGCAAGATCATGAATCCGAAGACTTCGCACAGCCAGGAAATCGGCGGCGTTGTGTGGGGTATTGGGATGGCACTGCAAGAGGCGACTGAAATCGACCATCGTTACGGACGGATCATGAATCCGAATTTGCAGCACTATCACGTGCCGGTTAATGCCGATATCTTGGAGATCGAAACGATATTCGTTGAGGAGGACGATAAAATCGTCAACCCGCTCGGTGTCAAGGGCATGGGCGAACTCGGCATGGTCGGCATCCCGGCGGCGATCGCCAACGCTGTCTTCCATGCCACAGGCAAGCGCATCAGGGAGTTGCCGATTACGCCGGACAAGCTGCTGTGAGCGAGGTCATTTGATGAACGAAGTGCGAGCGGTAGTCGAAGCGTTCGATGCAATAATTTACCGGACTGAGTGATTGTCAAGCGCGAGATGTCAAAAAGTTAGACTTCCATTTCAATGCCAGTTTCACTGCCTTAAATCTTGCTAAGTTCGATGCTCATCGTCAGCACTCAGGTCACAAACCTTTTGTCTTTTCAATGGCAAGTGTCAAGCGACAAGCACTCAATGACCATTTGCTCGACACGTTTATTTCAAAGTTAGGCCTCTCGCCGACTGTAATTAAATCCCATCCTAACTACCAAAGCCTCCGATCTTACGGCGTTATTACTGCCTAATTTTGTCCGAAGTAATGTTAAATTCTGCGTAGCTACACTAGGGAACGGGAACAATACTCATGTATTTTCGACTGATATCACAGTATCAAACCTGTCTCCAGGTCATACTATATTTTAGCTTCCCAATGATGCAGTACTTGTAGAGTCTATTGATTACCCCAGTTGATTGCTGCCACACTTTGGGTTTATCAACAACTAGGGGACTTTTATATTTACATAAATAGTTGAGAGGAGATTTAGGCATGAAATGGATCAAGCGGCCTCTACTTTTCGTAGCCTTTTCCGTACCTTTTCTTTTGGAACTCGCTAATATTCCTAGTTTAACAACACAGGCACAAGCTCAAGTTAACCCAGTATTGCCAAGTCAGCAGCAAAAACAGCCTTGGCTAATCAGTCAGGGTTTTAAGCCACCAAAGCGGGGACTACCGCCAGCTAGTGCTGGTGGTGCTACTCGTGGCTCGAGTTATTGTGTACAGAAAAATCAATTCTTAACGCCCTTATTGCCGAAAGAGAATTTAGGTTTAACTTTCGCAGAACGTCCCACCTTTTTCTGGCGCGTGCCGTCTGCAACTTCTGTCAAAACAGCGCAATTTGTCATCTTAGCCGAAGCCAATCAGGATAATACAGATGATGATGTAGTTTATGAAACAACTCTGAATGTGCCAGCTAAACCCGGCATTATGAAATTTACACTCCCTGCAAGTGCTACTCCTTTAAAAGTAGGTAAACGTTATCACTGGTATTTAACATTAGTTTGTGATCAGCAAAATCCCACGAGAAATCCTAATGTAGAAGGCTGGGTTGAACGCGCACAACCAGAAGCAACTCTATCCAAAGCTCTACAACAAGCAGACGCGCGCAAACGCCCAGCACTCTATGCAGAAGCTGGTATTTGGCATGAAGCGCTAGCCAGTTATGTTGAGTTACGTTGTAGTGAACCGAATAATTTGAAGGTCAAATCTGATTGGGGGGTATTTTTGCAATCAGTTGGTTTGAGTGCGTTTGCAGCAGACCCTATCATTGATTGTTGCACTAGTAACACAAATAGTCGTTAACAAAATGCTAACTTATCGGTTTTATCAAAAAATTGGGTTGAAAACCCCGTCCTTGTAGGACGGCTTTTGGTAAAATTAGACTTGTGGAAGGGTAATCAACCACGTAAAAAACCCATTTGCTACCTAACCAGTAGACGCTGTACCTTCTCCCAAAGGGAGAGGCTACGCCAAGACAACTGAATTTAGGGGGTTCTACTTCGTAGTTCTAGTATCCGCCTGGAGGTAGGTAAAAGATTCACAGGTACTAGACGACCAGCATTAAACACAAAACAAATTTTGCAGGCTTTGCAAGTACGGTAGGGCATACCGGAACTCAACGCTTGGGGAGAGAACCACCTCTGGCTTAGATAACGCAAGGAGTTTAAGTTAAGTGGACTCGATGAACCAAGAATCCACCGCCCTTATAGGGCGGTGGAGTGTCAAAGACACTGCTACCATTGCTCTTAAGCGTGGTATTAGCATTTTTTGCGATCGCACCTCCTAAAAATTAGCATCATAATTAGCCAGCGCTTTGGGAAAGTAAACCTGACCTAGGCGACTGGCATTAGGCTGTACTGACCCTACAATTCTAAAACTGCAATCAATAATTCACGATGCATCAATGCACGATCTACTAAAGACTGAATTTGCTCTGAGGACAATGGATCGCCATTAGCATAATGCTCTATCCAAGCCGTACTAATAATATTGGGATCATCTGGTAAATTCACTAAATCCCATCCAGGCATAGATAAATCTTCCATAAGGCGATTTACCTTGGGATCGTAACTAAGGGCAAAACAGCGACAACCTTCAGCAGCAGCCATAATCAAGCTGTGTAGGCGCATCCCAATTGTCATCTCCACACCGCGATACACACCCTTTAAAAGTTGCGGATCTTCTAAACACATAATCTGGCTGACATCTTTAAGTTGCGGTTGAATTGCTTCCGCAATATTTAAATCTTCACTTTTTTGAAAAGGCAGTAACAAGATAAAAGTTTGCGTAGCTTTTTGAAAGTCAACCAGAGCGCGCGTTAAATTTGCCAAGCGTGTTTCTGTAAGTTGGGGATGCGATCGCAAAGTTACAGCAACTCTCGGAGCAGGTAAATCCCAAAGTCCAGGTACTGGTTTAGCTTCTAATGCCCAAACCGGGTCAGGCGCAAGAATACAAGGAATTTGCCAATCAGATAACAAAGCTGCACTAGCGCGATCGCGTACACTGATTTTGGTACAAGCCGCAAAAGTTTGTCGTGCTAGCCAACGAGTTTGTGGACGTTTCAACGGCCCGATTCCCTGGCCCCAAGCAACGGTTTTCAAACCCATCTTCTGGGCTAATGCCATCAGTCCCCCATAATAAAAAGGACTAATGGTACTTGTAACATCTTGGATTAAACTCCCACCACCCCAAATAAACGCATCACAAGAGCGCAGAGCTTGCATTACAGGTGAAAAAGCCATGCGATTGTAGCTTTCCACACCATAGCGATCGCGGGTTTCCTCAGGATTACCAGAAAGCACCACAGGCGTGACATGAGGCGGTAGCATCTGCAACAGCGTTGCTAATAAAGCTTCGTCACCACCATTCCCTTTTCCGTAATACCCAGATAATAACGCCCGCATCGGTTTCATTTTAGATTTGAGATTTTAACTTATCAAGTTTAATTGACCTTGATTATCTGCTACTTACACAGATGTTAGGTGAAATGGCTGGCATACTTCCCGAGAAATCAGATTTTTCTTGTGGGAAGATGGGGATTGGGGACAAGGAGGATAAGGGAAAATAACTTTTGACCTTTGAGTACAGACGCGATTAATCGCGTCTCTCCGACCCTTGACCCTTGACCTTTGACTATTGACTTTTCAGCAATCTTATGCAATCTCTTTCAATTCCCACCTGGATTATTCATGTTTCTAGCGTCATTGAATGGATTGCCGCTATCTGGTTAATCTGGACTTATGGCGAACTCACTGGTAACCGGACTTGGTGGGGATTGTCCTTCGCCATGTTGCCAGCCTTAGTCAGTGCTATGTGTGCTTGCACCTGGCACTATTTTGAAAATTCCGAATCTTTAGAATGGCTGGTAACACTTCAAGCTACCATGACCTTAGTTGGTAATTTTACCCTTTGGGCAGCTGCGGTGTGGATTTGGCGTTCTACCAAGTCTGCTAACAAGGGAATGAATACTGTTGCAACCCAACCTATCAAATCAGAGCGATGATATCTAAAGAGGCCCTTTTTGCCCTTTCACTATTTCCTTATTTGGGTTTCTTGTGGTTTATCAGCCGCAGCAAGCTAATGCCGCGTTTGGCTTTGTATGGATTTTACGGCACTTTAGTTTTTGTGGGTGTCACTATCCCCGCCGGAATTTATGCCAAAGTCCACTATGGAGAGGCTTTAGCAAATGTCGATTGGCTGCACGGTGGTGCAGAGGTTTTTTTAACCCTTTCTAACATTTTGATTGTGCTAGGTTTTTGGAAAGCTGTAAAGCAGTTGAAAGTGAAAACTTCCACAGAAAACACACAAGCATAGGGTTTTGTTCTTTAATTTAGTCAAGAGTTGAAAGTTGCTAGTCCAGAGTAACTTTGGCTCTTGACTTTTGACTGTTGACTCTCTTGAAAAATAAATGTGCAAATTTATTTGGCATAACAGCTGATCTAGCTGAGACTCTCAAGAGTTTTTTAATTACGAATTACGTTAGCGTAGCGGGGCGTAGCCCATTACGAATTACGAATTAATAATTATTTGTTGAGGATGAGGTAATGGATGTAATTCCAGCAATTGATTTACTAGAAGGCCGCTGTGTGCGACTTTATCAGGGAGACTATGATCGCTCACAAGTTTTTAGTGAGAATCCTGCTGATGTTGCCAAACAGTGGGTTGATCAAGGTGCGGCTAGGCTGCATGTGGTGGATTTGGATGGTGCCAAAGCAGGTAAAGTTGTCAACTTGAAGGCAATAGAAGCGATCGCTCAAGCGGTATCAGTACCGATTCAAGTAGGCGGGGGATTGCGCGATCGCACCAGTGTGCAGCAATTATTTAATATAGGCGTACAACGAGCGATTATCGGAACGATTGCGGTAGAACAACAAGAGCTAGTACAGCAACTCTGCCAAGAATTTCCCAAACAGATTGTTATTGGTATTGATGCGCGTAATGGATTAGTAGCAACTCGCGGTTGGTTAGAAACTTCGGAAGTGTTAGCAACTCAATTAGCTGTACAAATGCAAGAATTGGGAGCAGCCGCGATCATTTACACCGACATCCACCGCGATGGCACCTTGTCTGGGCCAAATTTAGAAGCTTTGCGAGAACTCGCTGCGACAATTTCCATCCCAGTAATTGCCTCTGGTGGGGTGAGTTCTGTTACCGATTTGTTGAGCCTGTTGGTATTGGAACCACAGGGTGTGAATGGTGTAATTGTCGGACGTGCCCTGTATACTGGCGATATTGACCTCAAAGAAGCATTGCGTGCGATCGGGCCAGGGCGTATTCAAGATATTCCACCAAATCTAGATTTTTCCAGCTTTGCTTAATCATTGCCTCCTCTCTGTAAAACAACTACACAGTCACTACAACATCAGGCAGAAAGGTGAAATATTTGGGGATAAGGGATATTTTCCTTCCCCATCCTTTTAGCGAAAATTGGGAGTATCTTCGAGCCGCAAGATATATTTGGCTACAGGTTAGTAATTTTTTGAAATTTTCCGGATTCACAATTTATACGCTTGTAGTTCAATTTGTAGAGAGTTAACAATCAATGATTGTATTCCTTATGACTCGTAAAAAACCTCCTAAAAATGGCAAACCACCAAAAACTGAATCTGGTGCTTTATGGTTCAATACTAAGAAAAAAATTGACAATCAACAGCCGCCTAAAAAAATGAATGAACCAACATAGTTTTTGTTATTTAAATTGGCTCAAATCTAATTTTTTAGATATTTATCTCTAATTTTTTAAACATAATGGGTTTCCTCTTTTTTAGAGACGTAAAAATGATATCGTCTCTATTTTTTTATCTTGAGATATTAAAAAATGTGTGAAATATAAAGTCTTTGCATATTTTCCGTAAACTTGTCTACACATAATGTAGATTTAAAATACGGATAAATTAATGTCTAGTTCTTAAAAGGTTTAGCCTTATGTCCAATCAAGAAGAAAATTCCAAGCAACAATCAAACAAAAAAAACCTTACCAATGAAGCTACTAGTAGGAAAAAACCTTTAAATAATGGTATTCCCAAAAAAAGAGAACATTAATTTGGCATTAAAACAGTTGAGATATATAATTACACTATTTTGTAGAGACGTAATTAAATTTACGCCTCTACATTAGTTATTAGGGGAAAATGAATTCGTACTCAGGACTTTAGTCCTGAATTTTGAAGCACTAAGTTAGCTTATTTATTCTTCACCTGGCTTTTCGCCTGTTCTAAAGCTATTTCTTTAATTGCCTGATATGAATTCACATTGGCAGTCCCTTCAATAGCTTTTACTGCTAAATCTTGAACTTGTTTGAGAGCAGATTCTAGTTGTTTAGATAGGTTTTGCAGGCGTGTATCTTGATTAGTAATCGTCTGTTCTAGAGATTGCAATCTCTGTTCATAAAAACGCTTTTGTCCTTCTACTTCCTTGCTATATAAATCTGATTTAATTTTAGCTTGGTAGTAGGCTATACCTTTGCCTTCTTCTGTCGCTTTTTTGATAGCAGCTTCCTTATCTTTAGGAAATGCTTCTACCTTGGCTTTATATTCTTCAAATTGTTTTTCTCGCTCAGCAATAGCTTTTTCTCTCTCATTCCACTGTTTTTCTGTTTCTTGCTGAAATTCTTCTAATTGTTGATTTAATTCTTTTTGCTGCTGTTCATATTCATCTCTTTGTAATTTTCGCTGAAGTTCTAAACTATATTTGTACTCTGCGTCATCTCGTTGCCGAGTTTTTTTGATATTTTCATCTCGTTCTTTGATTAATCTATTGCTCTCCTCTTGCTCTTTTATCCATGTTTTTCTTTGCTCATCTATTTCCTGTAATAATACTTCTTTTTGCTGGCTAAACTCTTCCTGATAAGTTTTAGAATTTTCTTCATAACTTGTGATGAGAGAATCTAAAATATCTTCAGAAATTTCTAAATTATGTAATTGTTTTAGTTGTTCTACTTCTTGCTCTACAGCTTCCCTAATTTCTGCCAATTTTGAAGCTTGCGTGGTTAGCTGTTCTGATAATTCATTCGCCGCACTACCAAAGCCTAGCTGAATTTTAGCTAAACTTTCAATTGTATAATTCATCTTTTGCTGAACAGTCGATGGCGCATTCATAGCTGGTATTGGCTCTAATTTAGGCTTTTCTTTAGGTACAGATTGGTTTTCTTTTAACGTTTGCGTAAGTTGTGATTTAACAGCGGCTGTCTCTTTTGCTAATTCTTCATAAGCTTGGAGAATTTCAGCTTTAGTATTTTTATCAGTTGGTTTTTTAGCTACCACAACAAACCTCCATGAGTCCAAAGATCATTTTCATAGCCAAATAAACATTAATTACTATTTCGTAGTAGAGCTATCAAAAGCTCTCATTGCCAAATCTTGCGCTTGTTTTAAGGCCGTTTGCAGTTGAGCAAAAATTCCTTCAATTTGCTCAGTTTGTTTCTTAATCGTCTCTTCTAAAGATTGAGTTTTTAATTCGTAACTTTGTTTGCTGGCTTCCCACTCTTTTTCAAATAAATCAGCTTCAACTTTAGCCTTTTGACTTGTTTCTTTAATTGCTTCTTCTCTAGCTTTCTTAACAGATTCTTCCAACTCGCTGGGAAATGCTGCTACTTTTTGCTGATATTCTGTAAACAAAGGTTGTCGTTCAGTCAGGATTTTTTCTCGTTCAGCCCAATTTTTACCTTTTTGTTGAGTATTTTCTTGAATTTCTCGCTCTAGTTTGCGCTTTTTCTCTTCATAAGCATCAGTAGTTAGTTTTCTTGTTGTTTCTAACTTATACTGATATTCTTCTGTTTCTGAGGCACGTTGTTTAACTAATAATTCATTGTATACTTGTACTGCTTCTTCATATTCAGCTTGACCTTTCTGCCACTCTTTGCGCCTAATTGTAATTTCTTTTTCCAGTGCTTCTCGCTTACTAATAATTTCTTGTTCGAGAACTCTTAACTTCTCTTGATGTTCTTGAGTTAAAATATCTAAAGCATCCGCAACAATTCTGATTTGTTGAAGGTCTTGTAAATGCTGAGTTTCAATTTCTATAGATCGGTTTAATTCATCTAACTTAGAGTTTTCTTTAGCCAATTTTTCCGATAGTGTATTGACAATTCCACCAAACTCCAATTGTAAATCAGCTAAACCCTTAACAATACTATCAACAGTGTACGTAGAAGCAGCCGCCAGAATTTCTTGATTTTTTGCCTTTTCTGCTTCTTCTTGTTTAGTAGCTATTTTTGAGTCTAATTTTTTCCTTTCTGTAAGAATTTGTTGAAATGCTTGCACTATTTGTTGTTTGCTGTCTTTGACTGCAACTGTAGTCATACTCCAACTCCTTAAACAAGCAATAATTTGGTGGGTAGCAAGTCATACCATGACTTACTCTATGCAGACATCATAGTAGCCTGAAAATTAAGGTTTTTCACCCCGTATAAATACTGGAGGCATGAATCTAAAAAGACTTGCAAACTCCATGATGCATCTGTAACAAGTGTCTTTTTATTTCAAGCGTAAAAGTTTTATTAGTACGAAAGTACTACAAGGCAATAATACTCAAAAAAATCTGCTATTGTCAAGAAGCAATTGCAGGTATACACAAAATTAAAGATATCAATTTACTACCAATACTCTTGCCAGCTTATAGCCGCAGTGCTTTATAATATGTTGGTTTCCGTGATATATGTTACTTTTTATCAAGTAGGGCACCATGCTAAGGGTGTAAATGCACTGAAACTCGATAATTGATTCAATCATCATCTTAATAGCTGCACAGACCCAAACTTTTGTGATATCTAATGTACACTAGCGAATCAGCCAAGTTTTCTGCCAAAGCGGACTTAGGTCAAACAAGTCGCATTCTAGTAGTAGAAGATGAAGAACTAATCCGAGAAATGCTATTAGTAGCACTGGAGGGTGAAGGCTATGAGGTCGTAACTGCTACTGATGGGCGATCGGCTGTAGAGTATATCAAAAATTTTGAACCCAATTCTGGGGAACTCTCCTTTGACTTGGTAATCCTAGATTTAATGTTGCCGCAGATCAATGGATTAGATATTTGTCGCTTGCTGCGTCATCAGGGCAACCCAGTACCGATTTTGATGCTGAGTGCCAAAGGCAGTGAAACAGACCGTGTTTTGGGGTTAGAAGTGGGTGCAGATGACTATCTGACCAAACCCTTTAGTATGCGAGAATTAGTGGCTCGCTGTCGTGCTTTACTTCGCCGTCAGCGCTTCAGCACTTTGCCGCAAATACCAATATTAAAATACAAGGATGTGAGCTTAAATCCCCAAGAGTGTCGCGTGCTGGTTCGTGGTCAAGAAGTGAGTCTATCACCTAAAGAGTTTCGCTTGCTAGAACTGTTTATGAGTTATGCCCGTCGGGTATGGTCTAGAGAACAGTTACTAGATCAGGTTTGGGGGCCAGATTTTGTCGGAGATAGTAAGACTGTAGATGTTCACATCCGTTGGTTACGTGAAAAATTAGAGCTAGACCCTAGCCGTCCAGAATATATTGTGACTGTCAGAGGTTTTGGCTATCGATTTGGATAATTGCTGACGATAGTTGTTAGTTTTTAGTTGTGATCAAGCAACTAATGACTTAAATGTTTTTATTGGGATTTTCTCTGGGTTTAGCGGTAGGCATTGGATTTTGGATTTGGCAACAGGTTCAACTGAACCGCTATCTGGAGCGAGTTCTTAAACCTTTCAATTCTCCTTCTTCCAAGGTAGCGCTACTCTTAATTCCTCGCCTGCGGCAGGAAATTACAATGGTGAAGCAGGAACGGCTAGATTTCCACCAGTCGTTGGAAACTTACCAGGCACTCCTGAATGTTGCACCATTGGGATATTTACAAGTGGATGAAGAAAACCAACTGCTGTGGTGCAATCAGCAGGCTAGGGAGATATTGTATTTGGAGCGATGGCAACCTGGACAAGTGCGGTTATTGCTGGAATTAGTGCGTTCTTATGAACTTGACCGCTTAATTGAACAAACTCGTGATTGTCAACAACCAAAGGTAAAAGAGTGGGTGTTTCACCCCTCTTGTGAGAATCCGGCAGCAATGTTAGAAATAAAATCTCTGGCTATACGGGCATCAAGCTTCCCTTTACCAAAGGGACAAGTGGGAGTATTTCTAGAAAATCGCCAACCCCTGCTGGATATGAATCAAGTAAGAGATCGTTCTTTTTCTGATCTAGCTCACGAACTGAGAACACCGCTGACTTCGATTCGTCTGGTTGTGGAAACTTTACAAAATCGCTTAGAATCACCTTTAAATCGTTGGGTTAACCGCTTGATGCAGGAAGTTGATCGCTTGATCAACTTGGTACAAGGTTGGCTAGATCTGACTCAAATGGAAACAGACCCCAGTATTAAATTGCATCCTGAAGCTGTGGAAGTGCGATCGCTAATTACATCTGTTTGGGAAACTTTAGAGCCATTGGCACAAAAGCAGCATCTTAATCTTAACTATTCTGGGGCAGAAACCCTTTGGATTAAGGCAGATCGCTCCCGCCTCTATCAAGTGTTTCTCAATTTGCTAGATAACAGCATCAAATACAGTCCACCTAGCACAACGATTCAAGTCCAAGCTGAAATATTATCGGCAAAAAATACTCAAACGAACAATTCTCCTTCCTCTGCACTGGAAATCAATATTATTGATTCCGGAGTAGGTTTTTCAGAAGTAGATTTACCCCATGTTTTTGAGCGGTTTTACCGAGGAGATAAAGCACGGACGCGCGATCCAGTGCAGGAGGCTAGTTCTACCACGGCGATCGTGGGGAGTGGTTTGGGTTTAGCGATCGTGCGACAAATTGTTCTGGCTCACGGTGGTTCAATCAAAGCCATGAATCACCCAGAAACAGGGGGTGCATGGTTACAAGTTCAATTAAGAGAGGTGATGGCAAATACGCCAAGCCAAGACTATAGTTAAAAAATATCTTCACGTTTGAAAATACAAGTGTGAAAGCTATCGTTTATCCTCCCAACCCCGATCCAACCCAGCTAGCACGAGCCATTAGGCGCTTAGAGCGTGATGTATTACGCATGGGTGCTTTGGTGGAACAATCGTTTCGTCTCAGCCACCAAGCGTTATTTGCCCGCAATTTAACAGCTGCTGAGGAACTTCCTCAATTAGATAAAAAAATTGATCGATTTTATAGACAAATAGAGTCAGACTGCACAGCGATCATGACATTGCAAGCACCAACGGCGCAAGATCTGCGCCACTTGAGTGCCTTTATGCAGCTAGTGCGAGATTTAGAGCGGATTGGGGATTATGCTGAAGATCTAGCTGAGATTGCCATTAAACTTTTTCCTTATTCGCCTCATGCTTCTTTACCAGAGATTGCAGTGATGTCCCACCATGCTCAAGCTATGTTAGCAACTAGCTTGGTGGCTTTAGCCGATTTAGATGAAGCAGGTGGACGGAGTATCAAGCACTTAGATGATGCTGTCGATAATGCCTATGAGCGCCTCTATCAGACGTTAGCTTTCCAAAAAGATGTTCCTGGTGTAGTCGAACCCATTGTTCTTCTAGCCCTGGCAATTCGCTGTTTGGAACGCATGGCAGATCATGCCACTAACATTGGTCAACGAGTAGCATATATTGTTACAGGTCAACGTTATTAATTAGGGCTAGTACCGCAAGGCGGAAGTCGTCTTGGAAAGTTTGCAAGGGCGGGGGGAACCCCCCGAAGTTTTGTGGACCCAAACCGTCCC